>JAHHQN010000009.1 GCA_020026375.1 Alistipes sp. | reverse complement strand
TAGAGCAACAGCCTTCTAAGCTGTGGGTCGAGCGTTCGAACCGCTCCGGAATC
The DNA here is from genome assembly GCA_020026375.1 of Alistipes sp. Lineage (GTDB taxonomy): Bacteria > Bacteroidota > Bacteroidia > Bacteroidales > Rikenellaceae > Alistipes. Next base: position 67,206 of record JAHHQN010000009.1, on the reverse strand, counting down.
ACGCTGGTAATGACCGACTTTTGCGAGTCGGTCATTTTTTTGTCTCTGCCCCTCGTGTGCCACCGGTCGGAATGTGGGGCGTGACAATGAAAAAACGGACTTCTCCGCCGCTCGGGTGGAAAAGTCCGTTTTTTTGTTTTCGGGGCGGACGCGCCTATCTCACATACTTGGAGGTGAAGGTGCGGGTGTTGCCTGCGCCGTCGGTCACCTTCACGGTGATGGTGTGGGTGCGGCGGTCGGCCGGACGGTCGAACTTGCAGACGATGGTCCCCTTCATCGGGAACCGGTCGGCAGGCACCCATTTGCCGTCGATGCTCACCTCGTAGTCGGCCGTACCCGAGAAGTTGTCCCTCACGGAGAAGGTCACCGAGCTGCGTCGCTGGAGATTCTCGCCGGGTTTGAAATTGGCCTTGACGGTGGGGGCTTCGGTGTCGGCCACCACGATGTACTCGCCCCACGACGACGATTTGACGATGACCTCGCCCTTGTAGTAGCGGCCGCCGGCATAGGAGAGTCCGCGTGGGGTCTTGATCGCCATGACGGCGTGTTTCCTCAATGCCTCGGGAATGTCGGCCCTGATGGCCACCGTCATGGGGTGTTTGAGCGGGGTGTAGGGCGGCAGTATGCGGTAGAGGTCGGAGAGTATGCGCAGGCTGCCTCCGGGGGTGGTGTAGGGGCGTTGTGACACTTGTGTGTAGATGTTCTCGTGGAGCGCACCCGAAGGTATCATCGCGTGGGCCGAGGTGCCGATGGAGAGGTGGTTGTTGTTGAAGGCGTAGAGCAGACGCTGTCGGGGGTCGTCTTCGGCCTTGAAGCTCTCCTCGCCGCCCACGATGTCGAACTCCAGCTCCGAGATGTTGCCGCTGTCGTCTTCGGCCTCGATTCTCACACGGCGCACCTCACCCGGGGAGGTGCGTACCAGACCGCGCTCGATGAGGGTGGGGTAGAAGTAGTTGGGCGTGTTGTTCAGACGTGCCAGACGTATGGCCTCGGTGCGTACCTTCATCTGAAGGGGGTAGTAGCTCACCGCGTCGCAGTAGCGCGAGTGGTTGAACGTAAAGCCGTCCATGCGGTACTCGAAATAGGCCTTGCCGTCGATGTAGGCTGTCACCCTCCACACTCCGAAACGGTTGTGGGAGTTGTTGCGGCGGTCGGTCACCTCACACACGAAGTAGCCCTTGCGACCCACCGTGATGGGGGTCTCGCGCGTCAGGCGGTACTTGCCGCCGCGCTCCCTCACGGCCGGATAGCTCCTCAGGGGGCTTTGCACACACACGCCCGAGGTCTCCACGGAGTCGACCTCCAGATAGTGGAGCTTCATGATGCGCGGCGAGAGGGTGTCGGCCGGGGTGATGACACCGGTCTTCACAGGGTTGTAGAGTCGCTGGGTCGAGGCGTTGCGGATTTCGAAGTGGAGATGAGGACCCATCGAGCCGCCGCTGTTGCCCGAGTAGCCGATCAGGTCGCCCTGCTTGACGGGCCAGCGGTCGGGGGTGAAGTAGAGGTCGAGACGGTTCGACTGGCGGGCGTAACGCTCGTCGATGACATGCCGCTCGATGTCGTTGCGGAAGCGTTGCAGGTGGCCGTAGACAGTCACCGTGCCGTTGGGGTGGGTGATGTAGACGGCGCGTCCGTAGCCGCCGGCCGCCAGATAGATTCGTGAGATGTAGCCGTCGGCGGCGGCCACGAGTTTCTTGCCCTCGACCCCTTCGGTGCGGATATCGACGCCGGCGTGGAAGTGACCGGGACGCATCTCGCCGAAGTTGGCCGTGCATGAGCCGTCGACCCCCACCAGAGGATAGATGAATTGTTCGGGGTCTATTTTCTGCGCCTGAAGGGGGGCGGTGTGGAGTCCCGCGACCGCCAGCGCAAGGATTAAAATTCTTCGCATGATTCTGTGGCTTTGTTGCATTCGTTCATGATTTGGTCGACGGTGTCGGTGGCCGTCTCGTATTCGTACCCCAGCGAGAGGGCATAGCGCAGGAGCTTGCTCTTCAGGTCGTAGGGGGTCTTGTATTTCACGGTGCGCAGCTTGGCGCGGAGTTTGGCCCCGAGCCGTTCGCCCATGCCGCTGCGGTCGGTGGCGGCCAGTGCCGCGTCGATGAGTGTGCGGTCGATGAGTTTGCGTTGGAGGGCGGTGCGGATTTTATACTCGCCCCAGCCGCTCAGCCGCATCTTCTCGCGCACGAAGGTCTCGGCATAGCGGCTGTTGTCGATGAACCGCTCGCGTTTGAGCTGCTCGAGTACCTGTCGGGCGGCATCGGGGGCGACCCCCCAGCCGCGCATGAGACGCAGGGCGTCGCTCTCGGCCTTCTCGGCACGCGCACACAGCCGCATGAGTGCGGCAAGAGCCTGTTGAGGGGTCTTGTCGCGCCGCTCGCGCTTCTTCCTTTCGAAAGGCTCGTATGAGTGTTCTACTTCTTTCGGCAGCATATCATTCTTGGTTTTCCGCTCATGTCGTCGCGCAGTTCGATGTCGGTGTAGCCCTCATCGGCGAGCATTGCCGTCATGAGGTCGGCCGCGCGGTGGTAAATCTCGAAATAGAGTCGTCCGCCCGTGGAGAGCATCTTTCGTCCGCGGCGTGCAATCTCGCGGTAGAAGAGGAGAATGTCGTCGTCGGGGACAAAGAGTGCCAGATGCGGCTCGTGGTCGAGGACATTGGTGTGCATCTCGCGCCGGTCGTGTTCGGGGACATAGGGCGGATTGGAGACGATGACGTCGAAGGTCTCGGGGAAAATCTCCTCGATGTTGTGCAGTGCATCGGCCTCGCGGAAGGTCACTGCGGCTTCGAGCCGTCGGGCGTTCTCGGAGGCGATGGCCAGTGCCTCCGAGGAGATGTCGGCCGCAAAGACCTGTGTGTGGGGCAGCCCGAGGGCGATGCTCACGGCCAGACAGCCGCTGCCGGTGCCGATGTCGAGCAGACGGGCGGCGTGGCGTTCGCTGCGGATAATCCATGCGGCCAGCTCTTCGGTTTCGGGACGCGGTATCAGCACGCCGGGGCGCACCGTGAATCTGTAATCGAGGAAGTAGGCCGCCTGTGTGACATACTGCACGGGAACTCCGGCCTGCAGACTCCTCACGGCGGTGTCGAGGCCGTCCTGCGGCATCGGGGCATCGGGGTCGCACATCAGTTGCGAGGGGGTGATGCCCGTGAGTTCTTCGATGAGGTATTGTGCGATGCTGTGTGCCTCGCGTCGGTCGTAGAGGGCCGACAGTGAATCGGTGATATGGTCTAATGTCTCGCGACGGGTCATTGTTGGTTGAAATTAGCCAGCGCGACGGCCACGGCAGCCTCCACCACCACCTGACCTCTGAGGGCCACACACACATCGTGTCGTCCTCTGATGTTGAGCGGTGAGACGCTTCCCGTGGCGGAGTCGAACGTCATCTGTTCGCAGCCGATGCTGGGAGTGGGTTTTACGGCCACGCGCACAATCAGCTCGTTGCCGTTGGTGATGCCGCCGTTGATACCTCCGGCGTTGTTGGTCGATGTGGTGCCGCGGCTGTCGATGATGGGGTCGTTGTTCTGCGAGCCGCGGAGCCGCGCACCGCGGAATCCGCTGCCGAACTCCACCCCCTTGACTGCCGGAATCGAGAACAGCAGATGGGCCATGACGCTCTCTACCGAGTCGAAGAACGGCTCGCCCCAGCCTGTGGGGGCGTGTGCCACGCGGCACTCGATGATACCGCCCACCGAGTCGCCGGCGGCGGCCGTGCGGCGCAGGATTTCGTCGAACTGACGCTCGTCGTCGCAGCCGCCCATCTCAATCAGACGGGTGGTGAAGGTCAGCTCGCGGGGCAGGGTTTTCTTGGCGACGACACCTGCCGCCACCAGTCCCACGGTCAGGCGCGCCGAGAAGTGGCCGCCGCCGCGCGGATCGTTGAATCCCGAATATTTCACTGCGGCCGTCCGGTCGGCATGCGAGGGACGGTAGTGGTGTTGCAGTGAGGTGTAGTCCTGCGAACGGGTGTCGTCGTTGGTGAAGATGACGGTGAGGGGTGCGCCCGTGGTGTGGCCGCGATAGAGGCCCGACACGATGTGCGGAAGGTCGCTCTCCCTGCGCGGTGTGGTGCCTTGCGCACCGCTTCTGCGCCGCGAGAGGTCCTCCTCGAAGTCCTCCGCCGCCAGGGCGATGCCGGCCGGAATGCCGTCGAGGGTCACACCCACCGCACTGCCGTGGGATTCGCCCCACAGCGCGACGCGGAAGTTGTGTCCGAAACTGTTCATCTGCTGTGGGGGGGATTATGCGCGTATGCTGTCCAAATCGTCGAAGAAGGTGGGGTAGCTCTTGGCCACACACTCCGCGTCCTTGATTTTCACCTCGCCGCTGCAACGCAGGGCGGCCACGGCCAGCGACATGGCGATGCGGTGGTCGCCGTGGCTGTCGACCTCGGCCGGACGGATTTCGCCGCCGCGGATACGCATGACATCGTCCTCCGAGAGGTCAATGTCGATACCCAGCTTGGCGTACTCCTCGCGGAGGGTGAGGGCGCGGTTGCTCTCCTTGAACTCCAGTCGCGAGGTGCCTCGAATGACACTCTCGCCCTCGGCGGCGGCAGCCAGTGCGGCCAGTGCCGGGAAGAGGTCGGGGCAGTTGGTGGCGTCGAAGCGGAAGGCCTTGAGACGGCGTTGCGAGGTGCTGACCGAGTTGTGGTCGTTGATCATCTCGGCGCCGGCTCTGACCAGTGCGCGGCAGACCAGCACGTCGGCCTGCTTGGAGAGCATCGAGATGTTGCGTACGGTGATTTCACCGGCGGTGGCACCGGCCACCAGCAGCATGGCGGAGGCACTCCAGTCGCCCTCGATGCGGAAGTCGCACCCCTTGTAGCGTTGGCCGCCGGGGATATAGAATTCGGAGTATTCCTTGTGGAAGATTTCGATGCCGAAATGTTCGGCCGTGTCGATGGTCATGTCGAGATAGGGGGTCGACACGGCATGCGACACATGGAGGGTGGTGTCCTCCTGTGCCAGCGGCAGGGTGAGCAGCAGTCCGGTGATGAACTGCGACGACACCGAGCCGTCGATATTGATTTCGCCGCCGCGAATGGGACCGCACACCTCGATGGGCAGGCGGCTGTTGTTGTCCCTGACACTCACACCCAGCTCGCGCAGCGGTGTGGTCATCATCTCCATGGGGCGTCGGAGCAGGGTACCCTCGCCGACGATTTTCATGGGGGTGTGGTGGAGTGAGGCGATGGGGGTGAACAGGCGTGTGGCCAGTCCCGACTCCCCGGTATAGAGACATTTGTCCTTGGGGCGAAGACCTCCGGTGATTTGCAGCGTATTGTCGTCGATGTGGGTCACCGAGGCGCCCAGACTCATGATGCACTTGAGTGCCGAGTAGGTGTCGTCGCAATACTCGATGTTGCGGAGTACCGATTTTTCCTCCGAGAGCAGTGCCGCGGCTAGTGCGCGCTGTGCGTAGCTCTTTGAACAGGGGGGTGTCAGTACTCCTTTAATCCTCCCCGGAGGCACGATTTTGTCCATATTCTTAGGTTAAGGCTTTGTGTGGGCGGAGGACGGTATATATATAATAGATATGCCCCTCTCCGCCGTCGGGTATTTGAACGGCAGGAAACCCCCGGGGGTTTCCTGCCGGAAGAATCATTCGCTCTTGACGCCGGTCTTGATCATCTCCTGCGTAATCTGGTGGCTCTTCTTCAGCTCGAAGTGCTGTCCCAGATAGACCTTGCGCACCATGGGGTCGGCGGCCAGGTCTTCGGCACTACCCGTCTTGAGAATCTTGCCCTCGTAGAGCAGGTAGGTGCGGTCGGTGATGGCCAGCGTCTCGTCGACATTGTGGTCGGTGATGATGACGCCGATGTTCTTGTGTTTGAGGGTGGCCACAATCGACTGGATATCCTCCACGGCGATGGGGTCGACACCGGCGAACGGCTCGTCGAGCAGAATGAACGCCGGATTGATGGCCACGGCACGCGCAATCTCGGTGCGGCGGCGTTCGCCACCCGAGAGCTGGATACCGAAACTGTGTCTCACCTTCTGAAGACGGAACTCCTCGATGAGAGACTCCACTCTCTCGTTCTGGTACTCCTTTGTGAAGTCGGTCATCTCCAGCACCGCGCGGATATTCTCCTCGACGGTCAGACGGCGGAACACCGAAGCCTCCTGCGCCAGGTAGCCCACACCGAGCTGTGCGCGGCGGTAGACCGGCAGATCGGTCAGCTCCGACACCTCGTTTTGGTCGTTCTCCAGGAAGATGCGTCCCTCGTTGGGTTTGATCAGACCCACTATCATATAGAAGGTTGTGGTCTTTCCGGCACCGTTGGGACCCAGCAGACCGACGATTTCGCCCTGCTTGACATCAATCGACACATGATTGACCACTGTACGCGATTTATATTTTTTTACCAGTTCGCTTGTGTAAAGTCTCATTCGAATTAGTGTAATAATTTTCTACAAAGTTATGTTTTTTTCTGGAAATTTTTTTAACTTTACATTGAATTTTAGGATTTAAAGCACATAATGGGCGAAATGAAACAATACGATTCATCCTTGTTGCACGAAAAACTGAAGGAGTATTTCGGCTTTTCGTCGTTTAAAGGAAACCAGGAAGCTGTCATCAGCAATGTCTTGAAGGGAAACGACACTTTTGTACTCATGCCGACAGGAGGCGGCAAGTCACTGTGTTATCAGTTGCCTGCGTTGCTGATGGACGGTGTGGCCATAGTCATATCTCCGCTGATTGCCCTGATGAAAAATCAGGTCGATGCCATGCGCACCTTCTCCGAAGATTCGGGCATTGCCCACTTCCTGAACTCGTCGCTCAACAAGACGGCTGTCGCTCAGGTGAGGGCCGACGTGCTGGCCGGCAAGACCAAACTGCTCTACTTTGCCCCCGAGTCGCTGACCAAGGAGGACAATGTGGCTTTTCTGCGCAAGATCAAGATATCGTTCTATGCCATCGACGAGGCGCACTGCATCTCGGAATGGGGTCACGACTTCCGTCCCGAGTACCGCCGTATCCGCCCCATCATCAACGAAATCGGCAACGCGCCGCTGATCGCCCTCACGGCTACGGCCACACCCAAGGTGCAGATGGACATTCAGAAAAACCTCGGTATGTCCGACGCCGAAGTCTTTAAATCGTCATTCAACCGCCCCAACCTCTACTACGAACTGCGCCCCAAGCGCGACATCGACCGCGAGATTATCCTCTTCATCAAGCAGAACGAGGGCAAGAGCGGTATCATCTACTGCCTGAGCCGCAAGAAGGTGGAGGAACTCACCGAACTGCTCATCGCCAACGGCATCAAGGCCCGAGCCTACCACGCAGGTATGGACGCCGCCACGCGTGCCGAGAACCAGGACGACTTCCTCATGGAACGTGTCGATGTCATTGTGGCGACCATCGCCTTCGGTATGGGTATCGACAAACCCGACGTGCGTTACGTCATTCACTACGACATTCCCAAGTCGCTCGAGGGCTACTATCAGGAGACCGGTCGTGCGGGACGTGACGGCGGTGAGGGCTACTGTCTGGCATTCTACAGCTACAAGGATATTCAGAAACTCGAAAAATTCATGCAGGGCAAGCCCATCGCCGAACAGGAAATCGGCAAGCTGCTCCTGCAGGAGACGGTCTCCTATGCCGAGAGTTCGATGTGCCGTCGCAAGACGCTGCTCCACTACTTCGGCGAGGACTACACCGAGGAGAACTGCGGCAACTGCGACAACTGCCGCAACCCCAAACCCAAAATCGATGCCAAGGCGTCGCTGAAGCTGGCGTTGGAGGTGCTCAGAGAAATAGGCGACAAGTTCAAGGCCGACTACCTTGTTTCTATTATAGTGGGCAAGAACACCGCCCTGTCGAAGAGTTACGGCCACAACAAGTCGAAATGGTTTGGTGTGGGTGCCGACCACGATGCAGGTTTCTGGGGTGCCGTGGTGCGTCAGGGACTCATTCTCGGACTTATCGACAAGAATATCGAAAACTACGGTCTGATTTCCATCAACAAGAAGGGCGAGGACTACATCAAGATGCCCTTCCCGGTGACGGTGACCATGGACCACGACTACGACAAGGAGGAGACCGAGGTCGAAGCCTCGGCACCGATGGGTCGCGGCGGCGCAGCCGACGAGGAGCTGTTCGCCATGTTGAAGGATTTGAGAAAGAAGGTGGCCAAGAAGCACAACCTGCCTCCGTTTGTCATCTTCCAGGACCCCTCGTTGGAGGACATGTCGATTCAGTATCCCATCACCCTGGAGGAGATGCAGAACATCTCGGGTGTGGGTGTGGGCAAGGCGCGCAAGTTCGGCAGCGAGTTCATCAAGCTCATCAAGGCCTATGTCGAGGAGAAGGAGATTATCCGTCCGCAGGACATGGTGGTCAAGTCGGTCGGCAACAAGTCGGGCAACAAGATTTTCATCATACAGTCCATCGACCGCAAGATGGATTTCGAGGACATTGCGCGTGACCGCGACATGGAATTCGACGACCTGCTCACCGAAATCGAGGGTATTGTCAATTCGGGTACCAAGCTCGACATCTCGTACTACGTCAACGAATTTATGGACGAGGACAAGATGGAGGACATCTACCTCTACTTCAAGGAGGACGCCCAGACCGATTCGCTCGACGAAGCCATCGAGGAACTGGGTGCCGACTACACCGAGGACGAAATCCGTCTGGTGAGAATCAAGTTCATCTGCGAGCAGGGCAACTGATGCTTTCGGGGCGGCGAGGCGGCCTGCCGATTGACAAGGAAAGAACCCCAACCCCCAAATATGATGAAAGAGAAGAACACAAACCTCGGGAACAGGAAAAACCGGTCGGTCAACAGATGGCTGGTTGTGACTAAAGCCGCCTATGTGATTATTGCGCTGGTGTGGCTGGGTGCCAATTCCGTCGAGTTGGCGGAGAGCTGGCCCCACTTCACGGGACGACAGGTGTTCCACACCGTGCTGGCATTGCTGGTGCTGGTGGCGACCGTCATCGGATTGTGGTATGAACTGCATACCCGTCCGCGCCGTCTGGTCAAGGACGTCAACCGCAATCAGATTCCCTGAACAGAAGGCGGGACATCTTCCCCTTTCGGAAAGGTTTTTGCGGAGGAGTGTCGCCGAAGGCCGGAGAGCGTCTTCGGACCGTAATGACATTTGTAATCGCCGGACGGGGTGAAACCGTCCGCTAAAATCGTGTGTTATGAATAAGACTTCAGTGCTTCAGGCAATTCGTCTGGTGATGATGGTGTTGGCCGTCGCAGGAATTATCTACGCCTTGGAATTCATGAATGGCGGCATCGCCGTGTGGTTTTGGGTGACCCTTCTCGGAGTAGGCTTCGTGGGGCTGCTCTACACCTTCCGACTGACCCGCCGCAGAGTCATGCGCGAGCGCAAGAACATCGAACAACACGACAAGAGAGTCCGCCGCCGGAACGGCAGAAAATAAAATTGCGGAGCGCAAAAGGGGCGGAACGGTCGTTTTTCGGTCGAAAATTCGTATATTCGCGCTCCAAAATGTAACAAATGAGCGAAGTAAGAGCAAAAAAAGCGTTGGGACAACACTTTTTGGTCGATCTCAACATTGCACGAAAGATATGTGATTCGCTGTCGGGCGGCCTTCGGACCGATGCCGCGACAGGTGAGCAGCGTCCCGTCGACGTATTGGAGGTGGGCTGCGGCATGGGTGTGCTGACCCAGTTCCTCCTGCAGAGAGACGATGTGGTGACGTGGGGTGCCGAAATCGACACCGAGAGTGTGGAGTATCTCCATGTCCACTATCCACAGTTCACGCCCCGACTCATGGAGGGTGACTTCCTGAAGATGGATTTGAGAAGCCTCTTTCCCGAGGGGCTGAAGGTCATCGGCAACTTCCCCTACAACATCTCGTCGCAGATCTTCTTCAAGGTGCTGGAGTACCGCGACCTGATACCCGAGTGTGTGGGTATGATTCAGAAGGAGGTGGCCGTGCGTCTGGCCGAGCCTCCCGGCTCGAAGGAGTACGGCATTCTTTCGGTGCTGTTGCAGGCATGGTACGACATCGAATACCTCTTCACGGTGGGTGAAAAGGTCTTCAATCCGCCCCCGAAGGTCAAGAGTGCCGTCATTCGTCTGAAGCGCAACGGCGTGAAGCAGCTGGACTGCGACGAGCAGTTGTTCGTCAAGGTGGTGAAGGCCTCCTTCGGCCAGCGTCGCAAGATGATTCGCAACTCGCTGAAGTCGGTATTCGGCGATTTCGGCGGTGCGGAGCATGAGTTCTTCACCCGGCGTGCCGAGCAGTTGTCGGTGGCCGATTTCGTGAATCTGACCAACTGGGTGGCCGAACACAGACAGTAAGTCCGAGAACCGTAAAATAGAAAAGGAAGATATCCCGAAGGGGGTGTCTTCCTTTTTTTTATTGATAATATCTTTTGCACATCGGTGCGCGTGGAGGAGGGGACGAAAAAAGCGGACAGTACCGTCGGGGGGACTGTCCGCTTGCCTTTTTTCGGGACGTGAGCGTCTTCTTTGGCGGTGTCGTGCCGTCGGTCGGGTCAGGCGTTGTCGGCAAAGTGGCGGCTGTCGCCGGCCACCACCGTCACCAAATCCTCCTGACGGAGATAGCGTTGTGCCAGCTCCTGCACACGTTGAGGGGTCATCGACTGTATCTCGCGGAGGTTGTCGTTGAGCGACGAGTTGTCGAAGCCGCACAGAATATTCTCGATGGCCACATCGGCAATGCCGAACGGCCCGTCGAGGATACGCATCATCTCACCGGCCATGATGTTCTTCACCAGCTCCAGCTCCTCCTCTGTGACCCTCTCCTCCCTCATGCGCGCAATTTCGCGGTAGATTTCGGTGATGGCGGCTTGGGTCACCTCGGTGCCTACCTGTGCGCCGATGGCCATGTAGCCCTCCTTCTCGAAGTTGACCATGGCGGCCATCACACCGTAGGTGTAGCCGTGTTCCTCGCGCAGGTTGTGCATCAGACGCGAGCCGAAGTAGCCGCCCAGAAGGGTAGCCACGACCTGCATGCCCACAAAGTCGGGGTGCTGGCGCGGAAAGAGCAGGCGGCCGATGCGGATCGACGACTGTACGGCATCGGGGTGGTCGACCAGACAGTCGTCGCCCGATTCGGCACGCTCCATCTCCACGCGCTCGTGGGCGGGACTGTGGGGCAGTGCTTCGGCAATGGCATCGATGGCGGCGGTCTCCTCCTCGCCGATTCGGCCGCTGCACACCACAAAACAGTTCTCGGCGGTGTAGAACTCGCGGTAGAAACGCTCCACGGCCTCACGCGTCAGACGGTCGTACTCCTCCTCGGAGTAGGAGACACCGTAGGGGTGGTCGCTGCCGAACATGGCGCGTGCGAAGGCCTCGCGTGCCTCGATGTCGACCTTCTTGCGGTCGATGGTCAGCCGTTGTTTGCGCTTGGTGCAGTAGGTGCGCAGCTCCTCCTCGGGGAAGGTGGGGTGGAGGAGGATTTCCGCCGCGATGTCGAGCGTCTCGCGGTAGAACTTCGACAGCATGGCGAAGCTGATGTAGGCGTAGTCGCGGTCGATGTTGACATTGAACCACGAGCCGTGGTAGTCGAGCTGCTCGGTAATCTGTTGTGCCGTGAAACGGCGGCTGCCCTCGGCCAGCAGATTGGCCGTGGCCGAAGCTGCGAAGGGCTGGTGCTGCACCGACGAGCCGGCACGGAAGACGAACGTGATGCGCAACACCTCGAAATCGTCGGTCGGAAGGGTGTAGATCCCGACTCCGTTGCGGGTGGTGTGGCGGTGCATGGCGGTGATTTCCACCGAATCTATGGGGGTTAACTGCGGTTGTGTCATTTTGCCTTGTAGATGAGTGTCGACGAGTTCTCCTCGCGGAAGATGCGTCGGCTGAAGTCCATAATCTGTTCGTTGTCCACCGCGCGGTAGAGTTCCACCTCGCGGTTGAGGAGGGTGATGTCGCCCAGCATCTCGTAGAAACCGATGTTCATGGCCTTGTTCATCACGTTCATCTCGCCGAAGAGGGTGTTGGCCTCGAACTTGTTTTTCACCTTGTCGATTTCGTAGGCATCGGTGGGGGTGGTTTGCAGGAGGCGGATTTCGCGGTGGAAGGCCTCCTCCACCTGTTCGGGGGTGATGCCCGGCAGCAACTGTCCCGTGAAGACGAACAGTCCGGGGTCCATGTCACCCGTGATGTAGGCGTTGACCGACGAGAGGAGCTTCTGCTCCTTGACCAGGTGCATGTAGAGCCGTGACGAGTCGCCGCCCGAGAGCAGGTCGGAAATCAGGTCGGCGGTGTAGAAATCCTCCGACAGACGGTCGCCCATGTGGTAGGCCACGGTGATGGAGGTGGCCGGCACATCGCGCTCGACGGTGAGTCGTCGTGCCTGGGTCTGGAGCGGCTCCGCGACGACGGGCGAGGGGGCGATGTCGCGACGGGCGATGCCGCCGAACCATTTCTCGGCCAGACGGAACATCTCCTCCTCGTCGATGTCGGCCGAGATGGAGAGTATGGCGTTGGAGGGGTGGTAGTGGGTGTGGTAGAACTCCTTCACGTCGTCGAGCGTGGCCTGGGCGATGTGGTCGGGGGTGAGTCCGATGGCTGCCCAGCGGTAGGGGTGCTGCTTGTAGCAGAGGTCGCGGAGCAGGAGGTTCTGGTCGCCGTAGGGCTGGTTGAGGTAGCGCTGGCGGAATTCCTCTATGACCACCTTCTTCTCGGCGGCGAGTTTCTCGTCGGTGATGTGGAGTCCCTCCATGCGGTCGCTCTCGAGCCACAGGGCGGTCTCGATGTTGGGCGAGGGGAGGGTGATGTAGAAATCGGTGTAGTCGTTGCACGTAAAGGCGTTGTTCTCGCCCGAGGCCATCTGCACGGGGTGGTCGAAATTGGGCACCTGGCGGGTGCCGCGGAACATGAGATGTTCGAACAGATGGGCAAAGCCCGTGCGGGTCGGACGCTCGTTGCGCGAGCCGACCTTGTAGAGGATATTGACGGCGGCCAACTTCGAATTGCGGTCGCGGTTGACCGCCACGGTGAGTCCGTTGGCCAGAATTTTTTTGGTGTATGGTATCATAATGGGCAAAGTTACGAAAAATAGTGGATTGCGCGGTGAGAAGAGGTGGTTTTTAGGGGTGAGGAGATGGGAGGGGCGGACGTTTTCTGCCATCTGGAAAAAGAAAAAATGAGGAATGCGGGCAATTTTCGGGAGGTTTTTGCGTACCATTATTATAGCGCGTATGCGACGCGCGTGCGCGTGCGTCGCGACGTGTCGTGGAGGTGGTGCGACGACGTAAACGACTGTCTTGCAGAAAGCTCGGTTGGTGTTTGAGAGTCAGCGATTTGAGTGTTATTTTGTTAACACTTCAACTGTTATTCGACTAACAGTTTGATGCCCGATTTTGAGGAACATTTTATGCCCTCATTTCAAGGATTTTCCGCCAAAAAGTGCTATCTTTGCAACGCTGGTTTTTATGAACCGTTCACACAGACATAAAACATTACAATATATCATCTAAAATTTTTTCTAAAAATGGCAGAAAAGAAATTTATTACGTGTGATGGTAATTACGCTGCTGCGCATGTGGCTTACATGTTCTCTGAAGTAGCGGCTATCTACCCCATCACACCCTCTTCGACCATGGCTGAGTTGGTCGACGAGTGGGCAGCACAAGGACGTAAAAATATTTTCGGAGAGACTGTAAAGGTTGTCGAGATGCAGTCGGAGGCCGGTGCCGCCGGTGCGCTCCACGGCTCGTTGCAGAGCGGTGCGCTTTCGACCACCTTCACCGCATCGCAGGGACTGCTTCTGATGATTCCCAACATGTACAAGATTTCGGGTGAGTTGCTCCCCGCTGTTTTCCATGTTTCGGCTCGTGCTCTGGCAGCACAGTCGCTCTCTATCTTCGGTGACCACCAGGACGTTATGGCTACCCGCCAGACCGGTTTCGCCATGCTGGCCACCTCTTCGGTTCAGGAAGTGATGGATCTGGCCGGTGTGGCTCACATCGTGGCCCTCAAGTCGAGAGTTCCCTTCCTGCACTTCTTCGACGGCTTCCGTACCTCTCACGAGATTCAGAAGATTGAGGTTATCGACGAGGCGGGTCTGACCGCCATGCTGGACCGCGACGCCCTGAAGGAGTTCCGTCAGCGCGCCCTGAACCCCGAGCACCCCGTGACTCGCGGTACGGCCCAGAACCCCGATATCTACTTCCAGACCCGCGAGGCTGCGAACAAGTTCTATGATGCGGTTCCCGATATGGTAGCCGACACCATGAAGGAGATTTCGAAGCTCACCGGCCGCCAGTACAAGCCCTTCACCTACTATGGTGCCGAGGACGCCGAGAACGTCATCGTAGCCATGGGTTCGGTGACCGAGACCATCAAGGAGACCATCGACTACCTGGCAAAGCAGGGTCAGAAGGTGGGTCTGATTACCGTTCACCTCTACCGTCCCTTCTCGGAGAAGTACTTCTTCGACGTGGTTCCCGCCACTGTCAAGCGCGTATGCGTTCTCGACCGCACGAAGGAGCCCGGTGCCGACGGTGAGCCCTTGTACACCGACGTTCGCTCGATGTTCTACGGCAAGGAGCTGCAGCCCATGATTATCGGCGGCCGCTACGGTCTCTCGTCGAAGGATACCACTCCCGCACAGATGCTGGCCGTTATCGAGAACCTGGCTTCGGAGACTCCCAAGAACCACTTCACTGTGGGTATCAACGACGATGTGACCAACCTGTCGCTGCCTGTCGGTGAGGAGATTTCGCTGGCCAAGCCCGGTACTTTCGAGGCTTTGTTCTTCGGTCTGGGTGCCGACGGTACGGTAGGTGCCAACAAGAACTCGATCAAGATTATCGGTGGTTCGACCAACAAGTACTGCCAGGCTTATTTCGCCTACGACTCGAAGAAGTCGGGCGGTTACACCTCTTCGCACCTGCGTTTCGGTGACCTGCCCATCACTTCGCCTTATCTGGTGACCACTCCCGACTTCGTGGCCTGCCACGTGCCTTCGTATGTCGACAAGTACGACGTGCTGAAGGGTCTCAAGAAGGGTGGTTCGTTCCTTCTGAACTCGGTACACGACGCAGAGACTACCTGCGCTACGCTGCCCGACCACATGAAGGTTTATCTGGCAAAGAAAAACATCAACTTCTATATCATCAACGCTACCAAGATTGCTGCCGAGCTGGGTCTGGGTTCTCGTACCAACACCATCATGCAGTCGGCATTCTTCAAGATTGCCAATGTCATTCCTTTCGACAAGGCGGTTGAGGAGATGAAGAAGGCCATCTTGAAGTCTTACGGAAAGAAGGGTGAGGATATCGTCAACATGAACTACGCTGCGGTAGATGCCGGCGGCAAGCTCGTGGAGAAGGTGGAAGTACCCGCCGAGTGGGCGAACATCGAGGTGAAGAGCGAGGCTCACACCGAGGATCTGTCGCGTCCGGAGTTCCTCCGCAAGATTTGCGACCCCATCAACGCACTCAAGGGCGACCTGCTCCCCGTTTCGGCATTCAACGGCCGCGAGGACGGTACCTGGGACAACGGCACCGCCGCATATGAGAAGCGCGGTATCGCCGTGAAGGTTCCCGAGTGGCAGATTGACAACTGTATCCAGTGTAACCAGTGTGCCTACGTTTGTCCCCACGCTGCCATCCGTCCGTTCCTCGCCACCGAGGAGGAGGCCGCAGCTTCGGGTCTGGAGTGGAAGCAGGGTCTGGGCGAGACCAAGGCGCTGAAGTTCCGCATTCAGGTTTCTCCCCTCGACTGTACGGGTTGCAACAACTGTGTTGATGTCTGCCCCGCAAAGGAGAAGGCTCTGGTGATGAAACCCCTCGAGTCGCAGCTCAAGCAGGCCGACAACTGGGAGTACATCACCAAGAAGATCGGTTACAAGAACCATGTCGACAAGACCAAGTCGGTGAAGAACCTCCAGTTCGCACAGCCCTTGTTCGAGTTCTCGGGTGCTTGTGCAGGTTGTGGCGAGACTCCTTATCTGAAGGCCATCTCGCAGCTCTTCGGTGAGAACATGATGGTGGCCAACGCTACGGGTTGTACCTCCATCTACTCGGGTTCGGCTCCCTCGACTCCCTACTGCACCAACCAGGAGAGCGGCAAGGGTCCCGCATGGGCCAACTCGCTCTTCGAGGACAATGCCGAGTTCGGTCTGGGTATGCACGTCGGTGTGGAGAAACTCCGCGACCGTATCGAGGAGACCATGCAGGCTGCCATCGAGTCGTGCAACGAGTGCTCCGACGAGCTGAAGGAGACCATGAAGGAGTGGATTGCAGGCCGCAACTCGTCGATTACTTCGGCCGAGGTGACTGCACGTCTGCTGCCCATGCTGGAGGCTTGCGGTTGCGAGAGCTGCAAGAAGATTCTCGAGTACAAGGATTGGCTCATCAAGAAGTCGCAGTGGATCTACGGTGGCGACGGTTGGGGCTACGATATCGGTTACGGTGGTGTAGACCACGTGCTGGCTTCGGGTATGGACGTCAACATTCTGGTAGTCGATACCGAGGTTTACTCCAACACCGGCGGTCAGTCGTCGAAGGCTACTCCCGTGGGTGCCGTTGCCAAGTTCGCTTCGAGCGGTAAGCGTATCCGCAAGAAGGATCTGGGTGCCATGGCCATGACCTACGGTTATGTCTACGTGGCTCAGGTATCGATCGGCGCATCGCAGCAGCAGCTGTTCAAGGTGCTGAAGGAGGCCGAGGCTTACAACGGTCCTTCGCTGATTATCGCCTACGCTCCCTGTATCAACCACGGTATCAAGGGCGGTATGTCGCGCACACAGACTGTCGGTAAGGAGGCTGTTGCCTGCGGTTACTGGCACCTGTGGCACTTCAACCCCGAGTTGGAGGCCGAGGGCAAGAACCCCTTCGTCATGGATTCGAAGGAGCCCGACTGGTCGAAGTTCCAGGAGTTCCTCTCGAAGGAGGTTCGTTACACTTCGCTCAAGAAGGCATTCCCTGTTGAGGCCGAGGAGTTGTTCCAGGCTGCCGAGGAGAACGCCAAGTGGCGTTACAACGGATATGTTCGTCGTTCGAAAATCGAATACTAACATATAACTATTTTTAGCAAAAAAGGCGGCAACAATTTTGTTACCGCCTTTTTTGTCCCTATATTCGCAACGAAAAGTCCTCTTTCGTGAGAAAGGGGGTGAATGTGAAAAATTTTTAAACAACTTAAAAGAACTATGAAAAAGATTTTGATGGCAGCCGTTGCCCTGGTGGCAATGGTGGCGTGCGGCGGCAACACCGAGAACGCCAATTTGGAGAATACCTACTGGAAACTGGTGGAGATGGAGGGCATCACAGCCGAGACCATCAACGCCGAGGAGGACGCTTTTGTGCTGACATTTGCCAGCGAGGCCGGCGAGTTCAGCGGCCGCACCAACTGCAACCGTTTCTTCGGTACCTATGAGTTGAAGGACGGCGAGCTCTCGATGGGCAATGCAGGTGCCACCCGTATGGCATGCCCCGACATGCAGTCGGAGTCGGCTTTCCTCCAGATGCTGGCAAAGGTAAACGGCTACTCGATTAAGGGCAACGAGCTGACCCTGACCGACGCTGACAAGAAGACTTTGGCAGTATTTCAGGTCGTTCCCGAGTGCTGCGAGAAGGCAGCAGCCAAGGAGTGCGAAGGTGCTTGCGAGGGTTGCACCTCGAAGTGCGAAGGCGAGAAGGAGTCTTGCGGTGACTGCGAGAAGGCATGTGACGGTGAGATGAAGGCTTGCGGCGCAGAGAAGTCTTGCGAGGGCGAGGCAACTTGCGGCGAGAAGAAGGCTTGTGACGCAGAGAAGGCTTGCGAGAGCAAGGCAGCTTGCGGTGAGAAGAAGGCTTGCGAGGGTTGCCCTTCGAACAAGTAATCTGATTCTGACAACGAAATATGCCTTCGGGCAAAGTGCCGTGGAACACGATGGAGTGTTCCACGGCTTCTTTTTTGGGGGGGGGCGATGGGCGATTGGGTTGAACTTTTTATGGGAATTTATTGGTGGTTTGTGGTGTAAATGGGTTTTTGGTGGTAAAAATCGGCCGTTTCATTGAATTGTTTTGCTTTTGATGTGCAGTGGCAATATTTTTGCATTACTAAAAAAATGAAATAACAATACACTTTTATATTATGAAAAAGAATTTACTCAAGATTTTTGCTTTTTGTGCCATGGCCACTGCATTTGTTGCCTGCTCGGATGACAATGACGGTGTAGGTAGTGGCTATCCCATCGCCGGTACTTACGTAACCTCGACTCGTGAGGTTTCGAATCCCGATATCAACGGTGGTGAGGTTCAGAACATGAACTTCGTGATGGACTTCAAGTGGAAAGAGGGTGTTAATATGCCCACAGTAGGTGGTTTCATGCCCGCAAGCTCTGTTATCTCGTTGATGAACGCTATGGTATCGCAGCTGGTTGCAGGTGGTCTCCAGGAGTTCACTCTTGCTCCCAACGGTGCAATCAAAGCAAAGTATAAGGATATCAAGATGAAGGGTACCGACACCGGTTCTATCCTCGGTTCGCTCATGCAGCCCGAGTTCCTGCCCGAGGTAAAGAATTTCCCCAGCGCAGAGACTGATGCCGTTATTCCTGCCAATGCAGTAGCTTACGAGGCTAACGCTTCGATGATGTACTTCCGTTTGAGCAAGAAGTTCATTGATGAGAAGGCTGCCGCAGATATGGGCCCCAACTTCTCGAAGCAGCTGGCAAAGATGATTGCCGACAACAAGCTGCCCATCAAGACTACCGGTGACTACTTCGGTATTCCCTTGAAGTACACCGTAAATGGTAACCAGTTGGACATCTACATTGACCGTGATATGGCTCTGCCTTACCTGCCCATTCTCCAGGTGTTGAAGAGTGTTGTTCCTCCCGTGAGCGCAATGGGTATGCAGATTAACGTTCCCGAGCTGATAGAGAGCGTTATCAACGCCAGCGAGTCGTTCAAGATTACCTTCCCCTTGGAGAAGAAGTAATTGATTCGATAAATTAGATTCAATATAGTGGAGTCGTTCCCCGAAAGGGGAGCGACTTTTTTTTGTGCCTGTGCGTGTGGACGGCGAGCAGGGGGAGAATTTTCCCGATATGCCCGGCTGTGGGGGAGTGTCGCCCGTGGGCAGTACGGGTGTGGGTAAGAAGCGCAGCTATCAGCCAATGGGGTGGCTCTTATTCCGTGGCAGGATGCGGAGTCCTAATATGGAGAGAGTAGATACGTGGAGTCGCAGGTGGGGAGAGCTGGCAAGTAGGAGGGGAGAACTGACGCGTGTAGAGCGTGGGTACGTGGAGAGTATGAGCCGCCCCATCTCCGTCCGCCCCTTTGTATAGGGGCATAAAAAAAAGAGTTTTCCATTTTGGAAAACTCTTTTTTTTGTTGTGAAAGCTATGGAGCTTACTCCGAGAGGGGAGTAACGCTGACATAAGATTTGCCTTCGCTCTTCTTGCAGAATGCTACTGTTCCGTCCACGAGGGCGAACAGGGTGTGGTCTTTACCCATACCTACATTCTCACCGGCATTGTGTACAGTACCGCGCTGGCGAACGATGATGTTGCCTGCCTTTGCGAACTGACCGCCGAACAATTTGATGCCGAGTCGCTTGCTCTCTGACTCACGACCGTTCTTCGAACTACCTACACCTTTCTTGTGTGCCATGTCTTTTCGTTTTTAAAGGTTTATGCAACAATGTCCTCTACGAGAATCTGAGTAAGAGCCTGACGGTGACCGTTGCTCTTCTGATAGCCCGTACGGCGTTTCTTCTTGAAGACGATGACTTTGTCGTCCTTCAGGTGCTTCAAGATTTTGCACTTAACTGAGGCGCCTTCTACTACAGGTGCACCTACTTTAACCTGACCGTCGTTGTCTGTGAGCAGGACCTTGTCGAAACTTACGGACGAATTCTCTTCGCCCTGGAGACGGTGAACATAAAGTTTACGACCTTTCTCAGCCTTGAACTGCTGACCTGCAATCTCTACTATAACGTACATTATTAGTTGGTTATGTAATTGAACATAATTCAGGGTGCAAAGATAGCCATATTTATCTTATAAACAACATTTCACCCCTCATTTTTGCTTTTTTTTGCATCTTTTATGCGAATTGTCGGCTGTCGTACGTTATTTAGACAGCCGGCGAAGGCTTGGCAGGCTCTTTGATGAATTTGGAAGGAATGAGCCTTGAAAATTTTAAGATGTTGTAAATATTCACTATCTTTACCATGACAAACCATAACGTCAACAACCAAAACCTACCCGAAACAATGATAGATGAAACTGTGAGGAGGTTGTTGCTGCCGGCCATCTTCAATGCGGCAGTCAGAGCCGGCGCCTCCATCATGCAGATTTATAAACAGCGCGACGATTACGATGTGAGTCTGCGAGAAGACCACACCCCCAAAACCATTGCCGACGGTCTGGCACACAAGACCATAAAGGATTATCTGGGCCCCACACGCATTCCCGTGTTGAGCGAGGAGGGGCGCGAGATGCGCTTCGATGAACGGCGCAACTGGGAGCTCTACTGGCTGGTCGATCCCCTCGACGGCACCTTGGAGTTCATCAAGGGCAATAACGAGTTTACGGTCAACATCGCCCTCATGGAGAACAAGGTGTGCATGGCTTCGGTGATTTATGTTCCCTATTTCGAAAAAATCTACATCGCCGAATACGGCCGCGGTTCCTACCTCAAGACCGCCATTCCGCCCTCGGCCGATGCCGACTACACCTACGAGCAGATTGTCGGCGGTGCGGTGCGTCTGCCCCTCGAGAGCGAGGCGGCGCATGCCCGTCAGGTGGTGACCGTGTCGCGTTCGCACCAGACGCCCGAGACCGACGAATACATTGCACGACTGAAGACCTCCTTCCCCGATTTGGAGACCCTCGTGCAGGGCAGCTCCTACAAGTTCTGTCTGCTGGCCGAAGGCACGGTCGACTACTATGTGCGCACGACCCACACCTATGAGTGGGACACGGCGGCCGGAGAACTCATTCTCTCCGAGGCCGGCGGTCAAACCCGTGCGCTGCCCGACGGCGCACCGCTGAAATACAACCAGGAGGATTTGCTCAATCCGTGGTTCGAGTGCCGCTCGAAGTATTCGCGGATATAGCGCGGTGGGCGGAGAGTGACCGCAAGGAAAAGAAAAAGCGACGCTTCGGTGTGAAGTGTCGCTTTTTTCGTGTGGTGAGGTATCGCCGGCGGGGGTGACTACTCGTCGTCCTCCTCGTCGTCGTGGTGGGCGGCCGCATTCTTGCGGATATTCTTGGCCTGCTTTTCGCGGTCGCGGTCGGTCTGCTCCACATCGCAGGCCGCGCAGTTGCCCGTACAGCCCGACAGGGTGTGGGTGGTCGAACAGCTGGCCGTGCCGTCGTCCTCGCGGGTCTCCTGCACCGCACACTTGATGCCCATGCGCTGCATGTCCTTGTTGGTCGAGATTTCGGAATCTATGTGGTGTCCCTTGATGATGAGCGTCAGCGAGAGTCCGAGGACGAAAAATCCGACGGCCAAAATGGAACAGAGGATAACTGCGAATGTTGTTGACATAATTGACTGATTTTTTTCGATTTATTTTGTGCTTTCCGTGGCAAATTTATACATTTGTATGATATTTTGCAAAAATGTTGTCCGACTAACCTCCGCATCTTTTCCGCGGAGCGTGTCCGGGGGGCGTAAACCGCTGTGTGGAAACGGGTTTTTGCCTCTTCAGTCCCCTGATGATGTCGGGGCGTGCTTTTTGAGGACAATGCTAAAACAGAGTTTTTTTAAGATATGAAAATTGTTATCGCGGGAGCCGGTGAGATGGGCAGCCATCTGGCGAGAATGTTGAGTGGTAACGGTCACGATATTACCATCATCGACAAAGACCCCAAACTGTTGTCGGAGGTGGGCAGCCTTGCCGACGTCATTACCGTGGAGGGCGACTCCACCAATTTCACGGTTCTGCGCCGTGCTTCGGTGCGCCGCTGCGACCTGTTCATCGCCGTCAACCACGAGGAGAACGAGAATGTCATCGCCGCCATTCTGGCCAAGAAACTGGGCGCGAAGAAATCCATCGCCCGCATCGACAACAACGAATACCTCGAACCCAACAACAAGGAGATGTTCATCGACATGGGTATCGACTACCTCTTCTATCCCGAGAAGGTGGCCGCCCGTGAGGTCATCAACCTGCTGGGCCACACCTCCACCACCGAGTATGTCGACTTCTCGAGCGGCAAACTCTCGCTGGTGGTCTTCCGTCTGGAGCCGGCCTCGTCGCTCATCGGCCGCGAGGTGGAGGGCTTCGACGAGAACGAAACTTCGCTGAGCTACCGCACGGTGGCCATCACACGCGGCGAGCAGACCATCATTCCGCGTCAGGGCGAAATCTATATGGAGGGCGACGTGATTTACATCATCGCCCGTCAGGACGCGGTGAAGGAGGTGATGGAATCGTCGGGCCGCAAGAATATCGAAATCAACAACATGATGATTCTGGGCGGCTCGCGCATCGGTATCCGCATCGCCACCGAGTTGCAGGACGAGGTGAACATCAAGATGGTGGACTACAACGCCGAGAAGGCCTATCGTCTGGCCGAAACCCTCGACAAGACCCTCATCATCAACGAGGACGGCCGTAATACCGACATCATGCTGGAGGAGGGTCTGGCCAATATGGACGCTTTTGTGGCCGTGACCGGACGAAGCGAGACCAACATTCTGGCGGCCATGCTGGCCAAGCGCATGGGTGTGAAGAAGGTCATCGCCGAGGTCGAGAACCTCAATTACATCAATCTGGCGGAGTCGATCGGTATCGACACCATCATCAACAAGAAGCTGGTCACCGCCTCCAACATCTTCCGTTTCACCATGTCGACCGACGTGCAGGCCATCAAGTGTCTGACGGGCAGTGACGCCGAGGTGATGGAGTTCATCGTCAAGCCCAATTCGCCGGCCATCAAGGCGCGCATCAAGGATTTGGGACTTCCGGAGGATACCATGATCGGCGGTATCGTGCGTGGTGACAAGGTGTTCATCGCCGTTGACAATATGGAAATCAACCCCTATGACCGAGTGGTGGTTTTCGCCATGCCGGGTTCGGTGGCCAGTGTGGGTACATTCTTCAATTAATCATGTCGCTGAGAAGTACAATATTGAGGGCCTGGTTTTCACGCCGTGAGCCGGCCATCGAGTATTTCCGCCGTCACCCCCTGGAGGTGCAGCAGAAGATGCTCTGCAATCTGTTGCGAAAAAACCGTCACACCGCTTTCGGCCGCCACTACGGGCTGGAGAATATCCGCACCGTGGAGCAGTTCCAGAGTCGTGTCGACACCTTCGATTACAACTCCTTCAAACCATGGATTTCGCGCATGGTGGCCGGAGAGAAAAATGTCACCTGCCGGGGACGGGTGACCCTCTATGCCAAGTCGTCGGGTACGACTTCCGACAGAAGCAAATATATCCCCGTCACACGCGAGTCGCTGTGGTGGAACCACACCCTCGGCATGCGTGATGTGGCCACCGTCTATGCGGCCAACCACCCCCGCAGCCGTGTCTTCGAGGGCAAGACCCTCACGCTGGGCGGCTCGTGTATGAACGAAAACGGCAATCTGGTGGGCGACCTCTCGGCGGTGCTGATTCACGAGACGTCGTTCTGCAGCGGCTGGTTCCGCGCACCGCGGATTGCGACGGCCATCATTCCCGACTTCGACCGGAAGTGTGAGGCCATCTGCCGCGAATGCGCCGCAGAGAACATCACCGCGTTTGCCGGTGTGCCGTCGTGGAATCTGGAGCTGATGCGCAAGGTGCTCGACTTCACGGGCAAGAGCAATCTCAGGGAGGTGTGGCCCGATTTGGAGTTGTTTGCCCACGGCGGTGTGGAGTTCAAACCCTACCGCCACTCCTTCGAGGAGATTATCCCCTCGGCGGAGATGAACTACATGGAGACCTACAATGCCTCGGAGGGTTTCTTCGCACTGGCCGACGACCCCTCGCGCGACGACATGCTGCTGATGCTCGACTACGGCACCTTCTTCGAGTTCCGCTCGGGAGAGGTCATCGTGCCGCTCGAGGGCGTGGAGTGCGGCAAGGTCTACGCCATGATCATCTCGTCGAACAACGGACTGTGGCGTTACGAAATCGGCGACACGGTGGAGTTCACCTCGGTGAACCCCTACCGTATCCGTTTTGCAGGACGCACCCGTCAGTTCATCAACGTCTTCGGTGAGGAGCTGATTGTCGACAATGCCGACACGGCACTGGTGGCCGCCTGCCGCCAAACGGGTGCCGTGGTGAGCGAGTACTCCGTGGCACCGTGCTACATGTCGCTGCGTGAGCAGGGCGCACACGAGTGGTTTGTGGAGTTCGAGCGCGAACCCGACTCCTTGGACCGCTTCGCCCGGATACTGGACGAGGAGCTGCGCAAGGTCAACTCCGACTACGACGCCAAGCGCAAGACTACGCTCGAACGTCAGCACATCAGGGTGGTGGAGCGCGGACGCTTCCTCGAATGGCTGCGCCTGCGCCACAAGAACAAGGTGCCGCGACTGGTCAACGACCGTCGTTTTGCCGATGATTTCGCGGCGTTCTGCGACAACCGTCGGGGCTGACACCGCAAGGCGGAGAGGCGTGACCCTGCAAGGGGCGGGGGAGTGACGCTGCGGCCCGGACTGGGCGCGGCCGATGTGTTTGTCGGCCGGCGCACATATAATATATATAAGGAATTAACATACACAGATAATCGGAGTGGGGAAAGCCGGTGTTGCGACACCCTCCTTTCCCTCCCGCACTTAAAAAACAGAATCATGTACATAGCCATTGCAGGCAATATCGGTAGCGGAAAGACTACGCTGACCACCATGCTCACCGAGCGTTATCAGGCCAAGGCCTATTTGGAGGATTGTTGCGACAATCCCTATATCGGCGATTTCTACAACGACATGAACCGTTGGTCGTTCAATCTCCAGGTATGCTTCCTGGCCAACCGTATCCAGCAGACGATGGACATGCTGGAGGAGGGAAAGTCGGGCGACATCTTCCAGGACCGCACCATCTATGAGGACGCCCACATCTTCGCCGGCAACCTCCACGAGATGGGGCTGATGACCTCGCGCGATATCGAGACCTATATGAAGATTTTCAAGCTGGTGACCTCGCTCATTCCCAAACCCGACCTGCTGATTTACCTCAAGGCCAGTGTGCCGACCCTCATCTCGCAGATTCAGAAGCGCGGCAGAGCCTATGAGATGAACATCGACGAGGAGTATCTGAGCCGTCTGAACAACAAGTACAACGACTGGATAGAGAACATCTACGAGGGCGAGGTGTTTGTGGTGGACAAGGATGTCGACGATTTTGTGGAGGACAGTGCCGTCTTCGAGAAGATATGCGCACGTCTCGATGCCATTCAGCAGCAGAAACCGTCCAACAGATAAGGAGAATGACGCTGCCTGAGAAATTTGTAGAGAGAATGCTTCGCGAGTTGGGCGAAGAGGAGGGACGCGCCCTGTGCGGGGCGCTCGACACCGAACCGCCGGTGAGCATACGTCTCCACCCCTCGAAGGGGGGCGATACCGTCCATCTCGATGTGGGGGACGAGGTGCCGTGGTGCCGCGGAGGGCGCTACCTCAAGTCGCGTCCGTCGTTCACCTTCGATGCGATGTTCCACGCCGGAGCCTACTATGTGCAGGAGGCCTCGTCGCAGTTCGTCGGCCTGCTGGCCGGTGAGGTGGGCGGCCTTCGCGTGTTGGACATGTGTGCCGCGCCGGGCGGCAAGTCGACCCTCTACTCGTCGCTGGTGGGCGACGAGGGACTGGTCGTGGCCAACGAACTGGACCGCCGCAGGGCGCAGGTGCTGGCCGACAATGTGAGAAAATGGGGCCTGGGCAATGTCGTGGTCACGGCGTGTGACGCCAAGGCGTTGGGCGATTTCGAGGCCTGCTTCGATGTGGTGGCCGTCGATGCCCCCTGTTCGGGCGAGGGCATGTTCCGCAAGGACGAAGGCGCGCGCGAGGAGTGGTCGGAGGGTAATGTGAAGCTCTGCGCCCAGCGTCAGGACGACATTCTCTGTGCCGCATGGCGGGCCTTGAAACCCGGCGGAAAACTGATATACAGCACCTGTACGTTCAACCGTGAGGAGGACGAGGGGGCGCTGGAGCGCATGTCGGCATGGGTCGGCGACGAGCTGGTGGCGGCCGAGACGGTCGAGATTCCCGACACATGGGGCATCGTGTGCGGCCGCAGCGGCGAGTTCCAGACCTTCCGCTTCTTCCCCCACAGATGTTGCGGTGAGGGACTCTTTGCGGCCGTGGCGCGCAAGAGCGTTGAGGCGAAGGCGCGTCAGCGCAGACCCAAAGGCCGCCGTGCGGTCTTCACCCAGGTGGACAAGGCCACCCTTGCCGAGCTGTCGAAGTGGGTGACCGATGCCCCGAAGATGCAGTTTGCCGATGTGATGGGTACGATTTACGGCTGGCCGAAGTCGCACTTCGAAGAGGTGAAGGCGCTCTCCGAGTCGCTGCCGGTCATCTATTCGGGTGTGGCCGTGGGACAGATGTTCAAGGGACGGCTCAAGCCCGACCCTGCACTGGCCTTCTATGTGGGACTGCGCCGTGAGGCGTTGCCCGTGGCCGATATCGGCGAGCAGGAGGCACTGGCCTATCTGCGCCGTCAGGAGATTGCGGCCGACGGACTGGAGGAGGGCATGAACCTCATCACCTGCAAGGGGCAGGCACTGGGGTTTGCCAAGCGCATCGGACGGCGCGTGAACAATTTGTATCCCAATTCGCTGCGCATCATCAGGCAGTGAACCAAATGATGGAATGATATATGGCAGAGAAACTTTTTTATACCATGGGCGAGGTGTCGGAGATGTTCGACGTGAAACCGTCGCTCATTCGTCATTGGGAGAGCCAGTTCGACAATATCCGTCCGCAGCGCAACAAGAAGGGCAACCGTCTCTTCTCGCCCAAGGACGTCGAGCTGCTGAAGGTGGTCTATCATCTGGTCCGCGAGCGCGGCATGACGCTCTCGGGGGCCAAGCGTGTACTCAAGCAGCAGAAGGCCGGCGAGGATCTCTTCTCGCGCGATGCCCTGCTCATGGAGCATTTGCAGAAAATCCGCGCCCTGCTTCTCGAGGTGCGCGAAGAACTGAAGGAGCCGGGCGGCGAGGAGCTGCCGCGCAAGGCGGTGGTCAACAATTCGCCCGTGCGTCCGCGCCGTGCGCCCGAATGTCCCGTGCTGAAGTTCCCCGACGAGGAACCGGCCGTCACCGCCCCGTCGGGCGGAGAGCCGTCGCTCAAGGAGCAGGCACGCCGCAGCGACCAGCGTGAATACCGCGATGCCGACGACCGCGAATTGTTTGCCTTCTACGAACAATCACTCTTTTAAGCTATGAAGATAAAGGATATAACCGATGTCATCGAGGAGTTCGCTCCGCTCGATTTGCAGGAGTCGTACGACAACTCCGGACTCATTGTGGGTCGTTGCGACGATGAGGTGCACAAGGCGCTTTTGGCCGTCGACGTCAACGACGAGGTGATGGACGAGGCCGAAAGGGAGGGGTGCGACATCATCATCACCCATCACCCGATTGTGTTCCGCGCCCTCAAACGCTTCAACTCGTCGGACATGACCCAGCGGTGTGTGGAGCGCGCCATACGCAGGGGTATCGCCCTCTATGCGTGTCACACCAATCTTGACAGCGCGCAGGGCGGCATGAGCTGGCGGCTGGCCCGAATGATGGGGGTCGGCGCGCTGGAGGTGCTGCAGGTGACCGACCGCGACCGCAATGCCGGTTTCGGTGTGGTGGGCAACCTCCCCGAAGCGGTTGATACCCTGGAATTTATGCGCGCGGTGAAGGAGCGCTTTGCGGTGGGGGCGGTGCGTTACAGCCGTGTGGCCTCGCCCACGGTCTCGAGAGTGGCCGTCTGCACCGGTGCCGGAGCCTCGCTCATCGACGAGGCACGCCGCGCCGGAGCCGACATTTACATCACCGCCGACATGAAATATCACGATTTCACACTGCCCGATAACGCCCTCACGGTGGCCGATATAGGACATTTTGAGAGCGAATATTGCGCAATTCAAATTTTATTTGATATTTTGTCAAAAAAATTGATTACCTTTGCCGTTCGCAAGAGTGTGGATTCTCGCAATCCGGTGAATTATTTGGTTTAAGTCTAAACTATACAAGACATATATGGCAACACACAAGAAGACTGCCGAGGTTGATTATTCGATGCAGGAGAAGATCATGGCGCTTTACGAGCTCCAGAAAATTGACAGCAAGATTGATGAAATCAACAAGGTGAAAGGCGACCTGCCTCTCGAAGTGCAGGACCTCGAAGACGAGGTAGCTGGAATGCAGACTCGCATTGATAACATCAATGGTGAGATCGAGGAATTTAATGCGCTGACCAAACAGCGTAAGCGAGAAATTGATCAGGCCAAGATTAAAATCGCCAACTACAAGGAGCAGCAGAACAATGTCCGTAACAACCGTGAGTACGACTCCATCTCCAAGGAAATCGAGTATCAGGAGCTGGAAATCGAATTGGCCGAGAAGCGCCTGAAGGAGTATTCCGCCGGTATCAAGGCCAAGAAAGTTCAGCTGGAGGAGGCTGCCGCCATCATGAAGGACCGCTCGTCGGACCTGAATGTCAAGAAGAAGGAGCTCGACGGCATCGAGGAGGAGACCGCTCCCCGTATCGCGGAGTTCCAGACCCAGTCGGACAGCGTGAAGGCTAAAATCGACGAGCGTCTGATTGCCGCCTATGACCGTATCCGCCACAGTGTGCGCAACGGCCTGGCTGTGGTGACCGTGAAGCGTGATGCCTGCGGCGGTTGCTTCAACCGTATCCCGCCCCAGCGTCAGATGGATATCCGTCAGGGCAAGAAGATTATCATCTGCGAGTATTGCGGCCGTATTCTGGTGGCCGACCCCGAGCAGACCGAGGAGTAGATGATCGGCTAGGGTCGGAAGACTGACTTTTAGAGAGACTTTTTTCGGGAAGTCTCTCTTTTTTTGCCTTTATGCCGCATGCCGCGCGACCGTTTGAGGGGGCTGCGTTAATTTTTTAACACAGAAAAATCTTCCTACTTATATAAATAATACTTAACTTTGCGAAGTTGCAATTACCCAACTAAAGTTACTATAATGAAAATAGCTATAGCTCAGTTGAACTACACGGTCGGCGATGTCGAAGGCAATACATCGAAAATCATCGATTCGATAAACCATGCCAAAGCCCAGAATGCCGATCTGGTGATATTCGCGGAACAGGCCGTCAGCGGAACACCGGCGTTTGACCTGTTGAGAAAAACCACGTTCCTGGAACTCTGTGAGGACGCGCTGGTCGAAATCGCCTCCTGTTGTGACGGTATCTCCGCCATTGTGGGTCTGCCCATTCTCACCGAGGACGGCCCCATCAGTGCGGCTGCCGTGATTCAGAATCGCAAGGTCCTGCGTTATGTGGGCAAAAAATATATCACCGCCCGCCGCGAAATGGGATTCCTTGTCCCCTCGAAAGGTTTCGAGTATGTGACCATCAAGGGTCAGAAATGCGCCGTCATCGTCGGCAACGATTTGAGCCGCGAACGCAATTTCGACAGCGATGTCGACATCATCATCTCCATCAATGCGCGCAAATACGGCAAGGGTGCCATGTCCTACCGCTATGAGCTGATGCACAACCTGGCCTTTGTCGAGGGCAAGAACCTGGCCATCGTCAATCAGGTGGGCGGCTCCACCGAAATCGTCTACGACGGTACGTCGGGCGCACTGAACAGCCGCGGCGAACTGGTGCTGATGATGAAGAATTTTGAGGAGGACTTCCAGATTTTCGACACCGAGGCCGATGCGCGCCCCGTGGTGGTCCCCACTTCGTACAGCGACCGCACACGCATGGTCTATGGTGCGGCACGGTTGGGTCTGAAGGACTTCTTCGAGAAAAACAACTACAAGAAAGCCTGTGTGGGTCTTTCGGGCGGTATCGACTCTGCGGTAGTGGCCTGCCTGGCGGTCGACGCCCTGGGCAAGGAAAACGTCAGAGCGTTGCTCATGCCTTCACAGTTCTCTACCGACCAGTCGGTCGACGATGCCCGTGAGCTGGCCGAAAAGCTCGGTATCGAATACAACGTAATTCCCATTACAGAAATCTACAACAGCATCATTGATGCCATGAAGCCGGCCATCGGCGGTCGCGAATTCGACTCCACGGAGGAGAATATCCAGACGCGTATCCGCACCATTCTTCTGATGGCGCTTCAGAACAAAACCGATTATATCCTGCTCAACTCGTCGAACAAGAGCGAGAACGCTCTGGGTCTGTGTACCCTCTACGGCGACACCGCCGGCGCGTTCAGCCCCACGGGCGACCTCTACAAGGGCGAAATCTACGACCTGGCCCGTTATATCAACCGTCGTTTCGGACAGATTATTTCAGACAAGATTCTCGACAAGGAACCCTCCTCGGAGCTGCACCCCGGTCAGAAGGATACCGATGTGTTGCCGCCCTACGAGGTGGTCGATGCCATTCTCTTCCGCATGATTGAGGAGGGACAGCACCGCGAGGAGATCATCAACGCGGGATTCGATGCCGCCGTGGTGGAGAAGATTCATAGCATGATCATGCGCAACGAGAAGAAACGCTACCAGTTCCCGCCCGTGCTGCGTCTGTCGATGTGCTCTTTCGGTCACGAAAGACTGATGCCGCTGACCAACAAATACGGCGATTGACGTGACACGGGAGATAAAACACAGCGGTGTGGTGGACCACATCGAAGGTGATTTGGTCTTCGTCAGGATAGTTTCGCGCAGTGCCTGCGGTTCGTGCAAGGCACGTCAGGCGTGCGGTCTTGCCGAAGCACAGGTAAAAAAAGTGGCAGTGCATACCTCACGTGCTGCCGACTTCCGTTTGGGGGAGTCGGTATCGGTGGGTGTGCGCCGCAGTGCGGGCAGCATTGCCGTGCTGCTGGCCTATGTGGGCGCACTGGTGGTGCTGATTGCCGCATTGGTGGTGAGTGTGGGCGTTCTCTCGATGAGCGAGGGAACGGGCGCACTCGTGTCGTTGGGAGCCGTGGCCGGCTATTATCTGCTGCTGGCCCTGTTCCGCAAAAGAATTGAACATACAATCACATTTTCAATAAACAAAATCTAATGGAAGTATTGCTTTACACAATCCTGACACTCTGCGTGTTGGGAGTTCTTTCCGCTGTGATTCTCTACTTTGTGGCCCAGAAGTTCAAGGTGGAGGAAGACCCGCGTATCGACGAGGTGGAGAAGATGCTGCCCGGTGCCAACTGTGGTGGTTGCGGTTTCGCAGGATGCCGTGCCATGGCTGAGGCGCTGGTCAAGAACGACGATATTTCGTCGCTTTTCTGTCCCGTCGGAGGTGCCGCCACCATGAAGTGTGCCGCCTCGTATCTCGGAAAAACAGCAGCCGAGAAAGGACCTCAGGTAGCAACTGTACGTTGCGGCGGAACTTGCGAGAAACGCCCCCACACCAACGAGTACAATGGTGCTCGCTCCTGTGCCGTGGCCGCATCGCTCTATGTAGGTGAGACAGGCTGCGCCTTCGGTTGCGTGGGTCTGGGCGACTGCGTCGATGTCTGTGCATTCGATGCCCTTCACCTCAATCCCCAAACCGGTCTGCCCGAAGTGGACCCCGACAAGTGTACCGCCTGCGGCGCGTGCGTGAAGGCTTGTCCCAAGGGCATCATCGAACTCAGAAAGAAATTCCCCAAGAACCGTGCGGTGTATGTGTCGTGCGTGTCGAAGGAGAAGGGTGCTGCCGTGATGAAGGCCTGCAAGGCCGGCTGTATCGGTTGCGGCAAGTGTGTGAAGACCTGTCCTTTCGGTGCCATCACATTGGTCGACAATGTGGCCTATATCGACTCCGAGAAGTGTAAGTTGTGCCGCAAGTGTGTGGCCGAGTGTCCTACCGGTGCCATCAAGCTGGTGGGTATGGACCCCCTGCCCAAGGCTCCCAAGGTGGCTCCCGCCACTCCCAAAGTCGTGGCTGCCGCCCCTGCGGCCGCTCCCGCTGCAAAACCCGAAGTGAAGGCTGCCCCCGAGGCTGAAGTGAAGGCTGCCCCTGCATCGGAGAAGAAGGCGGAATAAGTGAATCGATAAAACTGAAAGACCAAATATGAAGACATTTCCAATAGGCGGTGTTCATCCGTCGGATAACAAGCTGAGCAAGGCGACTCCCATTGAGGTGCTTCCTTTGCCCGATGTGGTGAACATTCCGCTTGCACAGCATATCGGCGCTCCTGCCGTGGCCAAGGTGGCCAAAGGCGACAAGGTGCTGACCGGTCAGTTGATTGCCGAGGCAGCCAGCTTCATGTCTGCCAATATCTGCTCGCCTGTTTCGGGTGAGGTGACTGCCGTGAGCATGTTGCCCAACGCTCAGGGCCTGAAGCAGATGATGATTACCATCAAGCGCGAAGGCGACGAGTGGCTGGAGGGTATCGACCGCTCGGAGGAGCTGGTCAAGGAGTGCAACCTCTCGGACAAGGAGATTATCGAGAAAATCAAGAACGCCGGTATCGTCGGTATGGGCGGTGCGACGTTCCCCACTCATGTGAAACTCTCGATTCCTGCCGGAAAGAAAGCCGAGTCGCTGATTATCAATGGTGTGGAGTGTGAGCCTTATCTGACTTCCGACCACCGCATGATGCTCGAGCACGGCGAGGAGATGATTGTCGGCGTGACCATCATCATGAAGGCCATCGGCGTGAAGAACGCCTACATCGGTATCGAGAACAACAAGCCCGATGCCATCGCTCATCTGCAGAAGATTGCCGCAGGCTATGCCGGCGTGCATGTGGTTCCGCTGATGGTGAAGTACCCCCAGGGTGGTGAGAAGCAGCTCATTGCAGCCATCACCGGCCGTCAGGTACCTCCCCCTCCCGCACTGCCCATCGACGTGGGTGCCGTGGTGTGCAACGCTTCGACCACCTATGCCGTATATCGTGCCGTGCAGAAGAACATGCCGCTCATCGAGCGCGTGGTGACCATCACCGGCAAGTCGGTCAAGCAGCCCAAGAACCTGCTGGCACGCATGGGTACCCCCATCGAGACCCTCATCGAGGCGGCGGGCGGTCTTCCCGAAGATGCAGGCAAGGTTATCAACGGCGGTCCCATGATGGGTCGTGCGATGGTCAATCTGTCGTCGCCCGTGACCAAGGGTTGTTCGGGTATTACCATCATGTCGGGTGAGGACGCTGTCCGCAAGGAGGCTTCGCAGTGTATCAAGTGCGGCAAGTGTGTGTCGGCCTGCCCGATGGGTCTGGAGCCCTACTACCTCTCGAAGATGTCGCAGAAGAAGAAATACGACGAGTTGGAGTCGCTGATGATTACCTCGTGTATCGAGTGCGGTTGCTGCCAGTCGTCGTGTCCTGCCTACCTGCCCCTGCTCGACTGGGTGCGTCTGGGCAAGCAGAAAACTATGGGTATTATCCGTGCGCGTCAGGCTGCGGCTAAAAAGTAATCGAAAAAACACAGTTAAGATATGGCTAAAAAATTGATTGTTGCTCCTGCACCCCATGTGCAGACCCTGCAATCCACTCAGGTCATCATGCGTGATGTCATCATCGCCCTCATTCCGGCGCTGGTGGTCTCTGTGGTGGTGTTCGGTTGGAGCGCACTCGGCATCACGGCCCTCTCGGTGGGTGCGTGTGTGTTGTTTGAGTATCTCATTCAACGCTTCCTGGTCGGCGGCAAACCGACTATCAATAATCTGTCGGCAGTCGTTACGGGTATGCTGCTGGCATTCAACCTGCCTGCGTCGATTCCCTGGTGGATTGTCATCATCGGTGCTTTCGTGTCGATTGCCATCGCCAAGATGACCTTCGGCGGTCTGGGCAAGAACCCCTTCAACCCCGCACTGGTGGGTCGTGTGTTCCTGCTGATTGCCTACCCCGTGCAGATGACCTCGTTCCCTGCTCCCGTGACGGGCGGTATCGACGGTCTGTCGGGTGCAACACCGCTGGCGGCCGTGAAGGAGGCTGCCAAGTTGGGCGGCGACAAGGCCGATTCGATCATCGGTTCGATGGGCGTGGGCGACCTGCTCATCGGCAACATGCCCGGTTCGCTGGGTGAGGTGGCTGCGCTGGCCCTGCTTCTGGGCTTCGCCTACCTGTTGTGGCGTCGTGTCATCACCTGGCACATTCCCGTTGTGGTGCTGTCGACGATGGCCGTGTTCGCCTTCGTGGTGGCACTCTTCGGCGGCAATGCCTCGCTGATGTGGCAGCTGCCCCTGTTCCACGTTCTGGCCGGTGGTGCCCTGCTGGGTGCCATCTTCATGGCTACCGACTATTCGACTTCGCCCATGTGTACCAAGGGCTGCGTGATTTTCGCCGTGGGTATCGGTGTCATCACCATGCTGATTCGTATGTGGGGTGCTTATCCCGAGGGTATGTCGTTCGCCATTCTGATTATGAACTCGACAGTGCCTTTGATTAACAAGTATGTCAAACCCAAGCGTTTTGGCGTAAAATAAGGAGAGTAAGAGATGAAAAGTACACTTTTTAATATGGTGGCTGTCCTTTCGGGCATCACCCTTATCGCTTCGGCGAGTGTGGGTCTCGTGAACATGGTGACCGAGGAGCCTATCCGTCTGGCCGAGGAGAATGCCAAGAAGGCGGCTTTGGAGCAGGTACTCCCCGAGTTTGAAGCAACCACCGACCTGACCCTCGAACTGGACAACATGCCTATCGTGGTCTACAATGCCTCGAAGGGCGGTCAGACGGTGGGTTATGCCGTAGAGTCGATGACCAAGTCGGGTTTCGGCGGCGAGGTGAAGCTGATGGTGGGTTTTCTGCCCGACGGCACAATCAACAACATCAGCGTGCTGAAGCAGGCCGAGACACCGGGTCTGGGTACCAACATGGCCAATGAGGAGGCGAAGAACCCCCTGCTCAAGAGCGTGAAGAACCAGAATCCCGAGTCGAAGAAACTTGTCGACGGCAAGCTGGCCGTGACAAAGGACGGCGGTGATGTCGACGCACTGACCGCCGCCACCATTTCGTCGAGAGCCTATCTCGATGCCGTGAACCGCGCATGGGCCGCTTTCAAGAGCGTGCAGGGCGGCCAGCAGCAGTCGGTAGAGGCACAAACAGAGGAGCCTGCGGCTCAGGAAGGAGAGAAAAATGAATAAGTTGAAACTCATATTTGACGGCATTATCAAGAACAACCCCACCTTCGTGCTGGTGCTGGGTATGTGTCCCACACTGGGTACCACCAGCTCGGCCATCAACGGTATGGGTATGGGTGTGGCCACCATGTCGGTGCTGATTATGTCGAACCTGGCGATTTCGCTCATCAAGAACATCATTCCCGACAAGGTGCGCATTCCGGCATTCATCGTGGTCATCGCATCGTTCGTGACCGTGATTCAGATGCTGATGCAGGCCTTCGCTCCCGCACTGTACGGTGCGCTGGGTGTGTTCATTCCCCTGATTGTGGTCAACTGTATCATCTTGGGACGTGCCGAGGCCTTCGCTTCGAAGAACACCCCCTTCGATTCGATGCTTGACGGTCTGGGTATCGGTCTGGGCTTCACCCTCTCGCTCACCGTCATCGGTTCGATTCGTGAGATTTTGGGCAGCGGCGCCATCTTCGGCCTCGACCTGGGCATCGGCGGCTACATGCCTCTGATTTTCGTCCTCGCGCCGGGTGCCTTCTTCGTGCTGGGCTACCTCATGGTATTGTTTAACAAATTTGTCAAGAAATAATTATGGAGCTTTCATATTTCGCAATTATCATTGGCGCAATCTTCGTGAACAACGTCGTATTGTCGCAGTTCCTCGGTATATGCCCCTTCCTGGGTGTATCATCGAAGGTGGAGACTTCGCTCGGTATGGGTGCTGCCGTAACTTTCGTCATGGCATTGTCGTCGGTGGTCACCTGGCTGTTGCAGACCTGCATTCTCGAGCCTTTCAACATCGGCTACATGCAGACCATTGTCTTCATTCTGGTCATCGCCGCGCTGGTGCAGATGGTCGAGATTATCCTCAAGAAGGTGTCGCCCTCGCTCTATCAGGCATTGGGTATCTTCCTGCCGCTGATTACCACCAACTGTGCAGTGCTGGGTGTGGCTATCCTCATGATTCAGAAGGAGCTGACCCTGTTGCAGAGCGTGGCTTTCTCGGTGGCTTCGGCCCTGGGCTTCGCTCTGGCGCTGGTACTCTTTGCCGGTCTGCGCGAGCGTCTCGAGTTTGAGGACGTTCCCGTGGCTTTCCGCGGTGTACCCATCGCGCTGGTCACTGCCGGTATTCTGGCAATGGCGTTCATGGGCTTCACCGGTCTGGTGTAGCCTCCGACAACCGATAATCACTATCGAGGACGGTCACCCGAAAAGGGCGGCCGTCCTCTTTTTTTTCGTGACACGGGGGTGGGGCGGCGAAGGACCCGACACCGAAAGTGTTTATTTGTGAATTAGTTTTTGTATTATGCCGACAAAATCGCTAAATTTGCATATTATATCAATTAAACCCTGTGCCTGATTATGAAGGAAGAGATACAACTTCTCGATAAGAAGTTCAAGATTATGATTCCCGCCGAGAAAATCGACGAGGCGGTGTCGAAAGTGGCCGCTCAAATCAATCGCGACTATGCCGACAAGGAGAATCCTGTTTTCATCGGTATTCTCAACGGTTCGTTCATGTTCATGAGCGACTTGTTGAAGAAAATCGAGTTCAACTGCGAACTTTCGTTCGTGAAGATGTCGTCGTACAGCGGTACTTCGACCACCGGACAGGTCAAGGAACTTATCGGTCTGAACAACTCGCTGGAGGGCCGCCATGTGATTATCGTGGAGGACATCGTCGACACGGGAGTCTCCATCAAACACTCGCTGGAGCAGCTCTCGAAGCACAATCCCGCTTCGCTGGCCGTTTGCACGCTCTTCTTCAAACCCGAGGCCTACCGCATGGAGCGCCCCATAGAGTACGCTGCCATGAACATCGGCAACGAGTTCATCGTAGGCTATGGTCTGGACTACAACCAGATGGGTCGCAATATGAAGGACATTTACGTTGTGACCGAATAATGGCATTGCTCACCGACATATCATCGCTCGAGGGCGGTCGTCTGCTGCCCATCGTCGAGGACTTCTACACCATTCAGGGCGAGGGGTACCACACGGGTCGCGCCACCTATTTCATTCGTCTGGGCGGCTGCGATGTGGGTTGCAGCTGGTGTGATGCCAAGTACTCGTGGAATCCGCAGCGGTTCCCGGCCACTCCCGTCGGGGAGGTGGTGGCGAGGGTGAAGGCTTCGGCCACACGCGCCGTGGTCATCACGGGCGGCGAGCCGCTGCTCTATCCGCTGGACCCGCTCACCGAGGCACTCCACCGCGAGGGCTACGAAATCTACATCGAGACATCGGGTTCGCATCCTTTCAGCGGCGAGCTGGATTGGGTGTGTCTGTCGCCCAAGCGCAAGAAGCACCCTCTGGAGGAGGCCTACGGCCATGCCGACGAGTTGAAGGTGGTCATCGAGAAGGAGGAGGATTTCGAGTGGGCCGAGGAGAATGCCCGTAAGGTGGGGACGGATTGCCGGCTCTACCTGCAACCCGAGTGGAGTGTCGCGGAGCAGATGATGCCGCTCATTGTCGATTATGTGAAGGCCCACCCCTGGTGGGAGGTGTCGATTCAGACCCACAAATACATGCAGATTCCCTGATGCAGTTTCAGTTCGGCAAAAAGTCGTGGATAACGACAACCGGAATATTCATACTGGTGTCGGTGGTGGTCGTCGGCCGCCATCTGCTGCATGCTGTCAGTATCATGCGTCAAATCGGCGATTTGGAACGCACGAAGGAGATTTACCAGCGCAAGATCGAGGCGGACAGCATTCTGCTCGAACAGCT
This sequence comes from Alistipes sp., assembly GCA_020026375.1. Classification (GTDB taxonomy): domain Bacteria; phylum Bacteroidota; class Bacteroidia; order Bacteroidales; family Rikenellaceae; genus Alistipes. Next base: position 29,440 of record JAHHQN010000009.1, on the reverse strand, counting down.
CAAGTATGACGACTATCTGGAGGAGTATGCGCGCGAGCATTTCTACATGCAGCGGCGCAACGAACATATCTACATCATCAAGGAGGATTGACCCCTTGTGAGAGATGTGAAGCAACGAAAAGCGGCCTTTCCCGTCGGGAAAGGCCGCTTCTGTGTCTGTCGGTGGGGCGGAAATCAATAGTGGGTGAATCCCGTCCAGTCGAGTTCCACCTCCGTGCCGTGTTCGCGCCATTTGAGCTGGGCGCCCTCGGTGATGCGGCCGATGGGGTAGAGCGGTGTGCGGAAGCGGCGTTCGAAATCGCGGGCGAGCTGCTCCGCGGCCTCGAACGAGGCGGTGAAGAGCAGGCGGTACTCCTCGCCGCCGCACAGTGCCTGCTTGAGGGTGGCTCCCTCGGCTACGGGTACGCGGTCGAGGTCGATGACCGCACCCTTGTGTGAGGCGGTCATGATGTGGCGCAGGTCGGAGGCGATGCCGTCGGAGATGTCCATCATGGCGTGTACCTCGTGGCGTGCGCCGAGCCATTGTCCCTTCTCGATTTCGGGACAGGGGTTGCGGTGGAGGTCGGCCAGGGGGGTATCGATGTGCCCGTCGAGAATGTCGTGCAGGCCGGCATCGGAGCCGCCCAGCGGTGCGGTGGTGAAGATGACGTCGCGGGTCTCGGCCTCGCTGCGGCGTTTGATGTGGTCGTTGGCCGCACGGCCGATGGCCGTGACGCTGATGACAATGTCGCGTTGCGAACGGGTGGTGTCGCCGCCGATGAGTGCCACGCCGTAACGCTTCGAGAGGGCATGGTAACCCTCCATGAATTCTGCGGCCCACTCTTCGGTGGCCTCTGCGGGCAGCGAGAGCGAGAGCAGCGTGGCCACCGGACGCGCGCCCATGGCGGCGATGTCGCTCAGGTTGACGGCCAGTGCCTTACCGCCCAGCTCACGGGCAGAGGTGGCATGGCGCAGGAAATGAACCCCCTCGCACAGCAGGTCGGTGGTGAAGAGCAGCGACTCGCGCTCCGAGAACTCGAAGACGGCACAGTCGTCACCGATGCCTTCGAATCCGTTTTTGTGGAGGTCGGCGCAGAGGGTCTTTATGGAGTTGATGAATCCGAATTCTGTCATGGTCTTTTCTTTTGATTGGTGGGGCAAAGGTAGTCAAAAAAATGCGAAGGGGGATTCTCCCGAACCGCTTTTCGGCTTTTTGGAGGACGATAAGCCCCAATCGGGGCGCAAAAATATAAATCTTTACCCCAATTTTATGATTCATCACCCGAAATAAATTTGGCGGTGCAGAGGGCTTTTTCTATCTTTGTACCTTGAATAAGTGGTTTTCCGCACGAACGGAAACCGCCGTAAAATTGAATGGGTGATGAAGATTTTGATACTCAACGGTCCGAACCTCAATCTGCAAGGCCGGCGCGACACCGATGTATATGGCACACAGACTTTTGAGGAGTATCTCGAAGAACTGAAGGCGGCCTTTCGCCAGGTCGAATTTACCTATTTCCAATCCAATGTCGAGGGGCTGCTCATCGATTGTCTCCAGCAGGCCGACCACTCGGTCGACGGCGTGGTGCTCAATGCCGGCGGCTATACCCACACCTCGGTGGCACTGCGCGATGCGGTTTCGGCCGGGAGTGTGCCGGTGGTCGAGGTACACATCTCGTCGATTCTGGCGCGCGAGGAGTTCCGTCACCGCTCGCTGCTGGCCGGTGTGGTGGTCGGCTCGGTGATGGGATTCGGACTCGACTCCTACCGATTGGGGGTCGAGGCACTTCTTTTGAAAAACAACGGTTAGGAATATTTAGTTAATTACACCTTATATGGATAGAATGAAAAAGACGAAAATCGTGGCTACCATGTCCGATTTTCGATGCACCGAAGACTTTGTGAAGTCTTTGTATGATGCAGGTATGGACGTTATTCGTGTGAACTCGGCGCATGTGACCGAGGAGGGCGCGACCCGTATCGTGGAGACCGTTCACAAGGTCAATCCCGCCATACCCGTGATGATTGATACCAAGGGTCCCGAAATCCGTGTGACTACCATCGCCGAGGAGTTCGGCAACTTCATCAAGTTTGCAAAGGGCGACCGCGTGGTGGTTCGCGGCTCCGACGGTTCGGACCTCACCACCCGTCAGGTAGTGTATATGAACGTTCCCTCGATTGTGCGCGACATTCCCGTGGGTGCCGTGATGCTGATTGCCGACGGCGAGATGTCGCTGAAGGTGGAGAGCAAGACCGAAGAGGAGCTGGTGTGCGAATTTGTGGTGGGCGGTATGATGCGCTCGCGCAAGAGCGTCAATGTGCCGGGCGTGAGAGTCGACCTGCCTTCGGTGACCGCCAAGGACCGCCGCTTCATCGAGTGGGCCGTGACCCACGACGTGGACTTCATCGCCCACTCGTTCGTGCGCAGTGCTGCCGACGTGAAGGCCGTGCAGGATATCCTCGACGCCCACAACAGCCCCATCAAGATTATCTCGAAAATCGAGAACCAGGAGGGTCTGGACAACATCGACGAGATTATCGAGGCTTCGTACGGTATCATGGTTGCGCGTGGTGACCTGGGTGTGGAGCTGCCCGCCGAGGTGATTCCCAACGCACAGCGCCGCATCGTGGAGAAGTGTATCTGCGCCAAGCGTCCCGTGATTATCGCCACCCAGATGCTCTACTCGATGGTCAACAATCCCCGTCCTACCCGTGCCGAGGTGAGCGACGTGGCCAGCGCCATCTATGAGCGTGTCGATGCCGTGATGTTGAGCGACGAGACCGCCATGGGCGACTACCCCGTGGAGGCTGTGACCGCCATGGCGCGTGTAGCCCGCGAAATCGAGCGCGACGAGGACCACTTCAAGCCCATGATTGACATGGACATGGTGTCGGTGAACCACGAGATTACTGCGCAGCTGGCTCGTTCGGCCGTGAAGGCTTCGACCAACCTGCCCATCAAGTATGTGGTGCTGGATACCAAGACCGGCCGTACGGGTCGTTACCTGTCGGCGTTCCGCGGTCAGAAGACCGTGATGGCCGTTTGCTACAAGCAGCACGCCCAGCGTATCCTGGCGCTCTCCTACGGTATTGTGCCTATCCTCCGCAAGCAGGAGCTGTGCGACCGTTACCACTTCCTGAGCGACGCGCTGGAGTACATCGAGAAGTACGACAAGCTCAGCGACTCGGACATGCTGGCCGTAGTGGGTGGCAGCTTCGGTCCCAACGAGGGTGCTTCGTATGTGGAGATTGCCGACGTGCAGAATATCCGTCGTCGTAACGACATGGGTTCGGAGGCGTGCTACAACTACGAAATCGAGAAGTAGAAAATCTTTTGATGCGGTTTTTCCGGAATACCGGACGGGGATTTGAACGACAATCTGAAAAATAGGGTCACTCGCGGAGTGGCGTGGAGCATCGGTGAGAAAATCGGCACCATGCTCTTGCAGACGGGTGTATCGCTGGTGGTGCTGATGCTGCTGTTGCCCGATGATTTCGGTGTGATGGCCATTCTCACCTCGCTGGTCACCTTTGCGCAGGTGTTTGTCGACAGCGGTTTTTCGCAGACACTCATTCGCAGCAAGGACGAACCCTCGGAGGAGGACTATTCGTCGGTCTTTGTCTTCAACATCGCCGTGTCGCTGCTCCTCTACGGAGCGTTGGTGACCCTTTCGCCGTGGGTGGCGGACTATTACGCCATGCCCGAAATCCGGAAAATCGCACCCGTGTTCTTTCTTTTCCTGCCGGTCAATGCACTCTGTGTCATACAGAACACTCTGCTGATTCGTCAGTTCCGCTTCGCGCTGCTCTCGAAGGTGACCTTCGCGGCATCGGTGGTGAGCGGTGCGGCGGCCGTACTGCTGGCGCTGGCCGGCTATGGTGTGTGGAGTCTGGTGGCACAGCGGCTGATGCAGGTGCTTACGCGTGCCGCCATGCTGTGGTGGTGGGGCGGTTGGCGATGGCGGGCGCGCTGGTCGGTCGGACGGTTGTGGAGCATGGCTCCCTACAGTATGAGTCTGATGACCACCGACCTCATCACGGCCGTCTACAACAAGCTGCCCCAGCTCTTCATCGGCAAGATTTATGCGGCCGACACCCTGGGCTACTACGACCAAGCGCAGAAACTCAAGGATTTGCCCGTCACCTCCACGATGACGGCCGTGCAGGGAGTCATCTTCCCCGCACTGTCGAAAATCACGGATCAGGAGCGCAAGTTCGCGGAGAGCTTCCGCCAGATTGTCATGGTGGTGAGCTATGTGATGTTTCCCGTCATGCTGGGACTCTCGGCCGTGGGGTATGAGGTGTTCGACGTCTTCCTCAAGGAGAAATGGCTGCCTACGGTGCCTTACTTCGAGATCATCTGTCTGTCGGGCCTCTTCTATCCCATCGCCATGGTGGCCTACAATGTGATGAAGGTCAGATGTCGCGGTCGTCGGATCGTGCAACTGGAGGTGGTGAAGAAACTCATACTCACTGTTATCCTCGTGGTGGTCATACCGCAGAGCATCACCGCCGTGATGTGGGGCCTTGTGGCCTTCTCGGTGTGTGAGATGGTGGTCAATGTGTGGGCGGCACTGCGCGTCACGGAGCTGGGACTCTGGCGGCTGGTGCGCACGCTGCTGCCGGTGGCGGCAGTGTCGGCGGCCATGTATCTGATGGTGCAGGGCGTCGGACAATGGGTGGCCTCGGAGAGCGGTCTGCGGCTGGCGGTGGAGCTGGCGGTGGGCGTGACGGGCTATCTGGTCCTGTCGGTTCTCTTCCGTCTGGAAGCCTTCCGCGAGGTGATGACCCTGTTGAGGAACCAGTTGAGGAGATAGAAACACGGAATATGAAACAGAAAAAAGGCAGTACCTTTCGGGGTGCTGCCTTTTTTCTGTCAGTGGGGCGGGTGAGTGATGCCAAAAAGAAAACCACCGTCAGCCTTGCGGCCGGCGGTGGTTTTTGTGACGGGACGTGCCTTCGTTCAGAGGTAGACCGAAGCCTCTCTCTCCTTGCGAAGTACGGCCAGGGCATTCAATGCCAGGGACTCCAGTTCATTTTCTCCGGGATAAACCGACAGAGGGGCGATGAACGCACAGTGGTCGCGGATATAGTCGACGACGGGTTCGCAGTGGGCGATACCTCCCGTGAGGAGGATAGCGTCGACCTTGCCGCACAGGGCGGCGGCCGCAGCACCGATTTGCTTCGAGACATTGTAACACATGGCGTCCAGGAGTTTTTTGGCCTGGGTGTCACCCTGCTCGATGCGCGAGCGGATTTCGATGACGGAGTTGGTGCCGAGGTAGGCCACCAGTCCGCCCTTCGAGGAGATGAAGCGAATCATCTCGTCGGCCGACGAGAACTTGCCCGAGAAGCAGGCTCTGATGAGCGAGCAGGAGGGCAGTGAGCCGGCACGGTCGGGAGCGAAACTTCCGTCGCCGTCGAGGGCGTTGTTCACGTCGATGACCTGTCCCTTGCGGTGGGCTGCCACCGATATGCCGCCGCCCATGTGCACCACGATGAGGTTGACCTCCTCGTAGCACAGGCCGTTGCGCTTGCAGTGCAGACGCGCCGTGGCTTTGTGGTTCAGGGCGTGGAATATCGACTTGCGCGGACACGACGGAAGACCCGAAATGCGTGCTTCGTCGCACATCTCGTCCACCACGGGAGGGTCGGCGATGTAGGCTTTCACGCCGGCAGTCTCGGCAATTTCGGCAGCCAGCAGACCGCCCAGATTGCACACATGCTTCTTTTCGGCATGAATCAAATCGTCCTGCATGCGGGCGTTCACTTCGTAAACGCCGCCCGGAACAGGTTTTATCAGACCGCCGCGGCCGATGACCGCCGACAGGTCGTGGATATTGAATCCGTTTTCCTCGATGGCCTTCATAATCAACCCTCTGCGCCACTCGAGTTGGTCGAGCGCCTTTTCGAAGCGCGAAATCTCCTCGTGGGAGTGGTGGAGAGTCGGTACCCACAACGGTCGCTCATCTTCGTAGATGGCAATCTTTGTGGAGGTAGAGCCGGGATTTATTGCCAGAATTTTGTAGCTCATAAGTGTCTCGGTTCAAAAAGTTTGGAGTCTTAAGGTTTATTGATGTTTTATTTTGCTGCCAGACAAGCCAGTGCGATGGAGTAGAGCTTGGTCTTGCTGCTGTCGCCGCGCGAAGTCAGCACGCAGGGAACCTTGGTACCCATGACCATGGCTGCCAGTTCACCGCCGCAGAGGTGGGTGGTCGACTTGAAGAAGACGTTGGCCGACTCCAGGTTGGGGAACAGCAGACAGTCGGGATCGCCGGCTACGGCCGAACCCTTGACCTTCTTATGCTCGGCCACCTCCTTGAAGAGGGCTACGTCCAGCGACAGGGGACCGTCGACGATGACATTGCCCAACTGGCCGCGGTCGGCCATCTTGGCCAGCAGTGCGCCCTCGGCCGAAGAGATAATCTTGGGCAGAACCTGCTCCGAAGGAGCGATGCAGGCAATCTTGGGGGTCTTGATGCCCAGCAGGTTGGCCGTCTGTGCCAGATACTTGATCTGTACGGTCTTCTGCTTGAAGTCGGGCAGGGGAATAACGGCTACGTCGGACATGATGAGCAGCTTGTGGTAGCAGGGCATCTCCGAAATCGACACGTGGCTCAAAACACCCTTCGGGGGGAACAGACCTGCGTCCTTGTTGAGAATGCCGCGCATGTACTTGTCGGTCGATACCAGACCCTTCATCAGCACGTCGGCACCACCGGCTACGACGGCCTGAACGGCCAGAGTGACACACTTCATGTCGTTGGCCTCGTCAACGATGTTGAAGGCGGCCACGTCGATGCCCTCCTCCTTGCACACCTGCTCGATGGTGGCGCGGTCACCGTAGAGGGTAGGCTCTACCAGACCCTCCTTGTATGCCTCGTAAACTGCTGCGATGGTATGTGAATCCTGACCATAGGCTACGGCCAATCTCTTCTTGCCTCTCTTTCTCGCCTCTTCGACGATTTCTGTCAAATGCTGAATCATTGTGTTGAATTATTTAAGATTTTTAACCAAATTATATGTGTCGGTTGCAATCACCAGCTCCTCGTTGGTGGCAATCACGGCAATCTTTACCTTTGAGTCGGCGGTCGACAGTATCTTGTCGTCGCCCTTGACGCTCATGTTGGCCTCGTGGTCGAACTTCATGCCCATGAATTCCATGTTCGAGCAGACGTACTCACGCAGCTCCTTGGAGTTCTCGCCCACGCCGCCGGTGAAGATAATCAGGTCGAGACCGCCCATCTCGGCAGCATACTGACCCACATACTTCTTCACACGCGCATAGTACATGTCGCGGGCCACTACGGCCTTCTCGTTGCCTTCGTCGTAGGCGGCGTCGATGTCGCGCATGTCGCTCGAGATGCCGGTCATGCCCTGCACACCCGACTTCTTGTTCATCATGTTGTTCAGGTCGGCGAACGACATGTGTTCCTTGTCACCGATGAAGGTGATGGCGCTGGCATCGACCTGACCGCAACGGGTACCCATCACCAGACCGTCGAGCGGCGAGAAGCCCATCGAGGTGTCGTAGGATTTGCCGTTGAGCACGGCGGTAATCGAGGCGCCGTTGCCGATGTGGCAGGTGATGATTTTCGAGTTGTTGATGTCCAGACCGGCCATCTTCGCACCCTCGCGTGCCACGAACTTGTGGCTGGTGCCGTGGAAGCCGTACTTGCGCACGCGGTACTTCTCGTAGTACTCGTAGGGCAGTGCGTAGAGGTAGTTGTGGGCCGGGAGGGTCTGGTGGAACGAGGTGTCGAATGCCGTCACCTGCGGAACGCCGGGAAGTACCTTCTCGATGGAGAGGATACCCTCGATGGCGGGAGGATTGTGGAGGGGGGCAATCTCGAAGAGCGAACGGATCTTGTCCTTCGAATCCTCGGTGACCAGTGCGCTCTCGGGGAAGAACTCACCGCCGTGGGCCACACGGTGACCGACGGCCTTCAGTTCGTCGAGCGACGAGATGACGCCGTGGGTGGGGTCGAGCAGTGCGTCGAGCACCAGACGGATACCCGTGGTATGGTCGGGAATGGGCTGGTGGAGTGCGAAAGGCTCCTTGCCTACGGGTTTGTGCTTCAAGTCGCCTTCGGGGAGTCCGATACGCTCTACAAGTCCCTTTGCGAGCAACTTGCTCGATGCGTCGTTCATGTCGATGACCTGATACTTGATCGACGATGAACCGCAGTTCAATACCAAAATTACCATAACTTATATCTTGTTAATTTTTTAATAATGTTCCTAACCACATGCCTATGCTCACGCATATCATGCACACGGCCACACTCATGGCGATGTAGAGTGCCATGGTGGAGTAGTCGCCTCCGCGCAGCAGTTTGAGTGCATCGGCCGAGAAGGTCGAGAAGGTGGTGAATCCTCCGCAGAATCCCACGGTGAGCAGGGTCATTACCACCGACGAGGATACCGACTTCATGAAGAATCCGATGAGCAGCGAGCCCAGTGCGTTCACTGCGAATGTCCCCACGGGAAAACCCGCCCAGGTGACGCCGGCCAGAACCACTCCCGAGAGGAGATAGCGCGACATGGCACCCAATGCTCCGCCGCAACCGGCGGCCAAAAGTTCACGAATCATAAGCTAAATGTACATTTATTTTTATAAATATGCAAATTTACACAAAAAAAGGAACAAAGTGACACTTTTGGCTCGCAAATTTGGGCAGTCGGCTGTTCGAAATCTCTGTAAATGACTTCAGAAAAACAAAAAAGGCACCTCGTGTTTCGAGATGCCGTGGCGGAGTTGTTCCGCAGGAATTACGGCTCGAACTTGTAGCCCACACCCTTGATGGTGGTGATGTGGGAGAAGCCTATCTTCTGGCGTAATTTGCGGATATGGACATCGATGGTGCGGTCGCCGACCACCACATTGTCGCCCCAGATTTTGGTGTAGATGTCCTTTCGGGTGATGAGTTTGCCGGCCGACGAGTAGAGCAGGTCGAGCAGGGCGAACTCCTTGCGCGGAAGTATGATTTCGCGGCCCGCGAGGGTCACCGAATAGCGGTCGCGGTCGATGGTCAGCTCGCTTTCGGTGGGGTGGTCGGGGGTGGTTTCGTTGAGGGGCAGGCGTTTGAGAATGGCCTGCAGGCGGCTCTTGAGCAGGGGAAGTTTGATGGGTTTGGCGATGTAGTCGTCGGCTCCGGCGTCAAATCCCTTCAGCTCTTCGGAATCATCGCTCAGTGCGGTGAGAAATACCACGAGCGTGTCTTTCAGACGGGGGTTTTTGCGAATGGCGCGGCAGGTCTCCACACCGTCCATCACGGGCATCATTCTGTCGAGCAGAATCAGGTGGGGAAGAAAACTCTCGGCCGTGCGCAGGGCCTCGGCTCCGTTCTCGGCCGTTGCCACCAGGTAACCCTCTTTCTCGAGGTTGTACTTGATGAATTCGAGAATGTCGATTTCGTCATCGACAAGCAGAATACGATGATTCATATTTCCATTTGTTTAGTTGCTCCACCCGTGGGTGGGGAATGGTGTCCCATTTGGGTTATCTTTTTGCGAAGGTAATAAATTTACCTTGAATTTGTGTGATTTGCGTCGAAAAAATGGTTATATTTGCCAAATTAATATTCTCTATATAGAGAAATCCAAAAATCCGTATTGAGATGGCTGTTGAAAAACCTACTTTGCCGGTATCTGATGAGCGTGTCGAATTGAGTGTCGACAATTCACAATCAGACAATCATGCAACTCCCGGAGCTACTTCCTGCGAGAGTGCATCACCCGTGACCCCCGAGGTCGAGAATCCTGTTGCAGATGCAGCGGATACCACTATTGATATTGATAAGGATATCGAGGTTGACGATGAGACTTCGTTCGATGATACTGTCTGTGAGGAGGAGGCCTCCTCGGAGGACAAGTTCGCCGGAAAAACCAAGGAGGAACTCGTGGCTGCTCTCGCCCAACTCATCGCCCAGCAGCCTGTGCAGGCCATTCGCCGCGATGTGGAGGCGATAAAGGTGGCCTTCTACCGCATTCGCCGTGCCGAGGTGGAGGCCGCCCGCAAGGCGTTCCTCGAAGAGGGCGGCGCGGAGGAGGAGTTCACGGCTCCGGTCGACAACGCCGAGAACGAGCTCAAGGAGCAGTTCAAGGAGTACCGCCGTCTGCGCGACATCTTCCTCTCGAACCTCGAGGCCGAAAAGGAGGAGAACCTCAAGGTCAAGCTCGGCATCATCGAGGAGCTGAAGGAACTGGTCAATTCCGACGAGACGCTGAACCACACCTTCAACAAGTTCCGCGAGCTGCAGCAGCGCTGGAAGGATACGGGCATCGTTCCGCTGGCCAATGTCAAGGATTTGTGGGAGACCTACAACCTCCATGTCGAGAATTTCTACAACTTCATCAAAATCAACAAGGAGCTGCGTGACCTCGACCTGAAGAAGAACTATGAGCAGAAAATCGCACTGTGCGAGCAGGCCGAGGCCCTGCTGATGGAGCCTTCGATTGTGGAGGCGTTCCACAAGCTGCAGAAACTCCACGACGAATGGCGCGAGACGGGTCCCGTGGCCAAGGAGTACAAGGAGGTGCTGTGGGAGCGTTTCAAGGCCGCATCGAGCCGCATCAACAAGCAGCATCAGGCCCACTTCGAGTCGCTGAAGGCCGACCAGGTGAAGAACCTCGCCCTCAAGACCGAACTCTGTGAGGCGGCCGAGGAGCTGACCGCACAGCCCATGACCACCCGCAAGGAGTGGAACAAGGCCAGCGACCGTCTGCTCGACATTCAGAAGACCTGGAAGACCATCGGCTTTGCCCCCAAGAAGGAGAATACCCACATCTACGACCGTTTCCGTGCCGCGTGTGACAAGTTCTTCGAGGCCAAGCGCGTGTTCTACTCCGACGTGAAGACCGAGATGGACCACAACCTCCAGCTCAAGAACGAGCTGTGTGAGGCGGCCGAGTCGCTCATGAACAGCGACGACTGGAAGAAGGCCACCGACGACCTGATTGCGCTTCAGGCGCGCTGGAAGGAGGTCGGCACCGTGTCGCGCCGCCATTCCGACGCCGTGTGGAAGCGTTTCCGTGCCGCGTGCGACAAGTTCTTCGAGCGCAAGAGCGCGCACTTCGCATCGGTGGACGACGAGTATGAGGTTAACCTCCGCAAGAAGCTCGCCCTCTTGGAGGAGATGGCTGCTGCCGACATCAAGGCCGGCGGTTATGAGGTGATTCGCAATTTCCAGCGTCGCTGGGGCGAAATCGGCTTCGTGCCCATCAAGCAGAAGGACGAGGTGCAGAAGCGTTACAAGGCCGTGGTCGACAAACTCTTCACCGCCCTGCGCGGCTCGGAGCGCGACCGCTCGATCAACCGCTTCAAGGAGAAGGTGTCGTCGCTCAAGTCGTCGGGCGAGAACCGTCTGCGTCAGGAACGCGAACATCTCTATAATAAAGTACGCCAGCTGGAGCAGGAGACCGCCCTCTTGGAGAACAACATCGGTTTCTTCTCCAAGTCGAAGAACTCCGACGCGCTGATTGCCGAAATCAGAACCAAAATCCAGCACCTCCACGAGGAGATTGCCGCCACTGTCGAGAAGGTGAAACTCATCGACGCACAGACGGAAGAGAACAGGAAATAGACAACGAATTTAAAATATATACAGCACTTATGAAACTCTCCAAACCCAAGTACATCTTCGTCACAGGCGGAGTTGCATCGTCACTCGGTAAAGGTATCATTTCGGCATCGATTGCCCGCCTGCTTCAGGCTCGTGGCTATGCGGTGACTATCCAGAAGCTCGACCCCTATATCAATGTCGACCCCGGAACCCTCAATCCCTATGAGCATGGCGAGTGCTATGTGACCGAAGACGGTGCAGAGACCGACCTCGACCTCGGTCACTACGAGCGTTTCACCAACCAGCCCACCTCGAAGGCCAACAACGTAACTACCGGTAAAATCTACAAGAGCGTCATCGAGAAGGAGCGTAAGGGTGAATATCTGGGCAAGACCGTGCAGGTCATTCCCCACATTACCGACGAAATCAAGCGTCGTATCCAGCGCCTGGGTCAGACCAAGAAGTACGATATCATCATCACCGAAATCGGCGGTACGGTAGGCGACATCGAGTCGCTGCCCTTCATCGAGTCGGTGCGTCAGTTGCGCTACCAGCTGGGCAGCCGCAACACCGCGCTGGTTCACCTCACGCTGATTCCCTACATGGCAGCGTCGGGCGAGTTGAAGACCAAGCCCACACAGCACTCCGTGAAGGCTCTCCTGGAGAACGGTCTCCAGCCCGAGGTGCTGGTACTCCGTACCGAACACCCCCTGACCACCGCCCTGAAGCGCAAGGTGGCATTGTTCTGCAATGTTGATGCCAACGCCGTGATGGAGTCCATCGACGTGCCGACCATCTATGAAGTACCCCTGCGCATGCACGAGCAGCACCTCGACGAGGTGATTCTCGACAAGCTGAACCTGCCCTCGGAGCAGGAACCTGAACTGGGCGCATGGAAGGACTTCGTGGAGAAGGTGAAGCACCCCTCCAAGAAGATTGAAATCGCACTGGTGGGCAAGTACACCGAGCTGCCCGATGCCTACAAATCCATCAGCGAGTCGTTTATCCACGCCGGTGCCATGAACGACTGCAAGGTGAAGTTGCGCTATGTCAACTCCGAGAAGGTCAACGACGAGAACGTGAAGGAACTGCTCGGCAAGATGTCGGGTATCCTCGTGGCTCCCGGTTTCGGTAACCGCGGTATCGAGGGCAAGATTTCGGCCGTGCGTTTCGCCCGTGAGAACAACATTCCCTTCCTGGGTATCTGTCTGGGTATGCAGTGCGCCGTCATCGAGTTCGCCCGCAACGTGCTGGGTCTCCACGACGCCAACTCGAGCGAGATGGAGCAGACACCCAACCCCGTCATCGACCTCATGGAGGAGCAGAAGGACATCACCGCCAAAGGAGGTACCATGCGTCTGGGCGCATACCCCTGCACCCTCAAGAAGGGTTCGCACTGCGCACAGGCCTACGGCAAGCTCAACATCTCGGAGCGTCACCGTCACCGTTATGAGTTCAACAGCGACTACCTCTCGCAGTTCGAGGCTGCCGGCATGAAGGCCGTAGGTGTCAATCCCGATACCAACCTCGTCGAGGTGGTTGAGGTGGAGAACCACCCCTGGTTCGTGGGCGTGCAGTATCACCCCGAATACAAGAGTACCGTATTGGCTCCCTCGCCGCTCTTTGTGGCATTTGTCGGTGCTGCTCTGAATTACAGCGAGAACAAATAATAATTTAAAGATTGTAAATGGACAAAAAATCAATTCTCGGATTTGTCATCGTGTCGCTGCTCTTTGTGGGCTACTCGATTTACAACTCCAAACAACAACAGAAATATCAGGAACAACTGACCGCATGGCAGAACTATCAGGACTCGTTGGCGCGTGCCAACGCTCCCGAGCCGACTGCCGACAGCCTTGTATTCACCCCTGCGGAGGAAACCCGTGAGGAGATGCTCGAGCGCAAGGTGGCCGTGGTGGGCGAGACCCTTGCCGCAGCCACTCAGGGCGAGGAGCAGATTGTCTCGGTGGAGAACGACGTGCTGAAAATCGACTTCTCGACCCGTGGCGGTCAGGTCAAGGACGTCACACTGAAGGAGTACACCAAGTATGCACCGCGCGGTGAGCGCAACGAGCTGGTCAAGCTCTTCGATCCCGAGAGCGCCAACTTCTCGATGCTCTTCCACCTCAAGCGCGACAACAGATTCATTCCGGTGAACACCATGAACTACTACTTCACGGCGCAGCCTGTCGTCACCCGTGAGGACGGCACCCGTGAGGTGGCGTTCCGTCTGCCGGTGGGCGAGTCGTCGTATCTGGAGTATGTCTACCTGGTGCATGACAGCAAAAACCCCGCCTCGGACTACCTCGTCGACTTCGACGTGCGTATGGTGGGCATGGCTGCCGAGATGGCCGGTCAGTCGGGCTTCGAGTTGGGCTGGTCGAACACCTCCTACCAGAACGAGAAGGGTTTCAAGAACGAGAACATGTACACCACGCTGGCTTACCGTCTGCCCGGTGAGGCTTCCATCGAGGAGCTGGGCATGAGCGAGGAGGCCAAGAGCGAGAACATCACCACCCCCGTAAACTGGGTAGCCTTCAAGCAGCAGTTCTTCTCGTCGGTATTCATCGCACCCGACAATGTAGCTTCGGCCGATTTGTCGTTCACCACCGAGAAGGCCGGTTCGGGATTCATCAAGAACTTTGCATCGAAGATGGTGGTTCCCTTCTCGGCGGAGAAGACCGCCTATGACTTCGCGTTCTACTTTGGCCCCAACCGTTACTCCATTCTCAAGGACGTGACCGTGGGTGACGACGGTGAGGAGATTCATATCGAGCGTCTCATTCCGCTGGGCTGGGGCATCATCGGCTGGATCAACCGCTGGTGTGTGATTCCCGTGTTCGACTTCCTGCGCAACTACATTGGCAGCTTCGGTATCATCATTCTGATTCTGGCCGTGCTGATTCGTCTGGTGATTTCGCCCATGACCTACAAGAGCTATGTCTCGATGGCCAAGATGCGTATCATCAAGCCGCAGGTCGACGAGCTGAACAAGAAGTACCCCAAGCAGGAAGATGCCATGAAGCGTCAGCAGGCCACCATGGAACTCTACAAGAAGATGGGCATCAACCCCATGGGCGGTTGTATCCCCATGCTGATTCAGTTCCCGATTCTGATTGCCATGTTCCGCTTCTTCCCCGCCTCCATCGAGTTGCGTGACCAGCCCTTCCTGTGGGCCGATGACCTCTCGTCGTTCGACAGCATCGTGAACCTGCCGTTCTCGATTCCGTTCTACGGTGACCATGTGTCGTTGTTCGCCCTCCTGATGGCGCTCTCGACCTTCGCCTACTCCTACTACAACTATCAGCAGACTGCCTCGTCGCAGCCGCAGATGGCCGGTATGAAGTTCATGATGGTCTACATGATGCCCATCATGCTGTTGTTCTGGTTCAACAGCTACTCGAGCGGTTTGTGTTACTACTATCTGCTCTCGAACCTCTTTACCATCGGACAGACACAGTTTATCCGTCGCTTTGTCGACGATGACAAGCTGCACGCCGCCATGCAGGCCAATGCCGCCAAGAAGATGAACGGCAAGAAGTCGAAGTTCCAGTTGCGTTACGAGGAGCTGATGCGTGAGCAGGAGGCCAAGCGTAACAAGAAATAAACGGAAATATCCTCATGAAAAGAGAGTCGGAATTTGTTTCCGACTCTCTTTTTTTTGCTGTTGCCGCGCGGTCGGGGCAGCAGGAGGACGAAAAAAGGAGATTTTCCACCGGGGAAAATCTCCTTTTTCTGTATCGTTTGCCGTGGGGGGACTACTCCACATAGAGTACCAGACCCTTGAGGTATTCGCCCTCGGGGTGGTAGATGTTGATGGGGTGGTCGGCCGGCTGGGTGAGCTGGTGGAGGATTCTCACCTTGCGTCCTGCGATGGCTGCCGCCGAGAAAACGGTGGTGCGGAACAGCTCCTTCGACACGGCCTGCGAGCAGGAGAAGGTGAAGAGAATACCGCCCGGCTTGATTTGCGACAGGGCGCGTGCGTTGAGGCGGCGGTAACCCTGCATGGCGTTGCCCAACACCTTGTGGTGCTTGGCGAAGGCCGGGGGGTCGAGAATGATGAGGTCATACTTGCTGCCGATGTTCTTGAGGTACTCCACGGCATCGGCGGCCACCTCCGAGTGGGGACAATCCTCGCCGAAGTTGAGCACCATGTTCTCCGAGGCCAGCGACACGGCGCGCTCCGAAGAGTCGACCGAGCAGACCTCCTTTGCGCCGCCCGACATGGCGTAGACCGAGAAACCGCCCGTGTAGCAGAAGGTGTTGAGTACGGTGCGTCCCTTCGAGTAGCGTTTCACCAGTTCGCGGTTCTCTCTCTGGTCGAGGAAGAAGCCGGTCTTCTGACCCTCCTCCCAGTTGACGAGGAACTTCTCGCCGTTCTCATGCACGACCTGCGACTTGTGGGGGGTGGAACCCCACAGATAGCCGTCGACGGCACCCAGATTGGCCTTGAAGGGCAGGGTCTGTGACGATTTGTCGTAGATGGCCGTAATGCGGTCGCCGTAGACGGTGCGAATGGCCTCGGCGATGTTCATGCGCGAGAGGTACATGCCCACCGAGTGGCACTGCACCACGGCGGTGGTGGCGTAGATGTCGACCACCAGACCGGGCAGCGAGTCGCCCTCGCCGTGGACCAGACGGTAGCAGTCGGTCTGGGGGTTGTCGGTCAGGTGGAGGGTGCGGCGCACGTCGTGGGCCACCTCTATGCGGTGGTTCCACCAGGCCTGGTCGATGGTCTCACGCTTGAAGGTGAGGATACGCACGGCGATGGAGCCGATCTGGTAGTGTCCCTGTGCCACGAAGTCGCCCGAATGGGTGTAGACCTCGACGATGGAACCCTCGTTGAGCTGTGTCTGGTCGTCTGCTTTGATGTAGTCGATTGCGCCCGAAAAAATCCACGGGTGGCGGCGTTGGATAGACTCCTCCTTGCCTCTGCGAAGATGTACCTGCGGTGTCATTATTTCTTTTTTTTGATTTTCTGAGTATGTTGTAATCTGTTGTAGATTTGTATGCAGACCCACGCGTCGGTGGCGGCATAGATTTTCTGTTTGTCGGTGAAGGCTGCGGCCTCCCAGTTGCTCAGTCGCTGGGCTTTCGACACTCGTTTGCCCAGTACGATCGACGAGAGCTTGCGCAGGCTCTTGTCCTCGATGCCCCAGTCGGGGGCGATGCTTTGCAGGTCGACGAAGCCGCCGTCGCGGAAGTGGCGCAACTGGCGCAGCGAGCGCAGGTCGCCGCTCACGTCGGTGCCGATTTTCAGCAGCTGTTTGTCCTCCAGCAGTTGGAGCAGGGGTTTCGACAGGGGGATTTTGTTGAGACGGAACAGGAAGCAGTGCCTGGGGGTGGAGAGCTGGAGCAGCGACACCTTGTAGCTGACCCCTGCGCGGAACGAGGGGCGGGTTTCTGTGTCGAATCCCACAATACGGCTCTCGGCCAGCTCACGGCAGGCCGCCTCAATCTGTGCTTCGTCGTCGATGACCGTGATGTTGCCGTGGAACTCCACGGCCGGAAGTTCGGCCACCGCTTCGTTGCTTATTTTGTTGATAAATTTATTCTCGTAGCTCATCTTGAAATATATTCCCACAAAATTACTCAATTATTTTTAATTTCCCGTCCTCGAGCGTGGTGATTTTGCCCTCGCGCAGTGCGATTTTGAGCAGCCGTGCGAGGTGTTCGGGCGAGGAGGGGAAGGTGGCGGCCAGGGTGTGGGGGTCGGCCGGCGAGGTGGCAAGGCGTTCGAGCAGCCGTGAGAGCAGGGCTTTGTCGTCGTCGGGCGATGTGGCGGCCAGACGGCGGTTCTGTTCGCGGCGGCGGGCCAGACACACGTCACACACGCCGCAGGGCTGTGCGTCGCGGTCGCCGAAATACTCCTCGATAATCTGGCTGCGGCACCGCTCCTCGTTCTGGGCGTAGCGGAGCATGCTCCCGAAGCGCTCCTCCATCAGCTCGCGGCGGCGACGGTAGGTGTCGGGCGAGATATAGAGGTTGTGGCGGTCGAGTCGCTCGCGGTTGAAGAAGAGCATGGGCGAGCGGTTGGAGGGTATGTAGCGAATGACGCGCAGCAGCCACAGCCGTTTGAGCCGCTCCTTGACCTTCTCCACCGTGTAGCCGCTCCAGGTGGCGATTTCGCCCTCGTTGATGGGGCGGAATTCGGTGAAGATGCCGTTGTAGAGGCGGAGCAGGATACGAATGATGGTGTCGAGGTCCTCCTTCTCGACACGCAGGCGGTAGAGCTCGTCGCGGCTCACCGTGAACATGATTCGGGCCGGGTGTTCCTCGGCATCGGTGTAGGTCAGGTAGCCGTTCTGCTGGAGGAGCTTCAGGGCGCTGACCACCGTTCCCGAATAGATATGTTCGCGCGAGCAGAAGTCGTGGAGGTTGAACATGTAGGAGGTCGTCTCGCCGTCGCCGATGGGGATTTGCAGGTAGTTGCAGATGCTGTCGTAGATATCCTTGACCTGTTTGAGGGGCGGAAACTCCATGTCGAAGCGTTTGACGATGCGCTCCGGGTCGTCCGACGAGATGAGCAGCAGGGCATAGGCACGCTCTCCGTCGCGGCCGGCACGTCCTGCCTCCTGGTAGTAGCTCTCCAGCGAGTCGCACGGGGTGTAGTGTACCACGAAGCGCACGTCCTGCTTGTCGATGCCCATGCCGAAGGCGTTGGTGGCCACCATCACGCGCGCCTTGCCCGAAATCCACTCCTCCTGTCGGAGGGTGCGTTCGGTGTGGGCCATGCCGCCGTGGTAGCTGGTGACCGCGATGCCCTTCTCGCGGAGCAGGTCGGCAATCTGTTCGGTGCCTTCGCGGGTGCGCATGTAGACAATGCCCGACCCCGCCACATTGTTGACAAGGCGCAGAAGCTGCTCGTTCTTGTCGTCGGTGTGGCGCACGGCATACGAGAGGTTGGGACGCGAGAAGCTGCTGCGCAGCAGATGTTTCTCGCGGAACTTGAGGTGCGACATGATGTCGTCGGCCACTTTGTCGGTGGCCGAGGCGGTGAGTGCCAGCACCGGAACATCGGGCAGCAGCTCGCGCAGGTGGGCGATTTGCAGGTAGGAGGGGCGGAAGTCGTAGCCCCATTGCGAGATGCAGTGGGCCTCGTCGACGGCGATGAGCGTCACGGGCATGCGCTGCACACGCAGGCGGAAAGCCTCGGTGAAGAGTCGTTCGGGGGCGACATAGAGAAAGCGCACATCGCCGTAGGCGGCATTGTCCAGTCCGATGTCAATCTGTCGGGGTGAGAGTCCCGAATGAATGGCCACGGCCGGAATGCCCAGCTTGCGCAGGCGGTCGACCTGGTCCTTCATCAGAGCGATGAGCGGAGTGATGACCACACACAACCCCTCGCCGGCCAGTGTCGGCACCTGATAGGTGAGTGACTTGCCGCCGCCCGTGGGCATGAGTGCCAGTGTGTCGCGTCCGTCGAGGACGTCGCGGATAATCTGCTCCTGTATGGAGCGGAAACCCGTGTAGCCCCAGTAGCGGCGCAGCACCTCATATATTTTGTCGTCGTTCTTCTTCACAGGGCAAAGATACGGATTTTGGCGCAGATGAGCGTCATCGCACCGCGAAAAGATGAGGCAGGGGCGGGGTGGCGCGCTCCTGAAAAATAGGTATTTTGGAGCAGGAAATATGGCGGTGAGATGAAAAATAATTATCTTTGTCGCACTGAAAACCGAAAATCGGGCATTCTTGTTGCTCTTGAAACCTTACGATGATGACACTGAAAAGATACCTGTCGATGCTCATGCTGACGATATACCTGCTGTTTGTGGGTATGCCGGTCTATGCGTCGCTGGCGTGTCATTGTGTGAGAATGTCGGAAGAGCATGCCCATTCGTGTCATACCCACGGCCTGTCGTCGGAGACGGATTTGGAGTCGCACTATTCGGCTCCGCCCTGCTGTGACGACGACCATGCCGGTCAGACCACACTCTATATCCCCTCGCCGGACTACAAGGACGCATGCCGCTGCTGGGCGGCAGATGCTGTCGCTCCGGTCGACTTCTCGGCCGGACTCCGTGCACCGCTCCCGTGTGTGGCGTGGTGCTACGGCAGTCTCCACACGTGTCTCTGCACGGGAGCAGTGGCGGGTATCGGGGTGCGCGGCCCTCCGCAAATATAGTGTCGAAAGCCTCTTTGGGTCGGTATTGCGAATACCGGCCGGTTACTTTTTACCTATATTTTACGGATATCCATAATGACAATCTACAGAAATATCTTTTTATCTCTGTCGGCTCTCCTCGTGGGTGCGATGGCGCACGCCAACGAGGTCAACGGCGTGGTGCGCGGTGCCGACAACGAACCTCTGGTGGGTGCTTCGGTCTATTGGGCCGGCACCAATATCGGTGCGAGTACCGATGCCGACGGCAAATTCTCGCTTCACAAAGTCAAAAATCATGACCTGCTGGTGGCCTCGTTCCTGGGCTACGTCAACGACACGCTGCGTGTGGCCGATGACGGCGGACGTGTGCAGTTCCTGCTCTCGTCGGAGGGCGTTGCTCTCGAAGACGTGGTGGTGGAGGGCAACCTGCAAGGCAACTTCGTCAAGGCGGAGGGCGTACTCAAGGGCGAGATGATTTCCTTCGCCGGACTCTGCAAGATGGCCTGCTGCAATCTGGCCGAGAGCTTCGAAAACTCGGCATCGGTGACCGTGGGTTACAGCGATGCCATCTCGGGTGCGCGTCAGATTAAAATGCTGGGTCTGGCCGGCACCTACACCCAGATTCTCGACGAGAACCGTCCCATCATGCGCGGACTCAGCTCGCCCTACGGCCTGAGCTACACTCCGGGCATGTGGCTCAACTCCATTCAGGTGTCGAAGGGTGTCTCGTCGGTGACCTCGGGCCATGAGGCCGTGACCGGTCAGATCAACCTCGAACACCGCAAGCCCACCGACAGCGAGCGGCTCTTCGTGAACCTCTATCTCGACGACGAGTTGCGTCCCGAGGCCAACATTTCGTCGGCCTTCCCCGTGTCGCGCGACAAGAAGCTCTCGACGGTGATTCTCCTCCACGGCTCGGCCGACACCGACGTGCGCAAGATGGACCACAACCACGACGGTTTCCGCGACCTGCCCAAGTCGAACATGATGAACTTCGCCAACAAGTGGCTTTACACCGCCGACAACGGCATGCAGATGCGCTGGGGCTGGAAGTTCGTGCAGGAGAACCGTCTGGGCGGCATGTTCGACTACAAGGACAACGGCGCCATGCGCGAGGCCATGCACGAGAACTGGGACTGGGAGCAGAAGGGTGTCGACATGCCGCTCTACGGCTCGCATATCCGCAACCGCAACGCCAACGGCTACTTCAAGCTGGGTATGCCCGTGGGTGCTGCCGTGTATGACGAGGAGGAGCAGGCCGAGAACCGCTCCAACATCGCCTTCGTGGCCGACTTCGACCACTTCAACGAAAAGGCCTACTTCGGTCTGAACGACTACCGCGGCAATGAGAATACCCTCTCGCTGAACCTGATGTATGCCCACTATTTCACCTACCGCTCGCTGTTGAGCGTCGGTGTGCAGGGTCGTCTGGCCTACTACCGCGAGAAGCTGATGAACTCCACCCCGTGGATTGACCATGTGGAGCGCAACTACAACCTCGACCGTCGTGAGGGCGAGGCGGGTGCCTATGCCGAATACACCTACACCATCAAGGACAAGTTCTCGCTGGTGGCCGGCGTGCGCGGCGACTACAACACCTTCTACGACAAGTTCTACTTCACGCCGCGCGGCCACATCAAGTGGAACATGACCCCCACCACCGTGCTGCGAGTGTCGGCCGGTCTGGGCTACCGCTCGACCAACATCATCACCGACAATATCGGCATGCTGGCCACGGGCCGCAAGATTGAGATTCCCTCCTACTGGGATTTCAACCGCATGGAGAAGGCGTTGACCGTGGGCGGCAGTCTCACGCAGACCTTCTCGCTGGCCGGCGAGAAGAATGCCACGCTGAGCTTCGACTACTTCCGCACGGAGTTCTACAACGCGGTGGTGGCTGATCAGGAGTACGACGCGCAGAGCATCGTCTTCTACAACACCGACGGCAACTCGCACACCGACACCTATCAGGTGGACTTCACCTGGACTCCCGTGGAGCGTTTCGACATCTTCGCCACCTTCCGCTACACCGACAGCCAGATGACCGTGCGCCGTCCCGACGGCACGGTGGCGCATGTGCAGCGTCCGCTGGTGAGCGAGTACAAGACGTTGTTGAACCTCCAGTATGCCACACGGTTCCGCCGCTGGACATTCGATGTGACGGCGCAGCTCAACGGCGCGGCGCGTATCCCGACGCAGGACGGCGACCTTTCCCATTCGACGCACTCGCCCCGCTATCCGATGTTCTTCGCGCAGGTGACCCGCAAGGTGGGCAAGTTCGACCTCTATCTGGGTTGTGAGAACATCGCCGACTACCATCAGGAGGTGCCTATCCTCAATGCCTCGAACCCCTACTCCTCGAAGTTCAACTCGATGAACGTGTGGGGTCCGCTCATGGGCCGCAAGTTCTACTTCGGCCTTCGTTTCAACCTTTACTAATCGCCAATACTAAAATAGGAAAACCATGAAAAAGTTTTTTGCATTGTGCCTCGTGGCACTTCTCTCGCTGGGTGTGGCCGTGGCTGCGCCGTCGGAAAAGAAGAATAAGAAAAAGACCGAGACTACGGTGTTTGTGACCGACATCACCTGCAGTCACTGTGTCAACAAGATTATGAACAATGTGCCTGCGTTGGGCCGCGGCATCAAGGACGTGCAGATTGACCTTCCGAAGAAGGAGGTGACGGTGGTCTACGATGCTTCGAAGACCGACAGCGAGCATATCATCAAGGGTTTTGCTTCGCTGAAAGTCAACGCCGAGGTGAAGGCCGACGCCAAGACCGAGACAGAAGCCGCTGCCGAAAAGAAATAGGCAGATACCTTATATAATAAGAAAAGCACCGATTGTGTCGGTGCTTTTTTTGTGGTGTCTATTGGGGTTACTCCATCGGGCGGAGACGTACCTCGGTGATACCCTCCAGCTCGGCGGCCAGACGGGTGGTGTCGGTGCGCTCCTCCACCTCGCCGTAGTGGTAGGGGTAGAAGATGCGCGGACGCAGCTGCTTGACGGCCGCCACCGCCTGGTCCACGGTCATGGTGTAGGGCTGGTTGACGGGCAGGAAGGCGATGTCGATGTCGCGGAGCGAGAGCATCTCGTCGGTGGGTTCGGTGTCGCCGGCGATGTAGATGCGTGTGTCGCCCAGAGTGAGTACATAGCCGCAGTCTTCACGCTCGCGCGGGTGGAAGTCGGTGTGTCCCTCGGTGGTGTTGTAGGCCGCCACCGCCTCGATGCGGATATAGTCGCGCGGTGCGGCCGTCTTGCCCGGCGAGAGTACCAGACAGTTCGACTCGAAACCCTCGGCCGTGGTGCGGTCGCAGACGATGTCGGTGTGACGGGTCGAGACGGCGTCGATGGCCGCACGGTCGAAATGGTCGTAGTGGGAGTGGGTCACCAGAATGAGGTCGGCCTTCGGCAGTCGTTCGTAGTCGGCGTACTCCTTCACGGGGTCGATGTAGATGTGGTACTTTTCGGCCACCTCCATGGCGAAGGAGGCGTGCTTGAAGAAGGTGATGCGCAGCGAGTCGCCGTTGTTGAGCGTCAGCAGGTCGGAAGGGTAGGAGGGCGCAGGCGCGGAGCCGTGGCCGAAGTATGAAAAAAGAGACATAATATAAAATCGTATGATGAATGTGGTTGTGCGGAGAACAGTCTCCGGCAATAAAGATACTCATTTCTGAGGGAACGGCCAAGCGGTGGAGGGCACGAAAATCGATTTTCGGCGACAAAAAAACGCCTCAGACAACTCTTTTGGGGGTAAAAGGTGCTTTTTTTTGATTTTTAAGTTGTAGAGTGTGAAATTTTTACTACTTTTGCGAGCTATGTTTAACTAATTAACTATTTACAGCAATGCCGAAAATGAAAACTAATGCCGCTGCGAAGAAGCGTTTTACCTTCACCGGCACAGGAAAGATCAAGCGTCAGCACGCTTATCACAGTCACATCCTGACCAAAAAGACGACTAAACAGAAGCGTAACCTCTGCTATTCGAGCACCGTTTCTGCGGTTGATGAGCCGAAGATCAAGAAGTTGTTGGTTAAGTAATTTTGACCTCTGACTTTTTAACAGAATAGCACAATTTTTATTAACCGGAGCGAAACAGCCCCAAAGAACACGGGAGAACCGTGTCGCTGATAGCTTCCAAAAAAAACTTTAATATGCCACGTTCAGTAAATGCTGTTGCGTCACGCGCAAGAAGAAAGAAAGTTTTGAAACTTGCCAAGGGTAACTTTGGTTCAAGGGGAAACGTATGGACCGTTGCGAAAAACACGGTAGAGAAGGGTTTGCAGTATGCTTATGCACACCGTCAGCTTAAAAAGAGAACATTCCGCTCTTTGTGGATTGTACGTATCAACGCTGCAGTTCGCGCACAGGGAATGACCTATTCACAATTTATCGGTAAGCTCAACGCTAAGGGTATTCAGTTGAACCGTAAGGTTATGGCTGACCTGGCAATGAACGAGCCTAAGGCATTTGAGGCAATAGTTAACGCAGTTAAGTAATAGCCGGAACTTTGGAGAGTGGGGGACTTGAAAGAGCCGCCCGCACAATGAAGAACCGGAACTGTCGGTAACCGTCTGTCTTCGGACAGATGAAACCGATGTCCGTTAAGCGGAATGAAATCTTCGGATTTCGTTCCGCTTAATTTTTTTAGAATCATGAGGTCGGGTGGCCGAGATTTTTGGTGGGACGGCGGCCCGGGGAAGTAAGAATTTCGACAGGGAGCGGGCGGTGTTTATAAAAAAAGAGAATACTCCGTTGTGGGGTATTCTCTTTGACCTGACGGTCGTGTGGTCTTACAAAATTCTCATCTCTTCGCTCTCCTGTGCGCCACGGGTCAGGGCCTTCACCTCTTCAGGAACTTCGGTGCGGACATAAACCGATATGTCGTTCTTGTCCTTCTGTGCCTGCCATTTCATGATGTTCTTGTCGCGCGACATGTAGATGATGTTATAATGGTCGCCCCAGGGGGTGTTGTCGGAATAGTTGCCCTTGATGAGTTTCTCGGGTTCCTGGTAGACAAACTTGCCGGTCGCCTTCTTGTAACCCGTTTCGCCGAAATTCTCGCCGTAGAGGGTGAAGGAGTCGTTCTCGTTGAGTACCAGATAGACATTGTTCTTCATGTCGGTGCTGGGAGCCCACTCCTGCAGTTTCCATTCGCCCGTGATATCGGCGCGGGCGATGTGGGGGGTCGCGGGGTTTGTGCTTCCGCCTTCATTGTCGTCGCTGCACGATACGAGCGACAGGGTTGCAAATGTAATTGCCAAAGTTCTTAGTATACGGTTCATGGCATGCTTGGTTTTATTGATTGGACAAATATATATTATTGGAGCATAAAAACAAAATTTTCGCGCATTTTTGATAATGAATATTTGTTTAATTTCCGAGTTGCGGACGGTGAAATGAAATTTTATAGCATTTTATAATGATATTCTTTGTTTTAGTTGCATATATTGTTGGAAAATGTTTATATTGCAGTCGCTTTTGATGCAAATATTACAATCGGAACCTGAAATAAATTTATACCTATGAGAAAACTGATTTTTGCGCTTGCTGTGTTAGCGTTCTTCGCCTGCTCCAAAGATACGTTGAATGAGAACGTCGCGGGGCCTGAGGCCGAAGGACAGGCTGTGATGGTCAATACACCCGAAGGTGCCGTGGCCGGCAGATTGTCGGTCAAACTTTCGGAGGCTGTTGCCAATAAACTCGAAGAGGTCCTCAAGATGAAGACCCGTGCCGGAGAGATGGCCACCCGTTCGGGCATCTCGGAAATGGACGTGGTTTTCGACAAGATCGGTGTCGAGCATTTTTCGCGTATATTCCCCTATGAACCTCGTTTCGAGGAGCGTCACCGTGCGGCAGGTCTCCACTTGTGGTATAATGTGACATTTGCCCAAGAGTCAGATTTGCGTCAGGCTGCCCAGTTGCTGGGGCAGGTCGAGGGTGTGAAGGTGGTGGAGTTTACCCACCCCATCGAGCCGGCCTGTGAAGGTCCTGCCATTCCCTGCAACATCGAGCGTACGGCTACCCGTGCCGAGATGCCGATGAACGACCCCGGTCTGGAGAAACAGTGGCACTACAACAACCCCGGTACTGCCGGTGTGCATTTCAAGGCCGGTGCGGATATCAGTCTGTTCGATGCCTGGGAGATGACGGCCGGTTCGCCCGAAATCATCGTGGCTGTCATCGACGAGCCGGTGCAGACCACCCATGCCGACATCAAGGAGAATCTGTGGACCAACCCCAACCCCGGATATGTGGGTGTCAACGGCAAGGCCTACAACAACGATATCCACGGCTTCAACTTCTATAACGATACCGATGAGCTGGATTGGAAGACCCCTGCCTACAACGAGCAGTATCGTGCATGGTTCTACTCCGACCACGGTTCCCACGTTGCCGGTACCATCGCTGCCGTGAACAACAACGGCGAGGGTGTCTGCGGTATTGCCGGCGGTGACGGCACCACGGGCGGTGTGAAAATCATGTCGTGCCAGATTCTGGGCAACAACGAAAGAAACGCCCACCTCGACGCCTCGGTGCGTGCATTCGTCTATGCGGCCGACCGCGGTGCGCTGATTGCACAGTGCAGCTGGGGTTATAGCTCGGCGGTTAACTCCTACAACATGTGGGTAGGTATGGACAAGGGCGTGGAGCGTGATGCCATCGACTACTTTATTGAGAATGCCGGTCGCGACAATCCCAACTCGCCGTTGAAGGGCGGTCTGGTGGTCTTTGCCGCAGGTAACGACGGTCACCTGGTCAAGGATCAGAAGATTTGGCCGGCTGCCTATCCCAATGTGGTTTCGGTAGCTTCCATCGGTCCCGACTATCTGCCTGCCTACTACACCGATTACGGCAAGTGGGTCAGTGTCACCGCTCCCGGTGGTGATGCCTCCTACGGCGACGAGACCCAGGTCTTGAGCCTTATTCTCGATGACGAATCGATTGACTATAAGGACGGTCGTAAGGCCGGTTACGGTTACATGCAGGGTACTTCGATGGCTTGTCCCCACGTTTCGGGTATGGCCGCTCTGGCTCTCTCGCGTGCCGCCAAGCTGGGCAAGCAGTTCACCGTTGAGGAGTTTGTCTCGATGATGATGACCAGCTGCGAGAACATCGACAGCAAGTTCGAGGGTACCAAGAATCTCAGAGGTCTGGGTCTTGAACTCGACATGACACAGTATCGTGGCAAGATGGGTGCAGGCCGTCTCGATGCCTACAAACTCCTGCTCAACGTCGACGGCATTCCCAGCGTATGCGTGAAGATGGGTACTGATGCCGAAGTCAACCTCGACAAGCTCTTCTCGGGTCGTGTCAACGCGCTCGATGTGAATGTCAGGGTAGAGTCCGATGTGGTAGAGAAGCTCGGTATGACTGCTTACAGTGTGGAGAACGGCAAGTTCAAGGTACATTGTACAAAGGTCGGCGGCGGCATCGTCTCCTTCGAGACCAAGATGAACGGCAAGATTGTGAAGACCAATTTGGCAATCATCTCCAGAACCAGTGTTCCCGAAAACGGATTGTGGTTGTAGGAACGTGGTTGTTTCGTAACATAAGTTTTAATTTGGATTGTGCGGTACGGATTCTTTTCCGTACCGCTTTTTTTGTGGTGTGGAGCGGCGGAAGTGGGGGAGGGCGAAGGCTGCTGTCGGAAAAATGTTATCTTTGCAGAGAATTTTCCCGTCCGTGTGAGATGGCGGAGGGGCCGACAAGTGGTAAGAAACATGAAACTCGAGATATATGCGGCCGATGCAGGCTCGCAACTGGAACTCCAATACGCCGACGGCGGCATCAAGGCCGGTTTCCCTGCCCCCTCGCAGGACGGCATCACCGAATCCATTGACCTCAATCGCGAGCTGGTGCGACACCCGTCGACGACCTTCTATGCACGTGCCGAGGGGTGTTCGATGGTGAATTGCGGCATCGACGATGGCGATTTGCTCATCATCGACAAGGCCATCGAGCCGCAGGAGGGCGATATCGTGGTGGCCTACATCGACGGAGAGTTTACGCTCAAGCGGTTTCGCCCCGACAGGAGCGGTCGTTGTGTGTGGCTCATGCCCGAGAATGAGGATTATACGCCGATAAAAGTCACGGAGGAGAACGATTTTATCGTGTGGGGCGTGCTGACCTACAACATCAAACGCCAACTTAAACGATAACGGACTATGGTCGGGCTGGTCGATTGCAACAATTTTTACTGTTCATGCGAACGGGTCTTCAATCCCGAGTTGCAGGGACGTCCCGTGGTGGTGCTGAGTAGCAACGACGGGTGCATCGTCGCGCGCAGCAACGAGGCCAAGGTGTTGGGCATTCAGATGGGTGTGCCGCTCTATCAGGTGCGCGACTTCCTCGAACGCCGGAATGTGGCGGTCTTCAGTTGTAACTTCACGCTGTATGGCGACATGAGTCGTCGCGTGATGACGCTCCTCTCGGAGTTTACGCCCAACTTCACACAATATTCTGTCGATGAGGCCTTTCTCGACCTGTCGGGTTTCGGAGAGGGCGATGAACTGCGTGCCTACGGCAAGAAAATCGTTGATGCGGTGCGGCGCGGTACGGGCATTCCCGTCACGATGGGCATCGCGCCGACCAAGACGCTGGCCAAGGTCGCCAGCCGCTATGGCAAAAAATACAAGGGTTACGGCGGAGTGTGTATGATTGACACCGAGGAGAAACGCGTCAAGGCCCTGCAAGGCATACCCATCTCCGATGTGTGGGGCATCGGCCGTCGCGGTGCCGCCAAACTGGAGTATGCCGGCATCGCCACAGCGTGGGATTTTGTCAACCGCAGTGAAGGGTGGGTGCGCAAGATGTTGAGCATCACGGGCGTGCGCACATGGCTGGAGTTGCGCGGCGAGAGTTGCATCGACGTCGATGAATTGCCCGAGAAACGGAGCATCTGCACCAGTCGCAGCTTCGCCGAGCTGGGACTCTCATCGCTGCAAGATGTCGAGGAGGCGGTGGCCAACTTTGCGGCTTCGTGCGCCCGTAAATTGCGTCAGCAGAAAAGTTGCTGCTCGTCGCTCACTGTCTTTGCCTATACGAGCCGCTTCCGCGATGACTTGCCGCAGCAGGCCATCAACATCTCGCGTCAGTTCCCTGTGCCGACCGCCGACTCCCGAGAACTGGTTGCCGCGGCGGTATCTCTGCTCAAAAGATCCTGGGTAAAAGGTAATTACCATTACAAGAAGGCCGGTGTGCTGGTGTGGGACATCTCGTCGGACAACGCGGTGCAGACCTGTCTGTTCGATCCTGTCGACCGCGAACGTCAGGCGCGGCTGGCTGCGGCCGTCGAATCCATCAACCATCGCAATGGTCACGATGCCGTGAAGCTGGCCGTGCAGGGGCAGCGCAAGAATTGGCACCTCAAATGTGAACATATCACGCGTCAATACACCACAAATCTCAAGGATATCATTCGTGTGAAGCTGAAATAGCCGACTCTTTTTGGTAAATTCGGGTCGTATTTGAGAAAATGTCGGAGGGTTTTGGATTTTTTCTGACGCTTTTTCGCCCTTTTTTCGACTCGGTTTGCGGGGACGTGGAGTGGAAGCTGCGAAAATTTTACGCAAAATCAGGCGGAGTGAACGGATTTTCGAATCCTGTGAGCAGAAAATTGCGCGCGCCTCTCTATGATATATACCTATATATATTATTAAAGAGAAAAGTCGGTGTGAAAAAGTTTCTGTGGCAACTTGTTGATTAATAGGTTAATATGTGGTTTCTTTGAATTTTTCTGTAAAATTGTTGTCAAAATATTTTGAAAATAGGAAATAAAAGCGTTATCTTTGCAGC
>JAHHQN010000008.1 GCA_020026375.1 Alistipes sp. | reverse complement strand
CGTGCTGTTCCGTACCGGACGTATGGAGGAACACGCCTATGGTTCGGACGGGTATTTTGCCGCCCACCCGCAACTCTCCGAGACATTGATTCATGCGTTGCTCGACAAGGGTATCCGCTTTATCGGCATCGATGCACCGGGTATCCGCCGCCACGAGGAACACGAGGCCGCCGACCGCTGTTGTGAACAGAGAGGGGTTTATGTCATCGAGAACCTGCACGGTCTGTCTGCGGTCCCGCCATCGGATTTTACGGTCTACACCCTATGGTTCGACAACGATACGCTCACGGGACTTCCGTGCAGAGTGGTGGTCGAGAGCGAGTGACGTCCGTAAGAGGGGAGGGGGCTTATCGAATGACGATGTCGAGGTGGCTGACCAGCCCGCGGAGTCCCGATTCCGAAAATATGGTCTTTTGGAGATGACACTCTCCGGGGCGGAGGGTGTAGTTGCAGGCGTCGGAGAAATCCACATGCTCGAGATGTGTGCCGACAAACGACGCTCCGTCGAGATTGCACTCGGGAAAACGGCTGCCGGCAATGTCGGCACGGTCGAATACCGCATTTTGCAGCCAGCAGTTTTTGATTTTCAGTTTTCGGAGACGGGTGCCGACGAATAGGGTATACTCCATGCGGCAATCCTTGAACGAGAGTGTGTTTGACAGATGGCAGAGCCCCGAGAAGTCGGCACCCGTGAGTTTGCATGCCACGAAGGAGACCTCCCGCAGTGCGCCGTCGAATCGGGTCATCGTGAAGTTACAGTCGTTGAACACACACTCCTCAAAGAGGGTGTCGCCGATGACGAGATCCGAGAAGTCACAGGCTGTAAAGATGCAACCGAGATACTCCTCTTCCAATGCTCCGCTATTGAATTTCCGTTTTGTGAATGTCTGTTCTTCCTGCATGTCTTCGTTTTTTGCTGTGCAAATGTAATCCATAAAGCCTACGAAGCAAGGGGTAGGGGAGGTAATCCGTCTGCCGTTACTTCTGACAGAACAGCAGCAGGAGCAGCGGCAGATAGTCTTTCAGGTCTTTCTTCAGACACTTCATGGCCTGCGTGATGTGGTAGTTGACCGTTTGGGGCGATACTCCCAGTTCCCGGGCAATCTCGGCATGGGTCATGCCTTCCATGCGGCTCTTCTCGAAATAGATGCGGTATTGTTCGGGCAGATTGTCGAGCGCGCGTCGGAACAGCTCGTAGAGTTCGTCGCCCAGATAGTCGTTGGGGTCGTCGTATTTGTTGCCTGCCTTTTCCAGAATGCTCTGATGCACCTTCGACCTAAGTTGGGTGTGCCGTATGTTGTCGATGGCCTTGTTCTTGACGATGGTGAAGAGCAGATACTTCAGCGAGAGTTCCGGACAGAGCGTGGTTCTGTTTTCCCACAGCCAGATGAGGGCGTTCTGTGCGATTTCCTCGGCTGCGGCGATGGTCACAAACCGTCCGGCATAGCCGCACAGACCGGCGTAGTGGTGCTTGTAGACCATTTCGAATGCTGTTTCCGCCTGATATATATCTTCCTGCCGTAGTGCTTCGGTCACGGCCTTGTTGTCGGATATGTCGATTTGCGGAGTGTGCATTCTGTTCGTAATTTTGATACAAAATAAAGCGTTTTTTAATAATAAAACAAGGAAGAAATATAAATAGATAAAAAAAGAAAAAAAATAGACTTTTTGGTTTAGCAGGTTTTATTTTTGAATCGTATTATATACAGAACGGCCCAAAAACGGGGCGTATCGATAAGATTATGGACGAGAACAGACTTTTGAAATATATACAGGGTACCCTCTCCGATGCCGAGCGTGAGCAGGTCGAGAGATGGTACGAGGAGAGCGATGACCACAAGGCATTGCTCGACAACCTGCAGGAGGCTTGCCTGCTGGAGCGTGCCGTCGTGAGCCGCGATTCGGTCGATGTCGACTCGGCATGGAAGCGTTGCAAGGCTACACTCGACGTGCGTCGCCGTCGTGAGATGCAGGAATGCAGCCGTGTGGCCATGCGCCGCTTCGTGAGAAGAATGGCAGCCGCTGCGGCCGTCATCGTGGTGATGGTGTCGGCCGGCTGGTATGGCTACGATATGGTGGAGCGCATCGAGGAGCCCCTCATCGTGCGTACCGATATTGGCGAGCGTGTGCGTGTGGAGCTGCCCGACGGCAGCAGTGTAAAACTCAACGCATGCAGTGAAATCGTCTACCACCGTAGCATCTTCAAGTCGGAGCGCAACCTCGACCTGAAGGGTGAGGCTTACTTCGAGGTGGCCAAGATGAAGAAGACTCCCTTTATCGTCCACTGCGAACGGCTCGATATCGAGGTGCTCGGCACACGTTTCAATGTCCAGGCCAATGACGACGACGATTGGGTGACAGCGTCGCTTTTCGAGGGAGCCATTCGCGTGTCGTCGCCCGACATCTCCCAGAATGTGGTGATGAAACCCAACCAGCAGTTCACCTTCAACAAGCGGACCCACACCTCGGACCTGTCGACCATGGATAACGGCAAATGGGTTACCGATTGGATCAACGGCCAGTTCCTGTTCTACAAGGAGACCTTCGAACAGATTGCCCATGCTCTGGAGCGTCACTACAACATTACCATTCACTTCCAGGACGAAGCCATCAGGCACAAGAAATTCATCTGTAATTTCAGTTCGTCCGACAACATACGTCATATTCTGTCCATCATGCAGATGACCGGAAAGTTCGATTATCAGATAGATGGCCGTGATGTGACGATTCGCAGCCGCGAATAGTTCCATAGAACATATCCCGCTTGTCGCCGGGGTGGTTTTCGAAAGAAAAACACCCGGGAAGGGGGTTCCCATGCCAAAAAACAACAATTAATAATAACTAAATTCTAACCTAAAAACATTTACAATGAGTAACTTTTCAGATTTGCTTCGCTCGTCGAAGCAAGACGGAAGAGGAAAACCCTTTGGAGGTTTTCGAGCAGTTGTCGTTGCGTTGCTTTGGGTGGTGCCGATGTTTTTCTCGGTGGAGAGCGTTGTTGCACAGTCGAAGAATGTGACCATTGACAAACAAGGTGTGACCATCAGCGATGTGCTGCTGGAAATCAAGAAACAGACGAATTGTTCTTTTGTGTTTGATGTCGACGATGTGAAACTTGATGCCGTGGTCAATATCAAACAGGTCAACAAACCGTTGGCTTCGGTGCTCGAAGCCCTTTTTTCGAGTAAGGGTATCAATTATGTGATTGAAGGCGACCATGTCGTGCTGAGCAAGGCGCAGAGCCAGGCTCCGGTGAGCGGTCCTTTCACGGTGAAGGGTGTCATCAAGGATCCCACGGGCATGCCACTGATTGGTGTGGCTGTGGTCGATGCTCTGTCGGGCCGCGGTGTGACCACGGGTCTCGACGGCGATTTTGAGTTGAATGTCGATGATGGCTGTGTCATCAACCTCTCCTATATCGGCTACAAGAGCCAGAATCTCGAGGTGAGCCGTTCGAAGACCACGATGGACATCGTCATGCAGGAGGACGTCACGATGGTCGACGAGGTGGTGGTCACCGCGTTGGGTATCAAGCGTAAGTCCAAGGCCCTGGGCTACAATGTCCAGGAGGTGAAGGGCGAGGAGCTGGGCGTTGTCAAGGACGCCAACTTCATGAACTCGCTCAACGGTAAGGTGGCCGGTCTGAACATCAGCAGCTCGGGCGGTGTCGGCGGTGCCACAAAGGTTGTGATGCGTGGTTCGAAGTCGTTGAGCAAGGACAACAACGCGCTGTATGTCATCGACGGTGTACCTTTG
Source organism: Alistipes sp. (assembly GCA_020026375.1). GTDB lineage: Bacteria > Bacteroidota > Bacteroidia > Bacteroidales > Rikenellaceae > Alistipes. The sequence continues at coordinate 68,984 of JAHHQN010000008.1, read as the reverse complement.
TTCAATGCGCGTGGTCTCGAGGTGGCCGGCAGCTACTCGTCGAATGCCACCGTGGAGAGTATCTCCGATATCAACCCCGAGGACATCGAGTCGATGTCGGTGCTGACGGGTCCTGCCGCAGCCGCCCTCTATGGTAGCTATGCCGCCAACGGTGCGATTCTGATTACCACCAAGAAGGGTGCTGAAGGTACGGCCAAGGTTACCTACTCCCACAATACCGACCTGCTCACGCCTTTCGTGTTGCCCCGTTTCCAGAACACCTATGGCAACAACCCCGGTGAGTTTGCCAGCTGGGGCGCGAAGTTGGAGCACCCCACCTCGTTTGATCCCGAAAACTTCTTCCAGACCGGTTACTCGATGACCAACTCGGTTTCGGTGTCGATGGGTACGGCCAAAAACCAGACCTTCGCATCGGCTTCGGCCACCAATTCCGAGGGTATCATGATTGGTAACGATTACAACCGCTATAACTTCACGGTGCGCAACACATCGAAACTCATGCGCGAACGCCTGACGCTCGATGTGGGTGCAAGCTATGTGATTCAGAATAACTGCAATATGCCGGGACAGGGCCAGAACTTCAACATGCTGCTGCCCGTCTATCTGTTCCCCCGCGGCGAGAACTTCAACAATCTGCGTTTGTATGAGGACTACGACGAGGGTCGTAAAATCATGACCCAGTACTGGCCCTACGGTGACCAGGGTATGGCCTTGCAGAACCCCTATTGGATTGCCAACCGCAACCTCTTCGAGCGCAAGCGTGACCGCTACATGCTCAACGCCGGCCTGAAGTATGAGATTGCCGACTGGATTAACGTGTCGGGTCGTGTGCGTGTCGACAACACCGTGACCCACGACGAGAAGAAACTCTACGCCTCGACCGACGGTCGTCTGGCCGGAAACAAGGGTTACTACCGTGCTTTCAAGGGCTATGAGAAACAGGTGTACGGCGACCTTCTGGTGAACATCAACAAGACCTTCGGCAAGTTCGACCTCACGGCCAACATCGGTGCCAGCATCTTCGATGCCCGTTACGACGAGGAGGGTGCCAAGGGTCAGTTGAGCCAGCTGCCCAACTACTTTGCCTTCCATAATATCGATTTGGACGCCACCAACTCGGGTGTGATTCAGAGCGGCTGGCGAGAGCAGACACAGTCGATTTTCGCCAGCGCGGAGCTGGGCTTCAAGTCGATGGTCTATCTGAGTGTGACTGCCCGTAACGACTGGGCGTCGGCACTGGCCAACACCAAGTCCTCATCGTTCTTCTATCCTTCGGTAGGCCTTTCGCTGATTTTCTCGGAGATGTTCAACCTGCCCGACTGGTTCTCGTTCCTCAAGCTCCGTTCGTCGTACTCTTCGGTGGGTTCGGCACCCAACCGCTTCCTGACAGTCCCCACCTTCGAATGGGCCGGTCAGGGTGTGCTGGAGACCAACACCCACATGCCCATCGATGAACTGTTTGCCGAGCGTACCAAGTCCTATGAGTTGGGTCTCGATGCACGCTTCTTCGATGGCCGTCTCCATTTCGACATGTCGTACTACCACTCCAATACCTACAAGCAGACCTTCAAGGCCAAGATGTCGGCCTCGTCGGGTTACTCTTCGATGTATATCCAGACCGGTGACGTGTCGAACTGGGGTATCGAGGCCATGCTGTCCTACAAGCAGGACTTCAATCAGTTCAAGTGGAATACCCAGCTGACTTTCAGCATGAACCGCAACAAGATCGAGGAGCTGGTCAACAACTATTCCTACCTCGATCCTGCCACCAACGAGCGCAAGATTCTGAATATGACCGAGATGCCTGTGATGACCGTGGGTGACTACCGTGCCTATCTCAAGGAGGGCGGTTCCATCGGCGACATCTACACCGCCACCGCACTCCGCGAGGACAATCAGGGCAATATCTATGTTGACCCCAACACCGGCCACATGGAGACTGTCGACAAGCTGCAGAAGGTCGGTAACTCGGAGGCAAAGGCTCGTCTGGGTTTCCGCAACAACTTCAGCTACAAGGGCGTGAATCTGGGTCTGTTGTTCTCGGCACGTCTGGGTGGTGAGGCCGTGTCGGTCACCCAGGCCTACATGGACTACTACGGTGTTTCGGAGGCTTCGGCGCGTGCGCGTGACAACGGCGGTGTTCCCGTCAACAACGGTATGATGGACGCCCGTTATTACTATGAGTACATCGGCGGCGGTGAGACCGGTATGTTGAGCCACTATGTCTACGATGCGACCAACGTCCGTCTCCAGGAACTCACACTGGGCTACACACTGCCTCGCAAGTGGTTCAAGAACAAGTTGTCGATGACCTTGTCGTTCGTGGGCCGCAACCTGTGGATGATTTACAACAAGGCGCCGTTCGACCCCGAGCAGACCGCCAACACCACAGGTACCTTCTACCAGGGTGTCGACTACTTCATGCAGCCTTCGACCCGCAACCTCGGATTCAGTGTGAAATTACAGTTCTAAATCTTTTAATCAGCTTACAACAATGAAAAATATACTGGCTAACCTCTCCCGAAAGTTCGTGTATGGCGTGGTTGCGCTGGCTTTTGCCTCCACCTCGTGTACCGGCGATTTCATGGAGATCAATACGAACCCCTACAATCCGTCGGAAGATGACCTCGAGGGTGACAACTTCCGTGTGGGTGCTTTCTTCCCCCAGTTGCAGCTTCAGGTGATTCCCGTCGAGAAGAACGACTACCAGCGTGCGCAGAATCTGGCCGGCGACCTCTTCTCGGGCTATATGGGTGTCATCAACAACTTCAATGGCAATAACAACCCCTCGACCTATTATTTTGTCGACAGCTACATCAACCAGTCCTACGACAATGTCTATTCGCGAGTGTTCGGTGCATGGATGGATATCCGCCGCAACACCCCCGATTACGAAACATCGCCCAACTACGCACTGGCACAGGTGCTGAAGGTGGCGGCCCTCCACCGTTTTGCCGACAACTGGGGCCCGATGCCCTACTCGAAGGTGGGTGCAGGTTCGCTGCAGGTCGAATACGACAGCCAGGAGACCGTCTACAACGCCTTCTTCGAGGAGCTTGACGGTGCGATTGCCGTGTTGACCGATTTTGTGAAGCGTAATCCCGACTCCAAGCCGCTGGCCGATTACGATATGGTCTATGGCGGTGACTTTGGCCAGTGGGTGAAGTTCGCCAACTCGCTGCGTCTGCGATTGGGTATGCGCCTGAGCTATGTCAACCCCGCATTGGCCGAAGAGCAGGTGAAGGCTGCGCTGTCTCACGAGATGGGACTCATCGAGTCGAATGCCGATAACGCGGCCATTCGTACCGGTGCCGGCATCACGATGCTGAACCCCATCGAAATCATGTGGAACAGCTACTCTGATGTCCGTATGGGTGCCAGCATCACCTCCTATATGAACGGTTACAACGACCCCCGAATCTCCAAATATTTCCAGAAGTCGTCGCTCGCAGGAGAGGAAAACGCCTACATGGGTGTGCGTATCGGCACCAACATCGAGAACAAGGACCGCTACCGTCCGTTCTCGGCTCCCAATATCAGGGAGAACGATCCGCTGATGTGGCTCAATGCTGCGGAGGTGGCTTTCCTGAAGGCGGAGGCTGCCCTGCGCGGCTGGCTGGCCGGCGATGCCCGCAGCTACTATGAGCAGGGTGTACGTCTCTCGTTCGAGCAGTGGGGTGCCGGCGGTGTCGATGATTATCTGACCGGCACGGCTCTTCCGGCCGATTACACCAATCCCGTTGCCACCACCACTTCGTCGGCTGCCGTGAGCCGCTGCACCGTGTCGTGGGAAGATGGCGATGCTTCGTTCGAGACCTCGCTGGAGAAGATTATGACCCAGAAGTGGCTGGCGTTGTTCCCCAACGGTCAGGAGGCATGGTCGGAGTTCCGCCGTACGGATTACCCCCATCTGTTCACCGTATGCAACAACCGCAGCAACGGCAAGATTGACACCCACAAGCAGGTGCGCCGTATTCCCTTCACTCCGAGCGAGAAGGATACCAACCCTGTGAACTACGCCAAGGCTGTCGAGCTGCTGGGCGGCGAGGATACCGGCGGCACGAATGTATGGTGGGACAAGAAGACCCGTTAATCAGACCCTTTAACCTAAAATTATACGAAAAGAAAATGAAAAAGATAGTGAAAAGCCTTTGTTTTGCGGCTGTGGCTGCAATCGCTTTGGGTTCGGCATCGTGCAGTGACTGGACCGACCCGGAACAGGAGGTCATTCAGGATATGGTTCACCCCAATATCAACAAGGACGAGAAGTATTGGGCGGATTTGCGGGCCTACAAGAATTCCGACCATGCCGTGGCATTCGGCTGGTTCGGTTTCTGGGACGGCGGCACCACCAAGACTTCCACCGCCCTGAGCAATGTTCCCGACTCGATGGATATCGTCTCCATCTGGTCGCGTGAAGCGATGTTCAATCTGACCGACAAGCAGAAAAAGGACATGGCCTATGTCCAGAAGGTAAAAGGTACGAAGGTGACCTTCACCAAGTTCTTCCACAAGTACCTGGATTTTGTGCCCGATTGCGGTTTCAAGGAGGGGGTCATCGACGAGGCCAATATCAAATATTGTGCGAAGGCCATGGCCGACTCCATTCACAAGTACAATTACGACGGTATCGACTTGGACCAGGAGGCAAGTTCCGGTGATGTCTTCTTCAAGGCGGAGGCAATGCACATTTTCCTCAAGGAGCTGCGCTGTCTGATTGGCTCCGACAAACTGATTCTGGTCGACGGTTATGTCAACCGTCTTGACGCTTCGTGTGCGCAATATGTCGATTATGCCGTTGCGCAGGCCTATGCTACGACATCGTATATGAGCCTGCAGTCGCGATATGATGCCATTGCCAAAAACTTCAAGCCCGAACAGTTTATCGTGACCGAGAATTTCGAGTCTTATTGGGAAAACGGCGGTGTGACCTATACCGACGAGAACGGTAATCGTCTTCCCTCGGCTTTGGGTATGGCGGCATGGAACCCCACACAGGGCCGCAAGGGCGGATTCGGTACCTATCACATGGAGTATGAGTTTGTCCACAATCCCGACTACAAGTTCTTGCGTCAGGGAATCCAGATTCAGAATCCCGCAAAAATCAACAAGTAGTAATGTTGTTAAACCTATTTGAAACAATGAAGATGAAAAAGATAAGTGCATTTTTCATGCTGCTTCTGTCCGCTGCATTTGTGGGCTGCGAAGCGGAATACAATGCTTACGACAATGCTGTCTTTCTGGCAGAAGCCCGACAGAGTACGTCGTCGAAAATCGTGATTGACGACAAGGGCGGTGAGGGTACTTTCTCGGCCCGTCTTTCCAAGGCGACGGACAACGATGTCAACGTGACATTCAATGTCGACCCGGCAGTCCTTTCGACCTACAACAAGGTCAACGGCGGCGACTACCATGTCCTGCCTGCTGACTACTACACCCTGTCTTCGACCGAGGGGGTTATCAAGGCCGGAAAAATCGGTTGTGAGCCGGTGGCGATTACCGTCAAACCCTTCGACGGGAATATCGACCAGAACAAGAAGTATGCGATTCCCGTGGTGTTGGAGTCGGCTTCCGGCTGCGGCATCTTGCAGGGAGCCAGAAGTCTGGTGCTGCTCATTGACCAGGTGGTTGTCACCAATGGTATTCATATCGACACCAATACGCAGGTACCCTTGTGGGGTGATGCTTCGGCGCCCCTCCATCTGCCCAACTATACCCTCGAATGGCTGGTCAACATGGATTACCTCACCCGTGACAATGTCAGCCAGTGGATGTTGAGGCAGGGCGGCAAGAATGGTGCGATGAAGGTTTACACCCGTTTCGGTGATGTGACCTGCCCTCAGGACCACCTGCAGCTGAAATTCGGTGCTACCAAGACACAGAGTGCCGCCGCCATCGCTCCCAAGAAGTGGAATCATATTGCGGTCGTTTATGACGGTGCCAATATTATGATTTACTTCAACGGTGTATTGGACAGCAAGACCGCCTATGGAACTCCGGGCGAGGCGGTAGATGTGGATTGTATCAACTTTGGTAATAATGTAAGAAGCCAGTTCGCCCTGCACGGTGCAGCCTGCGAGATGCGTGTGTGGTCTGTGGCCCGTTCGCAGAGCGAGATAGCCAACAATATGTACACGGTCGACCCGACCACCGAAGGCCTTGAAATCTATTGGAAGGCCAACGAGGGTGAGGGCAAAGTGCTGAAAGACTATTCCGGCCACGGCCGTGACGGAGTCATGGCGGAAGAACCGACTTGGCAGATCGGACTCCGCTTCCCCGAAGGCAAGTAATTCGGGGTAGAATCAGATGATTCATTCGTGGGAGGATACCCTTGTGGTATCCTCCTTTATTAAATTAAAGAACGTATTACGACAAAAAAACTTTACTATAATGAATATCAACGCCTTACTTCTTTCTTCGGTGGCTTGCGGTGCCGTTGCGCCTGCTGTGGCACAACCTGCCAATCCCTCCCTTCATTCGGGAACGGCCGTCGGCAGCGACAAACCCCATATCATCATGATTGTGACCGACCAGCAGCGCTGGGACGCACTCGGAGCCGTGAACAGTGCGGTCATCACTCCCAATCTCGACGCACTGGCCGGTGAGGGCAATCTCTTCAGTTCGTGCTACACGGCCGCACCGAGCAGTACCCCTGCGCGAAGTGGCCTGCTGACGGGTATGATCCCGTGGCACCACGGCATGCTGGGCTATGGCAACGTGTCGGAGCATTACCCCTGCGAGATGCCGCGCATGCTGCGCGAGCAGGGCTATCTGACTCTGGGTATCGGCAAGATGCACTGGCGTCCCCAGACGGCCCTCCATGGTTTCCATGCGACCATCACCGACGAGAGCGGCCGCCGCGAGTCGCCCTACTACATCAGCGATTACCACAAGTGGTTCTATGCCAACGCTCTGGGTGAAGATCCCGACGTGACGGGTCTGGGTTGGAACGACCACGGTGCGCGTCCCTACCAACTGGAGGAGCGTCTTCACCCCACGGCATGGACCGGTGCCGAGGCCGTGTCGGTAATCGAGCATTTCAAGAATAACCAGCCGTTGTTCCTCAAGATATCGTTTGCACGTCCCCATAGCCCCTACGATCCTCCGCGCCGTTTTGTCGACATGTATGAGGGGGTTGAGATTCCTGCGCCTGCCCATGGAGCGTGGAGCGAGCATATCGGCGAAGGGGTGTCGCCCGACGAGAAGCCCGATGCAGCCTTCGGAGCTTTCGGTGACGACTACGCGAAGAACACACGCAAACACTACTATGCTTCGGTGACCTTCATCGACGAGTGGGTGGGTAAGATTGTCGGTGCGTTGAAGGCCAAAGGCATGTACGACAATGCCATCATCTGCTTCGTGTCGGACCACGGCGACATGATGGGTGACCACAACCACTGGCGCAAGACCTATGCCTATGAAGGTTCGAGCCATGTGCCTCTGATTGTCAAACTGCCCAAGTCGTTCCGCCAGCGTGTGAAGCGCGGTGCGACGGTCGATGCTCCTGTCGAGCTGCGCGACCTGCTGCCCACTTTCCTCACGGTGTCGGGTCTTCAGGAATTGAGCCGCGACCTCGACGGAGAGTCCCTCACCCGCCTGTTGTGCGACAAGCACCCCCGATGGAGAGCCTATGTGGGTATGGAGCATGCCACCTGCTATTCGCCCGACAACTATTGGTGTGCCATGACCGATGGAAAGATAAAATACATCTGGTTCTTCAATACGGCTACCGAGCAGCTCTTCGATTTGGAGAAAGACCCCTACGAGACTGTCGATGTGTCGGGTGACGCACGATATGCCGGCCGTATCGAGGAGTTGCGCGATGCGCTGGCGGAGTATCTCTCGGAGCGTGGTGAGGATTGGGTGAAGGACGGCCGCGCCGTGCAGCGCAAGTCGCCGATGCTTTATAGTCCGAACTACACGAAATAGCGGCGATGGGACACTACCGTATTTTCCGCCGGCTGGTGGCCGTGATTGCGGCCTGCCTGCTGGCATCGTGTTCCGCCGGGGTAGCCGATGCCGATTTCCGTGTCATTCCGCTGCCCTCCCGAATCGAGCAAAGCGGTGAAGGGTACTTCACCCCCGACAGCCATACACAGATTGTCTTCCCCGATGGCAGTGACAGGATCCATCGGTCGGCCGAACTGCTTGCCGACCGCTTTGCACAGGTGTGCGGCCTGAAGCTGGAGGTGGTGCCGTCATCGCGCGCAACCGCTCCGTTGAGGATAACGCTTGCCGCCGACCTTCCGTCAGTGGGGGAGGAGGGCTATGTGATAGAGGTCTCACAGTCGGCCGTCAGCCTGCGTTCGTCGGGCGACGAGGGCGTGTTCCGTGCGGTGCAGACCCTCTGCAAATCCCTGCCCTCGGCCGGAGGGGTACGGTTTGCCATCGGTCGCATCGAAGATGCACCGCACTATGCCTACCGCGGTGTGATGTTGGACGTGGCGCGCACGTTCTATCCCGTGGAGTTCCTGCGCAAGACCATCGACATGATGGCCCTCCACCAGCTCAACCGCCTCCACCTCCATCTGACCGATGACCAGGGGTGGCGGCTCGAAATTCGCAAATATCCTCTTCTTGCCCAAAAGGGAGGCTTCCGCGAGGAGAATGGCCGTCGTGTCGGCGGCTTCTACACCCGGGAGCAGATGTGCGAACTGGTGGCCTATGCCGCAGAGCGGTATGTGGAGATTATCCCCGAAATCGACATGCCGGGTCATCTGACGGCGGCTCTGGCTGCCTATCCCGAATTGGGTTGCCGTGGCACGGGTTACAGTGTCAGTGCGACTTCGGGAGTGCATAAGGAGGTGTTGTGTGTGGGTAACGACCGGGCCGTGGCGTTTATGAAGAATGTGTTGGAGGAGGTCATCTCGATTTTCCCCTCACGCTTCATTCATATCGGAGGTGACGAGGTGCCGCGCGAGCGTTGGTCACAGTGCCCCCGATGTCAGCACAAAATCCGTACCCACGGTCTCAAGGCCGACGCTTCCCACTCTTCGGAGCAGCGTTTGCAGGGACTTTTCAACGAGGAGATGCGCCGCTTTGTCTCGCAGCACGGCCGACAGGTCATCGGTTGGGACGAGATGCTCGAGAGCGGTGTCGACCCCTCGGTGGACATCATGGCCTGGCGGGGTGTGGGCAAGGGCTTCAGAGCCTTGCGTGAGGGACATCATGTGGTGATGTCGCCGTGCAACCGATTCTATCTGGATTATTATCAGTCGGAGAATGTGGCCACGGAGCCGAAGGCCGTGGGTGGTTTCATCAATGCGGAGACGGTCTACACGACGATGTTCGACACCCGGGAACTCACTGCGGAGCAGGCATCGCGTATTCGTGGCGTGCAGGGTAATCTGTGGACGACCTTCGTGCCTGATCCCCGACATGCAGAGTATATGCTCCTGCCGCGTGTGACGGCATTGTCGGAGATGGCCTGGACGAAGCCCGGGCAGCGCGACTATGCCGATTTCCTGAAGCGCATGCCCCGCATGCAACAGCAGCTTGAGGCGATGGGGTGGAGTGTGCCTTCCCGTTTCTATACCGTCGAGGCGCATTTCGAGCCGAATCCCGGACAGGGAACGGTCGAGGTCACACTGTCGACGAGTGTGCCGGCCGACATCTATTACACCCTCGACGGCACCACCCCCGACAGCGGATCGATGCACTATGAGAAGAGCATCGCACTTACGGACGATACACGCCTTTGTGCCGTGGCCTGCACCCCCGAAGGCATACGCAGCGACTTCCTGCACAAAAGCGTGCAGTTCAACAAGGCGACCCTTCGCCCGGTGTCGCTGCTTACCGCGCCGCATTCGCGCTATGGGGGAAACCGCCTGAGCGACGGTGTGCGTGCCACCACCATCTTCTCGCGCGGCGGCTGGACGGGATATTTCGACCGGGATATGGTGGCCGTTGTCGATTTGGGAACGACAATGCCGGTCTCGCGTGCCGGAGTGTCGACGCTCGTCGACCACGGTTCCCACATCATGGATTTGGAACAGCTGGAGATTGAGGTGTCGTCCGACGGCCGCCATTTCGAGCGTGTCGCCCATGAGGAGTTTCCCCGTAAGGAGTTCATACAGGAGAAACTCCTGCCGCTGCATCTGCTCGATTTCCCGACGGTGGAGGCACGCTATGTCCGCTTCACGGTGCGCCGTCAGAAGGAGCTTCCGCCTCGTGTGAGTGTCTTCGGCGAACGGCAGCCCTTTGTCTTTGTCGATGAGGTGTATGTCTATTGACCTTGCCCCGATTCCGAACCGAAAAAGTCGCGACTTCGGCCTTTTCCGCGGTCGTGCAGCATATACAAACAAAAAGCAAAAATCCGATATGAATTGCGAACTTAAACTGATTACTCTTTTCCCGCTGGCCGCTTCGGCCGTGGGACTCACGGGTTGTGACCGTGCGGTGCCGCACAGCGAACACCCCAACATCATTCTCATCAATCTCGACGATGCCGGCAACGGTGACTTCTCCTTCTCGGGAGCCATCGACTACAAGACCCCCAATATCGACCGTCTGGCGCAGGAGGGTGTGCGTTACACGAATTTCCATGTAGCGCAGCCCATCAGCGGTGCCTCGCGTGCCGGCCTGCTCACGGGTTGCTATCCCAACCGTGTGGGCTTCTCCCATGCACCCAATCCGGGCTCCCCCTACGGCATCAATCCCGAGGAGGAGACGATGGCCGAGGTGTTGAAGAAGGAGGGCTATGCCACCGCCATCTTTGGCAAGTGGCATCTGGGTGACGCCGAAAAATTCCTTCCCCTGCAACACGGCTTCGACGAGTGGTACGGACTGCCTTACTCCAACGACATGTGGCCCTTCCACCCCCAGTGGAAGTTCCCCGACCTGCCGACCTACGAAGGCAACAAGGTGTTGGGCTACAACCTCGACCAGTCGAACCTGACCAGCTACTACACCGAGCGAAGCATCAAGTTCATTCGCGAGAACAAGGATCGTCCGTTCTTCCTCTATCTGGCCCACTCGATGCCCCACGTGCCGCTGGCCGTGTCGGAGCGTTTCAAGGGCAAGAGCGAGCAGGGGCTCTACGGTGATGTGATGATGGAGCTGGACTGGAGCGTGGGTGAGGTGATGAAGACCCTCCGCGAGCTGGGTCTCGAGGAGAACACCATGGTGGTCTTCACCTCCGACAACGGCCCGTGGATTGCCTACGGCAACCATGCCGGCTCGACGGGCGGTCTGCGCGAGGCCAAGGCTACCACCTTCAACGGCGGTCTGCGTGTGCCGTGCATCGTACGCTGGAAGGGTGTGATTCCCCAGGGCGGCATCTGCGAGCGTCTGGCTTCGAACATCGACCTGCTGCCCACCTTTGCCGAGGCTTCGGGTGCGGCGCTGCCCAAGAAGAAGATTGACGGTGTGAGCCTTATGCCGCTGATGAAGGATCCCGACGCGCAGCCCGTGCGCGAGGCTCTGTGCTTCTATTACCAGTTCAACGACCTGGAGGCCGTCACCGACGGACGCTTCAAGCTCATCTTCCCCCACAAGTATCTGGCCTACGGTATGGCCGGTAATGACGGTCTCCCCGGTGAGATGGTGGAGCGTGAGGTGCGCGAGATGGAACTCTACGACATGCGCCGTGATGCGGGCGAGCGTTACAATGTGCTGGAGCAGTACCCCGAGGTGGCGAAGAAACTTCAGGCCATTGCAGATGCCTGCCGCGAGGATTTGGGTGATGACCTGCGCGGCATGTCCGGCACGGGCCGCCGAAAGCCGGGTTACAGATAGTGCGGAAATATTTTCCGGTATTGACCATGAAAGGAGCGATTCCCTCAAAGGGAACCGCTCCTTTTTTTCGGCATGTCGGAATGTTGCCGCCGCATGTGCCGGTGGAAACCTCGTTTTGTATATTTTGTCTTTATGAAAGTCTCGACGATGGGCAGAAATACCTCACATTAGGTATTTTCTGTATCCAAAATTTCTTGTTGTTGTTCATGTAGGCATAAAAATAAATTGAAATGTTTGTATCTCCTTTCGAAATCACTATCTTTGCATAGCAGATAGGTGTTCATATACTTCAACCGAGAAAGATGCGCCCGAAAAACGTTATCTTTCTCCAATTTTCCCCCGAAATCCGTCGTGCGGCTTCTGTCCCGGGACGAATCGGACGGAGGCGACTTTCGGCATAGCCCCTTCAAAGGGCATTGTGACTTTCTCTTGCCTGGTCTTGTGGGGGGATACTTTTCGGCGCAAGGCCGAAGTGAGACAGTATATATTTCCTATGGTGTCCGACCGCAGGTAACAGTCCCCCGGTCGTGACACCACCCGAACCCAACCGCCTGATACGACGGGAGAAAAGACTTTTGGCTTTTCTCCCCGATGTATGTCGCCTTCTCCGAACTTTCATTTCGAAGTTCGGAGAGTGGGGGGGATGCCCGAGGGGGGGCGGACAATGAAAGAAACCGACAAGAAAGAATTTAATAATTAGATGAAACACACACTTTTAAAATCGCTTTCTCCGCAATTTCGATGTGGCAGATTGATGCTGATTGTGGCTTTCCTATTCCTGACGCTCTGGCAACAGAGCGCCCACGCTCAGCAAAATGAAAAATTCGTGACCCTGCACGGTAAAGTCGTCGATGCAGCCAACAAGAGCGCCATGTGTGGCGTTGTGGTGGTGGTCGAAGGTTCGACCGTGGGTACTACCTCCGATGTGGACGGTAACTACACGCTGAAAATTCCCTCGGGAGTCTACAACTTGCTCTTCTCGTTTATCGGCTATGAGCCGGTCGTGATGAAATTCAACGGTCATAACTTGAAGGAGTTCAAGAATATCGAACTTATGCAGAGTGCCGTTGAGGTGGAAGACGTCGTCGTGACGGGCGTCTATCAGCGAAAGAAGGAGAGTTTCACGGGATCGACAACCACATTCAAGAGCTCAGAGTTAAAATCTGTCGGTACACAGAGCGTCTTGCAGAGTTTGAGAACCCTCGACCCTTCGTTCAAAATCACCGAAAACGCCCTGGCGGGTTCCAACCCCAACCGTCTGCCCGACTTCGAGATTCGCGGTAAGAGCAGTGTGATTGGTCTGAAGGAGGAGTACGGCACCGACCCCAACCAGCCGCTGTTCATTCTCGACGGTTTCGAGACAACACTCGAGACAATCATGAACCTGAACCTGAACCGTATCGCGTCGGTGACACTTCTGAAAGATGCCGCTTCGACGGCCATCTATGGTTCGAAGGCATCGAACGGTGTGGTGGTTGTGGAGACCAAAGCCCCCGAGAGAGGCCGTCTGCAGCTCTCCTACAAGGGTGACTTCGGTGTGGATATCGCCGACCTTTCGGACTACAACCTGATGAACGCTGCCGAAAAACTCGAATTCGAGACCCGCGCCGGCGTTTACACCGACAAGAACGACATCAACAACCAGATGCGTCTCGAGGCGTTGCGCAACGAGCGTCTGAAGCAGATTGCACAGGGTGTGGATACCTACTGGCTGAGCGAGCCGCTGCGCACGGGTTTCACCCACAAGCACAACATCTACGCCGAGGGCGGTGAGGAGAAAATTCGCTACGGTCTGGGTCTGAGCTACGGTGAGGTGGAAGGTGTGATGAAGAACTCGGGTCGTGAGACCCTGGAGGGTAACATCGACCTGATTTACCGTACCGGCAAGTTCCAGTTCAGCAACAAGTTCATGCTGAACTATCAGGAGACGGACGACCCCACGGTCTCTTTCTCCGAGTACGCCAGTGCCAGCCCTTATTATAAAAAGTATAACGCCAACGGCAAGGTGGACAAGTACCTCTACTACCACCACAATGAGCTGACCGGCGAAACGGATATGGTGAGCAACCCCCTGTGGAATGCCCACTTGAACAACTACGACAAGGGTGAGACATTCGGATTCACCAACAACTTTATCCTGGAGTGGTTCGTGATGAAGGACTTCCGTCTGCGTGCCAAGTTCGGTATCACACGCACGAACACCACCAACGATGCACGTATCTCGCCCCTTCACACCGACTTCGACGACATGAAGGAGACCGAGAAGGGTCTCTACTCCCACTCGCTGAACAAGCGCAGCAACTACGAGGGTGACTTCACAGCCACCTACGGTCGCGTGTTCGCCGAGAAGCACACCGTGAATGCGGTGGCAGGCTTCAACTTCAACGCCATGAAATCGGTGACCAACGGCTATAAGGCCAACGGTTTCACCGAGGACCAGTTCGACGCTCCGTCGTTCGCCAACGGTTATCCCGAGGGCGGCAAGTCGAAGTATCTCGAAACACAGACCCGCGCCGTCAGCTTCTTCATCAACGGTGGTTACTCCTACGACAACCGCTACCTGCTCGACTTCAACTACCGTTCCGACGGTGCGTCGATGTTCGGTACGAACAACCGTTTCCGCAACACCTGGTCGGTGGGTCTGGGTTGGAATATCCACAACGAGAAGTTCATGAAGAACCAGGAGACCTTCAACCTGTTGAAGCTTCGCGCATCGGCGGGTAACCCCGGTAACCAGAATTTCTCGGCCTATCAGGCCTTCTCGACCTACATCTTCAACGGCTGGATGACCAATATCTTTGGTACGGGTCTGATTCTGAACCAGCTGGGTAACGAAAACCTCGCTTGGCAGGAGACCATCAACTACAACGTCGGTGCTGATGTCTCGATGTGGGGCAACCGTGTCAACCTGACCTTCGATTACTATGTGAAGATTACCGACCCGCTGCTGGCCGTCATCACCACACCCGGTTCCATGGGTACGCAGTCGCTGGCGATGAACGCCGGACAGCAGAAGACCCGGGGTATGGAGTTCACCTTCCGGGTGTCGCCGATCTATCGTCCTCACGACCGTATCAACTGGACGTTGAGCTTCAACGGTTCGCACATGAAGGCCAAGTATGCCAAAATCGGTGACGCCTTCTCGTCGCTGAACGACAAGGGCAAGCTCTCGCTCTCGGGTACGACCCGTTACTACGACGGTGGCAGCCCGACGGCCATCTGGGGTGTGCGTTCCGCCGGTATCGACCCTGCAACGGGACGCGAGCTCTTCATCAAGAAGGACGGCAGCTACTCGTTCGACTACGACCTCAATGACGAGGTGGTGCTGGGTGATACCACTCCCAAGCTGGAGGGTGTGTTCGGTACGACGTTCTACTACAAGGGTTTCTCGCTGGGTGCCTACTTCCGCTATTCGCTGGGCGCACAGATTTTCAACGACGCCCTGTTCCAGAAGGTGGAGAACATCTCCACGGCCGACATCTACAAGAACCAGGACAAGCGAGCCCTCTACGACCGTTGGTCGCCCGACAACCGCGAGGCTTACTTCAAGGGTATCTCGCTGGTGCAGAAGACCGACAAGTCGTCGCGTTTCGTCATGGACGAGAACTATATCTCGGGAGAGTCCTTCTCGGTGGGTTATGAGTTCACACAGCCCTTCATCAAGAAACTCGGTTTGTCGGCCCTGACCCTTCAGGCCAACATCAACGAGGCGTTCCGTGTATCGTCGGTCAAGAATGAGCGTGGTATCGACTACCCGTTTGCCCGTACGGTGTCCGTCTCTATTCTGGCAACATTCTAACGGTAACCCATTAACAGGATTCATACGATATGAAAAACAAAATACTTATATTATGCTGCATGGTTCTTCTTGCGGGTTGTAGCGAGTGGTTGGACATCAAACCCTATGACCAGATTTCGGAGGAGGAACTGCTCAAGAAGGAAGAGGGCTTCCAGAAACTTCTGAATGGTATCTACATCGAGCTGAACCGCGAGGAGCTTTACGGCCAGTCGCTCAGTGTCGAGATGGTGGAAATCATGGGCGGCGCCTACGAAGTGGGCGAGGACGCCAACGTGTGGGGCGATTATCCCGATTTGAAGCGTTACGACTACGGTACGGAGTACTGGAGAGGACGTTTCGCCGCCACATGGAACAAGGCCTATGCGTTGATTCTGAACTGCAACAAGATTCTCGAAAACATCGAGGGCAAGCAGTCGATGTTCACCCAGGGCGGCTACGACATCATTCGTGGTGAGGCGCTTGCGCTGCGTGCCATGTTGCACTTCGACGTGCTGCGCCTGTTCGGTCCCGTCTACTCGAAGACCCCCGATGCCAAGTCGATTCCCTACTACACACGCAGAACCGACTCTCCCGAGCCGCAGCTTCCTGCCAGCCGGGTAATGGAACTCATTATCAAAGACCTGACTGAGGCACTCAAGGCTCTGAAGAACGACCCCGTCATCACCGAAGGCACCCTGATGAGCAGCCTCGACAACGGCCAGTCGAATTTCTACCGTTACCGTGCGCTGCGTCTGAACTACTACGCCGTGGAGGCACTTCTGGCGCGTGTCCAGCTCTATGCCGGCAACCGCAGCGAGGCCTTCACCCACGCCTTCAATGTCATCGCCGCCGCCGACAAGGGTATCTTCCCCTTCGTCGACAGCCGTCTGGTCATCGGTTCGGTGAAGGATCCCGACCGTATCTTCTCGTCGGAGGTGATTTTCGCCCTGACCAACACCCAGCGTGTGAAGATCTTCAACAACTTCTTCGATCCCAAGCGTACGACCTTCACCTTCAAGATGGAGGGCGAACTGCTCAACGATAAAATCTATGGTGGAGGCAGCGTCACGGGCGGTTATCAGGACGATTTCCGCAACCGTGCCATCTGGAACGCATCGGGTTCCAACCGTTTCTTCTTCAAGTATGCCGACATGGCCGATCCTGCCCGCATCGAGAACACGATGATTCCTATGATTCGTCTGGGCGAGATGTATCTGATTGCCGCCGAGTGCAAGGGCGACAACCTCAATGCCGGTCTGGGTTATATCAACATGCTTCGCAGCAAGCGAGGCATCAAGGCCGACTACAACAGCTTCAACGAGACGCTGCTCAAGTACGAGTACATTCGCGAGCTCTACGGCGAGGGTCAGTTGTTCTTCCTCTACAAGCGTCTCTACTCCGACATTATCCGTTCGGCAAACGACAAGAACAACCCTCTGGCCAGTCAGAATATTTTTGTAGTACCTCTTCCCGAAGATGAGATCGAGGTGGAAAAATAAAAAACGTAACAGCAACCATGAAAATTAGAAACATAATCATCGGAGCGATGCTTGCGGCACCTCTTTTCACTTCGTGTGAGGAGAGTCTGCCCAACCATTTCGAGCAGATCGACGGCGTCTATCTGAACAATCTGCTCCCGAACAAGACCCATGTCGATAAGGCGGATATCACGTTCATCTACGAGGACGGCGATTTGCTGGAGGTACCCGTGCGTGTTCAGCTGCTGGGCCGCATGAGAGACTATGCCCGCAAGGTGGACATCGTAGTCGAGTCGGACAATGCCCGCGAGGGAGTGGACTATGAGCTTGCCACGGCACCCGAAATGCCGGCCGAGGTCACACAGTTCGACTACATCGTGCGCCTGAAGCGTACCCCCGAACTGGAGCATACGACCAAGAACCTGACGGTGAGTATCCGTGCCAACGAGAATTTCATTATCCCCTTCGAGAAGTTTGTCCAGACGGGTAAGGACACCACTTCGGTCGTGCATTACCGCATCAATTTCTCGGATCAGTTCACCTCTGCACCCGAAGGCTGGCGCACCACCTTCGTCGGTGAGTTCTCCAAGGAGAAGTTTCTGCTGATTTGCCGCGTGATGGACATGCCGCGAAGCGACTTCAACGACCCCCACAAAATCAGCGAGGCACGATGGATGTTCATTCAGTCGCGTATGATTGAGTATGTCAACGAGCAGGTCGAGAAGCGTGACCGTGGCGAGGAGTACGACAAGGAGGCTTTCGACAGCGAGGGCAATCCGTTGGTGTTTGGATCAAAATAATTGAGTAAAGATGAAAAAGATAATCTATACACTCCTTTGCAGCGTTCTTTTCATGGCGTGTGCCGAGGATTTGGGCAACTACGACTACCACGATTTGCTGGAACCGGAGATTACGGGCCTCGACGAGAATATCTCGGTGTTGACCCACAGCCGTCTGCAGCTGACTCCCGATTTGGGCGAGAATGAGTTTACGGACGAGAACTACGCTTTCGAGTGGAAGGCCATCGCCAAGAACGTGACCGAGGAGGTGACCGTTCTGGCCGATACGCGCGCGCTGGATTATGAGGTGAAGCTCTTCCCCGGCAGTTATGATTTGTATTTCCGCGTCACGGAGCGCCGTACGGGTATCTTCTGGCAGGTGATGAGTCATCTGCTGGTGAGCGAGGCCACATCGGAGGGTTGGATGGTGCTCTGCAAGGAGGGCGACAACAACCGTGTGCGTCTGGATATGGTTTCCAAGGTGACGGAACAGACCATCACCGACGTGTTGAAGGATACGGGTATGCCCGAGATGCACAACCCCTACCGCATCAGCTGGCTGACGGGTAATCTGGTCGATTCCGAATCGCCGTTCTATCTGACCACGGCCGAGGGTGCCACCCGTCTGGGACGTAACGGCTTCCAGTGGAAGGAGGAGTACAAGCTCGACTATGAGATGGGTACGCACATGGAGCAGGCTCCCGCACCGCAGGTCATCAATTCCTTCACCAACGGCAAGATGTTTGCCGACAACGGCAATGTCTACTTCTCCGACTGCCTGGTGTTCACGGGTCTGTTCGGTGAAATCGGCGAGTCGATGCCTGCGGCACCGGTCATGGGTGTCAATCTGGTCAACGACATGATTATGGTGCCGATGGCCATCATCTACAACACCGAGGAGAAGGAATTCTACGGTTATGCTCCCGGCCTTCGCGATGCGATTCTGGGCAACTCTAAGCCGCTGCACAAGATGAACGACATGGTGCAGCTGCTCAAGAGCCTGTCAAACGGTGGTGAGATTGCGGGTGATGCGTTTGAGGAGTTCCCCAAGGGCCGCGACTATGTGTGGATGGAGAACACCACCTACGACCCCAACAAGACGGGTACGGGTATTACCTATGCCGTGTTGAAGCAGGGCGCGAAGTATGAGGTCTACGGCATTCAGACGGGCGAGTTGCTCGGCGGTCTGCAGTTTGGCGGTCCGGCATTTGCCATCGGCAAGGCCTACTACGGCGATTTGTCGGCTTGTCAGGACATCGACAAGGCCACGCAGTTCGCCTTCTCGTCGCTGAACGCCTATATGTACTATGCCGTGGGCGGTACGGTTTACCGTGTCGACCTGCAGCAGGAGGGACAGCTGAAGGCACAGCGACAGTTCTCGCTGCCGATGGGCGAGGTGGTCAGGGTGTTGAAGTTCAATATCTTCAAGGATCGTGAACTCTATCTGCAGGACTACAACCTCGTTGTGGGCAG
This sequence comes from Alistipes sp., assembly GCA_020026375.1. Classification (GTDB taxonomy): domain Bacteria; phylum Bacteroidota; class Bacteroidia; order Bacteroidales; family Rikenellaceae; genus Alistipes. The sequence continues at coordinate 49,740 of JAHHQN010000008.1, read as the reverse complement.
TACCCTCGGTGAGAACAACGGCAAGTTGAGAATCTACGAAGGTTTCAAGTCGGGTGGCGACTTCTCGAAGGTGAAGGCCGTGGTGTATACCGGTCTAGGTAACATCGTCGATGTGTGCTACCGCGAGATGCTTGACTAAATCAATTAAAAAATACCGAAAATGAACAGACATTCATATTCACTGATATTTGCCTCGGCGGCGCTCGCCCTGTCTTCGTGCGCCGGACACAAGGGCTACACCCTGTCGGGTGAAGTTCCCGAGGCGTGGGAAGGCAAGAGCGTGGTGCTTTATACGACCGACACCCGTGAGGCGGTGGCGGTGGACAGCACCGAGGTCAGCAACGGAGCATTTGAGCTCAAGGGCGGATTTGCCACCCCGCGCCGTTGCCGTCTGACGGTCTATCTCGACCCCACGAACCGCACGAATCCCCTCATGTCGCCCTCGCTTGATGTCTATCTCGACTCGACGAGTGTGAGCGTGAAGACCGCTTTCGAGAAACACACGCCCAAATTCGAAGTTACGGGCGGAGCAACGATGGGCGAGTGGCAGAAATACTCGGCCGACCTGGAGTCGCTCAACAACTATCGTTCGGAGCTTTTCGGCGAGTACATCGAGTCGTACTACAAGAATGAAGATGCCGCGGAGGGTCGGAAGGCCGCTCTGCGTGTGAGCGAGGAGTCGGAGAAGATTCAGCTGTTCAAACTCGACTATGTGGCCGCTCACCGCAATTCGGTGGTCAGTCTCGAGATTTTGAAGGACATTGCCCGTCGTTCGTTCACCATCACCCGCTCGCAGTTGGAGACGGCATACGAGGCGTTGGACGAGGGGCTGAAAGCCTCGGAGTCGGCACAGGAGCTGCGCCGTATCATCGCCGAGAAGAACATCGAAGTGGGGGTGCAGTGTCCCGATTTGGAGCTGGAGAGCCGCGACGGAAAACGTCACCTGCTCTCGGAGTTCGTCGGCAAGGGCCGCTACACGCTCATCGAGATCTGGGCTTCGTGGTGCGCACCCTGTCGTGGCGACATGCCCTACGTGAAGCGTGCCTACAAGAACTACCACAAGCGTGGGTTCGACATCGTTTCCATCTCCATCAACAAGAACCGCGAGGATTGGGAGCAGGCGCTCGATGAGGAGAAGATGCCCTGGACACAGCTGTTGGATATGAAGCAGGAGTGTTTCAAGCAATTCGAGACGTCGGCCGTTCCGACTGCCCTGTTGCTCGATCCCGAGGGCCGTATCTGCCTGCTCAACGCCCGTGGCGGCTGGTTGGAGGCTGCTCTGGAGCAGATTTACGACAAGAAATAACATTACCCTGATATGAAAAAACTTTTTGTTTCAGCGCTTGCTCTGCTGACACTGGTCGGCTGCAAGACCAAGGATCCCAACGAGACGGTCATTCGTTTCGAGGTGGAGAACATGACCGCTTCGGAGGTGCTTGTTCTCGTCGATCCCACCACCAATTTCGCCGTGAATCTCGACAAGCACGGCAAGGGCGAAATCGCCGTCAAGGACCTGAGCAACATCTACGCCAATATCGCCTATGGCCAGCAGACCAAGCAGGTGTTCATCGGCAAGGGTGAGGAGACCGTGCTGCGTTTCGACGGCACCGACTTCCGCAAGGGGGTGACCGTGGAAGGCAAGAATGCCGCCGCCGCAGAGTATCTCCAGAGCATGATTCTGCCCGAAGCGCCGCGTTACGACATGGAGTTCGAGGAGTTCCGTCGGAAAATCGACGAGAGCTACGCTTCGGCCATGGAGTTTGTCGAGGCACGCAAACTGGAGACTCTTTGTCCGGAGTTTGCCGCCATCGAGAAGGATCGTCTGAAGTACCTCTATTCGCAGTCCTATCTGATGTTCCCCATGGGTTATGCGATGATGCACGAGGGCGAGAAGACCTTCACTCCCACGAAGGAGTACTACGACCTGCTGCGCGAGCTGGTTGTTGAGCGTGAGGAACTGATGGACGTAAGCAGCTACCGCGCCTTTATCCAGCACGCCGTTCCCGTATTGCTCGAGGAGCAGGGCGAGACATTCGCTTCGGGTTACGAGCGCGCGCTGGCCACCATCAAGTACATTCAGAAGAACTTCAAGAGCGAGCTGTTGCGTCAGAACATGATTCGCACACTGGCCATCGACTGCATTCAAAACTGGGGTATCCGCAAGACCGCCGAGGTGCAGAACATCGTCAATGCCTATGTGACCAATCCCCGTTACAAGGCGGAGTATGAGGCCACCTACGCGGAGAACGATCCCACGGCCAAGGGCAACAAGTCGCCCGACTTCACGGCTGTCGATCTGGAGGGCAACAGCTACTCGCTGAAGGATTTCCGCGGCAAGTATCTCTACATCGACCTGTGGGCGACATGGTGCAATCCCTGTCGTGCCGAGCTGCCTCATCTGAAGGCACTGGAGGAGAAGCTCGCCGACCGCAACATCACCTTCCTCTCGCTGTCGGTCGACAAGAAGAAGTCCGACTGGGAGGCTGTGGCCAAGTCGGGAGTCCTGTCGGGCAAGGTGCTGTGGCTGGGTCACGAGAGCGATTTCCTGGAGGCTTATGCCGTGGAGGGTATTCCCCGTTTCATTCTGCTCGACCCCAAGGGCCGCATCGTGAATGCCGAGATGCTCCGTCCCTCGTCGAAGGATACCGAAGATGTCCTGCTGAAGTTGGAAAACATTTAAAACAGAAATTCACTAATCTCTAAAATTTCAAGCTATGAAAAAAGTATTGTTAGCACTGCTCATGGCCGGTATGGTATGTTTCCTGCCCGCATGCTCTGATGATGACCCCGTAACTCCGCCAACGGAACAAGACGGTGGTGAGGAAGGTGGCGAAGGCGGTGAAACACCCGACCCCGCTGACAAGGAGTTGCAGATTATCGGTCTCGATGTTCCTGCCAGCGTGACGATGGGTGAATCGCTCGAAATCAAGGGTGTTGACTTCCCCGAGGATATCAAGGTCTCTCTGGTGGCCGATAAGGACGAGACCGTCAAGTTCGATTTGACTTCCGCTCCCACGGCTTCGGGTCTGAGCTGCACGCTCCCCGCAGAGGTGGTTGCCGGTCAGTATAAGGTGGTATTTGCAGCCAAGGGCTTCCTCGACCTGGTATGGAAGGGCCTTCTGGAGGTGATTGCTCCCGCTCCCGCAAAGCGTACCAAGAGCATCACGCTGAATCTCGTGATGGGCGAAGATATGATGCCTGTCCGTACGGCGGTGTATGAGTATGCCCAGGCAGGAGACCGTTATCCTTCCGTTTTGATGGAGGAGTACTCCATGGACGGCGTTTCGATGAACTACAGCATCACGACCGACAAGAATGTAATCAGTGCCGTAAATCAGGCCGATCTGATCGCCGATGACATCAAGAGCTTCAGCCTTACGTTGGAGAACAACAACGTGAAGGAGAGTACCTACACCATGGTGAAGAGTTCGGGCGACAAGGTCTACAACCGTACCTGGGAATATACACCCGAGGGTGCCTGCACTTCGGTAAACGAACTGTCGGATCTCCCCATGACCAAACTGTTTGGCTTCGACAAGGCTGCACAGAAGAACAATCCTGCTGGTATCGACGCCGGTCTGGTTCTTTTCGAGTATGCCATCGGCGGCATTGGCAAGACTGCCGGCTATCGGTATGACCTGACGGCAGGTATCCTGCTCGGCTGCACCGGTACACGAATGGAGATGCTCCCCTCGAGCATCAACACTGCGGAAACTCCCGTCGACGTGACCTATGAGGCCGATGCCGAAGGTTACATCACCAAAATCGGTTGGAGCGAGCAGGAGACCATGGGTGCCGACATGCAGATTGTCATCGAGTACGAGAATCTGTAATCGGACAATTTCCCACAAAAACAGGCGGAGAGACCGGTCGGGTCTTTCCGCTTTTTTTATGCTTTTTCTGATGGGCTGCTCATCTGTTGTGATATTGTGTGCCTGCCCGACAACGCAATGGACGATATCCGCAGTATGCTCCCCTCTGCATACCCATTTCACCGCGGGAGCGGTTCGCAAGGAGCTTTTACCATCAGAAACCGTAACGACGGTGATGCCGCCCGTGAGGCAATGCCTATATTGCGATATTTCACCTCTCGCCGTCCGTTCGATAATCAGTGGCTCCCTTGTCTGTCGAGGAGGCTGTAGCGCGTCACAGCGCAACGGCACATCAAAAAGCATCGTGCTTTTCCACTCGTGCCGATGGCGGCGGGTATTGCGGTAGGGGTATTATCTTGTCATAAGAGGTGGCGTATCGCTCTGTGGATAGTGGAAGGGGAGGAGGTCATGCCCCGAACGACCTTGCGGACAGTTGCGGCAGTTATGGGGTGTAGACAAAAAAAGAGCCTCGAAATCCAGAGATTTCAAGGCTCAACGATTGTCTTATCGTGGTGCGGTGCGTAGGGGACTCGAACCCCTGACCCCGTGCGTGACAGGCACGTATTCTAACCAGCTGAACTAACGCACCAGTTATTTGTGTTTGGCTTTCGGTGGGCTTCGTGTTGTCGTTGCTTCCCGATTGCGAGTGCAAAGGTAGTACAAAAATCTATATCCGCAAATTTTTTGATAATTATTTTTGACCAAATTTTTACGATTTTTCGTAACTTGCCTATAATCAGCACTTATTATTTGCCGAAAAATCATTGGTAATTCTGCTGTCAGACGCTCGTTTTTTACATGTGGGGTGTCGGACCATCTGTGCGGATTTCCTCTCTGTGAATAAAAAAACTCCCGACAGTGAATTTTCTGTCGGGAGTAGGGTGGACGCGTGGGAGAGAGGGATACCGTGGCGGACGGAATCCGTCGGTGCTGCTTCCCCGTCGCGGAGAATCTATTTCTTGAAGAAGGAGAACTGCACGCTTCCGTAGCTTCTCGACTGCCAGAATTCGGGTCTTTCTTCGAAATTCATCTTTTTGGAGTGTTCGAAGATGAAGATGCCGCCTTCGCGGAGCAGGTCGCCGTTGAGTACCAGATCTACCACCTCTTCGCTGTTGGGCAGGTCGTAGGGGGCATCGGAGAAGATGATGTCGAATTGCTTGGCGCAGCTTTTCAGATAGAGGAATACGTTCGCCTTCACGGGATAGAAGTTCTCTATGCCGAGCAGCTTTCCGGTCTGGCGGATAAAGTTGTAGTGTACGGCATTGATTTCCACCGGAGTGACACTGCGCGCACCTCGCGAGGCGAATTCATAGCTGATGGAACCTGTACCTGCAAAGAGGTCCAACACGTCACACTCTTCGAAATCCACGAGGTTGCCCAGCACGTTGAAGAGGTTTTCCTTGGCAAAATCGGTTGTCGGACGTGCTCTGAGGTTCTTGGGCGGATTGATTGCCCTTCCCTTGTATATACCACTTACTATTCGCATATTATCTTTTTGAAGCGTTTACCTATCAATTTACTCATTGTTCTGGTCCTGTCGCCCGAGATGTGCAATTCGAGTTTCTTGAGGTCCAGTTCCTCCGCGGCGCGCTCTACGAAGTAAAGCAGGTCGGCCTCGTCGTGTGCGGCGATGGCTTCCGCGAGTCGCAGACGGCCGTCATATACCTTAATATATAAGGTGTCGGCCACATGTTGCAGTCGCATTGACGGCTGCGAGGGGCAGAAGTCGGCAAGCAGGGGCGAGGTGTATCTGAAATTGCCCGACGAAGCCTTTGTCACCGTGCGGAGCATCTTCTTGTCGATGGCCATCAGGGCGATGACACGCTGAGTCTGTTCCGGAGTTGTGGTGATGTCTCGTGGTGAGCTCCACACCACACTCATGTTCTGGGGTACGGGTGTTCCGTTGGCCGCCATGAGTTCCTGGGCGTGTGCCTGCTCGAAGATTTCCGCCGGCACGAGCATGGTGAGCGGAGTGATGATTTCAAACTCCAGGGGTTCACCGTCGTTTTTCCACTGGTCTGGGGTAGGCACCGAAAAAGAGTGTCCATCCAACGACTGCTGAATGGACACCTTATTTGTGCTGGCGCAACAATTACTCCCAGTTACCTGCTTCATTGTTACCAGTTTCCATTGAACCGAACTTGACACCTGCATAGCGGTTGAAGTTGTTCTCCTCGTCGTCGATCAGGTTGATGATCTCCTGACGGTAAGCTACGGTATCGAGGAAGGTCTTGTAGGGAACGCGGCACTCCACAACGGGAATTACGACCTTAGACTCGGTGGTGATGATACCGGCCTCCATGATGTACTGCTGCTGCTTGTTGGTGAAGGGAACATAGCGCAGGTCGAGTACCTCCTCTTTCGAGAGCTTCTTGGCGCCGAAGATGGTATCGATAACAGCCATGTTGAACTTCTCGATGTTCTTCTTGCCGGCCTTCTTCAGCTTGGCCATACCTACCGAGTCGTCCTCGTCGACAATCTTACGCTCCATGACCAGTGAGTCGTTCAGCACGAACTGAATCAGCGAATCGAAGTCGCCGGTGAAGTGCTGATACTTTGCCTTGTAAGCACGCTGTGCGGTACGGATATTTACAATGCGCTCGATGACGCCTGCTTTTCTGACCTTCAACTCCTCACCGAAGCGGATAGGGGTTGCAATCATCACATAAATCCAATAGACCAACGCTACGATTACGGCAGCGAGCAGAATTTGAAAAAGTTTTTTCATTTTTTAATTTAAGTATTTGTTATTAATTTTGTTCAAACTTAATCAACTCACATGTTCAGTACACGGATTGCGACTCAAATTTACGGTAAAATTTGTTTCGAAACAACAATAGGGCAAAAAAAAATTATAGAATTGTTGTCCGACTACCTCTCCGACGACGATTTTTCGCGGATTTTTGTCTTGAACGGCTACGCCGGAACGGGTAAGACCACGATTATTGCGGCTCTGGTCGGTGCGCTCAAGGAGTTGGGAATCAAACCCATATTGCTGGCTCCCACGGGACGTGCCGCCAAGGTGCTTGCGCAATACTCCCACGAGAAGGCCCTCACCATTCACAAACGCATCTACCGCCAGCGTACCAATGCCGATTATGAGTCCAAATTCTCGTTGGACCGCAATTTGGAGCGCGACGCGGTGTTTATCGTCGACGAGGCTTCGATGCTCTCCGACGCGCCTTCCGACGGCCAGCTCTTCGGCAGCGGCTCGCTGCTGAGCGATTTGGTGTCGTATGTGCGCAGCGGCAAGGCCTGCCGTCTGATACTGGTGGGCGACAGTGCGCAGCTGCCTCCCGTGGGTGCGGATTACAGTCCTGCGCTCGACCCCCACGCGGCCGGAGCCTACGGCGATGTGGTCTACGGCACGATGGACGATGTGGTGCGTCAGGAGTCGCAGTCGGGTATTCTGTTCAACGCTACGCTGGTGAGGTGCATGCTCGAGAACGGCATTTATGAGATTCCGCACCTCGAGATGGACTTTCCCGATGTCGAGAGGGTCGAGGGCGGCGAGTTTCTCGAGAAGTTGCAGGACTGCTACGACCGCTACGGTCACGACGAGACCATCGTGGTCACGCGTTCCAACAAGCGCGCCAACCGTTATAATCAGGGTATCCGCCGCAATGTGCGCTGTGCCGAGGAGGAGATCGAGAGCGGCGACATGCTCATGGTGGTCAAGAACAACTACTACTATCCCGAGCGGATAGAGGATTGCCCCACCAATTTCATTGCCAACGGCGATGTGGCGCGTCTGAAGCGTATCCGCCGCTTCGAGGACTTCTATGGTTTCCATTTTGCCGATGCGGTGCTGGAGTTTCCCGACTACGACGGTTTGACGATGGACTGCAAGATTCTGCTCGACACGCTCAACTCCGAGTCGTCGTCGCTCACGCGCGAGGAGTCCACACGTCTGTTCTACGAGGTGGAGAAGGACTATACCGACATAAAGAGTAAACTCAAACGCTATAAGGAGATTCGCGAGAATCCCCATTTCAATGCCATGCAGGTGAAATTCTCCTATGCCGTCACCTGCCACAAGGCGCAGGGCGGACAGTGGAAGGCGGTGTTCATCGACCGCTGCCTGTTCGGCGACGAGGAGATGACGCGCGACATGCTGCGCTGGCTCTACACGGCCATTACGCGTGCCACCGAGCGGCTCTATTTTGTTAATTTCGACGAACGATTCTATGAATAGCGAACAACACCCCCTCCGGCCGTTTCTTCCGGCCAATGCCCGGCTGCTGATGCTGGGCAGCTTCCCTCCGCAGCGCAAACGCTGGTCGATGGAATTTTTCTATCCCAATCTTCAGAACGACATGTGGCGCATCGTGGGCTTTCTGGCCTTCGGCGACAAACTCCACTTTGTGAGCGACGACGGCCGCCGTTTTGAGCAGGAGCGTATCGAGGCGTTCTGCCGCGAGCGGGGCATTGCGATGTACGACACGGCCGAGGAGGTTGTCCGTCTGAAGGACAACGCCTCCGACAATTTCCTGCAGGTGGTGCGCGAGACCGACATCTCACAGTTGCTTTGTCAGATGCCGTTGTGCCATACGCTGGTCACCACGGGACAGAAGGCCACCGACACCCTGTGCCGAGTGACGGGGTGTGCCGAGCCGGCGGTGGGAGAGAGCGTCGATTTCGATTTTGCCGGCCGCCGCATGCGGCTGTGGCGCATGCCCTCCTCGTCGCGTGCTTATCCGCGTTCCGTGGAGTGGAAGGCCGAATACTACCGCCGTGTCTTCACCCAGACGGGTATTATATAATATTGTCCGATGCCCGTTTGCCAGGGACGAGGGCGTTGTGTCGTGATTTGCCGCCCGACGAAGCGAAGACTTTGTCGGGCGGCTTCGTTGTGGGGCGGAGGTGCCGGCTGCTGAAAAAAGTGGCCTGCCGCGTTGGCGTTGCGGTTTATTTCTCGTATCTTTGTATGATTTAATTTTCGATATCATCGTGACAGCAACAGAGAAAAAAGATAAGGAAAAAAAATATGTCGAAACGCCGCTGATGAAGCAGTATTACTCCATCAAGGCGGTACACCCCGACGCGATTCTGCTCTTCAGAGTGGGCGACTTTTACGAGACCTTCGGCGAGGACGCCATCAAGGCCAGCGGCATTCTGGGCATCACGCTCACCCGCCGTGCCAACGGTGCCGCCACCTTTGTCGAGCTGGCGGGTTTCCCCTACCATGCCGTCAACACCTACCTGCCCAAGCTGGTGCGTGCCGGTGAACGTGTGGCCATCTGCGAGCAGCTCGAAGACCCCAAACTGGTCAAGGGACTGGTCAAACGAGGTGTCATCGAGCTGGTTACGCCCGGTGTGGCTCTCGAGGACGAGATTCTCTCCAACAAGGAAAATACCTATCTGGCTTCGGTCTTCTTCGGCCGCAAGAATACGGGTGTGGCCTTCCTCGACATCTCCACGGGCGAGTTCTACGTGGCCGAGGGTACCGACGGCTATATCGACAAACTCATCTCGAATCTGGCCCCCAAGGAGGTCATCTATCAGCGCAGTTTCGAGGACCGCTTCACTTCGGTGTTTGGTTCGAAACTCTACACCTACCGTCTCGACGAGTGGGTCTTTTCCGAAGATGTCAACCGTGAGAAACTCTGCAAACAGTTCGGTACCCAGTCGCTGAAGGGCTTCGGTGTCGAGGGCTTCACGTCGGGCATCTCGGCCGCCGGTGCTATCCTCTATTATCTCGATTTTACCGAACACCACGACATCGCCCACATCAAGTCCATTGCACGTATCGACCAGGACGACTATGTGTGGGTCGACAAGTTCACCATACGCAATCTCGAACTTTTTTCGTCGAACGATTCGCGCCAGAGGAGCAGCTTTGCCGATGTCATCGACCGCACGCTGACCCCCATGGGCGGCCGTCTGCTCAAACGCTGGGTGGCCATGCCCATTCGCGACCCCAGACGCATCAACGAGCGACTCGACGTGGTCGAATACTTCATGAAGGAGATGGACTTCGCCGACGCCGTGCGCGAAGAGGTGTCGACCATCGGCGATTTGGAGCGTATCGCCTCGCGCATTGCCGCGCAGCGTGTGACGCCTCGCGAGTTGGTGCAGCTCAAGAACTCGCTCACCTCGGTCGAGACCCTCAAGGCCGCGCTCGATTCCACCGACAACGAGCAGTTCCTCGTCATGTCGCGCGGTATCGACCCCCTGACGGCCGTGCGTGACCGTCTGGCGCGTGAAATCTACCCCGATCCCCACAACAACCAGATTCAGAAGGGCGGCATCATTGCCGACGGTGTCGATGCCGAGTTGGACGACCTGCGCCGTCTGGCCCTCCACGGCAAGGAGTATCTGGCCCATATCCAGCAGCGCGAGAGCGAGGCCACAGGTATCCCGTCGCTCAAAATCGGCTATAACAACGTCTTCGGTTTCTATATCGAGGTGCGCAACACCTATAAGGACAAGGTGCCCCAGACCTGGATTCGCAAGCAGACCCTCACCTCGGCCGAACGCTACATCACCGAGGAGCTGAAGGAGTACGAGACCAAGATTCTGGGTGCCGAGGAGAAGATGCTGATGATTGAGGCGCGTATCTACAACGCCCTCATCGAGTTCATCGGTGCATCGCTTCCCGCCCTCCAGCGCGATGCGGGCGTGATTGCACGTATCGACTGCCTCCAGTCGTTCGCACGTCTGGCGCAGGAACGCCACTACACACGCCCCGTCCTCGACGAGGGGAAGACCATTGATATCCGCGAGGGTCGTCACCCCGTCATCGAGACTCTTCTGCCAGTGGGTGAGGAGTATATCCCCAACGACGTGATGCTCGACGACAAGGAGCAGCAGATTATGATGATTACCGGACCTAACATGTCGGGTAAATCGGCCCTCCTGCGTCAGACGGCGCTCATCATACTCATGGCGCAGATGGGTTCGTTCGTGCCGGCCAAGTCGGCGCATATCGGCGTCGTGGACAAGATTTTCACACGCGTGGGTGCTTCGGACAACATCTCGCAGGGTGAATCGACCTTCATGGTCGAGATGCTCGAATCGGCCAGCATTCTCAACAACATCTCCGACCGCAGCATCGTCCTGCTCGACGAAATCGGCCGCGGTACGAGTACCTACGACGGAGTGGCCATTGCGTGGGCGATGGTCGAGTACCTCCACAATCACCCCACGGCCCATGCCAAGACCCTCTTCGCCACCCACTATCACGAGTTGAACGAGATGGAGCAGATGTGTCCGCGTGTGAAGAACTACCATGTCACGGTCAAGGAGGTGGGCAATCAGATTGTCTTCCTGCGTAAGTTGAAGCGTGGCGGTACGGAGCATTCGTTCGGTATCCACGTGGCACGCATGGCGGGTATGCCGCTGTCGGTGGTGTCGCGTGCCGATGAGATTCTCCGCAATTTGGAGCTGGTCTACGGCAACAACGAAATCGTGCCGAGCAAGAATATCTCCGACAGAAAGAAACGCGCGAAATTGTCGGCTGCGTCCGTGCGTGATGCCGCCGACAATCCCGTGCAGAACATGCAGTTGTCAATGTTCCAGCTTGACGACCCCGTACTGGTGCAGATTCGCGACCAAATCAAGGGATTGGATGTCAATTCGCTCACACCGATCGAGGCGTTGAACAAACTCAATGAAATCAAGAAGATTACGGGACTTTAGCCGTTATATAATTATATAATATAAAACCTTTGTCGGGGAGCAATCCGTTTCGTGTGATTGCTCCCGATTTTGTAAAGACGATGATTCGCACAAATCCATCTTATGTCGATGCCGACGGCCTGACGCTGTCGGAGTATGCCCGTCAGCTGTTCCGGCGCGAACGGCCTGCCTACTCCTCTGCGTGGCGATGCTGGCGGTCGATGACCCTGTTTTGGGCACTGCCACTGATTGTTGTGGGGAGTGTGTGGGTGGCTGCGATGACATCGCTCATGGAAGATGAGGGTGCGCAGTGGGCGATGCTGGGCGTGTACTATCTGCTTTTTGCCTATACGATGGGAGCACTGCTCTCGGTGTATTATTTCTACTATGTGCCGTGGCGAATTTCATGTATGATTGTCTCGTTTCTGCATGATTGCTTCCTGCCCGATGCCCGTGACATCACACGACTGAAAAACAATAACTACACGGCACTCTACCACAACCGCCAATATGAAATCGCCTATTCCGAGGTCGTAGAATCGGAACGCCCCTTCTCGCGGAGCATTGCATGTATGTTCGTTTGCCTCTATTTCGCACCCAAACCCCCAAAAGCCGGGGAGATGTTCAAGGACGGCCACCTCACCGAGTCGTTTCTCGATGAGTGGAATGCCTATTGCGAAGACAAAGCAAGCTGCCGCAACCTCTTTATGGAGGACTATGTGCTGTATGCCGCCTATCCTGTCACCCACCTTCCCGACGGCGAACAGTTTCGCCGCATGATTGAGGAGGTGGAATATATCATTCGCCGCTTCGACCTTATCCCCCTGCGCATCCACAAGACCGAATCCGAAGTCCGGACGGAAGCCCAAGCTGCCGCCGAGGAAGCGCAAAGAAAGGAGAATGCCCCTACGGCAGAAGACACTCAAGATAAGGAAGTTTTCACCGCCGAGAAAGCCACTTCCGCAGATACCGCCCAAGAGGAATAGGTTTTAGCCACCGCATCTGCTACCGTCCACGGCGTAGAAGTCCCCAAGACGCAACTTCTACTCTCGAAGAATTGCCCGACCGCTGTCATTATCGGCTCTTTCTCTCGCTCGTCCTCGATACTCCTCGTCCTTGTTGCCCCCCCTCATCTTATTCACTTTTCCCGTTCCCACATTGTCACATTTCCCCTCCGTGCACTCTAAAAATCTCCGCATTACTCCTCCCCGAAAACCAAAGCCCCATTCAAGCTCTCGACCCAATAAAAAGCCCACTGTTTTTTTCTTTATTTGTGAAATATTCACTACCTTTAACTATCGTATTACGTTGTGGAGGGGGTTTATTTCAGCTCCTCTCCAATTGGTGATTTTTCTGCTATTAACCAGTCGCCTTGAGGGGCGCGAAAAAAAATATTGATATGAAACGATTTTTCCTATTTTTGGCAGTCCTCTTTTTTTGCGCATTTGATGTATCTGCACAAAATGATGTGACAAAATTTTTAGGTATTCCAGTGGACGGTTTTAAGTCTGAAATGCTAAATAAACTTCGCGCCAAAGGTTATACAAAGGTGATTGGAACTGATGACATTTAGGAAGGTGAGTTTAATGGCCGTAATGTTTATATAAATGTTCAAACCAATAATAACAAGGTTTGGCGTATTGCAGTGGTTGATAAGAATGCTGTGGATGAGGGGCAGATTAAGATTCATTTTAATAATCTGTGTAAGCAATTTGAGAATAATCCAAGATATATGGATTTTAGTGAAAATGGACAGCAGATACCGGAAGATGAAAAAATTTCTTATGAGATTATTGTACATAACAAGCAGTTCGAGGCAACGTACTATCAAAGACCTCAAATTGATTCAGCACAATTAATGAATGACCTTTCAAAATTTTTGGCAGAAAAATATGCTGTGAAAAGTTTGGACGAATTACAAAATGTATCAGCTGAAGAAAAAGAAAAAATGAAACTTGATTTTATGGCATACTCATTAGATATATTCTCCAAAAAAGTTGTATGGTTTATGATTAAAGAGACTTTGGGTGGATATTCTTTGGCAATCTTCTATGAGAACCGTTTTAACATGGCTAACGGCGAGGAACTCTAACCCTCACCGCATAACACAGAAAAGGCGACCATCATCTGGTCGCCTTTCTTATTTATTACCGAATGGAAACTTACTCTTCCTTTTCGCCCTCCTTGATGAGTGAACGGATGTTCTGAATCAGCATCTTCACTGCCACCGAGTTGAAACCGCCCTCGGGGATAATCACGTCGGCATACTTCTTCGAAGGCTCGACGAATTCCTCGTGCATGGGCTTCACCGTGGTGGTGTACTGCGAGATGACCGACTGCATGGTTCGACCTCTGTCGCATACGTCGCGCAGGATACGACGTGCCAGACGAACGTCGGCATCGGTATCGACATAGACCTTGATGTCCATCATGTCGCGCAATTCCTTGTTTTCGAAAATCAGAATGCCGTCCACGATAATCACCTTCGAGGGCTTCACGCTGACGGTCTCCGCCATACGGTTGTGCTCCACGAACGAATATACGGGGTGTTCGATGGGAACATTCTCCTTGAGAGCCTTGATGTGCTCGACCATCATGTCGGTGTCGAATGCGGCAGGGTGGTCATAGTTGAGTTTTGTGCGCTCCTCATAGGTGAGTTCGGGGTGCGCCTTGTAGTAGTAGTCGTGGCACAAGGTCACCACGTCGTCCCCCTTGAATGCCTCCTGAAGACGTTTCACCAATGTTGATTTTCCCGAGCCGGTACCTCCGGCGACTCCGATAACCGTAACTTTCATAGCTGTTGTGATATTCGTGGTTTGGCGGTTTCGTGCGAAACCGTGTAGTAATCTGATTTGTTTCTTAAAATCGTATGCCCGCTCACGGGGCGTTTGTTTTTAAGAAAAGGATTGCTCCCCGTTGAGGAGACAATCCTTTTTCTCTGAATGACTTGATTTATGCGTCAATATTTGCGTAGTGGGCGTTCTCCTCGATGAACTCGCGGCGGGGCGGAACATCGTCACCCATCAGCATCGAGAAGATACGGTCGGCCTCGGCCGCGTTTTCGATGTTGACCTGACGCAGGATACGGGTGTCGGGGTTCATGGTCGTCTCCCACAACTGGTTGTTGTCCATCTCACCAAGACCTTTGTATCGCTGAACGTGCGCACCCTTTCCGAGGAGCTGTATGGCTTCGTCGCGCTGTTTCTCGTTCCAGCAGTAACGCTCCTGCTTGCCCTTCTTCACCAGGAAGAGGGGAGGTGCGGCGATATAAACGTGACCGTTCTCGATGAGGGGCTTCATCTTGCGGAAGAAGAAGGTCAGCATGAGTGTCGCAATGTGGCTTCCGTCCACATCGGCATCGGTCATGATGATAATCTTGTCGTATCTCAGTTTTTCGAGGTTGAGGGCCTTGCTGTCCTCCTCGGTTCCGATGCTCACACCCAGAGCGGTGAACATGTTCTTGATTTCCTCGTTTTCCCACATGCGGTGCTCCTGCGCCTTCTCGATGTTGAGAATCTTACCACGCAGAGGCATGATGGCCTGGAAGGTACGGTCGCGGCCCGACTTTGCGGTACCACCTGCCGAATCACCCTCGACGAAGAAGATTTCGGCAATCGAGCGGTCACGGCTCGTACAGTCGGCCAGCTTTCCGGGAAGACCCGCACCCGAGAGTACGCTCTTGCGCTGCACGAGTTTGCGTGCGTGCTGTGCGGCATGGCGTGCCGTTGCGGCCAGGATCACCTTCTGCACGATGG
This sequence comes from Alistipes sp., assembly GCA_020026375.1. Classification (GTDB taxonomy): domain Bacteria; phylum Bacteroidota; class Bacteroidia; order Bacteroidales; family Rikenellaceae; genus Alistipes. Next base: position 34,493 of record JAHHQN010000008.1, on the reverse strand, counting down.
CGCGTGCGTCCTTGGGGTGCTCCTCCAGATAGTTGGTCAGGGCGGCCGACACAGCCTGGTCTACGGCGGCCGATACGTCGTCGTTGCCCAGCTTGGTCTTGGTCTGACCCTCGAACTGGGGTTCTGCGACCTTCACCGACACTACGGCGGTCAGACCCTCGCGGAAGTCATCGCCGTTGATGTCGAACTTCAGCTTGGCGAGCATGCCCGAATCCTCGGCATATTTCTTCAGTGTACGGGTCAGTGCGCGGCGGAAGCCCGTGAGGTGGGTACCGCCCTCGATGGTGTTGATGTTGTTTACATAGGAGTGCACATTCTCCGAGAAGGTGTCGTTGTAGCGCATGGCCACCTCCACGGGAACGCCGTTCTTCTCGGTGTCGAGATAGATGATGGTGTCGATGATCGGGGTGCCTCGTGTGGCATCGAGATACTTCACGAACTCCAGCAGACCCTGCTCCGAGTGGAAATGGTCCTCATGGAGTTTTCCCTCGTCGTCGGGACGGCGGTCATAGATGTTGAGCTGAATGCCCTTGTTCAGGAAGGCCAGCTCTCTGAGTCGGCTCGACAGAGTCGAATACTTGTACTCTGTGGTGAGCGAGAAGATGTCGGCATCGGGCTTGAAGGTGATGATGGTACCTCTGTCCTCGCAGGTTCCCACCACCTCGACCTTCGAAGTGGGTTTACCCTTCGAGTAGGTCTGCTTGTAGATTTTGCCGTCGCGCGCATGCACCTCGGCGACGAGCAGGGTCGAGAGTGCGTTGACACACGACACACCCACACCGTGGAGACCGCCCGACACCTTGTAGCTGCCCTTGTCGAACTTACCACCTGCGTGGAGTACGGTCAGGACGACCTCGAGGGCCGATTTACCCTCCTTTTCGTGAAAGTCGGTGGGGATACCGCGGCCGTTGTCCTTTACCGTTATCGAATTATCTTCGTTTATGATGACGTCAATCTTGTTACAGTAGCCAGCCAACGCCTCATCGATAGAGTTATCGACAACCTCATATACCAAATGGTGCAAACCCTTCTCGCCGATGTCACCAATGTACATGGCCGGGCGTTTGCGCACCGCTTCCAGACCTTCGAGGACCTGGATATTCGATGCCGAATACTCTTCTTCTTGTTTTTTTACGTTTTCCAGTTCGGTACTCATTTTTTCGCTTTAAATATCGTACAAATATACAAAAGTTTTCACGAAAAATCAAGGCTTGAAAACTTTGTAATCTGCTATTTTTTACACCCTGCCCCGCATCTTTGTACCGTGCCTGCGACCGTTGGTGCTATTTGCCTGAAATCCAAAAAAATATGCCGCCCGATATAATCTGTGGCGGCATGTTCCGTGTCGGAGGAAAATCCTTCGGGTAATCTGTTTTTTTCGTGGGGCGTCCTCCTACGAGAGTTTGTCCTTGAGGTTCACTTCGCGGGTCTTGCCCTTGGCGAAGAGTATGGCACGCGCGGGATAGTTCTCCAGCAGTGCGGTGTTGTGGGTCGACATGACCACGGCGCAGCCGCGCGCGGCGATTTTCTGAAAGAGCTTCATGATACCGTCGGCCGTCACGGGGTCGAGATTTCCGGTCGGTTCGTCGGCCAGCAGCACCTTGGGGTTGTTGAGCAGGGCGCGGGCGATGACCAGTCGCTGCTGCTCGCCGCCCGACAGTTCGTAGGGCATCTTGTAGCTTTTGGCGCCGAGGTCGACCACTTGGAGAACATCGTCGATACGCTTTCTGATTTCGTCTTCGCGCTTCCAGCCCGTGGCCTTCATCACATAGTAGAGGTTCATGAACACATTGCGGTCGGTCAGCAGTTGGTAGTCCTGGAAGACGATGCCGATACGGCGGCGCAGATAGGGGATATCCTTCCGGCGCAGACGGCGGAGGTTGAATCCGGCGATGTAGCCGTCGCCCACGAAGAGCTGCAATTCGGCATAGAGCGTCTTGAGCAGGGTGCTTTTGCCGCAGCCGACGCGTCCCAGCAGATAGACAAATTCACCGGGTTCGATGTCGAAGGTCACATCGGTCAGCACCATTTCGGCCTCCTTGAGTTGTTTTTCGGCCGATTTCCGACCGAAGGGGTCACTGGTGTGGCAGATGGCTGCATTGCGAAGTCTGACTACATATTTATTTTCATGCTCCATGTCAAAATCTGTTTTATTATGTAAAGGTAGTGAAAAAAATGGAATCTGAAACATGTGGTCGGGATTTTCTGGCACGTCGAATCTCTTTGCAGGAGGGTAACGTGTTGTAAATTATCATGTTGATGCGTGCGGTGGGTCAGATGTTTTGCATAAAGTTGCAAAATATGGGTTGTTTTCCGAAAAAATGTATTATTTTTGCCAAACCTTTCAATCAATGAAAGCCGACAAACTGGGGGCGCCCGGTTTTGACAGCAGGTAGAGTTTGATTGTAAGCACGTCGAGCGCTGTGTGGCGGCTCGTTAATCCCGATGCTCAAAATTCAAATGGCAATAACAGCCTTGCACTCGCTGCCTAATTTTCAAGGAAAATTAGCTTAATCGCAGAAGCCAAGGAGCTTTAGCGACGAGTATCCCGGAGAGTGGTTCCGCTCCTTAATCGCTTTCCATACGGGGTATCATTCCTTTGGAGATAGTCTTCGGGAGGGTCTCGGCCCGGGGGCGAAATCTTAGAGACTGGGCTTCGCGTTAGGTAGTCGCCTGCCGGACGTGAGGAGAAGGACGAAGTGGCGACTAAACGTGTAGAAAGCTCTCGGGCTCCTTGTTTGGACGCGGGTTCGACTCCCGCCGCCTCCACAAGCAGAAGAGATGTGACGGTCTTGACCTCACATCTCTTTTTTTTGTCTGCCGACCACGCGCAGCCTTCCTCTGTTGTGCCGAAAGTTTATAATTTGTTAATTTATTTAATTTCTTAATTCTTGCTTTTCAGTGCGAATATCTTATCTTTGTCTCGCGAACGGGTAAAGGCCCGTTCCAACCATTTGGAATTACTAAATCTCAAACTGATATGAAGACAAAGAAGATTCTGCTGCTCGGTTCCGGCGAGCTGGGCAAGGAGTTCGTGATTGCCGCACAGCGATTGGGACAGACCGTTGTGGCGTGTGACAGTTATGCAGGTGCGCCTGCCATGCAGGTGGCCGACGGCTGCGAGGTGTTCGATATGCTCGACGGCGATGCGCTGGCCGAGGTGGTCGGACGTCATCACCCCGATATTATCGTCCCCGAAATCGAGGCGATCCGCACCGAGCGTCTCTACGACTTCGAGAAGGAGGGTATTCAGGTGGTTCCGAGTGCGCGTGCCGTCAACTTCACGATGAACCGCAAGGCCATTCGCGAGCTGGCAGCCGTGGAGCTGGGACTCAAGACAGCCCGCTACTTCTACGCCCGTTCGGAGGAGGAGCTGCGCGCGGCGGCCGACAAGGTGGGCTATCCCTGCGTGGTGAAGCCGCTGATGTCTTCATCGGGCAAGGGACAGTCGGTGATGAAGTCGGCCGACGATGTGGCCCACGCCTGGAAATACGGTTGTGAGGGTTCGCGTGGCGATATCCGCGAGCTGATTGTCGAGGAGTTCATACAGTTCGACAGCGAGATTACCCTGCTGACCGTCACGCAGAAGAACGGCAATACGCTTTTCTGTCCGCCCATCGGCCATGTGCAGAAGGGCGGTGACTACCGCGAGAGCTTCCAGTCGCCGCATATCGCACCCGAGCACCTCAAGGAGGCGCAGCGTATGGCCGCCGCCGTGACCAAAGCACTCTCGGGCGAGGGTCTTTGGGGTGTGGAGTTCTTCCTGAGCCACGAGAACGGTGTCTACTTCTCCGAACTTTCGCCCCGTCCCCACGATACCGGTATGGTGACACTGGCCGGCACCCAGAATTTCAACGAGTTCGAACTCCACCTGCGTGCCATCTTGGGCATTCCCGTTCCCGAGATTACCTTCGAGCGCATCGGAGCCAGTGCCGTGATTCTCTCGCCCGTAGAGACCTCTACTGCACCGCACTACGAGGGGGTGGAGGAGGCCATGAGCCTCTCGCCGTGCAGCGATTTGCGCATCTTCGGCAAACCGTCGGCACGCGTCAACCGCCGAATGGGTGTGGTTGTGGGCTATGCCCCCCACGGCAGCAGCCTCGAGGAGCTGCGCAACCGTACGAAGGCTGCCGCCGACAAAATCAAGGTGGTGAAGTAATTTCCGCCCCGTTGCCTTTCATAAAGCCGGTTCTTCGTGAACCGGCTTTTTTTGTACCCTCCTTTCCTCCGATGCAGAGTGGCCGTGGCGCCGTCCTCTTCTCCCGTGTACTTCGGTAATAGCCGCTTTCCGTGTAGCCCTCCCCGCCGCGGCACACAAAAAAAGGAGTTGCCCGATACGGACAACTCCCCGAAATGAATATCTCCTGCGTCTGACTATTTGCCAAATGCCTTCTTGATATTGTCGGTCGCACGCTTCAGCTGCTCCTCGGGGCAGCAGAGGGTGATGCGGATATAACGCTTGCCCTCCGAACCGAAGATGGCGCCGGGAACCACGAACACATCGCACTTTTCCATCACCATGTCCGAGAAATCGTAGCAGTCGCCCTCGAAATCCTCGGGCAGCTCGGCCCATACGAACAGACCGGCCTGGTGCTTTCTGTAAGGACAGCCGAGCGCGTCGAGCAGTTCGTAGGCCTGCTTCTCGCGGCGGTAGTAGATGTCGTTGAGTTCGGTGAACCACTCCTCACCCAGTGCCAGTGCGGTCTCGGCCGCAGCCTGAATGGGGTAGAACATACCGGTGTCCATGTTCGACTTGAAGGTCAGAATCGAGTCAATCCACTCCTTCTTGCCCACGATGACACCCACACGCCAGCCGGCCATCGAGTGACCCTTCGAGAGCGAGTTCATTTCGAGAGCCACCTCCTTTGCGCCCTCCACCTGCATGATGGAGATGGGAGCCTCGGCGTTGCGGATAAAGCTGTAGGGGTTGTCGTGAACGATGAGGATATTGTGCTTGGCACCGAACTCGATGACCTTCTCGAACAACTCCATGGTAGGAGTCTGTCCGGTGGGCATGCTGGGATAGTTGACCAGCATCATCTTCACACCGTCGAGACCGGCCTTCTCGATGGCCTCGAAGTCGGGGTAGAAGTTGTTTTCCTTATTGATGGCATAAGGCAGCATTTCGCCGCCCGACAGTCTTACGGCTGCCGAGTAGGTGGGGTATCCGGGGTTGGGTACCAACACCTTGTCGCCCTTGTTGAGGAAGGTCATGCAGATGTGCATCACGCCCTCCTTCGAGCCGATGAGCGGCAGCACCTCCGAGTTGTAGTCCAGTTCGGTGTGGTACCACTTCTTGTACCAGTCGGCAAAAGCCTTTCTCAAAATAGGTTCGCCCTTGAATGACATGTACTTGTGAACATCGGGACGCTGTGCCTCCTTCTGCAGACGCTCGATGACCGAGTGGTGGGGAGGAAGGTCGGGGCTGCCCATCGCCAATTTTACAATCTGACGACCTGTTGCCGCTTCAGTTTCCGCAATCTCGCGCAGACGACGCGAGAAGTAGTATTCACCAATACCGTCCAGACGGTGTGAACGCTCGATTTTGACCTGTTTTGTCATAGATAGTTTTTTGTTTAAAAAAGGAATGTATAGTATTGTGTCTGTTTCTGTTATCTAAAAAAGGAGATGCGGTGAGGCATCTCCTTTTGTGAGGTTATAGTGCAAACAATATGAATATCTGTGCTGTGAGAACTCGGAGGAACATCACAACGGGATAAACGGTAGAGTAGCCCACGGCAGGCATGTCGTTGCCGGCCACTCCGTTGGCATAGGCCAATGCGGGGGGATCGGTCATCGCACCCGACATCAGACCCATGAGTGTGTAGTAGTTCATCTTGAGCCATACACGAGCCACAATGCCCACGATGAGCAGCGGAACGATGGTAATGATGGCACCGTAGCCAATCCAGCGGTAACCGCCGTTCATGATGGCATCGATGAAGCCGTCACCTGCGCCGATACCCACGGCTGCGAGGAAGAGGGCGATACCCACCTCACGCAACATGAGGTTGGCACTCATGGTGGTGTAAGTAACCAAGTGGAAGTGCGTACCGAAACGACCGATAAGCAGAGCCACAATCAGAGGACCGCCTGCCAGACCCAACTTCACGGGCTGGGGTACGTTAAGCAACGGAATAGAACCGAGAATCACACCGAGGGCGATACCCACGAAGATGGTAACCAGATTGGGGTGGTTGAGCTTCTTGAGCGAGTTACCCAACACATCAGCCACTTTGTTTACGCCGTCGGCAGGACCTACGACCATCACACGGTCACCGACCTGCAACTCCAAACCGGGGTAGGGAATCAAATCCAGACCGGCACGGTTGATACGGGTGATGTTGATACCGTATTTGGTACGGAGTCTCAAATCTGCGAGACGCTTGCTGTTAATCGATGACTTGGTAATCAGAATACGGCGAGAGATGAGCTGTGCACCGGGGGTGTTGGTCTCCCAATCCTCATCGGTCATGTCTACCTTCTGACCAAAGAATGCCACGATGGCCTCCGTATCTTCGGGCTGACATACAATCCACATCTTGTCGCCGAGGTGAATTGTGGTCTCGGCGTCTGCCATGGTGATGCTGTCGTCTTCGTGCATGACGCGCGAGATGACGAACTGGCGGTTAATCAGATTTCTGATATTGGAGATGGTACGGCCGTCAAGCATTTTGTTGTTGAACGCCACCGATACCTTGTCTGCGAGTTTGTTCTCCTCGGAGAGTGCCTTCAACTCCTCGTCCTCCTTTGAGAAGTTCACTCTCAAAGCGTAGCGGATGAAAATCATCGAGATGATGATACCCACAACACCAAGGGGATAAGCCACGGCATAACCCAATGCGATGTTGGGGTCGTTGATGCCCGAAGCATCGGCATAAGCCTGCTGTGCGGCACCCAAACCGGGGGTGTTGGTTACTGCACCCGACAAAACGCCGACCATGGTCGGAATGTCGGTACCTGTCACCACGTGAATGCCATAGGCTGTGAGTGCGCCGAGGAAGACGATGGCTGTTGCACAGGCAACCAGCTGCATACCGCCCTTCTTGAATGACGAGAAGAAACCGGGACCCACCTGTAAACCGATGGAGAAGACAAAGAGAATCAGGCCGAATTCCTTAACGAAATGCAGCACTTCTTTGTCTACTTTCATGCCAAAGTGGCTGAGAATGATGCCGACGAACAGAATCCATGTGATACCGAGCGAAACACCGGCGATTTTCACTTTGCCTAGTAGAATACCGAATGTGATGACTAAAGAGAATGTCAAGACGACGTGGGCGATTCCGTCACCTACAAAAAGATTAATTAACCAGTCCATTTTGTCGAGTTGTTATCTTTGATTAACCATATTAACGGCAAAGGTAACAATAATTTGAGGATTTTACCGAAATTTAATATAAATATTTTTCCATCAGGGGCATAAGTGTTGCGGTGGCCAAACCCATGAGTGCCATGGCCAGTCCGCTCAATGCTCCCTCGACAGCTCCGATTTCTATGGCGCGAGCCGTTCCGATACCGTGGGCCGCCGCTCCGAGGGCAAAACCGCGGGCTTCGGGGTCGTTGATGCCCGACAATCGGAGTATCGACTCTCCGAAGATACTGCCGAAGATGCCGACACAGAAGACCACCACCGAGGTGATGGAGACATTACCGCCCAGCGGGCCCGACACCGACACTGCAATGGGGACGGTGACCGACTTGGGGGCGATGGAGTTGAGAATCTCGCGCTCCGTGCCGAAGGCCTTGGCGATGTAAACCACGCTCAACACACCGATGATGCAGCCTGCGAAGGTGGCGATGGTGACGGGAATCAGACAGCTTCTCATTCTTTCGAGCTGTTCGTAGAGCAGATAGCCGAGAGCCACCACCGACATACCGAGTGCGAAGTTGAGCATTTCGGTGGCCTCCTTGTATCGAGAGTAGGGAATGTCCGTGAATTTGAGAAAGACAATCAGCGTGACGAAGGTCAGCAGTACGGGGTGGGTCAGCGGCTGCTTGATGCGGCGGTAGAAGACTCCTCCCAGACAGTAGAGGCTGACGGTGAGGGTGACCAGAAAGAGGTCCGACGTGAAAAATTTGTTCATTTCTTTCTCAGTTTTCTGTGATTAAGACTCTGGAAGGTGCGTCCTGCCACCAGCAGGACCAGAATGGTGGAGACGATTCCCGACACGACGATGGCCATCAGGTTGTCCATGATGACCTGATACGAGTCGATGAGTCCCACACCGTAGGGGACGAAGAACAGGGCCATCGAGCCGAGCAGGAAGCGGGCGGCCGGGCGTATGGTTTCGGGTTTCACCCATTTGAGACAGAGCGAGGCAAAGAGCAGAATCATGCCGATGATGTTGCCCGAGATGTAGCCGCCTGTCAGTGTGCTGAGTCCGTTGCCCAGCAGCCAGAAAAGCAATATAAAGAATATTCCGTTCATGATGGGCGCAAAGATAATCAACAATTTTATTAAGTGTTTCGCTGAGGTGTTAAAAATATTAAAAAAGTTTAATATATAAAAAACACCGACTTTCCTATCCGCTTGAGGCATAGGAAAATCGGTGCCGATTAGTGTGTGAAAAAATGTGTTATTCTTCTTTTTGTTGCGGGTGGTTTCCGCAAGTCTTGTCGTTGCAGTGACAGTGGCTGCTACCGCATGACGAGCAACCGCTTTTCTTGCCGCGGGCAATCTGCACGAAGTGGCGCACGGCCAGCACGACGGCCACCGCCACGATGGCTCCCACGATGTAATCTTGCCAGTTCATTTTCTTTCAGAATAAGAGTACGAGGTGATAGGTACCCCATGCCATCAACCAGGCCAGCAGGGTGTTGTAGACTCCCTCGGCGACGGCCCATTTCCAGCCGGCTTCCGCGCCGATGGCCGTCACGGAGGCGATGCAGGGGAAGTAGAGCAGAATGAATACCAGGAACGCCAGTACCGATGCCGTGGCGGTCTCTTCGGGGAAGTCGCCGCTGGCCTTGAGTCGAGCCGGCAGGTTGTTGAGCTGCTCTTCGGCCCACTGATCTTCATCGGTGACGGTTCCCGTGTTGCTCTCCTCGGCGTAGAGTACGCCCAGTGTGCTGACCACAATCTCCTTGGCCGCCACACCCGACACAATCGACACACCGGCCTTCCAGTTCAGACCCATAGGTTCGAATATCGGTTCACAGGCCTTTCCGATTTTGCCCAGATACGAATTTTCGTAGTGTACGGTCGACGATACGGGCTGCTCCGAACGGGGGTAGTAGCTCAGGAACCACACGAGTACCGAGGCGATGAGAATCATGCCGCCCATCTTTTTCAGATACTGTGCGCACTTCTCCCACATGTGAATCAGTGTGGTGCGCATCGTTGGCAGACGGTAGGGCGGCAACTCCATCACAAAGGGGGTTTCGTCCACCGGGAAGAGGAAGCGGCGCATGAGTTTGGCGGTTACCACAGCCATCAGAATGCCCAGCACATAGAGTCCCATCATCACCATGCTGGCCTTCTGTGAGAAGAACGTGCCGGTGAGCAATATATATATAGGTATTCTTGCGCTGCACGACATGAACGGCGTGATGAAGATGGTAATCAGTCGGCTGCTTCGGCTTTCGATGGTGCGGCAGGCCATGATGGCCGGCACATTGCAGCCGAAGCCCATAATCATCGGTATGAATGATTTTCCGTGGAGACCTATGCGGTGCATGATTTTATCCATGATGAAGGCCGCGCGGGCCAGATATCCCGAATCCTCCATGAACGCGATGAAGAGATAGAGAATCATGATGTTGGGCAGGAACACGATGACCGCACCCACACCGCCGATGATACCGTCGACGAGCAGGTCGCGCAGTGTGCCGGAGGGCAGCACCTTGTCCAATCCGCTGCTGATGAGTCCGATGAGCGAGTCAATCCACTCCTGCGGATAGGCACCCAGCTCGAAGGTACACCAGAACATGAGCCACATCACGGCAAAGAAGATGGGGAATCCCCACAGCTTGTGGGTGGCAAAGGCGTCGATGAGCATGGTCACCGAGGCCTCCTCGTGTTTTCCGGGGGTGAGCGTCTCCTTCAGCGCACCCGATATGAAGCCGTATTTCTGATTGGTGAAGGCCGTTTCGGCGTCCTCACCCAGGGCATCGGCAATGCGCTTGGCCTCCTGTGTGCTGATTTCTGCCCATGTTGCATAGCGTTCGCACTTCTTCAGCACGGACTCTATCTGCTGGTCCTTTTCGAGCATTTTCATCGCATAGTAGCGCGGCGGAAAGCTCTTGGGCAGCTGGTCGCGGTGTGCGCTCATGTCGTCGTTGAGCTTGCGCAGACTCTCCTCCACCACCGAACCCTGGTAGATGTGGATATGGCGCACTCTTTCGTCGCGGTTCTCATACACGGCAATCACCGTGTCGAGCAAATCCTCTATACCCTTGTTGTTGCGGGCCTCCACCGGCACCATCGGCACACCGAGCATCTTGCCCAGCGAGTCGTAGTCGAGTTTGGCACCGCTCTGCTCCAACTCATCGTACATGTTCAGTGCCACCACCATACGGGGGTTGATGTCGATGAGTTCGGTGGTCAGATAGAGGTTGCGCTTGAGGTTCGAGGCCACCACCGAGTTGATGATGACATCGGGGTTCTGTTCGGCGATGTGGCTTCTGACGTAACGCTCTTCGGGGGTGTATGCCGAGAGGGCATAGGTACCCGGCAGGTCGGTAATTTTGAAATGGTAACCCTTGTAGGTGTACGAGCCGGTCTTGGCACCCACTGTCACACCACTGTAATTGCCCACATGTTCGTGGCCGCCCGATATGGCGTTGAACAGCGAGGTTTTGCCGCTGTTGGGGTTTCCCACCAGTGCCACGTTGATGGTGTGGCTCTGATGCTGCACCACGTCATTCACCGTACGGTAGTGCGGTTCGTGGTCGTGATGGTTCCTGAGACTTTCGGGCAGCAGGTCAGGATTGACACTGTGATGGTGGTGATGGGTGTGGGGTTCGGTGATGAATTCGCGAGCCTCGCTGTCCGAGATGACCTTCACCATGTCGGCCTCACTGCGGCGCAGCGATATGTCGTAACCCATAATCTTGTATTCGATGGGATCTTTGAGCGGTGCATTGAGAATCACCTCCACACGCTGTCCGCGCACAAAACCCATCTCCATGATTCTTCGACGGAATCCGCCATGACCCGATACCTTGAGAATCGTGGCCGATTCACCTGTCTTCAATTCTGATAGACGCATTTCTTATGATTGTTTTGCCGCCAAAGATACGTTTTTTTGACAGAACGAACAATCATTATATGTAGGTATTCTCCCTCACTGTGCTTTTTCCCACCCGCCGCCGAGTGCTTTTATGAGGGTGATGTAGTTGATGTACTGCTGCACCATGAGGTTGGTGTACTGCATGCGTGTGGTGTATAGATTTCGCTGTGCGTCAATGACATCGAGGTACGACGAGAAGCCGCTCCGATAGAGGGCTTCGGCCATTCCCGCAATGCGGTAGTTGGTCTGTGTCAACGCCTTGATCATTCGGCACTCCTCGCGCTGGGTCGATATGGCCACCAACGCCTTTTCCACCTCCGCAAAGGCGTTTATTACCGTTGATTGGTATTGGCTCACGGTGATTTCGTACTCCGTGACGGCGGCCCTCTCCTGTGCCTTCAGCTTTCCGAAGGCAAAGAGCGGAGCGGTGAGTGACCCGGCTACGTCCCATGTCCACTCCTGCCCCTGCACCAGCTTTTTGAGCGACGACGATTCCATGCCGCCTTTGGTGGTGAGCGACAACGAGGGGAAGCGCATGCGCCGTGCCACACCGGCCTTTGCGGCGGCGGCCTCCACTCTGAAATGTGCCTCCATGATGTCGGGACGGCGTCGCAGCAGCTCCGAGGGCAAGCCTATGGGTATGGGGGCGATGCGTGCCTCGTCGAACGACTCTTCGCCGGTGGTATGTGCCACCCCCTTTTCGGGCAGCTCGCCCAGCAAGACGTTCATGCTCAAACGGCTCTGCTCCACGGCCTGACGGTATTTGCTGATGTCGGCCTGCGAGGTGTAGACCAGACTCCGTGCCTGCTCGGGAGCCACACCGCCCGACATTCCGTAGCGGAACATTGAGTCGATGAGGGCGGCCGAAGCCTGTCGCAGCTCGGTGGTGCGTTGAGCAATGTCGAGATGGTGCTGATATTCGGCCATCGTGTAGTAGAGCGTGGCCACCTCGGCCGCCAGCGAGAGTCTCACCCCCTCGAGGGCCCATTGTGTGGCGGCTACCTGTGCGCGAGCCATGCGTTTGCTCTGCCGCAGTGCGCCGAACAACGACACCTCCCAGTCGATGGTCGGGGTCACGGAGTAGGTCTGCTCCACCCCCAGCGGTGTTGTGTATTCGCCTTCGGCCTCCACCGCCATGCCGATTTGGGGCAGGAATGCCGCGCGGGTGATTTGCCATTGTGCGCGTGCCTGACCGATGCGCAGAGCGGCCTCCTCCACTTCGTGGTTCTTGTCGAGAGCCTTCTCTATGAGACGGTTGAGGGTGGTGTCGCCGAAAATTGTCCACCACATCTTCCCGTCGGCGATACCGTCCGCCGTCGCGACGATGTCGTTGCGGTGTATGTAGTGTTGCGGAATCTCCACCTGAGGGGGATTCAGACGGGGTGAGCAGGCCGCCGCAAGCAGCATGCACCCCATTGCGAGTATTTTAGTTTTCATTTCGCCGCTGTTTTTTTACGTTTGTGTTGCAACATGAAGTAGAGTGCCGGATAGAGGAATATCCCCATAAATGTAGATAGCAGCATGCCGCCCACCAACGCCACACCCATGATGTTGCGTGCCGTGGAGTAAACGCCGTTGGCGAAGACCAGGGGCATCACGCCGAGCAGGAAGGCCAGCGCGGTCATGATGATGGGGCGCAGTCGCATGCCGGCCGCCTCGACCGCCGCCTCCAGCACCTCCTTCTGCTCCTCGCGGCGCAGGCGGACGGCATATTCGACCACCAGAATGGCGTTCTTGGCCGCCAGTCCGATGAGCATGATGATGGATATCTGCATGTAGATGTCGTTGATGTACTTGGGGTCAGCCTGATGGACGGCCGCGGTCAGTCCCAATGCTCCGACCACGGCAATCGGCACACCGAGGAGTATGGCCAGCGGCAGCGACCACGACTCGTAGAGGGCGGCCAGCGCGAGGAACACGAACAGCAGAGCCGAGAGGTAGGTAATCCACTGTCGCGACGAGGCGTGTGCTTCCTGATACGAGGTGCCGCTCCAGGCCGTGGTGATGTCCTGCGGCAGCACTTTTCCGGCGTGAGGGTGATTTCCTCCATCACACTTTGTGTCGATGCTCCCTTGCGGGGTATGACGGTGAGGGCTATCGAACGGTAGAGGTTGAACTGTGCGACATACGACGGCTCCACGGTGTCGGTCACCTGTGCGAACGTGGCCAGCGGAACGGATTTCCCCGATGAGGAGGGTATGAAGTAATGCCTGGTGAAGTCCTTGTCGGCACGGTATTCGGGCGCGGCCTGCACATAGGTGCGGTAGAGTCTTCCGTAACGGGTGAAATTGTTGATGTACTCGCCGCCGAGCAGTGCCGACAGTTCGGCATAGAGTGCTCCGGTGTCAACATCCAGTGCCTCTGCATGTTCCGAGTCGATTTTCAGTTGTCGGTGCGGTACGCCGGCATCGAACTGTGTGGTCACCGAGGCGATGAGGGGCGACTGCCGCAATGCCCCGATGAGACTGTCACATGCAGCGGCCAGATAGGCCGTCCCCTTTCCTTCGGTGTCCTGCACCTCCACCTCTATGCCCGATGTGGTGCCGAGTCCGGGAATGGAGGGCGGAATGAAGGCGAAGCACTCCGCCTCGGGAACCTCCATGTAGAGCATGCCGTTGAGCCGCTCGGCAGTCTGTCCGGCGGTCAGTCGGCGGTCGGCGTAGTCTTTCAGCTGCGCGAAGATGATGCCGCTGTTGGTCGATGCTATTCCAGTGAGCATATTGTAACCTGCGGCGAAGGAGGTCGACTCCACATCGGGCAACGCAGCGACGATGTTGTCGGCATGACGCATGGCCTCGAGGGTCACGTCGAGCGACGAGGCTTCGGGTGTGGAGACGGCCACCATCACATATCCCTCGTCCTCTTCGGGCAGGAATCCCTGCGGCAGATACTCCCACAGTCCCACGGCTGCGCCGGCCACGAGTGCCGTGAAGAGGGCGGTGCGCGCGATGTGGGAAATCCATCGGGGAACGGTAGCGGTGTAGCGTCGGGTCAACCGGGTGAAGAGACGGTCAAATCGTTCCGGCAGCGAGGCCTTGTGCTGCGAGGGACGGAGCAGTCCGGCAGCCAGAGCCGGAGAGAGGGTCAGCGCATTGACGGCCGACAAGACCACGGCCATGAGTATCGTGACCGAAAACTGCTGAAAGAGCCGTCCCGATATGCCTCCTGTCAGCGACACGGGAATGAATACGGCCATCAGCACTACCGTGGTGGCGATGATGGGCGGGGTGACGTTCTTCATGGCATGCAGGGCGGCCTGCTGCGGAGTCTCGCCTTTGGCGATGTTGACCTGCACGGCCTCCACCACCACGATGGCATCGTCGACCACCAGACCGATGGCCAGCACCAGACCCAGCAGCGAGATGATGTTGATGGAGAATCCGAATATCGGAAACAGAGTGAAGGCACCGATGAGCGATACGGGAATGGCGATGACGGGTATGAGCGTGGCGCGCCACTCGCCCAGAAAGAGGTAGATGATGACGATGACCAGCAGAAGGGCGATGATCAGGGTCTTGAAGATGTCGCCGACTCCTGCGGAGATGCTCTGTGTGGTGTCGATGATGGGGGTGTAGGCCACTCCTTCGGGCAGCCGCTGCCCGATTTGCGCCATGACCTGCCTGACATCACCGGCCACCTGCATGGCATTGCTGCCCGGCTGCTGATAGATGACAATCAGCGTGGAGGGGGAGTCGCCGAATTGCGACTTCACCCCATAGCTTTGGCTGCCGAGTTCCACCGTGGCGATGTCGCCCAGACGGATTTGCTCGCCCTGTGGGGTAGTGCGGACGATGATGTCGGCAAATTGGCGCGCCGACGAAATCTGTCGCGGTGTGCTTACCGTGTAGGTGTAGGTCACTTCGTCGTCTGTGGGGGCGGCTCCCAGCTGTCCGGCAGGGTATATGGCACTCTGCTCTCTGATTTTGGAGGTCACCTCTCTCACCGAAAGGCCGTAGTAACGCAATACGTCGGGCTTGAGCCAGATGCGCATGGCATACTCTCCTGCACCCATAATCGACACCTTGCCCACGCCCTCGATTTTCTGAAGACGGCTCTGGAGGTGGAGATAGGCGTAGTTCGAGAGAAATTCGTCGTTGTAGCGGCCGTCGGAGTGGAGGGCGTAGACCATCAGAAATCCGGTCATGCTCTTGCGGGTCTCCACACCCTGCCGTGTGACGGCTTCGGGTAGCAGGGCCGTTGCCGAGGAGAGGTTGTTTTGTGTGAGTATGGCGTCCGTGTCGGGGTCGGAGCCGATATCGAAGGTGGCCTGCATCACCATTTCGCCGTCGTTCGACGAGGTGGCCTTCACATAGAGCAGATGCTCCGTACCCATGATGCTCTCGGCCAGCGGTGTGGCCACCGCATCGTTGACCGTCTGCGCGTCGGCACCCTCATAGGAGGCGGTCACCTCCACCACGGGCGGCGTGATGTCGGGATACTGCTCTATGGGCAGCCTCATTATGGCTACAAGGCCGGCCATGACGATGGCCAGCGCCAGCGAGATGGCGAATATCGGACGGGAGATGAAGAATCGTGTCATGTCACAGTGATTTTACGGGGTTGACTTTCTCTCCGTCGTGCAGCCGTTGGCGGCCTGCCTCCACGACACACTCGCCTGCCTCCACTCCGTGGGTGATGCACCAGCGGTTGTGGTACGTGTCGCCGAGTGTGACCATGCGCTGTCGCACGACGCTGTCGGGGGTCATCACCCACACCGTGTTGATGTCCTGCTGCTGGCTCACACATCGCTGGGGCAGGGTGATGTAGCGTCGGGGACGTCCCATGTCGGCCTTGATTCGTGCGAACTGTCCGGGTTTGAGAACCTTCTGCGGATTGGGAAACTTCACCACGATGATAAGGGTTCCCGTTGAGGAGTCGATGTCCTTCTGTGTGAAATCGTAGATGCCCTTGTAGGGATAGATTTCGCCGTCGGCGGTTTGCAGGGTGATGTCGGAGAGGAAATGCTGGTTGTCGTAAATGTCGTCTTCGCGGCCCTGCGCCGAGAGATACTCCGACATGGGAATGGCTACCTGCACCGACATGGTGTCGATGTTGGAGATGGTGGTCAGCACCCCGAACTGAGTGCCGGGACCGATGTAGTCGCCCACGTTGACGGCCGACTGTGCGATGATGCCGTCGATGGGCGACGAGATGATGGTGTAGCCCATCTCCGTCGTTGCCCTGCGGTGGGCCTGCCGTGCCAGCTCCACAGCGGCGCGTGCCGCCTTGTATTGGGCAGTGTACTGGTCGAGCTGCGAGAGGCTGATGGCGTCGATTTTGGCCAGCGGCTGCGCACGACGATAGTTGTTGAGGGCTTCAATGGCTTTGGCTTCGGCCGATTGCAGCTGCGCCCTGGCTGACAGCAGTTGTGTCGACTGCGGGGTGGGGTCGATGGTGAACAACACCTGTCCGCGTCGGACGGGCATGCCGCTGTCGTAGTTTGTCGAAGCCAGAAAACCGTTGATGCGCGGTTGTATGACGGCGTCGTAGTTGCTTTGCAGGATACCGATGAATTTCTGTCGGTGGGCCAGTGTGTCGGCCTGTGCCGATGTGACGGTCACGGTCGGCCGTGGAAGCGACGGACGGGAGGGTGACGTTCGGTGACAGGCCGTCAGCATGGCGGCCACAATCGTCGCACAAAGTAGATGTCTGCACATGATAATGTTGTTTTTTTCCTCTCTTCGGGGGTGCAAAAAACATACCGATGTGGCTTTGGGGAGGGTTTAGGGCGGTTTTTGTAGAAAAAAATCCGATTTTTTCTCAAATAACTGTTGGATATTAATAAATTTTCTATCTTTGCAATGGTAATAACCTCCTAATAATTGAAAACATGAAAGAGTTAGTAGAGAAAATCAATGCTGAGTTCGAAGTGTTTGCATCTAATGCTGCCGCTCAGGTAGAGAAGGGCAACAAGGCTGCTGGTACTCGCGCTCGTAAGTCGGCACTCGAAATTTCTAAGATGATGAAGGAGTTTCGCAAGCTCTCTGTTGAGGCTTCGAAATAATTTCGAATTACGACTTTTATAAAGGTCGCTTCCTCCAGGAGTGAAGTGACCTTTTTTTTGTCTGCCGCTCGTCGAACCTGTTGCGGTGGTGTGTGCCGACCAAAAAAGCGGAACGATATGTTACATATCGTTCCGCTTTTGTATTGTTGTCCCTTCGGCGAGGGCTATTTCACGATTTTGTGATAGATGCGATAGCCTGTCGCTGCCACCAGAATGGACATGAGCGGCGAGAGCAGGTTGAAGAAACTGTAAGGCAGGTACTCGATGGTGGGGACGTTGAGTACCGTGGCCTGCGTCATGCCGCACGAGTTCCAGGGAATGAGTACCGAGATGATGGTGGCACTGTCCTCGACACTTCGGCTCAGCAGACGATTCTCATAGCCGTGGCTTTCGTAGAGCTTCCGGTAGAGGTTGCTGGTCATCAGAATCGAGATGTACTGGTCGCCGGTCACCATGTTGGCAAAGATACCCGTGCCGACGGTCGACGACACCAGTGCGACACGTCCCCTGATGAAACGGATCAGCACATGGGTCAGACTCTGTATCATGCCGCTTCCCGACATCACGCCGCCGAAGATGACGGCCGACAGAATCAGGAAGACGGTGTTGAGCATGCCGGTCATGCCGCGTGTGGCAATCAGACTGTTGAGGGCCTCGTTTCCGGTGTCGATGGCCGTATGTCCGTAGTAGGTGGTGATGATTCCCTTGAAGGCTTCGGCGAACGAGAGGCCGGGAGTCTGTGCATATTGGGGCATGTCGGCGATGCCTTTGACCAGATCGGGCTGGAAGACGAGCGCGAAGACGGCAGCCATGAGCGACGCGAGGAAGAGGGTGATGATGGCCGGCACACGCTTGACAATCAGCACACCCGTCATTACGGGGACGAGCATCAGCCACGGCGAGAGATCGAACGTCTGATGGAGGTCTTCGACAAAATCCGACGAGAGGTTCTCCGAACTTTCGTGGAAAATGCTGGCGATGAGGAAGATGACCAGTGAGATAACGATGGACGGTACCGTGGTGATCAACATGTACTTGATGTGGGAGAACAGGGGTGTTCCTCCTGACGAGGAGGCCAGCACCGTGGTGTCGGACAGCGGTGAAATCTTGTCACCGAAGTAGGCTCCCGAGATGATGGCGCCGGCCGTCCAGCCGGGTGAGAATCCCAGTGCCGTGCCGATACCCACAAGGGCGACACCCACGGTGGCAATCGTGGTCCACGAGCTGCCGGTCATCAGCGAGATGGTGGCGCAGATGGCGCAGGTGGCCGCCAGGAAGATTTCGGGGCTGAGAATCTTTATTCCGTAGTAGATCATGGTAGGGACGATGCCGCTGACCATCCATGTGCCGGCTACGGCTCCGATGAGCAGCAGAATGATGACGGAGGTGGTCACCGAGCTGAGTTTGTCGACGATGGCGGTTTCGAGTTTATGCCACGATGTCTTGTAGAAAATCATCGATAGTGCCACCGTGACGCCCGATGCCGCACACAGGGCGACCTGGCTGGCACCCGAGAGGGCATCAGTGCCGAAGATGCGTATGACGACGCTGAGCGTCACCAGCAGGAACAGGAACGGGACGAGGGAGACCAGTCCCGACGGTTGCTTTTCTTCTTGAGTGTAATTCATGGGCTGTCAGTTCTTTAAGTCCGTCAGCGACGGAGGGTGAAAAGAGGGGCAAAGTTAGTGAAAAAATTTATATAATACGCATCTTCCCGTAAAAAGCAGAAAGGTCTCTGCCACGGCAGAGACCTTTCTGTGAGTGATATGTCGTGGCGGTTATTCACCAACCGATATACCGTGTTGTTTGAAAAATTCCAAATCCTCGGCCTTCAATCCCGTCTTGATGAAGGGAACGGCGTGGTTGTGGTCGTTGAGATAACGACGCGGCAACGTGTGGTCGAAGGCCTCATTGGTCAGCGCCACATTCTCTTTGACATAGGGGCTGCTGATCGAAGCGATGTCGGCCATGGTGTGGAACAGCGAGTGGGAGGTGGCATCTACCGCGGCATGTTCGCGTGCGGTGGCCACCTTTTGGGGATAGAAGGCCTCGTAGTCCTTCGAGAACCAAGCCAGCGAAGCCACCCACAACTGATAGGCCGTGGTGGTGGGCGATGCGTGGAGGAAGCGGTGACGAGCGTCGTCGAGCAAATCCTCGCCGTGGTCGGCGCAGTAGAGCAGTGCCGATGCCACACCCTTGAGCGAACCCAGATAGGCGATGGTCTCCGCCAGGAAATGGTCGGTGTAGCGTATCGAGTTGTCGTAGGCGTTGCGCAGGATATCGATATGCTGTGCCGAGATGGCCACATCGTCATCGGGAGTGAAGTGTGCGAACTCGCGCGGATAGCGCTGGTGGTAGGAGAAGTGCGAGCCGTAGCTGTGCAGCACGAAAAGCATCTTTTTGGCCGACGAATTCTCGATGTGCTTCTTCATGCACTCAATCATCTGACAGTCGAAACGCGGATTGCCCATATACTCCACGTGCATTGCATCGTGGGCCAGATTGTCAATCATGGCACCCTGAGGCGACTGGTTGGAGATGAACCAGGTTTCGAATCCGGCTTCGTTGAAGAGTGCCGGAAGACCCTTTCTGCGGTAAAGCTCCTCGTGTTCGTCGGTGGCCACCGACGAGAGAATCATCGGCACGCTCTTGTGGGTGGTGTTGCTCTGTGTGAGCATGTTGCTGAACATCACGACCCCTTCGGTTTTCGAGAGTCGGGGGTTGGTCTCGCGCGGATAGCCGAGCAGCTGCCAGTTCATGGCGCGCGAAGCCTCACCGATGACATATACATATATCTCCTTTTCGGGAGTCTCCCCATTGCGGGTGGCGTGGTAGGTGAAATCCCTGGAGGTCTCGTCGAAATTGCGAGTCTTGTTGTACTCCGAGATGCTCAGTCCCAGATTATAGATGACATTGGTCGGGAAAATCTCCTCCCTGACCACACGCTTGTTCTCGCTGACGGCGTAGGCCGGAATCAGCGACAACAGACCCAGACCCATTGCCACACCACCGATTGCGGCGTTTTTTTTTCTGAACGGGAGCGAAATCTCGCGATGGAAGTACCATTCGCGGCCGGCCCACCACAACATGGGCAGGTAAAGCACGCAGACGAAGATGACTGCCGGATAGATGTTGCCCAGCAGCTCGGTCGCCTCACCGGGATTGGTGGTCAGCACGTTGGTGAACATGTCGGTGGCGATAATCGAGCCGCCGAACAGATAGAGCAGTACAATCTGGAACGCACAGAGGAACGTCAGCGGAAAGGCGGCGATAATCATCACGCCCGAACGCTTCGTGGCGGCGTTCCACAGCATGAAGAATCCCAGCGGCAGGAGCAGCAGCGAGAGTTTCGCCCACACCGAATAGGCTTCCGTGTAGGCCAGTCCCATATTGGGGACGAGTTGTGCGATATAGAAGTAGCAGGCCAACAGGGCGGTGTTTCTCAACTGTTTTTCAGTCGTCGCCGCGTTGTCTGAACAATGTTTGTTACACATAATTTTTAGAATGCCTCGTTAATGTTTAACAGGAAGCCGCTGGTCTTGCGGCCGAATCCCGTGTCAAGACGTACATTGATACGTTTTTTCAACTCCCATCTCAGACCGATACCGTAGTTGGGCAGTGTGTGGTCCCAGTCGAACTTGTCGAGCGAGGGGAACACATTTCCGGCGCCGGCCCATACCACACAGCCGATGCGGCGCCATATCTTCTGGCGGAGTTCCACCTGGAGGGTAATCATGTCGTTGTCGGTATATCGTCCTTCGTAGTAGCCTCTCATGCGCTGCGAGCCGCCCATTCGGGCCAGCATGGGCCACGGTGTGCCTTTGGAGTTGAACTCGGCATAGAGGTCGGCGGCCAGAATACCCGATTTCCACACGCGTTTGTAGAAATCGGCCGTCAGTCGTGTGCGCCACAGCGTTTTGGGGCAGTTGCCCAGCCCCTTGGGATAGATCATCTCCTCCCAACTCAGGTAGACTCCCCGATAGGGATTGGGAATGAAGTCTCGCGAGTCGTACTCCAGCAGGGCGCCCAGACCCGTCATCGTGTATTTGTGCTTCTGGTTGGCGATGTCCTGATAACCCGGGCTTTCGGTCTTGAACTTCTTGCCCGTGGTGTGTTCGAAGTGCAGAATGGCACCCACGAAGGTCTTGGGCAGGAACTGGTGGAGGTAGCGGGTGTTGAGCTTGTAGTGCTTCTCCACATAGGAACTCTCCTGATGGTCGCGACCCGAGAGGTAGCCGATGCCCCACAGGTCACGCGGTGCGGAGGTGAAGGCCGCCGTGTAGTCGATTCTGTTCTTGTTGTGGCGGAAGATGTTGTGGCCCTCGACACCCAGCGAGTAGAATCCCGACACGGTGATGGTGGCGAAGATGGAGATGTTCGAGGGGGGTGTGACGGAGTCCGTGCGGTCGAGTCGGTAGAGTCCGGCAGCCAGCACGCCGATTCCCAGACTGGTGTTTTTCGAGTAGTTGGGTCCTCCGGCGAAGGTGAAGTCAATCTTCTTTTCGAATGTGCGGTCCTGTGTCGATTGGCTGAAGTAGTCGATAATGCGGCCGAAGAAGAGACGCTTTCTTCGGGGCGCAACGGAGTCCTGTTCCACAACGGGCTGCTGCGGAACGGTCTCTCTCACGGGAGTGTAACTGTAATTTACTGTGTCACCGTTGTTAATATACACAGACTCTACCGTCTGGCCCATCGAGGGCAGAACGGTAGAGAGAAGAATTAGCAAAATGGCAGATTTACGGTTCTTCCGCATATTTTATTTGTAGAGTTCAATGGTTTTGTAGAAATCTTCCTTGTCCTGAGCCGAAAGTTCGCCCTTGCGCAGGAAGACCAACTCGCCCTCCTTCGACACGATAATCAGACAGAACTGGTTGTTGCACTTGCCCAGACCCCATTGGGTGCTGAGGATTCGCTCCTGGTCGGCAAGCACCAGCGCACCGTTTTTGGCGGTACGTTTCTTGGCCATGTTGCGGGCCATGCCGTTGGGTACGAAGGGGGCGTCCTTGAGGTTCATCACGCCGAATGCCTGGATATTGTCGCTGTGTGCGCGACCGTTTTCTTCCAGTTCGTAGGTGAAATCCTCGTTCTGTTTGTGGTGGTCGGGGTCTACATAGAATATAAGGAGGGCTTTCTCACCATAGCCGGGGAGTTTTGTAGGCTCGCCGTCGAGGTTGAGAACTTCTACATTGTCTACTTTATGGGGAACAGGCAACTCGTCTTGCGCAAAAGATGTCGATGCTGCGAATACGAAGGCAGCCATCATCATGATAATCTTTTTCATAAATTTCTCGTTTTTATTCCGTTTAAAAAATTTATGCAAAGATAAGGACTTTTCTTCGAATAAATGGTATTGCCTGTCTGTATTATTGTTCCTTTGGTCTATTTTTCTTTCTTTTGGGTGTAATTCGGGCCGTCGAAGGAGAAAAATCCGCCGCCTGAAATCACCAGAAAGAGACAGATACCCGACCAAATGAACTCTATTTTCGACCTTTCGACCCCTAACCACATGATGATGGAGAGCATTTCGAGGAGGAGGATTGTGGCGGCGACCCGGGTTTTGAATCCCACCATCACCATCACTGCAAAGAGGACTTCGGTGATGCTGCTCACCACGAACACCGCCTGTGGGGAAAGTATCCACATCGACGGATAGTAGTTGATCAATTCGTTGTAGTTCTGTAATTTGCCCACATTGTGCAGCAACAGCATTCCACCCAGAAAGAGCCGCATGAAGAGGACTCCGCCGCTGAGTGTACGGTAACGGTAAAAATATTTTTCCATAGCGATAGGTATAGCTCTGCGATGTGCAAATAGCGTTCCAGAACCGTCGTTGGAGGGCCAAAAGGTGGTGGGTGTTCAATTTTTCTTATTATTGGGCGAAATCGGCCACTTTCCTTATCTTTGCCGCCGATAGTGTCGCCACGGCGGAGGTTCGGGGCGCCGAATGTCGAACGATTAAGTGTAAATCAATATGAAAAAGAGCTATAAACTGTTGTTTGTGTGTCTGGGCAATATCTGTCGCTCTCCGGCGGCCGAGGGGGTGATGCGCCGTGTGGTGGCAGACGAGGGACTGTCCGACAGGGTGGAGATTGACTCTGCCGGAACCTACGGCGGCCACCGCGGCCAGTTGCCCGACCCGCGTATGAGAAGTGCCGCTTCGGCGCGCGGTCTCAATCTGACCCACCGCTCGCGCCAGATTACCGAGGGGGACTTCCTGGAGTTTGACCGTATTGTGGTGATGGACGACATGAACTACGAAAATGTCTTCTGCCTTTCGCCCACGCGCGAGACCGACCTCAAGATTTTCCGTATGCGCGACTACTTCACGCGTTTTCCCGACTGGAGCTACGTCCCCGACCCCTACTATGAGGGACACGAGGGCTTCGAACTGGTACTCGACATGCTGGAGGATGCCTGCCATACGCTTCTGCAGGAGATAAAGCCTCTTTTGTAGCCGCTCCACTGCGGTCGGAAAACAAAACGGAGACCGTCCGCATGGACTGCCTCCGTTTTTTGTGTCGTAACGTGTCGGGGAGCGGATTACTCGGCCGGCACAAAGTGGAGTATCACGTCGCTGCCCTCGAAGTTGGCTCCTGTGACATAGACGATTCTGTTGTTGATGTAATCCACCGAATGGCGGTGGGTATGTCCTGCGAGAATGGCGATGACCTTTGGCGAGCGGAGAATCAGGTCGCGGAATTTGTAGGTCGTCGGACGGAATCCCTCCTCGGCCCACGGCTGTCGGCGTTCCAGCTCATAGAGGGGGTCGTTGGCTGCATTCCAGTCGGGGTTTCCGCAGGTGTAGAAAATGTCGTGTCCGGGCAGATAGGGCGGCACATGGCAGGCCACCACCACGGGATATCCCTTCCCGATTTGCTCCTCCATGAAGCGGAGCTGCTCGTCGGTAATCTCCGACAGTGAGTTGTCAATGGTCACGAAGTTGACACCGTTGATGACCTGCGCCGCATAGAGGGGATTCTCGCCCTGATACAGTGGCTCGAGGTTGGTGCGCGTCCACTTGTCGCGCTGCTCCATGTCCGTGCCTGCCTCGCCTTCGTAGTGCCAGTCGTGGTTGCCGGCGATGTAGGTCCATTTGAGTCCCGACTCGTCCATGATTTGACGGAGCCGCTCCACCGAGGCCAGCGACGGGTAGTTGATGATGTCGCCGCCCAGAATCACCAGCTTGGCATCGGCCTTGCGTGCCTTTTCGAGGGTCTGCAACAGGAATTTGTCGCGTCCGTTGCCCTTGCCGTAGTTTTCGGGTTTGGCCGCCTCGCCGCCCATGCGCTTCGAGTATTTGTAGTATTCGGCACCTCTTTCGTCCTCGATGGTGTAGTGGGTGTCCGAAAGGAAAGCGGCGGTGAAACTCTTTTCCAGACCGTTGACGTGGAGATAGAGTTGGTCTCCTGTGGTGTTGATGCTTTGAATCAGGGGTTGTTCGTTGCCGTTGTTCGAACAACAGCCGCCGCACAGTGTTGCGATGGCAAGCAGTGGCAATAGGTTTTTGAAGTTCATTTCTGATGTTTTTTTAGCGATTTAAAATTACAAAAAAAATCATTTGCCGGAGTCGCTGCCGCCCGATTTTTTTTGATGGACAACAGTATTCCGTCCTGCCCGAAAAGGAGAGCGGAGGAGAAAATCCGATTTTCTCCTCCGCTCCGTTTCTTGCGTCTGCATGTCGGCTGCCGTTGCCAACAATCCGCCTAGAAGTCCAGACCGAAACTCAGACTGTAGGTGTTGTGCAGCAGGGTGTTTTTCTCTGCGAAGAGATAGGCGAAATCCAGTCTGAGGTGGAGGATTCTGATACCTGCACCCACACTTCCGTAGCTGGGATAGTAGTCGCGACGCTCGCCGTAGTGGTATCCGGCGCGCAACTGTATCAGCTGCATGATGTTGTATTCGGCACCCACCGACATCTGGAATCCTCTCACCTGTCGGGGGGTGAAGTAGTAGCCCATGTCGACACCCAGGGTCACCTCATGCACATCGGTGAAGAACGAGTCGAGGGCCACACCTGCGGTGATGTCCATCGGCAGGGTGTAGTCCGAGTTGTTGAGGTAGCCGCCCAGATTTCCGAGCTTGGCACCCACACGCAACGTGGAACCCAGACCTATGTTGTCGAGAGGTTTCACCCACGAGGTGTTGAGGTCCACGGCCAGTGCGTCGGCCGATTGGGTGGGGCGTTTGAGGTGTATGTATCGTGCCGTGATGCCGATACCCCAGCTATCGTTGAATTTGTGGGCATAGCCCAAATCCAGCGCCATGTCGTTGTTCCCCTTCTCGCGCAGATACTGCCGCCAGCCTATCTGTGCCACATTGATGTTGTCGAAGCGGCAGTGTCCCGATACGGCGTAGTAGTCGAACTCCCCCTGACCGTAGTACGACGACGATATCTGTGAGGGCATGTCCGAGAAGACGGTCAGCGACGAGTTGTTGTAGATGGCGTGAGATCCCGAGAGGGTAGTCATGGCCACACCGCCCATGCCCAGCACCTTGGCGTCGGGGGTGGGCAGGGTCGCCTCCTGTGCGGCAGCCGTGGCTGCACAGAGCGAAAGCAGTGATAAGAGGATAATCTTTTTCATAATGGCAAATGTAGGAAAAAAGAGATGATTTGCAACCTCCGTGCAATAAAAAAACGCTCCAAACCGCATCTCCGATAACAAAAAGAACAGCTTTCTCCGCATGAAGGAAGAAGGCTGTTCTTTGTTATTGTACGGGTTGTGGCACTCCGTCGATTAGCAGTTCATCGCACCGCAGCAGTGAATGACCTGACCGCTGACATACGACGAGAGGTCGGAGGCCAGGAACAGGGCCACCTTTGCCACCTCTTCGGGAGTACCGCCGCGGCGCAGGGGAATCTGCTTGTACCAGCCCTCCTTCACCTCTTCGGGCAACTGTGCGGTCATGTCGGTCATGATGAAACCGGGGGCGATGCAGTTGGCACGTATTCCGCGCGAACCCATCTCCTTGGCAATCGACTTTGCCAGACCGATCATACCTGCCTTCGAAGCCGAGTAGTTGCACTGGCCGGCGTTGCCGCTCACGCCCACAACCGACGACATGTTGATAATCGAGCCGCTCTTCTGACGGGCCATGATGGGGGTCACGGCGTGAATGAAGTTGAATGCCGACTTGAGGTTGACGGTGAGTACAGCGTCCCACTGCGCCTCCGACATGCGCATCATCAGACCGTCCTTGGTGATACCTGCGTTGTTGATGAGGATATCGATGTGGCCGAAGTCCTTGTGAATCTCCTCGATAATCTTATGTGTCTCTTCGAAATTGGCTGCGTTCGATGCGTAACCCTTGGCCTTGACGCCCATGGCGGCGATTTCAGCCTCGGTAGCCTTGCCGTTCTCGTCGATGACGAGGTCTGTGAATGCAACATCGCAACCCTGCTCGGCGAACTTGAGGGCGATTGCCTTACCGATACCGCGTGCTGCACCTGTGATGACAGCCACTTTACCTTCGAGTAATTTCATGATTTTTTCGATAATTTATAAGGTTTATACTCTTTTCGTTAGTTCTTAAATCCGCTTAAATTGTCCGATACGCCTTTTTTATTGGTAACGAACCATAATGCAAATATAATAAAAAAAACTTAAAAAGAGACTTTTACCCTCCAAAATCGACTTTGTGCCGTGCAAATCCTTGCCTGCACAAGTGAGGTGGCCCCTGCCGGAAGAGCTTCCCCGCATGTTCCCCGAAGCGCATTGGCAAGAGACCGCACGCTGCCGCATGTCAGTCTTTTCCGTGCTGTTCTTCCTTCCTGCGGCGACGGAGCAGTGCCGCCGTTGCAGGTGCGAAGAAGATGATGGCGAAGGCTGCATATACGCCTGCCGGCAAATCCGACAATCCGCCGACATTGCCGTAGGAGTGCATGCCGCTGAGCAGGTAGTTCACCCCGAAATAGGTCATCAGCACCGACAGAAAGGCCCATTGGCCACCGATGTTGAATCCCACCTCGTCCTTCGAGGGGCGTAGCCAGCGGTAGTGGAGCAGGGCGGCATAGACCACGGCCGTCACCAGCGCCCAGGTCTCCTTGGGGTCCCAGCTCCAGTAGCGGCCCCACGATTCGTTGGCCCACACCGCGCCGAGGAAGATGCCCACCATCATCAGAGCCAGACCGATGGTCAGAGCCAGCTCGTTGATGATTGACAGCTGACGGATTTGTGCGTTGAGGTGACTCTTGTCGTGTCGGCCGACAAGTGCCATGCACACCAGATTGAGGGTTGAAATCATGGCCCCCACCCCCATGAAGCCGTAGGCAATCATCAGCACCGCCACATGGAACATCAGCCACGGAGATTTGAGTACGGGGACCAGCTCCGTGATTTCGGGATCGAGCCAGTTCAGTCCGGCCACAAAGAGGACGACGCCTGCAAACACAGTGGCCAGAGCCAGCGTCATCGGACTCTTGCGCACGAAGCAGAAGCCGCCCAGCACGCCAGTCCATGCCATGAATATCATCGTCTCATAGGAGTTGCTCCAGGGGGCATGACCCGATATGTACCAGCGCATGCCCAGCGTGTAGGTGTGGAGCAGGAAGAGCAGCGCCACCAC
The DNA here is from genome assembly GCA_020026375.1 of Alistipes sp. Lineage (GTDB taxonomy): Bacteria > Bacteroidota > Bacteroidia > Bacteroidales > Rikenellaceae > Alistipes. The sequence goes on along the minus strand of JAHHQN010000008.1, from coordinate 6,692 downwards.
TATATATAAGGTCGTCATGCCATACCTCACCGCCTTCCGTCCCCTGCCGGCCAGCCAGCCCGTGACGGCGAGCAGCAGCAGGAGCGCACCCGATATCAGATAGCCGAGCTTGCAGCGCGCCTCCAGATTCATACGGTTGTAACGCACCTCGGCTGCTATCTTCGCCATGTCGATTTCCAGTCCCGAGCGGTTCTCCTGCTGGTAGCGGCGGATATTGTCGAGCGCGCGGTCGGCTGCTGCCGTGTTGTCGGAGGCACACGCCGCCAGAAAGTCTCTGAACAGGCCGACCACCTTGGTCGAGTCTTGGGGCGTGAGGAGTGAGAGGTCGTCGCCGGCCGCCAGCCACCGATGACGCACCGAGTCCTGCGGCACGGGGAAAATCCTCAGCATCTCGTAGTTGAACAGACGGTGGAGGAGTTGTATGCGTTCGTCGAGTTTCAGCAGCTCGCGGTCGGTGTGCGTACGTTCGGAGGGGGGCATGCGGTAGACGCGCTCCACCTCTGTGGCATATTTGTAGTTGCCGCGTGTGTCAAAGGCATCGCGATAGGCGATGATGTGCCGTCCGTCGGTGTAGTTCTTTCTGATGTCGCTCTCGTCGACGGCGATGAGCGGTGTTGCGGCCCATTGTGCCGGACGGGTCAATATGCCCAGCAGCAGCTCCTCGGGCGAGAGGTTCGTCTCCCTGATTTTGAGCTTGCGCACCAACTCCGAAGAGAAGGTGTTGACGGGGACGATGCGCCCCTGTTGCGACAACATCGGCAACATGCCGAACCGTTCGGCCGGGGACGAGGAAGTCTCCGCCGCCGCTGCCGGAAAGGCGATGCCTGCGGCCGCTACCAGGGCGACGACCTTCAACTGTCGGCACAGTGTCCTGAAACGCGATCCCTTGCCCACCAGACACCCCACCAGACCCGCTGTGAGCAGAAAATAGCCCCAGTAGGAGATGAGTCTTCCGGCCACATCGTGATTCACCGAGAGAATCGAGCCCCGCTCGTCGGCGTCATACGAGGCTTGGAAGAAGCGGTAGCCGCCGTAGTCCAACACACGGTTCATGTAGATTTTGTGTTCGCTCACCTCACTCTTGTCGTGTACCTTCACATCGCTTTCATACGATGCGGGACTCTGCGAGCCGGGGTAGCGAATCAGTCGGAAGTCGGTCAACTCCACCTCGAAGGGCAGTCGTATGACTGTCTGTCGGCCGCCCTCGCGGCTGATGACCGTGTTGCTGCGCTCCCCTTCGCGGAGATGGATTGTGCCGTCGCCGCCCCACAGATGGGTGACACTTGCGCCGACCAGTATGACAATCATTGCCAGATGGGTGACCACATATCCCCACTTCCCTCTTCGCAGCAGATGTCGGCGGAGGGTCAGCGCCACACAGTTGACGACCATCAGCAGGTGGAGGAGCATGAAGGCCGGCGAGTAGTAAATCAGAGCCTTGGCCGTCTGCGTGCCTTCCGACTTCTCTATAAAGGTGGCAACCGCCATCAATACTGCATAAATGAGCAGCAGAATGACGGTTGCCGATGTCGATGACAGAAATCTGTTTATTCTTTGCAGCATGCGCGGAATCGTTTGATGATGTTTCTTATCTTGCGTCTTTTCACAAAGGCGTACACACCCACGGGAATGAATATCACGATGGCGATGATACCCAGAGCCTTGAACCACGACACCATCACGTTGTTCTCGTGCATGAGCTTGTCGTGCTGCTCACCCGATGCAAAACTGAGGTGGGCCACTTCGGCAATCTTGCCCAGCATGCGTATGGGTATCGAGCCGTCGGGTATGTCCTGGTGACATGCAATACATGTGCCGTTGCGCGAGAGTTTGCCTCTCTGTTCGTCGGTCAGCGGCATCGATGTGGGCCAGTGGGTGTCGATGGTCTGCACCTGTCGGCCGTCGGCGTTGACCAGTTGCATGAAGTCGCCGTGGAGGTCCCTGATGGCGTGAATCTGTGCCTGTGTAAATTCGCTGACGTTGTTGCCCTCGCCGTCCACCACATCGGCATAGCGTGTGATGTGGGGCTGTGCGTCATAACGTCCGTTCTCCATGCCCATGCCTGCGGCTACCGAGTTGCCGTGGCACTCCGAACACTCTCTCGACTCGAGCGAGGTGGTGTGGGGGTTGAGCGGAGCCAGCTCCATGGCGTCATATCCCTCCTCGGTTTTGGCCGTGCGGTTCCACGCCACCACCTTGCCGTCGGGTCCGATGACCGTGCTGACCATCTGTATGACACCGGTCAGCGGTGTGACTCTGCCTTCGCCGTTGATGCCCAGTGGCGGATTCTCCCAGCGCACATGGCTGTAGTCGCCGAGTATTTCGCGTCCGGGCTGCATGACGTAGCGTTTGCGGTAGTCGGCTGTCAACTCGTTACGGTCGACATCTTCGGCCGAGGCCAGCCAGTCGACGGATTTCTGCGAGAAGTCCATCACCGACTTGTAACCGTAGTATTGGGGCGCCCATGTCGAGTGACAGGCGTAGCATTCCAGCTTTTCCATGTGCTGTGCGACACCCACCATTGCCACTTCGGCCTTCTTGGGGTGCTTCCATGCCTCGTCGCGCGTGAGGTTCTTCAATACGGGAACCTCGAAGTCGTGACCTGCATCGGAGTGTACGATGACCTTGTCGCCTCGACGGACGACATTGCCCAGCGCATTGCCGCGTGCCGACAGCAGATAGCCGTCCTCCTTGGGGTAGACCATGCCGAACTTTCGTGTGACCTCCATCGGCTGGTCGGCCACGCCGCGTGCCAGCGTCATGTCCAGCTGCCTGCCGAACTCGTCGCCGTAGCCCAGGGGCAGCTCCCACGGATAGTGGGTCGGAGTGCCGTGACAGTCGGCGCACTCGATTTCGATGGTGGCCAGCGTCGTCGAGCCGATGTTGCCGTTGCCGTGCATGGCGTTGGTGGTGTGGCAGTCCTGACAGAGGAGACCAACGACCTCCTTGCCGTCCTTCGAGATGCGGTGGTGGGCGTCGTTCTTTATGTATTTGTAGACATATCCTGCATTTTTCTGTTGAGGTTGGCCGTTCTCGTCGAAGGGGCCGCGGTTGTCGCTGTGTCCCAGAGCCATCAGACCCTGATAGGCGTGTCCGATGCGTCGGCCGGCGGCATGACAGGCCGCACAGGTCGACACCTGCACACCCGACACCGTTGTGCCGTTGATGGTGGCGGCCGACTTGCGGCTGCCCTGCATCGAGTGAATCATCAGGTGTCCGGGCTGTTTGCGGTCAATCGACGTATCGCTGCCCTCGTAGTAGCCCTCGTTGGAGTAGAGCGAGTGACAGGCGGCACAACCCATGCCGCGGAAGTGTCCTCTGTCCTGCATGCCCTTTCCGCTCAGGTGGCAGGCGTTGCAGTTGCGCAGGTAGGCGAATGCCGCCTCCCGGGGCAGTTTCTCCAGCTTCTCGTAGGAGGTTTGCGGCAGAGCCTTCAGCGATTGGGGATACTGGCCGGGGAATTGTGCGGCCATTTCACGCATGTAGGCCTTGTACTGCTCCGAGCCGAAGCGCGGTTCGCTACCGTCGGGATCGTCGATGGCGTGGTCGCCGTAGATGTGGTCCTTGTTGTCGGTGTCGATACCGAATGCCCAGGTGATGGCCTTCATCTTGCCGGCGTCGGTGTTCATGATCGAGCGGTGGACATTATAGGTGTGGTCCTCGTGACAGATGCCGCAGGTGTTGTCGTTGACCTGCAATGCGCCCGGCACGGGGGTGAACGCCTTGAGTGCAGAGCCTTTGGGTGCACCGCGGTGGGCGCGGTGCTTGTCGGCGGTTTCCGAGGGGGTGCCGCCGTGGCAGACCACGCAGCCGTTGGGGTCGCCCAACTCTGCGCCCCGCTCCATAATCTGACGCATCATTTCCGACTCCATCGGGCGCGTCGGTTCTATGCCCTCGTGGCAGGCCAGACAGTATTGCCCCGGAGCGGGGAACTCCTGCGGGGGGAGTTGCGTGATGTCGGGGTGCCCTTCGGGCAGTTCCATGACCGCGGTGTCGGCAGGCTGTGCCGAGGCGGTCTGCCAATACGAAAAGTAATATTTGCCTATAAGCAGGGTGGAGCCGACAAGGCCGGCCGCCAGCAGAATATTCCAAAGACGGATATTAGGTTTCGTCATTATGTGTTATGTATAAGTTTATTAGATGCTTACAAATTTAAGAAATTTTTTTCGAATATTCCTCTTTTGCACCCCGTAAACGGGCGTGAGTACAAAAAAACCGCTTCCCGAATTTAATGTTCTGATAAACAAGGCCTGTTGCCGCGTTGCCGACGGCACGGCACGGACGGAAGCACTCCGGCCGGGAACTGATTTTATAAGAGATTTATCCGATTTTATAAATAATTTTCACGCCTTCGGACGCCGTTTCCGGCTGACGGATTGCGACTTGTGGCGGTTTTTGCCCTTCCGCCGGCGGAGACCTCTTTGCGTGGCGGCTTCTTCCGCAGGCGCAGTGTGCTGATTTTTTTGGCGCGAAGCGTGCAACGTGTGGAAAAAGTTATTACCTTTATATCGTAAACATTGTCCGGTGTGCGGCCAAGCACCCGACAGTCTACTTTGAACCTTAAAAACTATTTAACGACAATGAAAAGAGATTCCCAAATTTTCAGTCTCATTGAGCAGGAGCGTGCGCGACAGACTCACGGTATCGAGCTTATCGCTTCGGAGAACTTTGTGAGTGACCAGGTCATGGAGGCAATGGGGTCGGTGCTGACCAACAAGTATGCCGAGGGATATCCGGCAGCCCGTTACTACGGTGGTTGCGGTGTCGTCGACCAGGTGGAGAACCTCGCCATCGCGCGCATCTGTGAAATCTACGGTGCGGAATATGCCAATGTGCAGCCCCATTCCGGCGCACAGGCCAACATGGCGGTGTTCTTTGCGGTGTTGCACCCCGGTGATACCTTCATGGGTCTCGACCTTGCCCACGGCGGTCACCTTTCCCACGGTTCGCCGGTCAACATGTCGGGCATGTACTTCAACGCCGTAGGCTACCAGCTCGACGAGGCCACGGGACAGATTGACTACGACGCCATGGAGCAGAAGGCGCTGGAGTGCAAACCCAAACTCATCGTGGGCGGTGCTTCGGCCTACTCGCGCGAATGGGACTACAAGCGCATGCGCGAAATCGCCGACAAGGTGGGTGCCATCTTCATGGTCGACATGGCACATACGGCAGGTCTCATTGCAGCCGGTCTGTTGGAGAATCCCGTCAAATATGCCCACATCGTCACCTCCACCACCCACAAGACCCTGCGCGGTCCTCGTGGCGGTATTATCCTCATGGGCAAGGACTTCGACAATCCGTGGGGACTGAAGACACCCAAGGGTGTGGTGAAGAAGATGTCGCAGATTATCAATTCGGCGGTCTTCCCCGGCATTCAGGGCGGTCCGCTGGAGCATGTCATCGCCGCCAAGGCCGTGGCCTTCGGCGAGGCGCTCCAACCCGAATACAAGGAGTATCAGAAGCAGGTGCAGGTGAACTCCAAAGCGATGGCCGAGGCTTTCGTCAAGCGCGGCTACAAGATTGTGTCGGGCGGCACGGACAACCACCTCATGCTGGTCGACCTGCGCACCAAGTTCCCCGACCTGACGGGCAAGGTGGCCGAGCGTTGTCTGGTTGCGGCCGACATCACCACCAACAAGAACATGGTTCCCTTTGACAGCCGTTCGCCGTTCCAGACTTCGGGTCTGCGTTTCGGCACTCCTGCCATCACCACCCGTGGTCTGAAGGAGGACAAGATGGACTATATCGTGGGACTCATCGACCGTGTGCTGCAGGATCCCGAGAACGAGGAGAACATCGCCGCTGTCCGTAAGGATGTCAACGCGCTGATGGCCGACTATCCGCTGTTTGCATGGTAGCCGACATTGCGGATATTTTGAACAACAGATGGGTCGGGACTTGCATAGTCCCGACTCTTTTTTTTTACATCTTTCACACATCTTTTTGTTGCGATGTCGGTTGCCGTGTCGGAGACTTATATCGGCAGACAGGGGACAACATCAGGGACGGAAAAGGAGAAATATTTTCTTTGGAAAAATCGGAAAACCTACTCTACACAGGCTGATTCTTTGATTGTCTATCCGACGATTAATCATCTCATACTGATTTCTGCAGAAAGTATCAACAGTTTGTCATCGGGATACTTGAAGTAGAATTACCGAGGAAAGGAATGATTTCTTTTTAAGAAAGATTACTGTTGACGGTTCAAATGTACTATCTTTAAACGAATTAAACAAGAATTGCCCGAAAATTATTTCCGATATCACTACTTTTCGTTAGCTTGTAAAAAACAGATTTTCAATATGATGTTTTTTCAATGAAGGCAGTCTTGTGTTCGGTTTCTTTTCCAGAACATGCAGCTTTGTGCCGTTGAATTTCCGGCAATATTTCTTTCCTTTTTTATTGGATACGCCTTTTAAAACTATAAAATCCAGCTTGTTTGTGATTGCGCAACAGGCTGGATTTTAATTTGTTATGCACTAATCTCCTTTCTTAAAAAGAAATAACATAAACGGTTGACATTAAATTTTAGAAACGCGTAACTCGCTGATATACTTCCAGATGCATAAATTTGGAAGTACCCAGAGAACGCTCTTGTCTGAAAGAAACAGTGCAAAATCAGTGGGAACGAGTCTGAACAATATCGAGGATCGCGACAAGCCTTATTGGTTTGTCATGCAGGCCTACAA
>JAHHQN010000007.1 GCA_020026375.1 Alistipes sp. | reverse complement strand
GGCATGAAGACCGCCACCACCCCCTATGGTCGCGATGCACATCTGAACGGCTACCCCTACAAGATTGCCGAGATGATGGCCCACCTCGACGGTGCAACCTACATCACCCGTCAGAGCGTCCACAAGCCGGCCAACGTGCGCAAGTGCAAGGCTGCCATCAAAAAGGCGTTCCAGCGTTCGATGGAAGGCAAGGGCTTCTCACTGGTGGAGGTCGTGTCGACATGTAACAGCGGTTGGAAGATGTCACCTGTGGCCGCCAACAAGTGGCTGGAGGAGAACATGCTGCCCTTCTATCCGCTGGGAGATATTAAGGAAGTAAAATAGAGAAGGAGAGAGCTATGAAAGAAACATTAATTATTGCAGGATTTGGAGGACAGGGTGTCCTCTCGATGGGTAAGATTCTGGCTTACTCCGGCGTGATGCAGGATTATGAGGTGACATGGATGCCTTCGTATGGTCCCGAGATGCGTGGCGGTACAGCCAATGTTACGGTCATTCTCTCGGACAAGAAGATATCTTCACCCATTGCTCACGAGTTCGATACAGCCATCATTCTCAACCAGCAGTCGATGGAGAAGTTCGAGCCGCTGGTAAAGCCCGGTGGTGTGCTGATTTACGATACCAACGGTATTTCGCGCCACCCGGTGCGTGACGATATCGAGGTCTATTCGATTGACGCCACCTCGGAATGTGCCAAGATGGGACAGTCAAAGCTGTTCAACACCATGATTTTGGGCGGTTATCTGAAAGTACGCCCTCTGGTGAAGATGGAGAACGTGATGATTGGTCTGAAGGAGTCACTGCCCGAAAGAGCATGGAAACTTCTGCCCATGAACGAGGAAGCCATCAAGCACGGCGGCGAGATTATCAAGAAGCGATAACCCTCGGGCCGAAATGCTCCAAATGAAAAGAGGACGACTCCATAAGGAGTCGTCCTCTTTTCGTATATGTATGCTGTCCATGCAACACAATTTATTCTCTCAAGAACCTCGGAAGGCTTCATCGCAGCACCGACAATGTAACACGAACAATCTCAGACAGTCGCCGGAGCTGAAAACCTCTCCGTTCCACCGCGGCAGCAGATGACCATATATCGGTAAGCCGTCCGTATTCCCGGCAACGACTCTATCTGAAGGAGTACTGGAGCACGTCTCTGAAGCCCAGCAGCAGCTCCTTCACGCGAAGTCGCTTCTTGCCGGCCAGCTGCACCTCGTTGAGATTTATCCAGCCGTCCTTGCATGCCACACGAATGTAGGTGCGCTCATCGCTCTCGATGGTACCGCAGGCCACATCATGGTGCTTTACCTCGAATGTCGCCGAGTAGATTTTGGCTCTGTTGGTGGTACCGTCAGCCTTAATCATCTCGCCCCATGCCGCAGGATAGGGCGACAGGCCGCGAATCAGATTGACAATCGACTCACCCTCCTTCTCCCAATGAATCTGGCCGTCCTCCTTGAAGATTTTAGGGGCGGGTTTCAGTGTCGACTCGTCAACGTTCTGCTCCACGGGGGTGACATCACCGGCAGCTATGCGCTCCACGGTATCCAACACCAGCTGCGTACCCTCGTTCATGAGCTTGTCGTACATCGTGCCGATGTTGTCCTCCGGCAGAATAGGCATGCGCTTCTGTCCCAAAATGGCACCCTTGTCAATCTCATGATTCAACAGGAAGGTGGTGATTCCGGTCTCCTTCTCTCCGTTGATAATCGCCCAGTTGATGGGGGCGGCACCACGATATTGGGGCAGCAGCGAGGCGTGGAGGTTGAAGGTTCCGAAACGGGGCATCGCCCAAATCACTTCGGGCAGCATTCTGAAGGCGATGACGATACCCAAATCGGGACGGAGTGCCTGCATGGCCTCCACAAATTCGGGTGACTTCAACTTCTCGGGCTGCAGAATGGGCAAACCCATCTCACGTGCAGCCACCTTGACGTCACTCTCGTGCTGTTTCTGACCTCGTCCGGCGGGTTTGTCGGGTGTGGTCACCACAGCCACCACATTGTAGCCGTTATCGACCAATGCACGCAACGACGGCACGGCAAATTCGGGCGTACCCATGAAAACGATTCTTATATCCTTTGCATTCATAGCTTTTCACGTTAAAAAACAGCATGCGGAGTGCCTGCAATGGGTACTCCGCACGTTGTAAATGAATTTCTGTTATTTCTTTTCCAGACCGAGCTTGTGGTGCATGCGCTCCTGCTTGGTCTCCAGATAGTGGGCGTTGTACTTGTTGGGCTGGATAACGATGGGGACAATCTCGTCAATCTCCAGACCATAACCCTCCAAACCGGCCTTCTTCGAGGGGTTGTTGGTCATCAGACGCATCTTACGAATACCCAGCTCGCGAATGATGCTGGCACCTACGCCGTAGTCGCGCTCATCGGCCTTGAAACCCAACTTGATGTTGGCATCGACAGTATCGAGACCCTCGTCCTGCAATTTGTAAGCATGAATCTTGTTGCAGAGGCCGATGCCGCGACCCTCCTGATTGAGGTAGACAACGGCACCCTTGCCCTCCTTCTCAATCATCTGCATGGCCTGGTGCAGCTGGTCGCCGCAGTCGCAACGGTACGAACCGAAGATATCACCCGTAGCGCACGACGAATGCACACGAATCAACACGGGTTCGTCCTCCGACCATTCGCCCTTGGTGAGTGCCACATGCTCCACGCCGTTCGACTTTTGCAGGAAGGGGGTAATCTTGAACTCACCCCACTCTGTGGGCAGAGGCACGGTGACACCCTTCCCGACAATCGACTCCTGCTTCAGACGGTAGGCAATCAGCGAAGCGATGGAGATGATTTTCAATCCGAACTTCTCGGCCTTCTCCATCAACTGAGGCAGACGTGCCATCGTGCCGTCCTCGTTCATGATTTCGATGAGCGCACCTGCAGGCTGAAGACCCGAGAGACGTGCCAAATCCACAGCAGCCTCCGTATGGCCCGGACGGCGGAGCACACCCTTCTCACGGGCACGCAGCGGGTTGATGTGACCCGGACGACCCAGATCGGTCGCCTTCGTCTCGGGATTTGCAAGGGCACGGATCGTCGCTGCACGGTCGTGAATCGACACACCGGTGGTGCAACCCTCACCCAGCAGATCGACTGTCACGGTGAAGGGAGTACCCAGCAACGAGGTATTGTTTTCCTCCATCATGTTCAATCCCAGCTCGGCACAACGGCTCTCGCTCAGAGGTGCGCACAATACACCGCGACCTTCCTTGAGCATGAAGTTTACGATTTCGGGGGTTATTTTTTCGGCCGCAACAATGAAGTCGCCCTCATTTTCACGGTCTTCATCGTCAACAACGATTACTATTTTACCATTACGGAAGTCTTCGAGAACCTCCTCTACACTATTCAGTTTTGTTTCGTTTCGCATGGCGTTTGAATTTTATCGCGTTATTTACTTTTTCAATTATGGGGTAACGCTCCTTGAGCGCTTTGATTCTTCCGGCATACCAGTCGGTGTCGAGCAATGCCGAGTCGTTGGTGGCCTTGTAGGTCAGATACACGGCGATGGGGGTAAGAATAAAGGTCGACAGCCACATGCCGTAGCAAGCCTCCCAGCTACCCTCCTTGGCCAGTTTCTCGCCCGAGATACTGATAATATAATAGATCACAAAGAAGATGACCGACACCACCACCGGCAATCCCAGACCACCCTTTCGGATAATGGCACCCAGCGGCGCACCGATGAGGAAGAAGATGATAATGGAGACGGGCAGCGACACCTTCTTGTGCCACTCGACCTTGCTCTTGTAGAGTTGGTTGAGCGAACTTTTGGCCGACGACTCGTCGAAGGAGAACATGTTGCGCGAATTTTTGGCACGCGCACGCGCCGAATTCCATATCTTCTCCTTGTCTCTGATGCTGAGCTGCGCGAGACTGTCGGTGAGCAGTTTTCCTTCGCACCGGCTCTTGTCAACCCACGTGGAATCCGTCGAGGGTATGACATTCTTGTCACTGGCGAAAATCTGATCCTTAATCAGCGGCTCATAGGAGTTGGTAGTCGCCTGGTTCACACGCTTTTCGAGAGAGTCGATATCGCCCTGCAACTCATTGATGTTCTTGGTCTGGCTGTTCGAGAACTGGTTGGCATCGCTTCGTCCCATGGCAAAACCATCCATGGCAATGTCCTGTTTCTGCACATCGAAGGTATGGTGGCGAAGGGAGCTTTTGTTGTACCACTGCGAATTGCGGGTCTGTTCATAGGTCTGACCATTGTAGAGTTCGACCAGCAGGTATCGCTTGTCGTCGGACAGACGGATATAGCCCGAATCGGCCACCACGGTGTTCATATTGCCGTTGGCCGAGCGGTTATCGTAAATCAGTACATCACGCAACAGCGAGGTCTTGGGATCCTGATGTCCCACACGGATTGACATGTTGTCGATACCGTTGAAGAAGAGTCCGTCCTGAAATTCGAGAGTCTGACGCTGCTGGCGGATATCGTAGATGATACTGTACATTCGCTTGTTGGCATACGGCACCAGATTGTTGCCGATGAAGAAACTGCCCACGGCGATGCAGCTGACCAGAATGATGAGCGGTGCGGTGATTTTGACCAGCGACATACCGGCCGACTTCATGGCCAGCAGCTCGTAATTCTCGCCCAGATTGCCCAGCGTCATGATGGCAGCCAGCAGCACGGCCAGCGGCAGACCCAGAGGCAGCATGTTGGCCATGGCGTAGGACATCAGCTCGATGATAATGCCTGCACTGAGACCCTTACCCACCAGTTCGTCGATATATCGCCACACAAAATTCATCATCAGGACAAACATCACGATGAAGAATGTGAGAATCATGGGGCCCAAATAGGACTTCAGTACTAATTTATGTATGGTTTTCATGCAGTGGCAGCTAATTTTTTTCTATGCAAAGTTAACAGTTTTACTATTATAAGCATAAGTGTAAGCGTAAATATTATTGCGGCACCGGGCGGAACATCGAAATTGTAGCTGAAAATCAGTCCCGTCACGTTGCCCGCGGCGGCAATCACCGAAGCCAGCAGGGTGATGACGCGATAGGATTTCGACAACGCGTTGGCGATGACCACCGGCAGGGTGATGAGCGAAATGAGCAGCACGATGCCCATGATGCGTATCGAAAGGACGATGGTCACAGCGGTGAGTATCGCCATCAGGTAGGTGACAAACCGCGTGGGGATACCTTTGCTGCGTGCGAAATCCTTGTCGAAGGCCACGTAGATAATCGGCTGGAGCCACAGGATAGCACCGAATACCAGTACCGCCGCCAGGACGGCCAGTGCCACGACATCGTCACCCGTCACCGTGATGATGCTTCCGAAGAGGTACGACGACAAATCACCCGACGTGTAGCCCGAACGCATGCTCATAAACAGCGCACCGATGGCCATACCCAGCGACCAGATGATACCGATGGCCGAATCTTCGCGGATATTTCCCTTTTCACCGGCCCATTCGATACCCAATGTCGACATCACGGCAAAGACCATCGCGCCCAAAATGGGGTTGGCCCCCAGGTAAAATGCGATTCCGAGACCTCCGAACGATGCATGCGTCACGCCTCCCGTCAGAAAGACCATGCGGCGGCACACCACGTATGTACCTATTATACCACATGTTACCCCCGACAGGATACATGCCGCCAGGGCATTCGCGAGATAACCGTATTGAATCAAATCATTGAAAAAAGACATATCCGATTTTAATAATGCTCGCAAATTTACATTTTTTTATTCTAAAACCCCTCGATTTGCCCCTACTTTCGGGGAGTTTTTTGTAATTTTGGCACAAAATTTATTTTAACACGGAATTTTCATGCAACAACGCAGAGTCAATTTTCATACTTTGGGCTGCAAGCTCAACTTCTCGGAGACCTCCACCCTCGCCCGTCAGTTCGAGGAGGGCGGCTTCGTAAGAGTGGCCCCCAATGCTCCGGCCGACATATGTGTCATCAACAGCTGTTCTGTGACAGAACACGCCGACAAGAAGTGCCGCAACCTTATCCGCAAGCTCCACCGTCAGAATCCCGACGCCATCATCGCCGTGACAGGCTGCTATGCACAGCTTAAGCCCTACGAAATCGGTGACATCGAGGGAGTCGACCTGGTGTTGAGCAACAACGACAAAGGCTCGCTCTACCGCCGCGTACTCGAACTTTCGGGCAAGGGTCGTGCGCACATTTACAGCTGTGACACCGACGACATCACCTCGTTCTTCGCCGCCTTCTCCACGGGCGACCGCACACGCACCTTCCTCAAGGTGCAGGACGGCTGTGACTATTGCTGTGCCTACTGCACGATTCACTATGCGCGCGGTTCGAGCCGCAACATGCCCATTGCCGACATCGTCAAGGAGGCGGAACGCATCGCTGCCGAAGGCCAGAAGGAGATTGTCATCACGGGAGTCAACACCGGCGACTTCGGCCGTACGACCGGAGAGAAATTCATCGACCTGCTGAAGGCATTGAACGAAGTCGACGGCATCGAACGCTACCGCATCTCCTCCATCGAGCCCAACCTGCTCACCGAGGAGATCATCGAGTTCTGCGCCTCGTCGCCCAAGTTCCAGCACCACTTCCACATTCCGCTCCAGAGCGGCAGTGACCGGATTCTGGGGCTCATGCGCCGCCGCTATACCTCAAAAAAATTCGCTGAACGTATCGCCTCGGTACGTCGCCTGATGCCTGATGCCTTCATCGGTATCGATGTCATCGTGGGTTTCCCCGGCGAATCGGACGAGGATTTCAGAACCACATACCGCTTCCTGGAGGAGGTACGTCCCGCTTTTCTCCACATTTTCCCCTATTCGGAACGTCCCGGCACACCGGCCATTCACTTTCCCGACAAGGTACAGTCGTCGGTGGCCACTCGCCGTGTGCAGGAGTTGGAGGAGCTCTGCGACCGTCTGCATGCCGACTTCTGCCAACAGGGTGTCGGAGAGGAAGATACCGTGCTTTTCGAAAGTACGCGACGCAACGGCATGATGTTCGGCTACACGGGCAACTACCGCCGTGTGAAAGCCCCCTACGATGCCTCGAAAATCAATACCATCTGTCGGGTAAAACTCCTCAATATGGATGAAAATCACGATTTGGAAGCTGAATTTTGCGATTAAATCGCTATCTTTGTAATATTATTGTATAATAGTAGCATAATATGACCGGTTTGCAAAAGAGAATTACGATAGGTTTTTTGAGTATCGTAGGTCTGCTGTTTTTTTCGGGTATGGTCTCCTTTTGGGAACTCAGCAATTTGAGTAGTGACACCGACAATATCCTCAAGGCCAACAAACGTAACATCGAGTTGGCCAAGGAGATGCTCGATGCGGCACATGCCCAGAATGTCGCCATGATAAGGGTGTCGGTATTTGCCGACAGCTCCTACGACAGTCTGTGCCGTGCAAGCATCGAAAGATTGGAAAACACACTGGCCGTGGCACAGAACGAGGCGCTGGAGAAGTCGTTTCTCGACTCGCTGGCCATCGCCACCACGGAACTGAAGCTGCAGACCGACAATTTCATGACTTTCGGCCGCACGCATCTCAACGACACGATACCGGACAGCCACCCCGACCCCGTGGGTGCCAAATGGTACAACGAGAAGTATGAAGCCTGCTACGACAAGCTCACCTCGGCCATCAAGAACTACATGACCTCGACACAGAGCTCGCTGGCTCCGCGTGCCGAGCAGATGAAGAAGAACGCCTATCGGGCCGTGACCCCCGTGCTGATTTCGCTGCTGGTGATGATTGCCATCGTACTGATGCTCTTCTACTTCACCCACATCACCTGCGTGAAGCCCGTCATCAGAATGAACCGCGGACTGGGCGATTACCTCTCCTTCAAGATACCGTTTACGGTCAGAGGAGAATTGAAAGACGAAATGTTGGAACTCAAAGAAAAAATTGACGCTTTGATTGCTTATTCGAAGCAATTCAGATAAGGCTTGGAATTATGCGCGTTGAAGTTGTATTGCGATATATCGGCATGGTGATGTTGTTCATCGCCTCGTTCATGCTGCTGTCGGCAGGCATCGCCTACGTCAGCGGTATGGACTCTTCGTTTTATCCTCTTTTGCTGTCGACCCTGCTGACGGCCCTGCTGGGTGCCTTCCCGATGATTTTCGTCGAGAAGCAGGCCCAGATTACCACCAAGGAGAGTTTCTGCATCGTGGTTGGTTCGTGGCTGATTGCCTGTCTGGTCGGCACCTTTCCCTATCTGATTTGGGGTGGCGAATTCAATTTCGTGAATGCCTGGTTTGAAAGTGTCTCGGGATTCACCACCACGGGCGGTACCATTCTCACCGACATCGAGATACTACCCCGTGGTATCCAGTTCTGGCGAATGGCCTCCACATGGATTGGCGGTATGGGTGTAGTGATGTTCGCACTGGTCATTCTCCCATCGATGGGACGCAACAAAATGTCGCTCTCGAACATCGAACTCTCGACGATGGCCAAGGACAACTACCACTATCATTCGCAGTTCGTCGTGCAGATACTTCTGGTGGTCTACGTCGGTCTGACCATCTTCTCGACTCTGCTGCTCAAGATGGCCGGCATGAATTGGTTTGACTCGTTGTGTCATGCCATGTCGGCCTGCGCCACCAGTGGTTTCTCGACCAAGAACGCCAGTATCGCCTACTTCAACAGTCCAATGATTGACACTATACTGATATTCACCATGGCCACCGCCGGTGTCCACTTTGGTCTGATTTATGCTACCGTGACCGGCAAACGCAACAATATCTTCCGCTCGGAAGTCTCGCGCTGGTATTTCGGCATGCTGCTTATTGGCAGTCTCATCATCGCCGTCAGCATCTTCTCGACCGATATCTACCCCACATTCACCAACGCCTTCCGCCACGCCGCCTTCCAATTCGTATCGCTGGTGTCGACTACCGGCTATGCCACTGCCGATACCAACACTTGGACTCCGTTAGCCACAATTATCCTGATTTTCGGTTCGCTGATATGTGCCTCGGCCGGCTCAACGGCAGGCGGCATCAAGGTCAACCGACTGATTCTGGCCTGCAAGATGATCAAGGCTAGAGTCCGCCAGCAACAACACCCCAACGCAGTCATTCGAATCAGACTCGACGGTGCGGTGCAGGAAAATGACTTATTGAATTCAGTATCCATATTCATTGTCGTATATCTGCTTCTCGTATTGGCAGGAACGGTATTCTGCACGATTTGCGGACTGGACCTCACGACGAGTTTCACAGGCTCGGTGGCCTGTATCGGCAATGTCGGTCCCGGATTTGGAGAGCTCGGCTCAATGGATAACTACGCGGCAATGCCTGTCGCCGTGAAATTCATGTTTTCGACTCTCATGCTGTTCGGCCGTTTGGAGATTTTTGGATTGATTCAGCTCTTTTTAATTAAATGGTGGAGATAAAAATGTTAAGGAAATCATATATACTGACCCTGGCTTCACTTTTGGGCAGTGCGTGTCTCTATGCACAGGAGCCTGTGGTCGAAGCCCGCATTCCCGGTCTGGAGAACAACGAAGAGTACATGTCGCTGCTCAGACGCGATGCCGTACTTCAGTTTCGGGAGGACTCGGTGTTGAACATCATCAACACCAAGCGTGCGGCCCTGCGCAAGGACCCCTCGCTGGCCAAAAGCTACACAGGAGAGATTCTCCAGCTCGAAAGTTCGATTTTCGATATCCGCAATGCCAAAGGCAAGCTCATCGACAAGATAAACACCATCGAACAGGAGTGGGTCTTCGCCTCGCTTGATGCCGGTGTGCAGGTCGAGACCGTGCAGCCGCAGGAGAACATCGTCACGACACCCGACTCGCTGAAAGTACGCAATCTGGTCGATAACCTCTATTTCAAGGAGCATCTCCAACCGGCCGATTATGAAGCCCTGCAAAAGGCACAACATAAGGAGACGGAGGCCGTAGATGTGGTCAACAACATCTTCATGAACTACAACACCCTCTCGGAATTGGTGGAGACCTACAATGCCGCCGCCACACAGGAAGAGGCCGTGGAGATACAGAACCGCTTTCACTCGCTCGACAGTCTGAACACCACCCTCGCCCACTCGCTCTCCGAGATGTGGAACTATGTCTACGACAACAAGAGCTACGCATATGGCTACATTCTCGACGAGTTGAGCCACGATGAACTGCTCACCCAGCAGGAGGACGAGATGCAGAGTGCCATGCGCAAGGCTTCGTCTCTTCAGGGACAGACCCTTTCCGACGAAGTGGTCGACTATTTCGTGCGCAAGAAGCAGTTGGTGGGCTATGAAAAGAAGGTGGCCGACTTGCTGAAATTCCAACAGGCAGCCGATTCGCTGAAAGGTGTCGAATCGCAGCTTTCGGCCGTGAATTACAATCTGCCCCGACTGGAAATCAAGGAGCGCAACTTCATCATCTACGATTCGCTGGAGATTACCCGCACCTCCCGATACAACTATCAGAATCCCATTCCGGAGTGCAAGGTCTATCCACGCGGCACCATCTACCGCATTCTGCTCGGCACCTACAACACCAAACGTGCAGTGTCGACTTTTCGAGGTGCCTACCCTCTCTCCTATCTGGTGAACGAGAACAAGAAGTGGTGCTACTACACCGCAGGTTTTGCCACCTATCAGGAGGCCGAAGAGGCACAGGCCGTGTTGAAGAAACATGGCTTCCTCCGTCCCGAAATTGTCATGTGGCGCGACGGCGAGATGACCAACATCTCGCGTGACGGCAGCGAGACACCGATTGCCTATCGGGTGGAAATCGCCGGTACCTCGACCCTCTCCGACGAGATGAAGAACATTATCGACGAGCTGGCTTCGTCCTACGACATGACACGCGTGGGACAGAACATGTTCGTTATCGGTAACTTCACAGACGGGGCCGAGGCCGACAAACTGGCTGCCGCCCTTCAGGAGGTGGCTTCCGATTTGGAAATTAAAGTCAAAGAGGTGACCAACTAATTATTTTTTTCGTATCTTTATTGCAATATTCAACCTATTATGGAACATATGTTATATATTGCATTTCTCTCGCTGCTCGGCATACTGTTTCTGATTGCCGAGCTGATACTGCTGCCCGGTGTGTCGGTCGGCGCACTGCTGGCCATCGGCTGCTACGGCAGCTCCATCTACCTGGCCTTCCGCGACTACGGAATGGCCGGAGGTATCATCACCACACTCATCATCGCCATCGTTTCGCTGGCTGCCACAGCCATCTGTCTGCGGGCCAAGACCTGGCAACGGTTCTCGCTCAAGCAGGAAATCGGTTCGTCGAGTTCGGAGCTTCCCTCTTCGGAAGTGAAAACCGGCGACCGCGGCATCACCCTCTCGCGTCTTGCACCGATGGGCAAGGTGTCGGTCAACGGCAAAATCTGGGAAGCCAAATCGCTGGACGCATTCATCGACCAGCAGTGTGACATTGAGGTGGTCGGCTTCGAGAATTTCAGCATCATCGTAAGGAAAATCAACTAAACAACTAATAATTATGGACTTGGAAATCGGACTGATAGTATTGTCTATCTTCATGGGCTTCGTTGCTTTGTGGCTCATATTCTATTTTATTCCGGTGGGACTGTGGTTCTCGGCACTGGTTTCGGGTGTAAGAATCAGCCTGCTGCAACTCATTCTCATGCGTTGGCGCAAGGTTCCTCCCTCGGTCATCGTGTCGTCGATGATTGAGAGCACGAAAGCCGGTCTGCAGCTTAACCCCAACGAGTTGGAGGCACACTATCTGGCAGGCGGCAATGTGTCGAATGTGGTACACGCCCTGGTGTCGGCACAGAAGGCCAACATCATGCTCGACTTCAAGATGGCAACAGCCATCGACCTCGCCGGCCGCGACGTATTCGAAGCGGTGCAGATGTCGGTCAACCCCAAAGTCATCAACACTCCCCCCGTGGCTGCCGTAGCCAAGGACGGTATCCAGCTCATCGCCAAGGCGCGTGTCACCGTGCGAGCCAACATCAAGCAGCTGGTCGGCGGTGCAGGTGAGGAGACCGTACTGGCACGTGTCGGTGAAGGTATCGTCTCGTCCATCGGTTCGGCCGACTCTCACAAAATCGTGCTGGAGAATCCCGACTCCATCTCACGCGTAGTATTGGAAAAGGGTCTCGACGCCGGCACTGCATTCGAGATTCTCTCCATCGACATCGCCGACATCGACGTGGGCAAGAACATCGGTGCACAGTTGCAGATGGATCAGGCACAAGCAGACAAGAACATCGCACAGGCCAAAGCCGAGGAGCGTCGCGCAATGGCCGTGGCTCTGGAGCAGGAGAACAAGGCCAAGGCGCAGGACGCAAGGGCAAAGGTGATTTTGGCCGAAGCAGAGGTACCTCTGGCCATGGCCGAGGCCTTCCGCAACGGTAATCTCGGAGTCATGGATTATTATAAGATGAAAAACGTAATGGCCGACACCTCGATGCGAGAGAGCATCGCACGTCCCGAAAAGAAATAAACGATGAAACAATTTGTAATTTCCCTGGCCCTGCTTCTGCTGGGCGGTTCTGCTTTTGCTGCCCAAATCGACACACAGCAGATTCACAGCAAGAGTATGAATCGTGAGATTGCAACCCTTGTTGCCACACCCGACCATTCGGGCGACAAACATTTCCCCGTGTTGTATCTCCTCCACGGCTATTCGGGCAGTCATCTGGCCTGGCAACAGATTATGGGCGGTGATTTGGGCCGCGAGGCCGACCGCTACCAGATGATTATCGTCTGCCCCAACGGCGACAACAGCTGGTATTGGGACAGCCCCGTGGACTCCACCTCACGTTTCGAGACCTTTGTGTCGCAGGAACTCACCCAGTGGGTCGATGCCAACTACCCCACCGAGCCTCGCCGCGAGAGCCGTGCCATCACCGGTTTGAGCATGGGCGGCCACGGTGCCATGTGGCTGGCCACCCGTCACAAAGACATCTTCGGAGCTGTAGGTTCCACTTCGGGAGGTGTCGACATCAGACCTTTCCCGAAATCGTGGGAGATGGAGAAGATGCTCGGCAAGATGAAGAAATTCCCCGAACGCTGGGACGCCCACACCGTCATGACATCGGTCGAGACCCTCAAGGACGGTGAACTGGCCATCATCTTCGACTGCGGCTATGAGGACTTCTTCTTCGAGGTGAACAACCGACTGCATGAGAAACTGCTGAATAAGGGCATCAGGCACGACTACATCGTGCGCCCGGGCAAACACAATGCGGCCTACTGGAGCAACTCGCTCCCCTATCAGTTGCTGTTCTTCAGCCGATATTTCGAGTCGCACCGTTAATCCTTCGACAATGAAAAAAGAGAGTAATCCCGAGATGGATTACTCTCTTTTTTCATGAGCGTCTTGCACGATTTTTGATTTAATCGTACATTTGTAATCTGCATCATGCTTTCAAACAGGTAATCCGACTACTGATATTTTATTCTTCGGAGACGGACGGCGCTGCTGAAGTTGAGAAGTAGAACCATTGTATCAACGAGAATAACCAATAAAAACATCTATGGAATTTTTAGCAGAATACAACCTCACGGGTATAGTTATCGGAGTGGCAACCTTCCTCATCATCGGATTATTTCACCCGATGGTCATCAAGGGAGAGTATTATTTCGGCGTCAAATGCTGGTGGGTATTCCTGCTCATGGGCATTGCCACCATCATCGCCTCCGTGGCGGTACACCACATCTTGTGGTCGACCCTGCTGGCCGTATGGGGAGCCTCCTCGTTCTGGTCCATCGGCGAGTTGTTCGAACAGCGCGAACGCGTCAAGAAAGGCTGGTTTCCCAAGAATCCCAAGCGTGAGTAACCCAACCCAATGACAAAAAAGGGGGGATGCAACCTGTATGGATTGCGTCCCCTTCTGTTTCTTCTACACCGGCGGCTATGCCTCCACCGCCTTCGGCTTCCGGCTTTGCAGAATGACTATCACCACTGCCGCAATGACCAGTACGATACCGACGGCAGCACGCACGTCGAAGACCTCGCCGAAGTGTAACACCCCGATGACCACGGCCGTCAGCGGCTCCATTGAACCCAAAATGGAGGTCATCGTAGGGCCAATGTTCTTGATGGCCAAAATCAAAGTGAGATTCGACACCACGGTGGGCAGAAGCGCCAGCAAGATGAAGTTGAGCCACATGTATCCGCCACTGATGGGTGCTATCGTTCCGTCTGCCGCCAAGGCGAAGAGGGCGAATATCACCGTAGTGAAGCAGAGGACATAGAAAGCCAGAACCATGGAATCGATACGCGAAGCGCGGCTCTTCATCACACCCATTATATATATGGCATAGGAGAAGACCGTGATTCCCACATAGAGCAACCCCTTCACCGCATCGGTTGTCGAGCCGTCGCTGTTGGCCATCAGCGCCACACCGGCCAGCGACATGACAATCGAGACGAACACCCACACCGAACTCTTCTCCTTGAAGAAAAGAATCATCGACAGCGAGACCACCAGCGGATAGAGGAAATGGATTGTGGTAGCCACGCCTGTGGGGATATAGTTATAGGAGAGAAGCAGTCCCATGGAGGTGCAACCATAGAGGAGACCCAACAGGGCCACAATACCCAAATCGCCCGAACGGATTTTAAAACTCTTGTGGAGGAAAAGATTCATCAGTCCCATCATCACGGCCGAGAAGCCCATGCGATAGAAAAGTATCGACGGTGACGACATGCCGGCCTGAAGCGGCGTCAGTGAAAAAAGCGGCACCAGACCGAATGTCGCCGATGAGATGACGGCATAAATCACCCCCTTGAAATTATTCATAGTTCTTCATTTTTTAAGCGTCGGCAAAGATAACACTCTTTTCCCAGAGTTATTCCCCATGGGGCAAATATGCATTGCAGGGGCATGGAAGCAGGAGCATAGACAGAACAAATAGTCGTATAAAAATAACCGATGGTTTTTATTTGTTTTATCAATTTTTATTTTATTATCTTTGCATCAGGAAATAAGAAACAAATATAACAAACACACATAAAAAACATTACAACTATGGAAAAGAGCATCAAAGGAACACGTACAGAGCAGAACTTGTTGAAGTCGTTTGCAGGCGAGAGCCAGGCACGCATGCGCTACACTTACTTCGCCAGCAAGGCCAAGAAAGAGGGTTACGAGCAGATTGCCGCCGTATTCACCGAGACCGCAGACCAGGAGAAGGAGCACGCAAAGCGTATGTTCAAGTATCTTGAGGGTGGCATGGTAGAAATCACCGTATCCTACCCCGCCGGTGTCATCGGTTCGACCAAGGAGAACCTGCTGGCCGCAGCACAGGGCGAGAACGAGGAGTGGACCGACCTCTACCCCGAGTTCGCAAAGATTGCCGACGAGGAGGGTTTCCCCGAGATTGCAGCCATGTACCGCATGATTTCGGTAGCCGAGGCCGAGCACGAAAGACGCTATCTGAAGCTGCTGAGCCGCGTAACCGGCGACAACTTCTTCAAGCGTGACGGCAAAATCTGGTGGCAGTGCCGCAACTGCGGTTTCGTATGCGAGGCTTCGGAGGCTCCCCTCATGTGCCCCGCCTGCAAGCACCCCCAGGCTTACTTCGAGCCCCGTCGCGAGAACTACTAGCAGTTGTTCTTCGCCGAACAGATAGAACCGAAGCCGTTTTCCGGCTTCGGTTTTGTTTTTTATCCCCAAGAGGTTCACCCTCCACCCCGACTGCGCCCCTGTCTGACAATAAACCCTCGGCAGATAGAAGTAATTTCGGTTTTTATTTGTATCTTTGTTCGCTAATGGAAAATAATGAATTTTTAAGATATGGCAGACGAAAAAATCATCTTCTCGATGGTTGGTGTATCCAAGACCTTCACCAACCAAAAAAAGGTATTGAACAACATCTACCTCTCCTTTTTCTACGGTGCAAAAATCGGTATCATCGGTTTGAACGGTGCCGGTAAATCCACACTGATGAAAATCATCGCCAGAATAGACAAGAACTATCAGGGCGAAGTGGTCTTCTCACCCGGTTACACTGTCGGATATCTGGAGCAGGAACCTAAACTCGATCCCGAAAAGACCGTACGCGAAATCGTGGAGGAGGGCTGTGCCCAGACCGTGGCACTGCTCAAAGAGTATGAGGATATCAACATGAAGCTCTGCGAGCCGATGTCGGACGACGAAATGGCGCGTCTGATTGAGCGTCAGGGCGAATTGTATGAAAAGATTGACCATTGCAACGGCTGGGAGCTGGACAGCGTGCTGGAGCGCGCCATGGACGCACTGCGTTGTCCCGACCCCGACCAGAAGGTCGACGTATTATCGGGTGGTGAGCGCCGCCGTGTGGCCCTCTGCCGCCTGTTGCTGCAGCAGCCCGACGTGCTGTTGCTCGACGAGCCGACCAACCACCTCGATGCCGAATCCATCGACTGGTTGGAGCAGCACCTCCAGCAGTACAAGGGTACGGTCATCGCCGTGACACACGACCGTTACTTCCTTGACAACGTAGCCGGTTGGATTCTGGAGCTGGACCGTGGCGAGGGTATTCCCTGGAAGGGCAACTACTCGGGCTGGCTGGAGCAGAAGACCACCCGCATGGCCATGGAGGAGAAGCAGGAGTCGAAGCGCCGCAAGACCCTCGAGAGAGAGTTGGAGTGGGTGCGCATGTCCCCCTCGGGTCGTCACGCCAAATCGAAGGCCCGTCTGTCGGCTTACGACAAGATGATGAACGAGGATGTGAAGCAGAAGGAGGAGAAGCTCGAAATCTTCATTCCCAACGGTCCCCGTCTGGGCGATGTGGTCATCGAGGCCCACGATGTGAAGAAGGCCTTTGGCGACAGAGTCCTCTATGAGGGGCTGAACTTCTCGCTGCCCCCCGCAGGCATCGTCGGTGTCATCGGTCCCAACGGTACGGGTAAGACCACCCTCTTCCGCATGATTATGGGTCTGGAGACCCCCACCGAGGGTTCGTTCCGTGTGGGTCCCACCGTGAAACTGGCCTATGTAGACCAGCAGCACAAGTCCATCGACCCCGAAAAGAGTGTCTATGAAGTCATCTCGCAGGGCGCCGATCTGATGATGCTGGGCAACCGTCAGGTCAACGCACGCGCCTACGTGGCACGCTTCAACTTCACGGGCGCCGATCAGGAGAAGAAGTGCGGCATGCTGTCAGGTGGTGAGCGTAACCGTCTCCACCTGGCTTTGGCACTCAAGGAGGAGGGCAACGTCCTGCTGCTCGACGAGCCGACCAACGACATCGACGTGAACACACTCCGTGCATTGGAGGAGGGTCTGCAGGACTTTGCAGGTTGCGCCGTGGTCATCTCCCACGACCGTTGGTTCCTCGACCGTGTGGCCACCCACATTCTCTCGTTCGAAGGCGACTCGAAGGTGGTCTTCTATGAGGGTTCCTACTCCGAGTATGAGGAGTGGAAGAAGGCACAGGGCGAAGACACCACCCCCCACAGAGTCAAGTACAAGAAATTAATCGAACAGTAATAAGCAACACATATAACAGACATCAGATAATGGCACAGAAACCGTCAATTCCAAAAGGTACGCGCGATTTTTCTCCTTTGGAGATGATGCGCCGTCAATATATTTTCGATACTATCCGCGGTGTGTTCCGTCTCTACGGATTCGCACCCCTCGAGACCCCCTCGATGGAGAATCTTTCCACCCTGCTGGGCAAGTACGGCGACGAGGGCGACAAGCTCCTCTTCAAGATTCTCAACTCGGGTGACTACGCCTCGAAACTCAACGACGAGGAGGTGCGTCAGGCCTCGAAAATCTGCGAGAAGGGTCTTCGCTACGATTTGACCGTTCCCTTTGCACGCTACGTCGTGCAGCATCAGGGCGAGCTGACCTTCCCCTTCAAACGCTACCAGATTCAACCCGTATGGCGTGCCGACCGTCCCCAGAAGGGCCGCTACCGTGAGTTCTATCAGTGTGATGTCGATGTTATCGGTACCCGTTCGCTGCTCTGCGAAGTGGAGCTTATCGAGATTGTCGAGCGTGTGTTCCGTGCCCTGGGTATCCGCGTGGCACTGAAGATGAACAACCGCAAGATTCTCTACGGTATTGCCGAGGCCATCGGCCATGCCGACAAGATGATGGATATCACCATCGCCATCGACAAGCTGGAGAAAATCGGTCTGGACAACGTGAAGGCCGAGCTGCTGGAGCGCGGTCTGGAGCAGGAGGCTGTGGACAAGTTGCAGCCCATTCTGGAGCTGAGCGGCGACAACACCCAGAAGCTGGCCAAGTTGAAGGAGGTACTCTCCGCTTCGGAGACCGGTATGAAGGGTATCGAGGAGATTGAGACCGTATTCGGTTATCTCGAGCAGCAGCACCTCGATCTCAATGTGGAGCTGGATCTGTCGCTGGCACGCGGTCTGAACTACTACACGGGTGCCATCTTCGAGGTCAAGGCCCTCGACTTTGCCATCGGCTCCATCTGCGGCGGCGGTCGTTACGACGACCTGACGGGTATCTTCGGCATGCCCAACACCTCGGGTGTGGGTATCTCGTTCGGTGCCGACCGCATCTATGATGTGATGACCGGACTGGAACTCTTCCCCGAAGACGTCAACTGCTCCACCAAGGTGCTCTTCGTCAACCTCGGACAGAAAGAGGAGGCCGCTTCGATGACCCTCATCAAGCAACTCCGTGATGCAGGCATCGCCGCTGAAATCTATCCCGAATCGAGCAAGATGAAGAAGCAGATGGAGTATGCCAACCGTCGTTCGATTCCCTATGTGGTCATCATAGGTTCACAGGAGCTGGAGGAGAGCATGGCCACCGTGAAGGACATGAGAAGCGGCGATCAGCAGAAAGTATCGTTTGCGGAGATTGTCAAGAGCATTAAATAAAGGAGCGGTGCGAAGAATATTCCCTACGCTGATGCTCTCGCTGGCCCTGCCGCTCTCGGCCGGGGCACAGGACATGAAGACGGTGCAACAGCTCCAGAAGCTGGCGCATGTGTACCGCTATCTCGACAAGATGTATGTCGATACAGTCGACATGCAACCCCTTGTCGAGGGAGCCATTGTCGGCATGCTCGACAAACTCGACCCCCACTCGGCCTACATAGGCGCAGAGGAGATGAAGGGGGTGGAGGAGAGCTTCGACGGCGAGTTCAGCGGTATCGGAGTGGAATTCAACGTGCTGCGAGACACGGTTGTAGTGGTCAACACCATCGCCGGAGGTCCTGCCGAAAGTGTCGGTGTGATGGCCAACGACCGCATCGTAAGGATTGACACCATCAGCGGTGTGGGACTGCGGCGCAGCGATGTACCGAAATACCTGCGCGGAAAACGCGGTTCGAAAGTCGACATCGAAGTCATCAGACACGGCAACGACGAACCGCTGCACTTCACACTCACTCGCGATAAGATTCCCATCAATACCGTAGATGCAGCCTACATGCCCGCCAAGGGCATCGGCTACATCAAGGTCAACCGCTTCGGCCGTACCACCATGACCGAGTTCCGCGAGGCCTACAAGCGACTCAAGTCGCCGCAGGCCCTCCTGCTCGACCTGCGCGGAAACGGCGGCGGTCTGATGGACCAGGCCATCGAGATGGCCGGATTCTTCCTGCCCAAGGGAGCCGACATTGTGGCTGTGGAGGGACGTGCCGTACAGAAATCGACCTTCAGGGCGCAGTCGTCGGGAGAGTGTCTCCGCGGACGGCTTGTCGTCCTCATCGACGAAAGTTCGGCCTCGGCCAGCGAGATTGTGTCGGGTGCCATTCAGGATTGGGACCGCGGTGTCATCGTCGGACGCACCAGCTTTGGCAAGGGACTGGTGCAGCGTCAGATTCCGCTGGGCGACGGCTCGGCCGTGAGAATCACCATCGCGCGCTACTCTACCCCCTCGGGCCGCATCATACAGCGACCCTACGAGAACGGCAAGCGCACGGAGTACTACATGGAGCATCTGAAGGACTACGGCCGACAAGACAGTCTCTCGTCGGATACCACGGCCGTCTACCACACCATGCACAGCGGCAGAAAGGTGTATGGCGGCGGAGGTATCCGCCCCGATGTGACGGTTGCCGTGGACACCACAGGCTACTCCCCCTACTACGGTCAGATGGTACGCAAGGGGCTGTTCTCTGATTTCATGATTGACTTCATGGACAAGCACCGCACGGAATTGGAAACCGCTTATCCCTCTGTCGGGGAGTTCATCGATGGCTACGAAATCGGTGAACCGTTGCTGAAAGCGTTTGTCGCAATGGGCGAACAACGCGGAATCACCTTCCGCGAGGAGGAGTTCACCACCTCCAGGGGGTGGATCAGCCGACAACTCAAGGCACTGATGGCACAAAAACTCTACGGCATAGCTGCCTACTATCAGATCATCAACACCACCGACAACGGTGCTTTCCGACGGGGACTGGAGATTCTGCAACACTGGGACACCCAGGGTAGTCCCCTCCTCGAAAACAAGTAAAACACTAAACCATTCACCAATATGAATTATCTGCTTCTTGCACTGAAAGGTTGTGCCATGGGTATGGCCGATGTCGTTCCCGGCGTGTCGGGCGGCACCATCGCCTTCATATCGGGCATCTACGAGAATCTTATTGATTCAATAAAGAGCTTCGACATCACGGCCGTGAAACTGCTGATGAAGTTCCGCATCAAAGAGTTGTGGCAACATGTCAACGGCAAGTTCCTGTTCCCCGTGCTGGCCGGTGTCGGCCTTTCGGTCTTCTCGCTGGCCAAACTGATGACCTACCTTCTGGAGCATCACCCCATTTCGATATGGTCGTTCTTTGTAGGACTCATACTCTCCTCGGCACTGCTCGTATCGAAAGAGGTGGGCAAATGGAACGTATCGACCATCATCGCCGCCTTCATCGGCATCATCGTGAGCTGGTGGATTACCATCGCCACACCGGCACAGACCCCCGAAACATGGTGGTTTGTCATGCTGTCGGGGGCCATCGCCATCTGCGCCATGATTCTGCCCGGAATATCGGGAGCGTTCATTCTGCTGCTGCTGGGCAAATATCAATTCATCATGACGGCCATCAGCAACTTCGACATTCCGGTCATCGCCATCTTCGGTCTGGGTGCCGTGCTGGGTATCACATCATTCTCCCACCTGCTCTCATGGCTGCTCAAACACTGGCACGATGTCACCATCTCGGTACTGATGGGCTTCATGCTGGGTTCGCTCAACAAGGTGTGGCCGTGGAAGATTACCGTCGAAACCTTTGTCGACAGCCACGGCAAGGTGCAGCCGCTCATCGAGAGCAACGTGCTGCCCGACACTTACGAGACCATCACCAAGAACCCGGCCTTGATTACCAATGCCATTCTGTTGTGCGCTTTGGGATTCATGGTCATCTACGGTGTGGAACTGGCCGCACGTATCGTAACGAAAATCAAGGAGAAGTAGCATCATGCGACAATTCGGTCTCATCGGACGGAGCTTGAAGCATTCAGCTTCGGAGCGGTATTTCACCGAGAAATTCTCGCGCGAAAGCCTCTCCGACTGCCGCTACTCGCTCTACGAGTTGCCTCAAATCGACGACCTGCCCCGACTGCTCGAAAATCCCGACATCGAAGGGCTGAACGTCACCATACCCTACAAGAGAGAGGTCATGCGTTTCATCGACACCCTCTCCTACGAGGCACAGATGGTCGGTGCGGTCAACTGTCTCCACAGGGAAGCCGACGGCACACTGTCGGGTCACAACACCGATGTGCTGGGTATCCGCGACTCACTGAACCTACTTCTGGGGGCCGACGACATCGAGCAGGCCATTGTGTTGGGTACGGGCGGTGCTTCGCTGGCCGTACAGTTTGTACTGGCCGAGCGCAATATCCCCTATGTCATCGTGTCGCGCGATGCCGCCAAGAGCAACTACACCTACGACAACCTCCCGTGTGACGTAGTCGAAGAGAGCCGTCTTATCATCAATGCCACCCCCGTCGGGACATTTCCCGATGTGGACTCGGCGCCGCGTATCCCCTACGCCTATGTGACGCCGTCACACTATCTCTTCGACCTGGTCTATAATCCTGCCGTAACGCAGTTTCTCGACTTCGGCATGCAGCGCGGAGCTCGAGTCATCAACGGAGAGTGTATGTTGAAGGCACAGGCCGAAGCTTCATGGAGGATCTGGAACGACCGATAAAACCGTAATACGGAAAATAAAAGCGAAACACCCGAAAGAGTGTTTCGCTTTTATTATATCATTTGCTGAGGATTTACCACGCATAAAGCCACGTTGTCGGCAAATAGAACAGATAAGGCGTTGTAAAGACCGCCATCGCACGTGCGATACGCTTTCTCTGCTCCTCGTCCTCCACCACCCTGCACAAGGCCCATCTGCTATTGAACTGATAAATAGCCACCGCAGTCACACCAATACACACCGTCATATACAGCAACGCGGGCATCGATACCCAGGGATTCATCATCAGCGGCTCGCACACCGTAGTCACCCACCACGATTCGGCCGCCACAATCATCGGAAGCATGACGCCCACCCAAAGGAGTGTCAACCCTATCAAATCGGCCACCAGACCACTTATCCACACTCTGAGAATACTCCGCCTCGCATTCCGGCGAATCTCACCCACTGCATAATATTTCATCGCAGCCGCCAATACCAGAATATCCACCACAAAACTCAGCAGCAGACTTATTCCCCACAGTTGCGGAAAGACCAACAGCAGCCACAACGGCAGCAGCACATTGTAAAGACATCGTGAATGCATCATATCGGCATTTTTTAATATTTTATCTAATATTAATAAAAAAATTGGAGAGAAGTGGATTCACATCGACTTCTCCCCTGCAACTAATTTTATCAATAATTACAAACTCAAACAGACATCTATCTGTTCTTAAGCAGTTCCTTGGCTTTATCGAGATCGCTACTCCTAACTGCAACAGCAGCAGGCATAACTCCTGTCGGATATATAGATGACATATACTCGTTTTGTATTGTCGACCATATTCCGGCGCTGTCGAGTATCGATTTAGTAATCTCGGCTTCCGTAATTGTGTTGTACTCGGCTAATACAACCATAGTTTCATCTACCATAGCTCTTGTTTTTTATTTGTTAGTTAAAGATAGACTATTTATTTTTAATTTGCAAGATTTTAGCAGATATTTTTAAAAGGATTTTCCCAAAAATAATAATCTATCTTACAAAACAAACACTCTCGGCCACTTCTCGCACCACAATTCGGAAATTTCGGCCTTTTTATGCCATCAGTTTATAATCGCCGGCCTTATCCAGCACCACTTCCTGCAACTCGTCGAGCGAGAGCTCCTTGCCGCTAAACTCCACCTCCGCAACTGCGGGATTGAGGGTTACGGTAGCCTTTACACCTTCGATGCTGTTGAGTGCATCTTCCACATGGCGGCGGCAGTGGTCACACATCATGCCGTTGACGCTGAATTTCTTTGTCATGGTCTTTACTGTTTTATGAGTTAATTGAATTTTTTTACGTTTGAGTCTCAAACTGTTGCTTACAACGCTCACACTACTGAAAGCCATCGCCGCACCGCCAATCATGGGGTTGAGCAGAAAACCATTGAGCGGATAGAGAGCGCCTGCGGCAATGGGGATACCTATCATATTATAGACGAAGGCCCACACCAGATTCTGATGAATGGTCTTCACGGTGAGTCGCGAAAGATGTATCATCTCGGGAATCTTCTCCAAATCGGACGAGAGAATGGTCACCGTGGCGGTATCCATCGCGATGTCACTGCCGCGTCCCATGGCGATGCTCAGGTCGGCCTGCGCCAGTGCGGCACTATCGTTGATACCGTCACCGGCCATAGCCACCACCTTACCCTCCTGCTGCAACCTCCGAATCAATGCGGCCTTGTCCTGCGGCAGGGCTTCAGCCACCACCTGTCGGATTCCCACCTTGCGCGCCACGGCTTCGGCCGCACCACGATGGTCACCCGTGAGCAGCACCACCTCGACACCCATCTGGTGAAGACGGGCAATGGCGGCCACCGACGTGGACTTTATCTTGTCGCTGACGGCGAAGGCGGCCAGAGCGCGCTCCTCATCGGCAAAGACCACCACAGTATGTGCATCGGCGGCCCATCTCCTGCATTTGGCCTTCATGTAGGCCGACATCCGGATACTCTTCTCCTCCATGAGCGACAGGCTGCCCACATAGTAGGTCACGCCCTCTCGACTTCCGGTCACACCCTTACCGGGAATCACCGCAAACGAGTCGAGTTCAACCGAAGGTCTCATTCCCAGGGAGCGGACAACGGCATCGGAAATCGGGTGTTCGGAGCGACTCTCCAATCCGTGGAGGAGCAATTCAAGCAAACTTCTGTTGACATTGTCTTCCCAAAGCGTCTCTGCCACATCGGGGTGACCTTCAGTCACGGTTCCCGTCTTGTCCAACACCACACAATCGGTGTTGTGGGCGATTTCGAGACTCTCGGCATCCTTAATCAGAATACCTGTTTCGGCGCCCTTGCCGATACCGACCATAATCGCCGTGGGAGTCGCCAGTCCCAATGCGCAGGGGCAGGCAATAATCAGCACCGTTACGGCTGTCAACAGGGCATGAGGAAATGCGTCCTCAGTGGCGAAGATACTCCACATTGCAAAAGTGAAGATTGCGATGGAGATGATTGTCGGCACGAAAATGCCGGCCACACGGTCGACGGTCTTCTGTATGGGAGCCTTGCTGCCCTGCGCGTCCTGCACCATGCGGATAATCTGCGACAGTACGGTATCGGCCCCCACCTTTCCGGCACGGAAACGGAAAGCACCCTTCTGATTCATCGTTCCGGCATATACACGCGCCTCCTGTTTCTTGAGTACGGGGACAGGCTCACCGCTCAACATGCTCTCGTCGACATAGGATTCCCCCTCGACAACCACACCGTCGACGGCAATCCGCTCACCGGGGTGAACGGCAATCATATCGCCAACCTGTACCCTGTCGATGGGCAACAGTTCCTCGCCCGCAGCCCCCACAACGGTGACCAGTTTGGGTTGGAGTCCCATCAACTTGCCGATGGCATCGGAGGTATTCTGCTTGGCGCGGCTCTCCAGAAGGCGGCCCAGCAATATGAATGCGATGATGACGGTCGACGATTCGAAGTAGAGATGAGGCGTCACCCCTCGTGACAACCAGAATTCGGGCATCAGCAGATTGAACACGCTGAACAGATAGGCAATACCCGTACTCACAGCCACCAGAGTGTCCATATTGGAGGTGAAATGAAGCAGCTGCCGCCAGGCGTTGACATAGAAACGTCGTCCGGGGAAGAAGACAACCACCGTCGCCAATCCCCATATCACATACTTCACCTCTGTAGATTCCATGAAAAACATGCTGAGGACAAAAACCGCAAAACCCAGCACGCCGGCAATGAGCGTGTCGCGCTTGAGACTCTCGAATCGCTTTCTGCGCTCCTCAGCCGCTTCGTCCATCACCGACCGGCCGTCGCCGGCCGATGCAGCCAGCAACTCATAACCTGCATGATGTACCGCAGCCTGCAAATTTCCGACCGAGCAAAGCTCCTCATCGAAAATCACCTGCGCCGTTGCGGCCGCATAGTTCACATTGGCCGATTCGACACCCTTCACTGCATTGAGTGTCTTGTCCACTCGTGCTGCACACGATGCACAGTTCATTCCCACAATGGGGAACGTCTCCTTTCTAACCTTATTGCTCATATAAAAAGATAACGGCATGCACCCCCGGAGCGCATGCTTTGATATTCAGCTACAAATTTCGCACCTTTTATCGGATTGTGCAAAAAATCTACTCCGACAAACCGCATTTTTGCACCATGGCTACTAATTCATCGCGGAGCGACTTCGGAGTAACGCTCTTGCGCAACACCAGCCAATAGGATTTGCGGATAAGTTCCTGCACCGTCTCCAGCGGCAAATCGCCATTCACATGCACACTGTTCCAATGCTTCTTGTTAAAGTAACGGGGAGCCGTAATGTCGGGAGAGCTGTCGCGCAGGGTCTCCACCTCGGCAGGGTCACACTTGACGGCAATCTCGTCGAAATGCGTCATATTGCCACAGGCGAATATCTTGCCACCTATTTTATATACCAGTGTGTCTTCATCAAACGGAGTGGTCTCCTCCACCATCGGCAACGAGAGGCAATACTCTCGGAACTCCATAATATCCATATTCCTGTTTTTCTCGAAAGATACACAATTTTTGGCATACGGATTGCACATGACCAAGATGTAAAACCTAAAAATCAACGATGATATGAAAAAATTTCTACTTTTTGTTCCCCTGATGCTTTTGTTCGCGCTGGGTATTTCGAGCTGCAACAATCAGAACGGCTGGAATCAGCAACAGCGCAAAGAGCTGCGCGACGCACTGAAGGATTACCGCAAGATGGTATATCTCAACCAGATGACCGATGCCGAATACGATGCCTTCGCCCACGAGGTAACCCACCTTATCGAACACGAGTATCCCGTCTACACTTCGTTTATACAGATGCAGGGCGCAGCCGACACCGTCGATGTCATGGTGGTGGAGACCATCGTGCAGGAACTCAACGAGGACGCCCGCAACATGCGCCGCATCTACCCCTACAACTTCCTCGTGGAATAGGGTATCCTGCCTCAGGGGCTGACGCTTGAACAGCAACACCAGTTCTACAAATGCTTCGCCGGAAAGGTCAACACCACCTTCACCATGCAGCAGTTCGTCATCGCCATACTCAACGACACGACCGACAAATCGAAAATCCGCCAGATGGAGAGCCAATGTGCCAACGACCTTTTCGATTGGGTGGTGGCTGAAGTGGAAGTCGTGGAGACAGCCAATTAGACATTCATCTCACAAAAAAAAGAGCAGCACAACATTGTGCTGCTCTTTTTTCATATGCTCTGAGTGTTCCTATGAAGTTATGCCCCAGTTGTATCGGACGCCTGTTTGAGTGCCTTCTCCTGCTCCTCCATCTTGTGGTAGAATTTTTCGCCCACCACGATTCTTATGGCCTTGTGCAGCACCGAAAACTCCAGGGGAGTCTCTCCCAGAAGTTCACCGTCAACCTCGACCGAAACCTCGGGCGACGACTCGATGCGGATATGGCTGCCGCGCTCCTGAATGATGTGACGGATACGGTAGATACCGCCATTGAACAGGTAGTGGAAACGGAACAGCAGATGCCAGAAGTGAATGGGACGGAACAACGACAAGTCGAGCATGCCGTCGTCGGCCACGGCTTCGGGCAGCAGTTGCACACCGCTACCGTTGTACTTGCAGATACCGATGGCGGCCGAGAAAAGCAGGTTGTTGTAGACCAGTTTGTCATCGACCCACACCTTGACACCCGTGGATTTGTAGCGGAAGAACGACTTGATGAGACACCATGTCGTGCGGAAACGGCTGCGATGTCCCTTCTTCTTGAGGTGGGTCAGTTTTCGGGTGATCTGCGCATCGAAGCCCACACCGGCCACATTGGCAAAGTAGCGGCTCTGGCGGTAGTGTGACTCTTCATACGACACCACACCGACATCTTGCAGGAACGAATACTCGTCGGCAATGGCCTTCACCGTGTCGACATAGCGATTGTTCAGACCGAAGGTCCTCACCCACTCGTTGTCGGAACCCACACCGATGACGGCCAGCAACACCTCATCGGGGCGCACCTTCTGCTGAATGAACAGACCGTTGACCACCTCGTGCATCGTGCCATCGCCGCCCACAACGATAATCTTGCGATACCCCTCGTTGACAGCCGTCACCGTCAGCTCCGTGGCATGGAACTTATGTTCGGTGAAAACTGGCTCACACAAAATGTGGGCATCTCTCAAAAGTTTGGATATCAGTGGAAAATGGTCAAGCCCGCGGCCTCCTCCGGCCACGGGATTGACGATGACAAACCATTTGTTTCCGTTATTTTCCAAACTCATTACTTTTGAGGAACATTCTTCAGCGTCTGGACGAGGAAGTCGTAGAACTTGGCCACCGAAGCGATGTTAACCTTCTCGTCGGGAGAGTGGGGATAGCAGATGGTAGGACCAAACGAAATCATATCCAGATTGGGATAATTCGAACCGATGATACCGCACTCCAGACCGGCATGAATGGCCGTAATGGCAGGCTTCTGATTGTAGAGCTGCTCATAGGAGAGGGTCATGGCCTTCAGAATGGGAGACTCCATGTTGGGATTCCAACCATCATAGCTGCCCGTAAGCTCGGTATTGGCACCGGCCATCGAGAAGAGGGCCTTGATGGCTGCACCCAGCTCCTCCTTCTCACTTCTGACGGAGCTGCGAATCAGACACTGCAACTTCACACACTTGCCGTCGGAGACCACACGTGCCAGATTGGTCGAAGTCTGCACCAGACCGTGCATCGACATCGACATCTTCATTACGCCGTTGGGGCAGGCCACCACGCAACGTGTGAGTTTGATCGCCTCTTCGCGCCCCATCATCTGTTCGGGCATGTCGCACTGCTCCATTTTGACGGATATGCTCTCCTCAATACCCGCATACTCGGCAATGACGGTCTTCTCGTAAGCCGCCAAAGCCGCCTCGACAGCCGCATACTCCTCGGTCTTGACCAGCACTGTCGCCTCAGCCTCGCGCGGAATGGCATTTCTCAAACCGCCGCCGTCGACCGAAACCAGCAGCAGACCGTGCTGCTCCATCATCGCATTGATGAAGCGGAAGAGGGTCTTATTGGCATTGGCACGCTGGCAGACAATCTGAATGCCGGAGTGACCGCCCTTGAGACCCTTCACCGTCAGGCGAGCTGCGGTGTAACCCTCACAGGGAGCCGCCTCGGAAGGATAGTTCATGCAAATGTTGACATCAAGACCGCCGGCACAACCCACATAAAGTTCGCCCTCGGTCTCCGAATCGAGGTTCAGGAGAATGTCGCCCTGCAACAGACCGCCCTTCAGACCGAATGCACCGTCCATGCCGGTCTCCTCGGTAGCCGTAAAGAGAGCCTCGATGGGACCGTGGACCAAAGTGTCGTCCTCCAGTACCGCCAGAATGGCTGCCGCACCGATACCGTTGTCGGCACCCAGTGTCGTACCGTCGGCCGTCACCCAATCGCCGTCGATATATGCGTCGATGGCATCTTTCTCGAAATCAAATACCTTATCGTTGTTCTTCTGGGGAACCATGTCGAGGTGTGCCTGAAGCACTACCCCCTTCTTGTCCTCCATACCCTTTGAGGCAGCCTTACGAACGTACACATTGTGCGCCTCGTCCTCCTTATGCTCCAATCCCAGTGCAGCGGCAAAATCGAGGATATACTT
Organism: Alistipes sp.; assembly: GCA_020026375.1. Lineage (GTDB taxonomy): Bacteria > Bacteroidota > Bacteroidia > Bacteroidales > Rikenellaceae > Alistipes. The sequence continues at coordinate 55,938 of JAHHQN010000007.1, read as the reverse complement.
TCTGATTTTCTCTTCGTGGTGAGAAGGACGCGGAATGCGTGTAATCTCGGAAAAATGCTTCCAAACGAGAGCAGGCTTCAAAGCCGTTAAGTTTCTGTCCATAATCTATACGTTTTAATGTTCAGTTGTTTCATTGCTATGGGCATCTTTGTCAAATGCCTCGACAATATATTTTACCAATTTGTGTCTGATGATGTCCTGTTTGCCGAACTCCACAATGCCGATACCCTTCACCTCACGAAGGATATTCATGGCACGCACCAGTCCGCTGTCGCTCTTTTTGGGCAGGTCAATCTGCGTGACATCGCCCGTGACGATGAAACGGGCGTTGCGGCCCATACGCGTGAGAAACATCTTGATTTGCGAGAGCGTCGTGTTCTGCGCCTCATCGAGAATGACGAAGGCATTGTCGAGCGTGCGGCCGCGCATGTAGGCCAGCGGCGCAATCTGCACCGCCCCTTCCTCCATGTACTTGGCCAGTTTGGCGGGAGGAATCATGTCGTTGAGCGCATCGTAGAGCGGTTGCAGATAGGGATCGAGCTTGTCCTTCATGTCGCCGGGCAGAAATCCCAGTTTCTCGCCGGCCTCCACGGCCGGACGGGTGAGAATCAACCGCTTGACCTCCTTCTCCTTCAAAGCCCTCACCGCCAGTGCAATGGCCGTGTAGGTTTTGCCCGAACCGGCAGGACCGACCGCAAACAGCAAATCGTTCTTCTCGTACATCTTCACCAGTTTCTCCTGATTGGGAGTACGCGCACGAATGATATTGCCGCCATTGCCGTAGACAATCACATCCTTGTCCACAGGCGTATCCTGCTGCTCGGCAATGCGACCGGCAAAGCACTGGTCGATAACCTGTGTCGAGATATGGCCGTACTTCAGATAGTAGGCCACAAGTCCGTGAAGATGCTTCTCGAAACGGGCGGTCTCGGCATCGGCACCCAACACCTTGAGCGACGAGCCGCGTGCAATGATTTTCAACTCCGGGAACAGCGATTTCATCTGTTCAAGATACGCATTCTGCGGGCCGTACAGCTCTCTGGGGTCTACCCCATCGATTTCTATCTCCTTTCCAACAGCTTCTGTCATATCGTTTAGAATAAATAACCTACACTGAATGCTACATTATAGGAGCGGAGTTTCTTCAGATAGTTGCCGTCGGGCAGTACCACGTCGTGCTTTGCACGGAACTGACCGTTGTATCGCAGGTCGAGCAGCATGTGGCCCAGCTGTACCCCCACACCTGCCGCGAACGAAATGGTCGGACGGATACGGCCGAAATCCAGCAGATCGCCACCCGATTTCTGCTTGCAGTCATTCATCACCGTGAACACCGGACCGGCATAGAAACGCACGGGGCGGAGCAGTCGGAGCGAAGCCAGCACGGGAACATCAATGGAGTTGGAGCGCAGTCGCACACTGGTGCGTTCTTCGCCGTAGTAGTTGATTCTGATACCGTTGCGCACATAGAGAATCTGCGGCTCGATGGCAAACGCGCCGAAGTTGACCGCCGTCACGATACCGGCCTGCCAACCCATGCGCTCACCGATATCGGCAATCTGCATGTTGGTGGTATAGTTGGGGACATTGATACCTCCGATGGCACCCCACTCGATTCTCACACGCGGGAGATGTCCTCCGCCGTTGTGACGTTGTGCAAGAGCTGTGCCTGTGGCGGCCAGCATCATCAATATTACAAATAATTTACGCATTTTTATTTTCTGTTTTAAGTTTGAATGAAGCCCATAACATATACATCACACACACAATGACGAACAACAGACCCATCTGACTCCGGTCGTCGAACATCGAGATGATGCTTCCGCAGGCAGGACAGGCAACGCCGCCGCCCGAAATAGCCATAATCATCAATCCGGCCACGGCATTGGCCTTCTCCGGCTCGGCCTTGGTGGCTGCGGCATAGAAGGTGGCAAAGACACACGACATGGCGAAGCCCATGAAGCCCATGGCGGCATAAACCGCTACGGGATTACTCCACAGAAAGAGTACCACGCACAACAGGAGCGCCAGAGCCATGTTCCAGCGCAGGTATTTCACGTCGGAAACGCGCATCAGCACCCACGCACCAATCAGTGTGCCGATGATTCGGCAGATATAGAAACCCGTGGAGGTGAGAATCGACGACGAAGTGTCGATGAGTTTTCCGGCCACGAAGTTCACACCGATATCGGCAGCGATGAAACAGGCGATACCCAGTGCCGAAATCAGCACCACCTTGTTGCGCAGCAACTTGAAGCAGTCCGCGAAGCTGGCAGCACGGTCCTTGTTCTCCGACTTGGGCATGTGGGCGCATTGCAGCAGCAGACCGCCGATGAGGGTGAATCCGGCATAGATGTAGAGAATATTGTGCCATGCCAGCACAGAACCCTCGCCCCACAGATACACGGCGCAGGTAACAAGCGGTCCCACCAGCATGAGGGCCGTATTGCGGAATACCTGACCGATGGTCAGATAGCTGGTCATCTTCTCAGCCGGAACGATGGTCGCCAACAGGGGATTCATCGACACCTGCACGAAAGTATTACCCAAACCCAGTACACCGAAGGCAACGTAATACCACTCCAGCGAGGGGGTATCGCCCATGCCCAACGGCAACAACAGGCCGGCCAGAGTCAGAGCATAACCGATGAAGGCCGTGGACTTGCGTCCGATATGGTTCATCAGCGAGGATATGGGAACCGAAAGGAACAAAAACCAAAAGAACACCATTGTAGGCAGGAAGAAGACGGCTCCTCCCTGCTCTGCGGGAAATTCGTTGACGATGACACTGCCCGTAATGGGGGCAACGATATCGCAGAATCCCATAATAAAGAATCCGAACAAAGCAGGTATCAACAACTGCTTATTGACTTTTTGTGTAACCATAATATTATATATAACAGTCAAAGTTACATATTTTTTCGGTAAAAGAGTTCAATTCCTTGTAAAAATGTCGTGTCACACCTCATTTGAAGTCCGATTTTTCCCATTCCGTTTTCCGCTCCCCGTCACCTGTCGCCACAAAAAAGGCCGGACCCCGCAAGGTCCGGCCATGCTATGCCGCTGATTTATAATTTGCTCAATATTCTGTTTCTTTCCTCCTCGGAGTAGTACCTCTCGAAGTCGGCACGTGTACGCTTCCAGCGGTTGTGAGACCACAGCCAATAGGGAGGATTGCGTTTGATGGAGTTCTCCAGCGCACGGAAATACATCTCCGTGAGTTCAAACTTCTTCAGACTCTTGGCCGAATCGGTCAGTTTGACGAAACGCGCCACATAGTAACCTCGGCGCGGACGAGAGATGTCGACATAGAAACATGCAGCATCGATGAGTCGCGACATGCGCTCCGCACCCGTAAATGCCGGAGTGTCGTGGTTGAGGAAGAACGGCCAATAGTGCATGCTGTTGTAGAGCGGTATCTGGTCGGAAATGTATCCCATGACATTGCGCGGACTGTTCTTCTGCCACTCGAGAATGGTGGAATAGGTCTCCTTCATGCTCACCGACTGTGAATTGAAACGACCGCGCGAATAGAGCAGCAGGCGGTCGAAAACCTTGTTTTCCAACGGGTGATATATCTGTCCGCCATTGACCAGATCGAGGTGCATGGGCAGCGAACTGATCCACTCCCAGTTGCAGTAGTGTCCCAGATAGAGTGTGCAGGGACGACCCGAATCGAAGGCCTTGTGGATTTCGTCGACATTCTCGAACTTCATGCGGCGCGCCATGTTCTTCTTGCCGATGGAAAACATCTTGACCGTCTCGACGACCAAATCACAGAAAAACGAATAAAACTCCTTCTCGATTGCAATAATCTCGTCGATGCTTTTTTCGGGGAATGACGACACCAGATTCTTACGCACAATGGCCCTGCGATAGCGGATAACATAATAGAGCAGATAGTAGATGCCGTCGGAGATGAAATAGAGCAGCCAGAAAGGCAGCAGCGACAATAAATACCAGAATGAGAATAAAATATAATAGAGTATTTTCATTATACGCATTTTTATTGTCGGCAAAGATAAAAAATATATCCCTCTCTCAAAAGAGTAGCCCTGCAATAAAAAAACAAAAAGGCCGGAAATACCAACAAATCGGCGATTCCGGTCTTTTTGAAACATCGGGGACAAGCGCCCGATTAGTTGTAAATATCGTTGAGCAGCTTTGCCAGACGAAGGCCAGCTCTGAGGAACTGCTTCTCCACCACGGGACGATACTTGTCCAGATAGTCGTAGGAGATGCGTTTGCCCTCCGGCGAGAAACCGTAGATTTCCTCACATACGGCGTGGGTCTCCTGCATCCAGTCATCGGGAGTACCGGCCACAATCGCTTTCTCCTCGCTCTTGCTTGCGCGGTCAATCTGCTGCTGCCACTCGGTGTAGCTCCACTTGTGGACCGACTCCGGAAGGTCGGTATCCCACACCGAATGGAGATTGGTGTTCTTCGAGAACATCTTCACAGGGCGCATGTTACCGCCTCTATCGCTCTTTCTGCCGGCGTGCATCGGGCAGTGCATGTCACCCACCAGGTGAATCAGGAACTTGAGCTGGATATTCTCCTCCTCTTTCGAGAGCTTGCCGCTCTTGAGATTGGCGTACAACTCCTTCACGGCCTTGACCACATCACCCTTGGGGTTGCGCTCCATATTCTCATAGGTGAAACCCTCGTCAATATTGAAATAGTGCCATGTCTTGGTGTAGGCAAATTCGGGAGTATGGCTGGCCGAATCCATCCAGTTGGCATAGTAGACGGGCGAATGGCCCTCCAGCACTTCGGTAACCTTGTCCGCAGCCTTCTTGGTCAAATGACACTCGGCGATGTAGGCTGTCACATCGTGACCTTTCTGTCCCCACGCAAATGCGCCGTTGACCATCGACAGACAGGCCATCAACATCAATAACTTCTTCATTTTCTTCTGTTTGTTAAGTTGTAATATTGGACTATTGGTTCATTGTCGCCAAGAACTCTTCATTGTTCTCCGTCAGGTTCATCTGCTTCTGCAGGAACTCCATCGCCTCAACAGGCGTCATGTCGGACAGATATTTTCTCAAGACCCATGTACGGCTCATCACCTCGCGCGAGAGGAGCAAATCCTCACGGCGTGTACCCGACGCGATGACATCGACCGCCGGATAGATGCGTTTGTTGGCCAGTTTGCGGTCCAGCTGCAACTCCATGTTGCCCGTACCCTTGAACTCCTCGAAAATCACCTCGTCCATCTTCGAACCCGTGTCGATGAGTGCCGTGGCGATGATGGTCAGCGAACCTTTCTCCTCGGTATTGCGCGCAGCACCGAAGAAACGCTTGGGCTTGTGGAGTGCGTTGGCATCAACACCACCCGACAGCACCTTGCCCGAAGCCGGCTGCACAGAGTTGTAGGCACGCGCCAAACGGGTAATCGAATCGAGGAAAATCACCACATCGTGGCCACACTCCACCATACGCTTGGCCTTGTCCAACACCATTTCGGCCACCTTCACATGGCGTGAAGCCTGCTCGTCGAAGGTCGAAGCCACCACCTCGGCCTTCACGTTGCGTGCCATTTCGGTCACCTCCTCCGGACGCTCATCGATGAGCAGCACAATCATATAGACCTCGGGGTGATTGTCGGCAATGGCATTGGCAATCGACTGCAACAACATGGTCTTACCGGTCTTGGGCTGCGCCACAATCAGTGCACGCTGTCCCTTGCCGATGGGTGAGAACAAATCCACGATACGGTTCGAGAGGTTGTTATGGCCGTTGCCCGTCAGACAGAACTTCTCGCTGGGGAACAGCGGGGTCATGTACTCGAACTGCACGCGGTCGCGGATATATTCGGGAGCCAGTCCGTTGATTTCGTTGACACGCACCAGCGGGAAATACTTCTCGCCCTCCTTCGGGGGACGAATGGCTCCGTTGACCGTATCACCCGACTTCAGACCAAAGAGCTTGATTTGCGAGGGGGATACATATATATCATCGGGAGAATTGAGGTAGTTGTAGTCGGCCGAACGAAGGAATCCGTAGCCGTCGGGCATAATCTCCAACACGCCTTCGCCGACAATCTCACCGGCGAAATCGTCCTTGGTGATTACCTCCTCCTCTTCTTCCGCCACAGCAGGTTGTTCCATCTCCTCCACTACAGGCTCGGCATTTTCCATTGCAGGAACAGCATCGGGTGTATAGTTTTTGTGATGACGGAACTTCGACGGAGTCTCAACCACCGGTGTTTCGTCGCTATCCGATACCGAAGTATTGTGACTCTCCTCCGCTGCCGCAGGCTTTTCCTGTGCATCGTTCTTCACATAACGGGTCTTTCTCGTGCGCGCATGCTTGTTCGATGCTGCATCGCCACCCTCTTCTCTGCGCGATTTCTCCTCTCGCAACTTCATACGCTTGCGAGGAGTCTTATCTGCTGCATTATCCTCCTGCGAAGAGGACTCCTGAACAAGGGTCTCCGCAGTTGCCGGCTTCTCATTTCTAACCGCTTTCTCGACACGGGGTCTTCTTCCCCGCGGGGTTCTGGGCTTCTCCTCCACACCTGCGGCCACGGGATTCACCGCCTCAACAGGTGCAGCATTGTCTTTTATTTCACCCGACTGGGCAAGACTGACAATTTTCTCTATTATTTCGCTCTTTTTCATGATTGTCGTATTACGGATACCAAAAGTTTTGGCTATCGTCCGCAACTCAACCAGTTTCTTGTCTTCGAGCGCTTTCAGGTCTTGCATATTATTATCAAATTGAGATTTAGTTATCGGACGGACGTCCGATTGCTGGAATATCATCGCAAAGATAGTGCAGAAAATTTAATATCAAAACAATTAAACGGCATAATTCCGTTCATCGCCGCATTTTTTTCACGCCTTCTCCGCTTTCCAAAATACCTGCAAATGGTGATTGCCCAAAATTATTTTTTCGGTCATCTTTGCATCAGAAAATAACAATGATTTTATTCAGCCATTCATTGTTTGTATTGTTAATGTTTGTGTGTGAAAAATCCGCCGGGTTCTCCGGCGGATTTTTTAATTTATTCCTTGCCGAGGGTGCTTACCACCTCCACTCTGCTCTTGGTCGTATTCTCACGCACAAGCCGTATCTGGGTGGTCAACCGCTCCTTGAGGCTCTCCACATGACTGATGACGCCCACCTTGCGACCGCCCATAAGGTGAAGCTTCTCGAGAGTGTCCATCACCGTGTTGAGGTGTGTGCTATCCAACGTACCGAAGCCCTCGTCGATAAAGAGGATGTCCATCGCCACATTGCTGCTTCCCAAGGCCGAGAGTCCCAAAGCCAGGGAGAGCGACACCAGGAAACTCTCGCCGCCCGAAATGGTGGTCACCGGACGTACCACTCCTCCGGCATCGTTGTCCTTGAGGAGGATAACCAGCAAACCCGACTGACACACCAGTTCATAACGTGAAGTCAGCGTGGTCAGATATCGGTTGGCACTGCGTATCAACTCCTTCAAGATGTAGCTTTGCGCAATGATTCTGAAGTTCTTGCCCTCGCCCACTCCAAACAGTGTATTCAACTCATACCACTTCTCACGCTCGGCCTTGGCTTTCGACACCTTGTCGGCCACAGCCTGATGGCGCAGGTTCTCCTCCGCGTCCCTGTCAAGCTTGTTCTGCTCGCCGCCGATGGCACGTGCCACCTCCGACTGTTCCTGTTCCAATGCCGTGAGATGACAGGCGAGCGTCTCAAGGTCATTCATTCCCTCTTCAAACTGGGGCTTGTCCTGTTCCAAATGCTCCAAATCCTTTCTCACGGCCTCTTCGTTGGCCTTCAATGCCGTCAGTTGCTCGAGGTAGGCCGTGTGGGCATTCTTCACCCGATTCACGGTTTCGGGACTTATGGCGGCCAACTGTGCAATCCGCTCCTCCGACACGGCATCACTCTGTTGCAGGTATGTGCCAATTCGGGACTCCTCAACGGACAATTCACATCGCCGAGTCTCCACATGGCTCACATGGTCGGTCACGGCATCACTCAGACGATGTGCCGACGATGCTATGTCGGGCAGCGATACCGCCTCCGAAATCACGATTTCCACCCATGAGGGTTTCTTTTCACAAATGTAGGTCACGCGCGAGCGCAACCCTTCCTGACGTACCTCTTCCAGACGCATCTTCTCTGACAAGGCGGCCAGCATTTCGGTCTTTGCAGCAAATTCATCGGTCTGTCTTTGCAGGTCACGACAAAAGGCTTCGGACGACCGATGATACATCGCCTGCCATTGCGGAACGGAAATCATCGTATCCAGACGCTTCAGGTTCTGTTTTACCGTCTCTTCATGGACAGCAATGTTGGCCTTGAATTTCTCGGCATTGGTTTTATATTCAGCAATCCGTGTCTCCGCAGCACGTATCTCTTTGTCGGCCTTTTCGAGTCGAGCAAGCGACACCGTACACTGTTTGTTGCACTTCACAACATTATCCTGACACTCGCCCACCTGCTGAATCTGTGCATTGAGCTGCAACATGGTCTGTTCCAGCGTCTTTATATCCTCCCCGACCAGCTGCTCCACATTCTTCCGACCGCGATATGGAGCTCCGGCCGGACATTCCTCGTATCGGACTGAAGCCGCCTGCAACTCCTTCTCGGCCATAAGCCTCTTGTCGTCGAGTCGCGCCACATCGCGCCGCCCCATCACCAGCTCGGCTCTTTTGTCCGAACAGTCACGATAAGTCTGGTCACGTTTCCGGCGTTGCGACTCCAAATGTTGTTTCATCGGGGCAAGCACCGACTCAAACGCCTCGCCACAACACAACACTTCCGTCACTTGCTGACCACACAACGGACAGGTGTCTCCCGCTTTCAGCTGGCTGCGCAAGGTCTTCATCACATCGTCACACATGAGTTTCTGCCGCTCGACAGCCTGCTCCAGCGTGCGGAATTCCTCCTCGCTTGCCATGTAAAGCGCCTCCAACTTCGCCAACTGCTTTTCGCCGGCCGCCACCCCTTCCCGGGCTGCACGATGCTCCGCCGTGACCTTGTCCAGTTGCTCCGCGGCCACCATATATTTTGCGTGCAGCTCCACCAACTCCTGTAAGGCGGTAATCTCATGCCGTATTGCCGTCTGACGGGCCTGGAGAGCCTTCAAGTCGTATTTGCGCAATTCGTCCTGCGCCTGCTGCAACTCTTCCCTGTTCTTCGCATCGAGCTGCTGCAACTCCTCCCGCTGAAGGACCTGCCCGCCGATTTCCTGCTCCTCCACACGGATTCGCTCCATTGCCTGCTGCCAGCGGAGACGGTTATCTTCCGCCTGTCGGTGTGCGGAGTCCGTCTGATGGAACAACATCATTATGGAATCCATCTGACGGAACATGTCTGCATAGCCGCTCCTTTCCTCAAGATAGGTCCGACAGGCATCTCGGCGGGCGACCAGTTCCGCATACTTTTGCTCCTCACCGCGAATGCCGCGCAGCAGCTCCGCGTATCGTTGTCTGAGCATCGCGTCCTGCTGTTCCAGACGTTGCAAATCCGCCGACAGACTCTCTTTGCGCAACCACGATTCGCGCACCGCACACTTGTCCCAATCCTCGACAAGACGCCGCTCGGCCACATACTCCTCCGACTGTTCCCTGTTGCGGAGTTGTGCCAACCGCGAGGTGTATTCTGCGAGCCTCCGTTCGCACTCCCGTCGGTCCACCAACCATTTGTGTTGTTCCGACAGTCGGGTCTTCCGCTTCGACAACTCTTCGGAGAGCGACTGCAGGCGGTGTATTTCATTGCCGATGGCCGTCTTCGCCGCCTCGTCGAGCAACGTAATCGCCCCCATCTGCAACTCCAAGTCGCTCACTACCCTCTTCTTTTCGGAATAGGTACGGCTGATTTCGGCACCAATCCGTGTGTATATCTCCGTGCCGGTCACCTTCTCCAGAATCGCGGACTTCTCGTCGACGGTCGATTTCAGAAACTTCGTAAACTCGCCTTGCGCCAACATCGTGGTACGGCAGAACTGCTCGAAGGTCATGCCCAGCCGCTCGATAATCATCTCGGCAAACTCACGCTTACCCTTGGCCAGCAACTCACCGTCGGCTCCGGTCAGCTCTATCGTATAGTCCTTGATGCGGTATGGAGCCCTTTTCGCACGGCAGCAGCTCCAACGCGAGGTCAGCACCCGATCGTCCTTGTCGGAGAAAACCAGCTCGATGAAAGCCTCCTCGGCCCCACGTCGCATATACATGCGTACATCGGTACTGTCTACCGTCGAGCCGCTCTCCTTTCCGGCATTGAACGTCTCATTTTCGTCGACATACTTCTCGCTCTTGCTCTCCTTCATGCGCGGTGTCGTGCAGTAGAGCGCCAGACAGATGGCATCGAGAATCGAGGACTTGCCCGAACCCGTTATTCCAGTCATCAAAAACAGAGAATCATCGGCCAAAGGTCCGTTCTCGAAATCGATGACCGCGTCTTCGATAGATGTTATGTTATGAATGGTCAGTTTGATCAGTCTCATGGCTACTCCTCGTTATTACGTTTCATTTGTTGATATATTCCATTCACCAGCTCCACCAGCTCGGGAGCCATCTCCTTTCCGAATCTGTCCCTGTAATATTGTCCGGCCACCTCAACAGGACTCAGCAGACGGAATTCGTTGATGTCGGCCACCGTTCCGGCCTGCACCTGCCCCAACTGCGGCCGCTCCCACTTGAAGCAACAGAAACGGCACGCCTTGCCCACCACCGCGCGCTCGGCTCGCTCGACGGCATCGGCCGGAGCCACCCCGTCAAGTTTCACATGCAGACGCACATAGGCCTTCTCTCCATCGGGGAAACGCGAGAGTTCCTTGAGGGTCGTCTCGAAATCGGCGGCCTCGCGAGGCAGTGTCACCACCGGGCGCGGATTGACAATGGGTATGGTGCGACATGTCCCCCTACTGCCGTGTTGTCCGATTTCCACAATGGAAACCGAATGCTCATACTCCTCGTCGAAACTGACGGGCAGAGGCGAACCGCAATATCTCGCCAGAGAAGTCGGCCGTTGGGAGGCAATGTCCTGCGGGTAGTGGATATGGCCCAGTGCGAGATAGTCATACGGCACAGTATCCAGCATCGAGACTGCCACATATTCGAGATTTCCCCGCGAATCGTCATGTTCCGACAGGTTGCAGCCCGCAACAGCCATGTGCGCCATCATCACTATCGGCAGCTGACGGGTGTCGCCCAACGCCGCGGCTATCTTCTCGTAGAACATCTGTTGCCGCTCTTCGGCATTCTGGCCGTCAATCCATGACGGATAGGCCCTGTTGAAGAGGTGGGGAATCGCCACAACATATCCTATCGGCGCACCGTCGGCTCCACAGACAGGAATGATGTTCTTCGACAAATCTACCTCATGCTCGCCGTTGCGCTCGATACTTCCCACAATCGAGACATTGAAATGCGACCACAACGAGCGGTTCACCTCCAATCGCGAATTGCTGTCGTGGTTGCCGGCTATGACCACCACCTTCATGGTCGGACACGCTCCGCAGATGCGGACCAACGAATCGGTAAACATTCTCATCACGGCATTCGACGGAGCCACCGTATGATAGATGTCGCCGCTGACCACCATCACATCGGGGCGTTCCTCTCCGACGATGGTCTCCAGCTGTTCGAAAAATGCCTGATGCTCCTCTCGTCTGTCGTAGGAGTAAAATTCCTGTCCCAAGTGCCAGTCACTGGTATGAAGTATCTTCATCGCTCTTGCTTTATTTTTAAATGAACGGTTAAAGATACTACATTTCGGGACGATGTCCCAATCATTCCATTCACGCGAATCTTTTTTGCGAATTTTTCATCGTGATAAACATGGAAATTCAATATACAAACGGAAGGCATGTATTCTTTTCTTGAAAATACGGTATGGTATTTCTGAGATAAGAGAAGAAGATTCACGACAGTTTCAAGGATGAAGGAAAATCACAGCGGCCGACAAAGGGCAAGATTTTGGCAAACACTTTGCATGTAATGGGGAAGTAACAATACTCCGAACCATGAAATGCACACGGTCAATCCTTCTCTGGCTGCTTGTCGGCTGCTGCATACCGACTCTTCAGGCACAAGAGCAGCGGTATTCCTTCCGCATCGGCTTCCACACCGGGAAATCGGCGGTGGACACTCTCTATGGTGACAATCCGCAGGTGATACGCTCAATGCTGGAGTCGCTGGACATGATACGGCAGCACCCCCGACAGACCCTTGAAAGCATCACGCTCACCGGCTCGGCCTCCCCTGAAGGAAACCGTCGCGGCAATCAAAGGCTGGCCCTGCGGCGACAGCAGGCGCTGAAAGATTACCTTATCCGGCACACCTCGCTCTCGCCGCATCGGTTCCACCTCGACACCTCGGACTATATCTCATGGGCGCAATTTGCCGATGCCGTGGCCTCATCGCAACTTCCGCAACGCGAAGCGCTGCTCGAAATCATCGGCTCGACGGACTCCACGCCCCGCAAAGCCCAAATAGTGGCTGCAATGTCCGTCTCTTCCCACGGAAAACAACTCCGCCGGAGGATATTTCCTCTTTTGAGAAATGCCACGGTACATCTCAACATCGTCGACGCCTGTCCGCTCGCAGAACTGTGTCCCGTTTTTCCGACAACGGTTCTCGAAGAGGACCTTCCCTCTATCCTTCCCACCGCCACGACACCACCCCCTCCGTTTTACATGGCCGTGAAAACCAACCTGCTCTACGACGCGCTGCTTGTTCCCAACCTCGGAGTGGAGTTCTATCTGGGACGCAGCTGGTCGTTTTCGGGCAACTGGCAATATGCCTGGTGGAGCAGCAACCGACACCACCGCTACTGGAGAACCTACGGCGGCGACTTCGCCCTGCGCAAATGGGTGGGCCGACGAAGCCGAAGCAAACCGCTCACCGGCCACCATGTCGGCATCTACGGACAGTTGCTCACCTATGATTTCGAATGGGGAGGACGCGACTATCTGGCCGACAAGTGGAACTATGCCGCAGGCGTGGAGTACGGCTACGCCCTGCCCGTGGGACGACGTCTGAACCTCGATTTTGTCATCGGTATCGGTTATGGCGGCGGCACCTGCGAGGAGTATCGTCCCCGTAACGGCTGCTATATCCGTCAGGCTGTCAGAGACCGTCATTGGGTAGGCCCCACAAAGGCGGAAATATCGCTGGTGTGGCTGATAGGAAGAGGCAACACGAATCAATTTAACCAAAAGTAGAACATGAGTTTACGACACAGATATTGGTGGGTGCCGACATTGCTGCTGGCTGTCGGCATGGCCGCCTGTCAGCACAAGCACCTCAGCGACGAGGGCGACTGTCCCTCTCCCCATCAGGAATTGAGGGTGGAGGCCCTCTATCGACAGAACTGGGAGATTCCCTTCCGCAACGGAACTGTCTGGGAGGAGAACTGGCCGGCCGATTTCGGTATGGATTATAAAGACCTGCGACCATTCCTGCCTCAAGGATTCCGCATGTCGTTCTACAATGGCGACGCGCTTCTCGGCTCGACCAACCTGCCGACACACGGCGGACGATACTACCGCCAGAAGGGCAATTACTCACTGCTGTTTTTCAACAACGACAGCGAATATATCGTCTTCGAGGGTATGGACCACTTATCGACCGCCCGAGCCTCTACGCGCGTGGTCTCGCGCCCCGGACACGACTTCCCGACCACCGCACCTCCCGACATGCTCTACGGCACCCATTGCGACGAGTTCTGCATCGACGACCACTACACTCCGCTATCCGTCGAGCTCCAGCCGCTGGTCTTCTGCTATCTGATACGCTACAAGTTCCTTTCCGGTATCGAATATGTGGCTTTGGCACGGGGTGCCTTGTCGGGCATGGCCGACGGTGTATTGCTCCACGACGGCTGCACACACCCTTCCACCACCACACTGCTCTACCGTGCCGACATCACGCCGTGGGGCGTGCAGGCCATGGTCAACTCATTCGGAATTCCCGATTTCGAGCCGGACAAAGACCACATCACGCCACACGACCACATGCTGAATCTCGAAGTCTGACTCAAGAACGGCAAGGTCAAGAACTTTGATTTCGATGTCACCGACCAGGTCCACCGACAACCTCGCGGAGGAGTCATCATCGTCGACAGCCTTGTCATATCGGGCGGCGAGTTTGAGGTCGATGTGGAAGACTGGGGCGACTACGAAGATATCCTTCTTCCGATTGACGACAATCGGCGGAAACATGTTTCACTCATTTATTAATCAAAAACAAAAAGCTATGAAAAAATTTGTCTTTTTAAGTCTGGCTCTGGCCTCATTGGCAGTGAGTTGCAGCGACGACACCTCATCGGAATCCGCCACTCCCACAAGAGAGGTCATCTCGTTCGACAATCTGTTTGTCGACAAGTCGACCCGAAGCATCGTCGATCCCTCGACCAACATCAAAAACCTCAACGAGATGACTGTCTTCGGTTATATGGATTCCCCCAACAATGTGGTATTCAACAACCAGGAGGTCAAAATCGTCAACGGCACCGGCACTTACAGCCCCGAGGAGTATTGGGAAGCCGGACACAAGTATGTGTTCAAGGCTGTCAGCCCTCTGGAGAGTGCCAATCTGGTCATACAGCATGACGGCGGTTCCATCAAGTCGCTCAACCTCACCAACACAACCACAACCGATGTGCTGTATGCCTCGGCCATCGTAACAACACCGGCCGATTTCCAGTCACAGAAACCCTCTCCCGTGGAGTTCACTTTCAGGCATCTGTTGTCGAAGGTCAAATTCTCGGTGCAGAACGGATTTACCAATCCGGCATACACCATCGAGGTCAAGGACATCAAAATCAACAATGCCTTCAAGAAAGGTATCTATGACATGAGATCGTGGTCGGGCAGCGACCCCACACTCATCGTCGACTTCGGCACTGTCACCGTGGCCTCACAATCGGGCACCAACAACACCCAGATTCCGGCCAATGCCGAGTGGGAGTCCTACTACGAGCGTTTCCTTGTTCCGTCGGATTCCTTCACGGCCTATGAGGTCACCTTCACGGCCAACCTCTTCAAGAACGGCGAGCAGGTAGGCTCTTACGCCCACACGGCCACCATCAAGAACGTGACCCTGCAATCAGGCTATGCCTACAACTTCAAGGTGGTACTCACCCCCTCCAACATCAATCCCGACGCGGTAATGTATCCCATCGAATTCACCGTAACGGAGGTGGACAACTGGGTGGAGAACGGCCCTTCCGACTTGTAAGGCTCTTCCTTCCTCATAAAAAGACAGGCGGACATGAATTGTCCGCCTGTCTTCATTCTGTACCAGCACCAATATCATGGAGCATATCCCGTGTAATAGATAACGTGGCTCCAGGGCTCCAATCGCATCTCCTCGCCGCTCTCAATCGACACCCTGTCGCCCGAAGCCCCCTCGTTCCACCACAGGTCGACATGTCGCGAAGTGACCAGGTAATTCTCACGGTCACTGAAGTTGAACGCACAGAACGTCTTGCTGAACATGGTATTCAGACGGAAAGCCAGCATCTCGGAACGCGCGCCCCATTCACATGCAAATTCGCCGGCACGCTCACCGGAAGACAAAGCCTCCATCTCATGCTTTATGTGGTTGAGCGTGCGGTAGCGGTTGGTCTCCAATGTCGGTGTCCAGTCCGTGACGGCATCTTTCTCCCATAGCGGTACACGCCCCTCATAACCGACCTCCTGCCCCGTATAAATCATAGGCAGGCAATGTGGAAGCATGTAGGTCAGCGCGGCCATCATTGCGGCCTTGTCGCCCCAACGGCTCTTGTCGCCGCCCCTATGCTCCAGTATGCCGTGATGCGATGTAAAGGTCAGATGAGTGGCCGTGGGTGGCGATTCCCTGAGTTGACGGAGGACATAGTCGCTCACGTCGGCCCCCGTCTTGCGTCCCTGTGCCACTTCGTCCATCAATTCAGCCAGCGACAGTGCGTAGGTGGCATTGAATCCGCATTCATAAAACTCATTGCCCTCATTATCGGCAATGAAATACAAATCCTTCTCCACACGGCGCAACTCGGCCAACGCATGTTTCCAAAATTCGCGCGGCACACGCTCCACCTCGCAGCAGCGGAAACCGTCGACACCTTTCTTCACCCAGAACTTCATCGCCTCGACCATCGCAGCCCTCATTTGCGGATTGCGGTAGTCCAGCTCCACGGCATCATGCCCCGCGTCCCTGAATTTCATACGGCCGCCGGGCGTATGGCTGTACCATTCGCGGGCGTTCGTCTCCGTCCACACCGCATCGGAAGAGGTGTAGGCCCCCACCCAGTCAATCAGCACACGGAAACCCTCCTTGTGCGCCGCAACAAGGAAATGTTCGAAATCGGCCATCGTACCCAACTCCGCATTCACCGCCCGATAGTCCTTCACCGAATAGGGCGAACCCAGCGTCCCTCGACGATTCTTCTCTCCGATGGGGTGCACCGGCATCAGACACAGGATATCGACGCCCAAATCCGACAACCGTTCCAGTTGCTGCTCCGCCGCAGCGAACGTACCCTCGACACTCTGCCGACGAAGGTTCATCTCATAGACCACGGCACGGTAACTCCAATGAGGGTGGAAGCCCTGCGGAATCTCCTCCTCGCGCAATGCGTCACAGACGGCCAATACCGACAGCATGACGGCTATACATATCTTTTTTTGGGTCGAATACGACAACATGGTGATGACGATTTATCGTTTTCCAAAATGTGGCTATGCCATCATGTGCAGCAGTTCTTTCTCCAGACGATATACACGACCGCACACCTCTATCTCGACCGCCTCGCCCTCATTGTTCACACGCACGGCATCGTGACCGACACTCACGGTCAGCACGCGCCCCCGGTAATTCACCTTGAAGGTCAGTGATTTCCACGCTTCGGGCAACGAGGGGGTGAACGACAGACGCCCCTCCTTCATTCTCATGCCGCCGAATCCCTCAACCACCGACAGCCACGAACCGGCCATGGAGGTGACATGACACCCCTCCTCCACTTCGCGATTGTAGTCGTCCAGATCCAGACGCGAGGTTCTCAGATACATCTCGTAGGCCTTGTCCATGTCGCCGATTTTAGTGGCCAGTATGGCATGGACACACGGCGAGAGCGACGACTCGTGGAGGGTGCGCGCCTCATAGAAACGGAAATTGCGACGCAGGGTCTCCACATCGAAATCCTCCTGGAAGAAGTAGAGTCCCTGCAACACATCGGCCTGTTTGATAAAACACGAGCGCAGGATTCTGTCCCACGACCATTTCTGATTGACGGGCCGCTCCTCGGGAGACAGGTCGCTCACCAGCATCTGCTCCTTGTCGAGATAGTTGTCCTGCTGGAGGAAAATTCCCAGTTCCTTGTCCTCGCCCAGATACATATTGTCGTTTATCTCCAACCACTTTGCCGTTTCGCGTTCCGCCTCGAAATGGCGCTTGCGGCAGATGCGCGCATAGTCCTCGGGACGATGTTCGCGCACCCACTGTGCCGCCTGAGTGGCATAGCGCAGACACCAGCAGGCAATGTAGGAGGTGTACCAGTTGTTGTTGACATTGTTCTCATACTCGTTGGGGCCCGTGACACCCAGCATCACATACTTTCTGCGCTGCGACGACCAGGTGATGCGCTGCGCCCAGAAGCGCGCTATCGACAGCAACACCTCGAGTCCGCAGTCGGCCAGATACTCCTCATCACCCGTGTAGCGGATATAATTCATGATGGCATAGGCGATGGCTCCGTTGCGGTGAATCTCCTCGAAGGTGATTTCCCACTCGTTGTGACACTCCTCGCCGTTGATGGTCACCATCGGATAGAGGGCCGCCCCGTCCTTGAAACCCAGTTTGGCGGCATTCTCAATGGCCTTGTCAAGCTGGTTGTAGCGATAGACCAGCAGCTCGCGCGCCACATCGCGTCCGGCGGTGGCCATATAGAAGGGCAGGCAGTAGGCCTCGGTGTCCCAGTAGGTGACACCGCCGTATTTCTCGCCCGTAAATCCCTTGGGACCGATATTCAGACGGGTATCCACACCCGTGTAGGTCTGCAGCAGCATGAAGATGCAGAAGCGAATGCCCTGCTGCGCCTCGTCGTCGCCCTCGATAGCGATGTCGCAGCCATACCAGCGGTGCGCCCAGGCCTCCTCCTGTTCGGCAAGAAGCACATCAAAACCCGCGTCCGACCCCTGACGGGCGACCTCACGCGCCGCCTCGACAAGCGACTCCGTCGGGTGGTTCAGCGACGAACAGATACCCACATATTTGTGGAGCGTGGCCGTCTCCTGCTGTTGCAACTGCACAGAGGCTGTCGACCTCACATGCTCGGGTGTGGTCTCCACACGAAACTGCGCGCCACGGAGTTCCACCGTCTGCGCCCATGCCACCTCAAAACCGCTCTTCTTGGTACGGCTCTGCACCGCATCGTCGGCCGTGGAGACCTCTTCCCAGAATTTCTCGTCGTAATTGGCATCGGTATTCCGCACATCGGCATCGATGTGGGGCGAGAAGGTAACTTCGGCCGCAGCATTCACGGGTCTTACAGAATAGCTCAGGACACCCAACTCGCGTCGCGCCAGCGACACGAAACGCACCACCTCAACTTCCACCTCCACACCGTCATTCATCACCACCGTCATACGACGCGTCAGCACCGAGCGGCGCATGTCCATTTCGCGATAGAATTTTGTGACACGCACACGCGCCAAATCCAGTTCCTGTCCGTTGATACGCACATCGACTCCTATCCAGAAAGCCGAGTTCAGCACCTTGGCAAAATATTCGGGATAGCCGTTTTTCCACCAGCCCACACGGGTCTTGTCGGGATAGTAGATGGCTCCGATGTAGTTGCCCTGCAACGACTCGCCGGAGTAATGTTCCTCAAAATTGGCTCTTCCGCCCATGACTCCGTTGCCCAGGGCGAACAACGATTCCGAGGATTTCACACGCGAAGGTTCAAAGCGGTCTTCAATGATTTTCCAACCGTCGGTTCTGATAAATTCGTTCATATCGGTAGTTTTTTATTTTTCAATTCCTGAAAGCAAATCCTCGAAGGTGAACCCCTCGAAGGAAGAAATCTGCAGCGAAGCCTTGCCCAGCGACGGATTGTCGCCCACCCCCACCGAGCGCATGCCGGCACGTGTGGCAGCCTCGATGCCGGCGGCGGCATCTTCGAAAACGACACACTCCGAGGGAGGGACATGCAGCATCTCGGCCCCTTTGGCAAACACCTCGGGATCGGGTTTGGCCTTCGAGACCTGATTTCCGTCGATGATACAGTCGAAATAGGGACGCAGGCCGCAGCGGTCGATGATGGCGCACGCATTCTTCGATGCCGACCCCAGAATGAGTTTCATGCCGTGGGCGCGCAATCCGGCAAGCAGCGGCAAGACACCGGGCAGCACCTCCTCGCTCGTCATTCGGTGGACATATTCCAGATAGCGGCGATTCTTGCGGGCGGCCAGCTCCTGTTTTTGCTCGTCGGTGAAGCGGTGTTCCATGCCTCCGGCACGCAACACGATGTCGAGCGATGCCATACGGCTCACCCCTTTGGTGGTTTCGCCCTGTTGGGGCGTAAATTCAAATCCCAGACATTGGGCCAGTTCGCGCCATGCCAGATAGTGGTATTTGGCCGTGTCGACCAGGACGCCGTCCAAATCAAAGATACAACAGGTTATCATTTTTCAGGTTTTTCGAGTTTTGGTAATTCTAATTTTGCAAAAATTTTGCAATAAAACAAATTTTCCTGGAAAACACTCCCTGCAACATCGGATTCAAAGAGAGAAAATCCGACCGCAGCCCTCCAAAAAAAAAGGTCGGAGTTTTCATCTCCGACCTTTCTCTCACAGACGGTCAATCTCCTCGATGTTACCGCCTCTTTCACTGTTTTTCTGCTTGCCGAACCGGTAGGTGACATTGAAATTCACACGCCGCGATTCGCTCTTGCCCCAGTTCCACAACTTGAAATCGCCATACGCACTGTAATCGTCCCAGCGCGAAGTCCAGAACATGTCGCGAAGGGCGATACCCACACTCCACCTGTTGTCGGCAAAACTGCGGCTAAGCCCCAAGTCCACATAACCGGAGGGTTTCTTGTATTCGTTGGCCGCCCCCAAATGACGGGTATGGAAACTGCCGTTGAGTTCCATGACGATGTTCCACGGCAGATGCACGGTGTTCTGCAGGGTGAAGATTCCCGCAAAACCGTCGGGGTGGAACTTGCGCCACTCGTCGAAAGCGATGTCGTTGACCACATAATAGCCCGTCACATGGAGCGACATGCGCCACCAGCGCGCCACGTTCAGACGCTGGTAACCGCTCAACGAAATCTGCTGACGGGTGCCCACATTGCGCGGAATCATCATCACACGACTCACCGACACGGTGTCGGTAATCTGTGCCTTGTGGTCTTTCACATAGGTGTAGGAAAGGGAAAGCGAGGTGTTGCGACGCACGTAGTCGAGTCCCACGGAGTGGCTCTTCTGCGGCGCCAGAAACGGATTGCCTCGCCAGCACGAGAGCTCGTCGAGCATATATTCGAAGGGGTTGAGGTCCTGGTAGGCGGGACGGTCGATACGCTTAGCATAGCTCAACGTCAGATTATGGTTTTCACCGGCCGCCCAATGCAGGCTCGCCGAGGGAAAGAGGTCGAACTTGTCGCGATGGTTGGTCTGGTTCTGCGAAGCGATTTCGGAAGTCAGCACCCCTGTGGCGAAGGTACCTTCACCACGCAGGCCTACCTCCCAGTTCCAGCGCTCACCCAACGAACGCGTGTAGAGCAGGTAACCGGCCACAATCTGTTCCTCATAGGAGAAACGGTTGGACTGCGAAGCGTCGATGTGGGCCTCGCCGTCGATGATTTCGTAAAACTCGGCACCGTTGTCGGCATTCACTCGCGAATACTTCACACCCGACTTCAACTCACCGCCTCCCACGGGGTGCTGCTGGTCGTAGGCCGCCGCAAAGATGTGTATGTCTCTGAAATTTCCCGAGCGGTAGAGTCTGTCGCTCAACACCTCGCCGTCGGCCGACAGAGATTTGTTGGGCTGGAGGTTCTTCGAACAGCCATCGAACCACGCATAGTTGACATCGAGCGAATAACGCTCCCCTTCGCGCGGTGTCATCACATAGAACAGGTTGCCGCCATAGCGGTTACCCTTCTGACGATAATAATCATTTTGGGCGATGAGTGTCTGCTCCAGTTCCATGTTCTCGGCATTGTAGATGTCGGTGACGGTGTTGGTGACACCCGGTCCGAACAGGGTGTTGATGTCGACGCGCGCACTGAGCTTGTGACGGGAATTGAAGGTATAGTCCATGTTCAGGTTGCCCGACACGCTCTTTTTCCTGTCGGTGTCGAAGGTGGGGCTGTCGTAGCACTTGCCGTTCTGGATACGCCGCATGCCGTATTCGAGATTGTAGGAACCCATGGCATGGCTGTAATTGCCGTAGAGACTGAGTTTGTTGTGGGTGTAGCCGACCGACAGTTCGGTATTCTGACGCCAGCGACTCCAATACGAAAGACCGTTGTTCATCATCAGCGAGAAGCCCCGACGCGGCGCATGCTCCATGACGATGTTTATCACACCACCCGACCCTTCGGCGTCGTACTGCGCCGAGGGATTCTGAATCACCTCCACCGACGATACCGCCGACGAAGGGGTGGATTTGAGCAACGACACCAGCTCCTCGTGCTGCATGTAGGTATGGCGGCCGTTAAGAATCACAAGAACACTGTTCTTGCCGCCCATCGAGATGTTGTTCTGTCCGTCGACAAACACACCCGGAGTCTTGCCCAGCACATCGAGAGCCGTGCCTCCGGCCGTAATGCTGCTGTTTTTGGGCGAGAATATCATCTTGCCCTTCTCGATTCGCAATGACGGGGTGCGCTGCTCGCCCACCACAACCACATCGTTGAGAACATAGGTGTCGGCCGCCAGTCGCACCGGCGCCAGCTCCATCGCCTCGTTCACAGAAAAGGGTTCGCTCAAGTAGGGTTTGAAGCCCAGACAGCTGACATAGAGTTGTACTTCACCCCCTACAACGGCTTTCAACCGGCCGTCGGAATTGGTGACACCCTGATGCAGGGGCGCGCCGGAAGGTGATTTTACAAAAGAGAAAACGGCCGCTTCGACCGGCATGCCCAACGAGTCGACCACACGACCCGACACTGCATGTTGGGCCATGGCCGACAGCGACGGCAAAAGCATGAGGGAAAACAGAAGAAATGCTTTCCGCAGAGCAGATACTGACATAAAGTTTAGGTTTGTAATTTGATAATAATTGGCGAGACAAATATATAATCTTATTTCTTATTTCTTATTTCTTATTTCTTATTTCTTATTTCTTATTTCTTATTTCTAAAAATAAACAACTATTACGAAAATTCCAACAATGCGTTTTTTCACCGCTCCATATCGCCCGACCCGCCCCATGAAGAATCGGCCGTTCCACATTTTCTTCTTCCACGATGCTTGTCATTGAAAGAAAAAAAAGTATTTTTGCAACTCGAAGGGATATACCCTTCCTAATTTTTTAAAGAACATTCAATTTATGATTCATTACACCCAACGCCTCTGGGCGATATGTATGGCCTTGTTGCTGCTGACTGCATGTGACAAGCACGACACTCTTCCCGACAGTCCGCCTACGGATCCGGAAGATCATGGACAGCACCCCACCCCCACTCCGGCCGAGGATTTGAAGCTCACGCTCGACCTCTACGCCGACCTCCGACACGACAGTCCAATGCTGGCCTTTGCCGAAGAGGAGACGGCCGTGGCACTGATTCGCAATACCGACAAGGAGGAGATCATCTACCTTCCGCTGGTGATGCGACGCACGGAGGAACAGCTCCGACAGGCAGGCCTGCAACAGTTGGAGGTCGACCTGAAGGGTATGAAGGCAGACTCCACAAGAACATGGCAGCTCAAGCTCCTCATCGGCGGCCGCTGGAACGCCGACACCCGACAGATACAGTTCGACGCCCCCTCCGACACCACCCCCTCGAAGGAGCAGACCACTGTGACGCTGCACCAACCCTATGTATCGACATGGCAGTCCATTCCCACCGACGAGAAGGGACAGTTCGCCGTCTCGGAAAACGGCCGCACGCAGCTGGCCGTACAGGTGAGCGCCCCGGCACGGATACTCTCGCACCACATTGTCAGCTGTCAGGCCGACGCACAGGTGGAAATCTCCACACTGCAAATCCGGAGCGAAGCACTTTCGTTCGGCGGCAGCTATGATCTCTCGGACACAAAGGCACTGCAGGAGATGGACGACGAAGCCGGCCTGCAATGGACTCCCCTTGCCGATACTCCGCACTGCATCGACCTGCACTTCTCCACACCGATTCTCCTTCGGAACAATGAGCAGCCCTCGTCGGAGGACTTCCTCTACCTGTGGGGTATGCCCACCGAAAGCAAGGAAACGACCGTCAGCGTCACGGCCTCGGGCGAACTTCTCAAGCAGGAGAAGGAGCCATTCGACTCGCTGAAGATTTTTGAAGCCGCCCTTCCCTCGCCCACCGACGGCATGACGGCCCTCCGCTCCGCAGTGAAAATCGAGTCCGCCCCCGAGGTGGAGGGTCCCATCACCCTCTCCACCCGTTCGGAGAAGATGACCATCATCGCCGACAATACCGACCAGGTGGAGTTTGTGGTCATGCAGGGCGGCAAGGACGTCACCCGACAGAGTACCATCATTCGTCGCGAAAACGAGCTCTTCGAAAATCCGATTTCGGGCTACACGTTCAAGACCTCACGCAAGGGCAGCTATGAATTCTACGCCGTGAAGGAGGGCGAGCGCAGCAACCATATCCACATCACGGCACGACCCGAGAGCGAAACCGGCCCCGACGGCCAGCTGGTCAACGGCACACGTTTCGCCCGCAATGTAGACGCACAGTCGGGTTGGTACGATGTGAACAAGATAGGTAACGGTAACTCACCCCAGGACGGTCTGCTCTGCTGGGCGGCCGCATCGTCGAACCTGCTGCAATGGTGGCTCGACGACCTGGTCAAGCAGGGTTACCAGTTGCCTGACGACATGCCCCACGGCCCAGGCAGCCGCTATCGTCTGGCCATCTTCGACACCTTCTTTGACTGCTGGACCAACTACATGCACAGCACACGCCCGGCCATCAGATGGTTCTTGGAGGGCGGCGGCATGACCCACTCCTCCTCCAACAGTGCCACCCCCGACAAGGGCGGCAAGGTTCACGAGGGCGGCTATTTCAGAGGTGTGTTGTCCGCCGACAAGGAGCAGGAACTGTTCCAGAGCGACTATGTGGAGGAATTCGGTGCCTACTCGGGCTGGATACTGCCTTCACGCGAAGAGAAAAAGAGCATGCACAAGATATTCTCGGAGCTCTTCATGCAGTTGATTGACGAAGGCGCCACGGCACTCTCGATTGACAGCCACGAGCTGACGGCCTGGGGATATGATGTGGAGGAGGGACTCGTCACCCGTATCTATGTGACCAACTCCGACGACGGCGGCAATCCCAGACTCGCCTCCTACAAGGTGGAGAAGCGCGGTGACGATATCCACCTCATCGACTATCCGGGCAAAACCAACCAGCCCACACAGATTATCCGCTTCACCCGCATGAAGGCCTACTCGTTCTGACCTTCGACACTCCATACGAAAAAAGAGTTGAATGACGAATCATTCAACTCTTTTTCATTTATAAGGGTATCCGTGCTACATGATGGCCAGCAGTTCGATTTCGAAAATCAGTGTCGAACCGCCGGGAATTCCGGGCTGCGAGAAACGGCCGTAGCCCATCTCGGCAGGAAGATAAATCTCCCACTTGTCACCCACACACATCTGCTGCATGGCGATAATCCAACCCTCGATGAGTTCGTTGAGACGGAAGGCAATCGGCGTGCCGCCGCGGCTGCTGTCAAACTGCTTGCCGTCGATGGTCCAACCCGTGTAGTGCGCCGTGATGACACTGCGCGGCGAGGGGTGGCGGCCGTCACCGGCTCCCGATGCCAGCACCTTGTAATAGATTCCGTTGCTCAAGGGCAGTACACCCTCCTCTCCGGCTTTCGCCGCAAGCCACTCTTTGTTGGCCTGTATGTAATCTGTCTTTGCCATAGTTCATTAGTTTGGTGTAAAGGTAGTGCTTTCACACGACAAAACCGACTTACAGGACGAAAAAATCATCTTCGTATTGGACTCATCGGTCTGCGATTGTTTGAAATTCCGCCGGAATCACTTTATAATATAGGTGGTTATCCCCATTTATTAAAAGTTCTCGCTAATTCGTCAACTTTTCACCCCTGCCGGTGACACCCTCTCCGTTTTTTTCGTACATTTGTACTACAACATATCCGAAACAAGAGGGGTGCCTTCACAGAACGCCCACCGGCCCGATGACTTCTTCGCGGCGGCGGCATTCTCGAGCAAGGCTGAGATTACACCCTATGAACCTGATGCAGTTCGTACTGCCGAAGGGACTTGTCATAGACCGTAATTTTGCAGACACCTGCAAGCACCTCTCAGGATAGTAAATTACGGTACAATCATGGAAATATTCATCAACAACACCCCCGTCACCACCGAAGAGGGGATTACTCTCGACCGACTCATCGCCTCGCAGGGCATGTCGGCCAAGGGAATTGCCGTTGCCGTCAACAACCGTGTCATACCGCGTGCGGCATGGGCTACGACCCCTCTTGAAGAAGGAGCCAAACTCACTGTCATTCAAGCCGTGTGCGGAGGTTGACATGAACACCATCGTCATCACCGTTCCCCATTTCCTCCCACAGGAGGCCGAGTTGTCGGCAATGTTGCTCGACGAGGGTATACAACGGCTACACCTGCGAAAACCCGACTCGCAGGAGACACAGATGCGGCAACTCATCGAGTCGATACCTACGCGATACTATCCCCGCATCACGTTGCAGGACCACCTGTCACTGGCGGCGGAATATGGTCTGGGCGGCGTGCATCTCAACCGCAGGAATCCCCTGCCGCCACAAGATTTCGACGGACTGAAAAGCCGTTCGTCACACTCGTTGCAGGAGGTCGCCCGATTTGACGGGGAGTTCGACTACCAGTTCCTCAGCCCCATATTCGACAGTATCTCGAAGCAGGGCTACTCCTCGACCTTCACCCCCACAGTCCTGCAACAGGCTTTCACGGAAGGTGTCATCAACCGGCGCATCATTGCTCTGGGCGGCATCACCCCCGACAACCTGCCCCTTGTGGCCCGATGGGGATTCGGCGGCGCCGCCTTTCTGGGCTACATCTGGCAGAGCGGCAATCTTCGTGAAATGAGGGAGCGGACAAGAAAAATCATCGCTATCAGCAGACAATCAGAAACACTATACCCATGTTGCAATTCATAACCCACCATACCCTACGCTTCGACGAGGAACAGGCCACGCTTCAGGTGCTGGAAGGCGGCTGCCGCTGGATACAGCTCCGCATGAAAGATGCCTCAGAAGAGGAGCTGCTCAGGACAGGAAGACGCATCGGCGCACTGTGCCGCCAATATGGGGCCACATTCATCATCGACGACCATGTGGAACTCGTGAAAGAGTTGGGGGCCGACGGTGTCCATCTGGGCAAGAACGACATGCCCGTAGCACAGGCACGCAAAATGCTGGGCCAGGGCTGCATTATCGGAGCCACGGCCAACACCTTCGAAGATGTGGCGCGTGCAGTGGCTGACGGCGCCGACTATCTCGGCATCGGACCGTTCCGCTACACCACCACCAAGAAGAACCTCAGTCCCATTTTGGGAACGGAGGGCTACATCGACATCATGCGCCGCTGCCGCGAGAACGGTATCGACATTCCGACGGTGGCCATCGGCGGCATCATGGCCGACGACATCGCCCCCCTCCTCTCGACGGGAGTGACAGGAATAGCCCTCTCGGGGGCATTGCTCAACGCTCCCGACCCCCAGGCTGAAACCAACAAAATCGTTACACGAATAAACAACTTCAAGAAATGAGTGATTTAATCATCGGCGGACGCAAATTCTCATCGCGTCTGTTTGTGGGCACCGGCAAGTTCAGCTCCAACGAGCTGATGTCGCAGGCCCTGAAAGCCTCCGGTTCGGAAATGGTCACCGTGGCCATGAAACGAATCGACATGTCGAATCCCGAAGACAGCATGCTGCACCACATCATGCAGCCCGACATACAGATACTGCCCAACACATCGGGTGTGAGAAATGCCGAAGAGGCCGTTCTTGCCGCACAGCTGGCACGCGAAGCCTTCTCGACCAACTTCATCAAGCTCGAAATCCACCCCGACCCCAAATACCTCATGCCCGACCCCGTGGAGACACTCAAGGCCACCGAGGAGCTGGCACGTCTGGGATTTGTGGTCCTGCCCTACATACAGGCCGATCCCGTACTGTGTAAACGACTGGAGGAAGCAGGCGCCGCCACAGTCATGCCGCTGGCAGCCCCCATCGGCACCAACAAGGGTCTTGTGACCCGCGAGATGCTGAAAATCATCATCGAGCAGAGCAATGTCCCCGTGGTCATCGATGCCGGTCTGGGCGCACCGTCACACGCCTGCGAAGCCATGGAGATGGGTGCCGACGCCGTGCTGGTCAACACCGCCATCGCCGTGGCCGGTGACCCCGTAAGCATGGCCGAGGCCTTCCGTCAGGCGGTGGAGGCAGGCCGTCGAGCCTACGAGGCCGGTCTGGGCAGCGTCAGCAGTTCCGACATGTCGGCTTCGGCATCGTCACCTCTCACCTCATTCCTCGACTAAACCCCACGAATCATGTTTTCAGACGAATTAGCGAAATATGATTGGGAGCAGACCACGCAGCGAATCCTGAGCAAAACCCGTCACGATGTGGAGTGCGCCCTGGGCAAGGAGCATCTGACACTCGACGACTTCATGGCTCTCGTATCGCCGGCGGCAGCAGACTATCTCGAGCCGATGGCCCGCCTGAGCCGGAAATACACCCTCGAACGATTCGGCAAGACGATATCGATGTATATACCCATGTATATCACCAACTCCTGCACCAACTCGTGTGTCTACTGCGGTTTCAACCGCCACAACAAGATAGCGCGTGTCATACTCACTCCCGAACAGATAGAGAACGAATGTAAGGCCATCAGAGCACTCGGACCATTCGAAAACCTCCTGCTGGTCTCCGGCGAGAATCCCCGTGCCGCAGGTGTCGACTATCTCGAAAAGGCGTTGCAGGTCTGCCGCCCCTACTTCAACAACCTCACCATGGAGGTGATGCCCCTCTCGGCCGAGGATTACCGACGGCTGACCCTCTCGGGACTCAACGGCGTGGTCTGCTTTCAGGAGACCTACAACCGCAAGAACTACAACATCTACCACCCGGCAGGCATGAAGGCCAACTTCGACTGGCGTGTCAACGGTTTCGACCGCATGGGACAGGCCGGTGTGCATAAAATCGGCATGGGTGTGCTGATAGGTCTGGAAGAGTGGCGAACCGACGTGACGATGATGGCCCTCCATCTGTGCTACCTGCGCAAACACTACTGGAAGACACGTTACAGCGTCAACTTCCCGCGCATGCGTCCCTCCGAGGGACATTTCCAGCCCAATGTGGTGATGAGCGACCGCGAGCTGGCACAAGTGACCTTCGCGTTCAGAATCTTCGATCACGATGTCGACATCTCCTACTCCACACGCGAGGCGGCCGACTTCAGAAACAATATGCTCTCGCTGGGCGTAACGTCGGTAAGCGCAGGCTCGAAGACCGATCCGGGAGGTTACAGTTCATGCCCCACCTCACTCGAACAGTTCCACATCAGCGACGAGCGCACCCCGGCCCAAGTGGCCGACGATATCCGTCAAAAGGGATATGAAGTGGTGTGGAAAGACTGGGACAAGGTTTTCGACTAAACGGCACTGCAATGGACTTACAAAGATATTCGCGACAGACAATGCTGCCCGAAATCGGAGAGGAGGGACAGCGCCGACTCCAACGCTCGTCGGTACTCATCGTGGGGGTCGGCGGACTGGGCAGCGCCGCGGCCCTCTACCTCACGGCCGCAGGCGTGGGTCACATCGGACTGGCCGACCCCGACAGGGTGTCGGTGTCGAACCTCCAGCGGCAGATACTCTACTCGGAAAGCGAGGTGGGCATGAAGAAGTGCGAGATGGCCTATTTGCGGCTCAAGGCTCTCTCGTCACTCACCACCACGGAGTGTTACAACGACGGCATCACCCCACAGAACGCAAGGGAGATTATCGGCAAGTATGACCTGATTATCGACTGCTGCGACAACTTCGCCACCCGTTATCTGCTCGACGACGTATGCCGAGAAACCGGACGGGCATGGGTTCACGGAGCCATCGGCGACTTCACGGGACAGGTGACCATCTTCAACGGCAGGAAAGGCATCAGCTACTCCTACCTCTATCCCGACCGCGAAGAGCTGACTCTCAGAAAGGCCGCTCCGCAGGGGGTACTCGGCACGCTGCCCGGCATCATCGGCACGTTGCAGGCCTCCGAAGCCATCAAATACATCGTGGGCTTCGGCGATTCGCTGGACGGACGGCTTTTCAGAATCAACACCAAAAGTCTCGAAACAGACATCATGGAACTATAACACAATTTACCTGAAAATATGGGCAAAGGATTTGATGAATACGCATCGGCATACGATGCATGGTTTTTGGACAACCGTAATGTCCTCTACTCGGAAGTCAATCTGGTGGCAGAGGTGCTGAAGGATTGCGGACGCACACTGTCGGTAGGCTGCGGCAGCGGACTCTTCGAGTCCATCATGAAAAAGGAATACGGCATCACTGTCGACGAGGGCATAGAACCCTCATGCGGCATGGCCGACATCGCACGCAAACGCGGCATGAAGGTCACCATCGCCACCGCCGAGGAGGCCGATTTCGGCGACGGTGTCTACGACACCCTCCTCTTCAACGGCACACCGAGCTACATCACCGATCTGGAAGGGGTCATCGCCAAGGCCTACCGTTCGCTCAAGAAGGGCGGCCGCATCATATTGATTGACGTACCCAAAGAGAGTACCTACGGCACGATGTATAACCTGGCAAAGGCTCTCGGTACCTGGGAGCACCCCCTTCTGGAGGGTGTATATCCGCCCAACCCCTATCCCATCGAGTTTGTGAATGTGGCCAACTGGCGCACCACACGCGAGAAGACAGAATATCTCCAGAAGGCGGGATTCGAGGATTTAAGCTTCGCACAGACCCTCACCACCCACCCGCTCTACTCCGACCTTCAGGAGGAGCAGCCTCAGGAGGGATATGACAGGGGCGACTATGTGGCCATCACCGCTTACAAACGCTAACCATGGAACGATGGAGTCTTCGGGCATGGCGTGAGGCCGCGCCTGTCTATCGGCAGATTATCGGCCACCCCTTCATCGGCGAGCTGGCTTCGGGTACATTACCCGACTACAAGTTCCGCCACTACCTGCGACAGGACGCACTCTACCTTGCAGCCTACGGGCCTCTGATGGCACACACGGCACAACGCCTGACTGCCCCCGGTCACAGGGCTGCCTACGAGCGTTTCTCGCAGGCGGGAATCGCCGTCGAGGAGGCTCTCCACGAGCATTTTCTGGGAGGAGAGCGACCGGCGACAACGGAAATGGGGGCAGCCTGCGCCCACTACATCGCCCTGCAAAGGAGTCAGATGGACCGGGCGGTAGAGTTGGAAGCGGTCGCCTCACTGCCCTGCTTCTGGGTCTACCAGCGTGTGGGTGACACCATTCTCCAAATGAGTGCCGCCCACACACGGAACCCCTACCGTCCGTGGATTGAAACCTATGCCGATAAAGACTTTCATGCCGACACGCTTCTGGCCATCGACATCTGCGACCAGCTGGCCGCTCAAGCCGACAACGATCTGCGCGAACGCATGACCCGTCTGTTCGTCGACTGTACCCGTGCCGAATGGGGCATGTGGGAGGAAGCCTGGCAGACTCCGTCACCTCAAAAAGATTCATTATGATGAAAAGACAATATCACAGAGCTTTAACCATTGCCGGCAGCGACCCCAGCGGAGGTGCCGGTATTCAGGCCGATTTGAAGACCTTTTCGGCACTGGGCTGCTACGGCATGTCGGCCATCGTGGCCGTGGTGGACGAGAACACCGTCGGTGTGACGGGCGTACACCCCATTCCCGTGGACTTCGTGACCGGACAGATACATTCGGTGATTGACGACATCGGAGTCGATGCCGTGAAAATCGGCATGCTCCACTCCTCGGAGCTGATTCTCTCGGTGAAGAAGACCCTCGAGCAGTACAAAGTGAAGAACATCGTGCTGGACCCCGTCATGGTGGCCACATCGGGCGACCCCCTCTTGCAGGAAGAGGCGGTTGCCACGCTGCGCCACGAGCTGGTGCCGTATGCCCGTGTCATCACCCCCAACATTCCCGAAGCGGAAATCCTGCTGGGCAGCAAAATCGAACGGCAGGCGGATTTGCCACGTGTGGCGAAGGAGTTGTCGTGCAACCGACAGGTATCGGTGCTGCTCAAGGCCGGACACCTCCACGACGAGGAGTTGACCGACATCTTCTACAATGCCGAAACCGACGAACTGCTGCCGCTCACGTCGCGCCGTCTCGACACCCCCAACACCCACGGTACGGGCTGTACCCTCTCGTCGGCCTTTGCCGCCTTTCTGGCACACGGCGAATCACTCAACGATGCCGCCCGTCACGCCAAGGACTACATCAATTCGGCCATCGTGAAAGGTGCCGAGTATCAAATCGGTCACGGCCACGGTCCCGTGCACCATTTCTTCAATTTCTGGGAGTAATCCGGTAAATGCAACAGGAGCGGGTGACTTTTTCAAGTCACCCGCTCCTGTTGTTTTCTACTCTTGAATCAGAAAGGTTTCAGACGGTTGAGGGTCTTTTCCGCCTCCGCTCTCACGGCTTCGGGAGCATCGCTTCCGACCAGACGCTCACAGCAATGACGGATATTGGAACGCTGCCACGAAGTGCGGAACCAGCCCAATGCCTCGAGCACCGCCACACGCAGCTCTTCGGGCTGTGACGCATCTTCGGCAATACCGAGCAGCCAGGGTACACGCTCATGGTGGTTATAATTGCGGAAATAGCGGATTTCTCGAACACGGCGCGACAAGGAGAGTGCGGTATCTGCCACTTTTGCCGCCGTCTCATCCAAACGTTGTGCGGATTTTTCGATATTACGGAGCATCAGCGAGAGCCGTTTCTCTCCTTCATAGAGATAGGGTTTGGCGGCATAGCGGCGCTTGAACTCCTCGGAAATTTTCGACCTGTTGAAAAGCGGCACTGCCTCCTGAGTCTGGAAGGCCACACGACGGGAGATGTTCTCTCCAATCTGGGATTCCACCACAGAGGGAATCAGTCTCTCGTCACCGCACTGTCCCATCCACAATGCTGACAAACGGCGGGTCAGTTCATAGGGATCTGCTGCCGCACGGTGCAATGCATCGACAAAATGTTCCGAAAGACCGTTGCGCATCAGTGTCAGCGCCTCGAGACGTACGGCGGCATACTTCGAACGGCAAAACCTGTCATAAAGCAATTCGTCGTAGTGCGCATAACCACATTCACCCAGGCGGCGCAGTGCCATGGCCTCGACATCGGCAGGTGAGGCATCATCGGCCAGGCGCAACCAATACTTCGTATCGCCGCAGCGGGTCACCAGATTCGTACCCAAATCGGTATCGGGCAGCGAGCGGTTGGCAAAGCGGTAGGTCGGGTCTCCAATCAGATGGGTCTCCAGATAGTGGACATGACGTCCCCACTGTCCCACTCGCACACCACAATCCAGCAGGCCGATGTATCTGTCGGGCCATTTGTCCTGCAAGGCATTGACGCTGTTACCCTGTACAATCAGCGTGTTGCCCTCACCGAAGATATAGCTCGAAGCCACACAATCGTCGAGATGGAACGAGCCGTTGAAGCAGGCATCGAGCATCACAAAACGCGGATTCATCCGACGTGTGTGCAACTCCTCAACGTGAAGGTCCAGCGCATAGTTGTAGATCGAATCCGCCACACGCAGCGAATCGGACACCTCGCACCACGCTTCGGGAACCCCCCAGCGCGACATGAAATAGGACTTGGTCTGCTCATACTCGTCATTGCCGTCGAGTTTGCTGCGCAGATAAAGACGGATATTCTCAATCGAAGTCTTGACATCCGAAGCGTTGAGATAGCCGTTGAAGTACTGCACATCGGGAGCACCGTGATGGTGGCACAGTGCCACATCAACATCGGGCTGCTCCATTTTCTCCAACAGATAGGGTTTCATCGGCCAGCGGTCCTCGAAATCGATGAAGCGAATGCTGTGATGCGGCTGGAAGAGTCGGGGCAGCTGCTCGCCCAACGAGAACTGTTCGCCCATCCACGCCTCCGAGGATTCCGAATTGTAACCGTGGCCTCGGAAGACCAGCATGTTGTCCAGCACGTTCTCTTCGGTGTGGGCCTTGACCACCTTCTGCAGATAGGCTCTCAGCAGTGCATAACGGTCACACCCTTCGCGGTGCGGCGGACGGATACGAGCCGTGTAGAGATCCGAAGAGATATACTGCGGCGAGGCGGGCGAAAGCGAGTAGTAGAAATAGAGTGGCTGATCGGCATCGCGTTTCAGAAAGTCGAATTGCAGATCGAGATCATCGTAGAAACGGTCGGAAGGAACCGAAGTCGATTTCCAGTCACGCTGCTGGTCGGCCTTGAATGCCGAGGTCAGATGCTGGGCATCACGAATCATGGGAATGGGGATATCGCCGATGAACACGGCACCCTCGATGGGCGAACGGCTGTTCTTCAGACGGACAATCTCCTCGCGCACCGCTTCGGGCGATGCCCACTCCTCGACCAGAAGATAGGTACCCAGACGCTCCTGTTCCAGAACGGCACGATAGGCATCGATTTCGGTCTGCGCCTCACGATAGCTGCGTGCATCGACAAAGACGGCAAATGTAGTGGGACTTTTCACCGACGGAACGACCACATGAGGTGCAGCCGTCAGGCAGACGGGAAGACCGAGAAGCCCCAAAAGAATCAATATTTTTTTCTTCATCATTCAACGGTTTTATTTTATTGACGTATGTTTTCCTTCGAGACGCAGAATCGTCTGCTGCAGTTCGTCATGCAGCGAGCTCTTCCTGTGCAGGGTTTTCAACAGTCTGCGGCAACGGAGCACTACCTCCGAGCGGCGGGGCGTATGGACGAACCAGCCCAGACACTCGGCTGTGGTCCGGCGCAACTCGTCGGTCTCCCCTGCATTGGAGAGCACATCGAGCAGGTCGCCGACATATTCGTGGTAGGTGTTGTTGCGCATGGAACGAAGTGCCGCAATGCGCAAACGCAACGAAGTGCCGCGGAGCAGGCGCTCATGGTCTTGGCGCTTCATCTCACGCGAAGAGGCTAGGCGGCTGCGAAGGTCGTCATACAATGTCTCGGAACCGCCGCCCCACTGCTTCACCGCCCGTTTCAGCGCCGCATCGGCCACCGAATCAGGCATGAGCAGCAATCCCTTCTGAAGGATATAGGCCACACGCTGCGACTCGCTGTCGCGCACCCACGCATCGGCCACCTCCTGCACCAGATCCTCACGTCCGAGCTGCCAGGCATAGGTGGCGGCATGACGACGCAGCAGTTCGTAGCGGTCCTCAAGCGCCAGGCGCACACCGCGGGCAAACATCTCCTCATCGCCCGACAAGGAGAGCAGGCGGAGCGCCTCGGTGCGTGTGGTGGCAAACCGCTCCGTCTGCATTACACGAAGCAGTTCCTCGGGCGAAACAGCCCCACTATCGGCCAACATACGCAGCGCCAGACTGCGCACATCGGCATAGGGAGACTCTGTGGTCAATGCCCGCCAGTAGGCATTGTCGTTGCGGCGCAGGACAATCTCCTGAGAAAGACGATTATCGACAACGGGACGGAAACGGAATGCAGGATCACCAATGATATGTCCCTCGAGTGTGGCGATAAGGCGGTTGTACTGTCCCACGCGCACGCCGTGCGACAGCAGGCCGACCATTTCGATCGTCCAGCGGTCCTGCAAGACATTGACCGTATTACCCTGTGCCACCACCGTGCGACCGTCACTGAAGATGTAGCCACCGGCAATGTAGCGCGGCTGATGGAACGAACCGTT
This sequence comes from Alistipes sp., assembly GCA_020026375.1. Lineage (GTDB taxonomy): Bacteria > Bacteroidota > Bacteroidia > Bacteroidales > Rikenellaceae > Alistipes. Next base: position 20,894 of record JAHHQN010000007.1, on the reverse strand, counting down.
GTAGCAGGCATTCAGCAGGACACATCGGGGTTGGGGTGCGATACGGAAAAGTTCGTCGGAGGTAATGACCGAAGGATCTGCTGCGGGTGCTTTCTCCTCTTCGCGGTCCGCTGCGTCAAAGAAACGCTCCGTGACACCGTATCTCCGCGCAAAATCCTGTTGCAACCCCTTCACATCGGCCTTGTCGCCCTTGCGGAGCTCGTAGTAGCGCGAGAAGGTATAACTGCTGCGCAGTCGGGCGTAGATGCCCGCCATGCAATCAGGTTCGGAGTAGGTGCCCACATGCTGCTTGTCGGGAGAGCCGTGCTCGTTGAACAGCATCAAATCGATGGGGTCGCGTCGGAGTTCGTCGAAAAGCTGGAACTTCATCTCCTTGTCCATACGGAAATTAAGCTGTCGCAGGCGGTCAGCTTCACGCCCCTGTGTCAGCGGGAAGTTCTCCGCCATGGCAATCTGTTCGTCCATCCAGCAAACCAGGCAATCGGAGTTGTAGCCGTCACCCGCATAGGTGGTCACCTCCTCCAGTCGCTCGGTCCGGGCACGTTCGTGCACGACCTTCTCCAGATAACGGGCAATCGCCTCATACTTGTCGCCGCCCATTCCTTCGGGATAGCGAATGCGTCCCGAGTAGAAGGCCGGCACCAGCCGCTGCGGAGCATCGCACCGCAGGGTGAAGTACGACAGAAGAGGATTGATTGTATCGCGTGCCATCAGATCGAATTGCAGATCGGGACAGTCGTAGTAGCGGTCAGAAGGTACCGACGACTCGACAACGGGGAAGGTCTCCTCGTTCATCTTGAATGCCGTGGTCAGATGCTGTGCATTGCGCACCATGGCAATGGGAATATCGCCCACAAAGACGACTCCTTCGAGCGGCGAACGGCGTTCACAGCGTTTTTTCAACCGCAGCAATTCCCCACGCACCTGTTCGGGCGTGTGCCACTCGTCGGCAAGAATATAGGCCGCAAGACCGTCACGTACAAGAGCATCGCGATAGGCACGCAACTGCGCTGCGGCATGTTGCCAGGTCGTCTGATCGACAACAATGGCAAACGAAGTGGGTTGATGTTTCGGCGGCAGCTCGACCATGGGACGGGCAGACACCACAAAGGGCAACAGCAAGGAAGCCCCCATGAGATATTTCAATATTTTCATGGCTGTTTATTTTTCGGATTCCAGACGACGAATCATGCGCAGCACCTCCTTGTGCAGCTCTTCACTCCCCTCACCGCTCTCCAAAAGGGCATATCCCGCACGGATAATCTGCGGTTTGAAGACCGAGTGGTCGAACCACGCCAACGACTCGGCAAGACGCACACGCAACTCTTCGGGTTGAGTGGAATCCAGCAGGATTGGCAGAAGACGGTCGAGATGCTGATGATAGGGACGGTTCTTGAGGAAAGAGATGTACATCAGTCGCCAGCTCATGCGCTCATCGGGATTCAGAATCACCTCCACTGCCTCCTCACCCGAGGACTTGCCATTGTGCGGAGTCACCATGGCAAGCAGCTCGTCGCGGTATTTTCCGGCGTGGAAGAAGGTCTTCGAGGCGAAGTATTCTTCGATTGCCGCCTGCACCTTCGAGGGTTCGAAGCACAGCAGCGACTGGCCGATATTGAAGACTATGCGCGCGGCATGACGATCCCGCACATAAAGGTCGATGAGTTCGGGAATAAAGTCCTCGTCACCCGTGCGTCCCATCTGTGTGACGGCCACACGGCGCATGAATTCGAAACTGTCGTGGGCGGCACAATGCAACGCCTCCTTGTAAGCAGCGCCGCCCAGCGAGTGCAGCAGACGGAAGGCATTGTAGCGCACGACGGCATAGGGCGAGGAGAGCACCTGACCGAGCAAAAACTCCTCCACCTCCCTATCTCCGGCCTCATAAAGACGGATGGCCGCCAGATTCTGCATATCGGGAAGCGGGTGTTCAGATACCGAACGCCAGTAGCGGACATCACGCGAGCGGGCAAGTTCGTTGAAATCGCCCCACTCGGGGTGTGCCGCACGGAAATGATAGGTGGGATCGCCAATGACATGGGATTCGAGGATATGGATATTCTTCGCCCAGGCTCCGATGCGGAGTCCCTCGCCCAGCAGTCCCAGTAAATCAAATGCAGATTTATCCTGCAGGACATTCACACTGTTGGCGAAAGAGACCACACAGTCGCCTTCAGACATGATGTAATGTCCGGCGATGCAGTCCTCCTCTCTGAAGTCACCGTTGTAGCAGGCATCGAAGAGCACAAAGCGCGGACAGGGAGCGATGTCCGCCACCTCGTCCACCAGGATTCCCGATCGGAGATCGGCAATCGAATCCAGACGGTCACGGTCATGCGACGAAAGGTTGCAATAGACCGTCGTGTCCAACCCCATCTCCTCCGCCTTGCGAATCATGCGGCGGCGGTTGCTCTCCGAGCGGCGCATCTGCTCGCGGAAGATATAGCCCAGCTCTTCGACCGCCTCCTCGGCATCGGTGACATAGGGTGTACCCGACAGATACTGACGATGTGGCATTCCGTGTTCGTGGAAGACCATCATATCGACATCGGGACGCCTGAGTTCACGGATGACCTGCTCCTTCATCCAGGGCTGCATGGAGTAACGCAGGAACTTGGCCCCGTAACCGTGACGGAAGGCATCGCCGAACTGCTCGTCGAGCAGGAGCTGCTCACTGCGCCACGCCACCAGCGAATTGGAGTAGGAACCGTGTCCCGTATAGGAAACGAAACGGTCGAAGTGGGAGGCGGTGCGGTGTGCCTCGACCGCCTTGTCGAGATAGCGCGAAATCTGGCGATAGGGATCCCCCAGCGATTTCTGCGCACGGATACGTCCCGAGTAGATGTCACACGAGATATACTGCGGCGAAGTGGGAGCGAGTTCATAGTAGTGGAACAGTCCCTTGGCGGGTGTTCCCTGCGGCAGGAACTCCAGATCGAAGTCATCGTAGAAGCGGTCCGAAGGGACAGAGGCTTCGTGGATGTCATTCTTGCGCTCGTCCATCTTGAAGGCCGAGGTGAGGTGCTGCGCCCGTGTGACCATCGCCACCGGCACATCGCCCACCAGCACACAACCCTCGAGTCGGGCGTGGAGATAGAGTTCCTGAAGACGGGCACGCACCTCATCGGGCGACTGCCACTTTTGGGCAATGACATATACGCCCAGCCCCTCCGACTCGAGCATCCGTTTATAGGATTCAAGGGAGGGACGGCATTTTTCGAACGTCTGCAAATCGGTGATGACCGCAAACGACGACGGGGCATTATTTTGAGGCGAGAGAACGGTCTGCGCATCGCCCTGCCGGGGGGAGAGGAGCACCCCTCCCCACAACAGGAAGATCGTCAAAGTTTGGGATATACGCATGATTTCATGGTTTTAGAACAACAGTCCCAGTTTGAAGCTGGCCACCAGACGGTCGTCGAAGAGTTCCTTGTGATCCGATGCCTTGAAATAGTCGGTATCGGCACTGAGGAAGAAGGCTCCGCGGCCGTGGAAGATGCGTTGCAGCGAGTAGGTGACCTCACCTCCAACCGAAGCATATCCCGAAGAGAGGCTGTGGAAATCACGCAGCGTGAAATCCTTGAAACACTCCGAATCGGCCTTGTAACCGTGGTAGTCCATCACGTTGTCGCAGTTGGTCTTCACCGCCATACGCACACCCACCAGCAGCGAATGACGGCCTCCGAGAAGGAAGTTCTTGCGGCCGAAGAGTCGGAACGTGAGATTATCGACCTGCTGCACGCTGCGCGGGAAGTAATAGATGTCGTCCAGATTCTCGGTCTGCACCCCTACACCCGCCATCCAGTTGTAGGCATCACCACGCGTAGTGCGCAGATATTGCAGGCAGGCATTGAAGCCCGACGAGGTACTGTTGGAGCGGATACTCTTGGATTTGATGATCCATTTCGACACGTCAAACGAATTGTCGTACTCCTGCACATACTGAATACCGTCGATGCTGCGGTGCGAGTAGCGGGCATCGAAAAGCACAAGGTTGGACGCCGAGGGACGGTAAGAGGCGTGGAGCGATACCGAATAACGGTCATCGACCGTCGTACCCACCATCTTGGGAGTGGTGAAGCTGTTGGTCACATCCTCCACCTCGCGGGAGTAGTCGCCCGCAACAAGCAGTGTGAAACGATCGTTGCGGAAGGTATATTCACCACCCACACCCATGCAGTTGGCATTGTAGATGCGGGTATTGTCGCTGTTCAGACCTCCAATCTCCGACGAGATGAAAAAGCCCGGGAAATTCATGATATAGACCGGCTGATTGACCATCGTCACACTGTTGGAGGCCGTACCGTCTTCACGGCGCGACGAATAGCGGTAGTAGGCACCCAAAGCATGGTGCTCACCCAGCAGCACAGTGGCTCCAGGACGAATCTCGAATCTGGAGAGGTTGGTCAACGGACGCGGGTCGAGCTGCTTGGCAGCCTGTCCGTTCTGATAGCCGATGGTGGCACCCAGCACCAGGCGACGCCACAGCACGGGAGAAGCCGCCTTGACCTCCATGTCGAAGAGTTGATTGATCCACTTGCTTTTGTGGGTATCGGCGATATAGAACGGCGTACCGCGCAGAGGATCGAACAGCGAGGCGTTGTATTCGGCATCCTTGAGGTGCATACGCCGGTAGGAGAAACGTCCCCACACATAGGTGCCACCCAAGGCCGCGAAGCGTCCGCCGCCATCGGTATCGAAGCTGTAGGCGGTATTATTCGCCCCCTCCTGCACTCGTTTCAAGGAGCCTTTCTCACGCGAGAAGCCCAGTTCCACACGGCTGTAATAGCCGATCTCGTCGAGTTGGATACCCGAAGCATTGGCCGAGTGGGCAAAGTGGAGGTGCTCCAGTTCGAGCCGCTGGACAGTTGCCGGAGAAACAGTCTTGGAAGCCAGGGTGTCCGGCTCCTGCGCCTCCGAAGTATAGGACAGGAGGGTCAAAAGCACGGCTCCCGTCATCTTGAAATAATTATTGCGAGTCATCATCATTACTGTTTTGAATTACCGATTCACCGACCAACTCCACGACGGCTGACCGATACCGTCACGACGGTGAGCGGGAGGAGTCACAGCCTCGAAATCTTCGGTCGAATTATTGGTGTCCTGATAAACGGGTGAACCGTCGGCACGCTCTCCCGTCTTCTTGCGGCACACACTCATGTTGTTGTAGGTGGCACCCACTGACGCGGCTCCCGCATCGACAAATCCGGGAATACGCTTCTTGTTCAGTTCGGATGGCGTGCCAATCAACTCCACACCGTCGAGAATCTGCGACGCGGGGATACGGGCATACTCCACCGAATTGCCCACTTTGTGCTGGGTGGTTTCGCCCAGTTTCCAGTAGTTTTTGTCCTCATAGGTCAGCTGACGTCCCGGCTGATAGAGACAGAACGCGCCGCCAAAGACCGATGTGAGCCACTGGGTGGTATTCACCTTGCCCGACCAATAGACATATTTGAGATCGGGAACGTCGGGATTCTGTCGCTGGGCATTGCCCGACCATGCCTCGAATTCGACCCGCGAATTGTCCATCAGTGCATTTTCACCCGTACCGCCCTGATTGAGCGTGTGGTTGGCCGCCTCCTGAGCCACGATGACCGACTCGCCGGGCTGCAGCGGATAGTCGTGTCCCGTGCCGGGGAACTGCCATACCACAAGACCGTAGACATAGTTGTTCATGCCGTCTTCGTCGGGCCATTGGGGCGGCGTGGAGGTCGCCACATTGGGCTCCAGCTGTGCAAAACAGAGGTGGTCGAGATAGCAGACCTCGTCGCCGTTGTTGTAGATTTCATAAAATTGATTGCGGAAATAGTAACCCGGACTTCCGGCATAGAAGATTTCGCGAAAACACAGCGAGCCGACCTGCGAAGGACGAATCGAAAGGGAGTAGTCTTTCGAGGCGGAAGCCTCCTCGGGGGTGACGTCCTCGAGCAGCGCCTTGTTCTGCAGGGCACCGTTGAGGTAGTAGGTCGTCCCATCGTACTTGGCGCTTCCGGTCACCGAGATGGTATAGTTGCCGGGGACCACCTCAGCCACGGCAATGCCGTTTTCGTCGGTGGTACACTCCGTCACGGCGTCCTCCTCATAATTCACGAAGCGAACGTGAAGTCCGTGGGGCTTGAAATTGGGATCGGGCGTGGCGTTGCCGTCAATATCGACAAAACCCGTCACGGCATTGACCTTGATCGCCACCCGAACGGGTCGTACGATGTGGGCATCACCGGCCTCCTCCATCATATCGACACACGAGGAGAGCAGCATGGCTGCCGCACCTCCCAAAAGAAGCGAAAAATATCTGTTTTTCATAGAATGCTTAGTTTATAATGTTATTTGATCTTCAGCGACAACGCCGCTCCGAAGAAGAAGGTATTGGCGTTGCGACGGATGTAGGATCCGGGCGTTTTGCGACTCTCCCAGATGGGAGTGCTGCGGAACATATTGTTGGCAAAGAACGAAATGCGCATGAAATCGCGAATCTCCTTGGTGACATTGATGTTCATACACAGAATAGCAGGCATCGAACCCTCGCGCACCAGACGGTGGTCATTGAGTGCGGGGCGCATATCGATGCGCTGGAACTCGGGCTCGTCGATACGCGAAGGATCGAAGTCATAGACCTGACCGTCGAGGCGAGAGATGTATTTCACGGGGATAGAATCATTGCCGAAGGTATCATAGTTGTGTTCCTGCCATGTCACGCTGGCGGTGAGGGTCACCACAAATCCCACACGGGGAATGTTGTGGGTAATTCGCAGATTGGTGGTCGTGCGCGAAGAGTGCGACACCTGGTTACCCGGCTCGAAAACACCCATGTGGGGATAGCGGTCCGCCACGGCGCTGCCACCCGGACGGTTGGCGAAGGTGTAGTAATTGACCCAGTCCTTATATTTCGTCCACGAACCGTTGAGGACAAACGAAGTGCGAATGGCATCGATACGGCCAAAGTCTACATCGAACTCGATACCCTTGGTCTCGTAGGCGCGATAGTTGGTAGGAATACGGTAGCTGAGCAGAATCTTGTCCGAGGATTTGAGCGAAAGCACCGGAAGATCCACAGCATTGGCAGGTTTGGCGGCTTCGTAGAGGATGTAGTCCACACTCTTGAAGCTGTCGAACGTCTTGCTCATCATATAGCCGTTGTGAGAACGGTCACTGAAGTAGGTCACCGCACCCTTGACCTGTCCGATTTCGAAATCGAGTCCGACCTCCCACTTGCGGGTCTTGGCCATCTCGAGTGCGGGATTCTCCGCCGAGAAGACACGTGTGGTGGCAATCTGGAATTTCTGGGCATCGGAAAAACCGCTCTGAGTGCTGTTGTCGAAGTTCAGGATATCGAAGTAGGCGGGATCGGGATAGAGATAGCCCAACGAAGGTGCCTTGTAGGTGATACCGTAGCCGCCGCGCACGCTCAGATGTCCGGGCAGCAGCTCATAGGAAGCATTCAGACGGGGAGCGAAGCGGCCTTCCATGTCGAGTACCTTGTCGTAGCGTACACCTGCCGAGACCTCGAAACGGCGTGCAAGGATATCCGTCGAGAAGTTCTCCTCGATAAACAGACCCAGATGGTGCATGAAGGGCACCTCGCTGAAGGCTCGTTCACGCTGTGTGGCGAAGTTCTCGCCCAGATTACGGTAGGGAGGCTGCTCGGGATCGAAAATCTTGCCGCGGCCAAGGTTACCCGACGAACGGAAATCACCACCCACCATCACACGGTGACGGGTAGCACCGATATTGCCGGAGAAGAGTGCCGAGAACTGCATATAGGAGGTCAGTTCCTTGCCCAGCAGGTCGTAGCGGTTGGTGTAGCTGGAGGGCAGACGCCATGCGCGTCCGTCGCGGTCGGCATCACCGATGCGGGTAATCAGAGTTCCGTCATCCAGATACAAATCACGCCCCGCGAAACTCGACAGCACGGCACCGTCGGTCTTCGAGGTGGAATAGGTCCAGTCGGCATTGTTACAGAGATCCTCGAAGAAGGTCTTCTTGTTGGTGTAGTCCAGCGAGAGGGCATAATTGATCCGCTTGAACCATCCCAGATTGAGGTTGAAAGCACCGTTGGTATTGAATCTCAAGCCCAGATCGCGCTGATTGGAGGTTCTGAAATCGTTGGGATCATCGGGGTTGGGCTCTCCTTTATCCTTGGTATAAAAGAGGTTCAGCGAGGTATTGGTAGACCATTTGCCCACCTGGTTGGAGTAGGCTACACGTCCCGTCAGACGGTTGTAGGTGTCGTAGCCCTCACGGATGTTGCGCTGCGAGAAGGTGTAGTCGGCACCGTAGTTGAGGACACCACCCTGCTCACCCAGCCCCACGCCATGGGACACGGAAGCCATATATACATTGGGATTGAGGTCCATCTGAATGGAGAGCGGCACACGTCCCGCCTTGCTGTTCACGATAACGGCACCCGACTCGATGTCGCCGTATTTCACGGATGCAATACCGCGAATTACCTCCACCGACTCGATATTGTTGGTCGAGATGGTACGCATGTCGATACCTGAGTTGGGGGTGGCGATACTGGTTGCCGCCTGAGAGTTGAGCGCCAGCGAGAGCGCCTGCATATTGGCATTGTTGGAGACAGGGGCGCCGTCCATGATGACCGCCGTACCGAAGCTCGATCCATTACGCACGGCAAAGGTATTGGCTCCCTGCAACGAAATCTCCTGGGAGGTGCGGGTCTTGGCACCGGGCAGCAGCGACATGACATCGGCAAGCGAGGTAGCCTGTATATGCTCAATCGCCGACTTGGAGATCTTGGAGGCGGTCGAAGCGCCCGTTTTCTTCGATTCGGCCGACACGACCACCTCCTTGAGGTAGAACGATGTCTCCTGCATCACGAAGGAGAAGGGCTTGTCGGCAGGAAGCGAGATGGTGGAGGTCAGGGTCTCATAGCCCAGCGAGGTGATCTCCACCTGATAGGTACCCTCCTCCACGGAGCGGATTTCAAATTCTCCCTCCACATTGGTAGAGGTGGCCACACCGATTTCGGGAAGCGACACAACGGCATAAGCCAAAGGAACCACCTCGGAGGGATGACTCCTTCCTTTGATGGATTTGGGTGTGGAGACCTTACCCCGGAAGGTGGTCTTCGCGCCGTTGTTCGCCGCTGCCGAAGTCACGAAGCTCAAAAAGACGAAAACCATAAGGGTTTTCAATAGCAAAAGGTTCTTCATAAGCGAAATTATTTAATAAACAATATTTTAAACAACACAGGACCGATTTTCTTCTCTCAGGTTCGGTCAATCCGGCGCGAAAGATACTCAAAAACGGGACATGCATCGGAGCGGACGGACAGAATACCTATATGTAGTTATGAGCAAAATACCTAATAATAGGGAATGCGGAAAAGATTTTGGAATCAATGTTTTACCCCCGAAATTCATAGCTGTAATCATAGTGGAGATGGGGCTACGTACTCAAAAATTCCCTATTTATATGTAGAAAAAAAACCGTGGGGAATACCAAATAGCAAGAAACGGGTATTGTTTCTCGAAAACGGACGGCGGACAATGCAGATTTTCACCCCACGAAATATCACATCACGGGATTTTTTGTGTACTTTTGTCTGGTCTAAAATTCTATAATATCATGTGTACAACACCCGGTCACATCCTCTTGTCCAATGAGGAACTGACGATCAGCATCAATGCCCACGGCGCAGAGCTGTGCAGCATACGACACAACGACAACGAATATCTGTGGCAGGCCGACCCGGCTTTCTGGAAACGCCACTCGCCCGTACTTTTCCCCATCGTGGGTTCGGTATGGGAAGGCACCTTCCGCGTCGACGGCACTCCCTACCATCTTTCACAGCACGGTTTTGCCCGCGACATGGATTTCACCCTTCTGTCGCAGACCGACGACGAGGTGTGGTACCGACTGACCGACAACGAGGAAACACTCGCCAAATACCCCTATCCCTTCGTTCTGGAAATCGGTTACAAGATTGAAGACAAGAAAATCCGCGTGATGTGGCGTGTGGAAAATCCTGCAGACAAGCAGATGGATTTCCAGATTGGCGCACACCCTGCTTTCTACTACCGCGGCGAGGCAAAAGAGGGCATAAAGGGCTATTTCATACCGGACAATACCCACAATCTGAAGATGACTCTCATCGGCGAACAGGGCTGTGCCGACGTGGAACATCACTACCCTGCACCGCTCGATGCCGAAGGTCTGCTCCCCATCAAGGCCGACACCTTCGACCGCAATGCACTCATCTTCGAGGACAGCCAAATCCGCGAAATCACCCTCACCGACTCCGAAAAAGTGCCTTATCTGAAGATGACCTTCGACACTCCGCTGGTGGGACTGTGGGCCCCGTCGGCCGAGTCACCCTTTGTCTGCATAGAACCCTGGTACGGACGATGCGACAGAGTGGAATATGACGGACAGTTCAAGGATCGCGACTGGATGCAGCACCTCAACGCAGGAGAGACATTCGAAGGCGGCTACATCATCGAAATATTGTAGTGCCGACAGGCAACGATAACAAAAGGAGGGAAAACCGACAATGGTTTTCCCTCCTTTTTTGACTCATATACCCTCTTGGGGGGACATCGGCGCTCCCGCATGCCCAACAGAACGGCATCATCAATGACAACCGCGGAAGACCAACAAAAAAAGAGTCGTCTCCAACAAGACAACTCTTTGAAAAGTGAGCGGAAAACGAGACTCGAACTCGCGACCCCAACCTTGGCAAGGTTGTGCTCTACCAACTGAGCTATTTCCGCAATTTTATGTATTGCTCGCCGCCTGGAGCGGAAAGCGGGATTCGAACCCGTGACCCTCAGCTTGGGAAGCTGATGCTCTACCAACTGAGCTATTTCCGCAAATCGGTGTGCAAATATAACACCGATTTTTTATTTTTCAAATTTTTGACGAACAAAAATTCAAATTTATTTCAATATTTTTTCAAGCGAGGAGAGGTTTTCGCTGTTTTTCAACACTTTACCCTCCGGTGTGTAAATATGGTCCAAACGCTCCGAAAAATGCTTTTCGACCTTGCCGCGCACCACTTTCATGGTACTGTTGACCATGCCGTTCTTCTCGGTGAAGGCCTCGTCGACGATAGCCAACGCGGCAGGCAGCCATCTCTCGGGGAACTCTCCGGCATGGAGACCTCCGGCACGGTAGGCGTTGATTTCGTCGCCGATAATCTCGGCGGCACGCTCCGCCCACTGCTCTTTGGGGACACCATTCTCCTTGAGCGTACGCACCAGTGCGTCTTTCGACGGCACGACAATGGCACTCGTGAAGGGAGACTGATTGTTGTAAATCAGAATCTGATCGATATAGGGCGAATTGTCGACAATGGCCTCCTCCATGCCTTCGGGACTGTACTTCTCGCCGTCGGAACCAATCAGCAGACTCTTGAAACGACCCAGCACATAGAGGAACTCATCTTCCGACACATACCCCATGTCGCCGGTATGCAACCAGCCGTCGACCACCGTTTCGGCCGAAGCCTCGGGATTTTTCCAATAGCCGGCCATGACATTCTCGCCGCGAATGACAATCTCACCCTTCTGGCCGCAAGGCAGCTCGCGTCCCTCCTCGTCGAGAATCTTGTAGTCCAGCGGACGGACAATCTTTCCCGAAGAGCCGAAGCGGTGGCAATGCTCGCGCGGAGAGTTACTCGAGATGACGGGGGTGGCTTCCGAAAGACCGTAGCCCTGGAACATGGGCATACCCACGGCATAGAAGAAGCGTTGCAGCTCGGTGTCGAGCAGCGCACCGCCGCCCACAAAGAAGCGCAACTCGCCGCCAAAGGCCTTGCGCACCTTCTTGAAAAGCAGCGCATCAAAGAGTTTCACCGCCGGTAGAAGCAGCTTTCTCCAACCCATACCTTTATTATATCCGTCGAGATTGTAGGCATAGGCAGTACGCAATGCCAGACGGAAGAGTTTTTCGGTGTTCTTGCCCTTGGCACGAATCGACGACTCGATACTCTTGCGGAAATTCTTGGCCAATGCAGGCACCGACAACAGGAAATGGGGCTTCACCTCGCGGATATTGAGAGGAATGTTCTTCAGCGTCTCCATCGGGGTGGCACCAATCTGCACGGTGGCCACCGTAGCGCCGCAGGCAATCATGATGTAGAAACCCACCACATGGGCAAAACAGTGATCCAAAGGCAGGATAATCAGTGTGCGGAACGACGAGGGGATATCCATCAGCGACAACGACTGCTCGACATTTGCCGTATAGTTGCGGTGGGTCAGCACCACACCCTTGGGGTCGGCGGTGGTACCCGAAGTGTAGGTGATGGTGGCGATGTCGTCGTTCTGAATCCGTCGGCCGATTTCGAGGAACTGCTCACGGTTCTTCGACAGATAGTCGCGTCCCAGACGCTTCAAAGTGCCGTAGGCCGTCTCGCCGCTCTCGAGCGGAATATGTCCGAAGACGATAATCTGCTCCACGAGGGGCAGCTGCTCGCGAATGCGGCGAATCTTGGGCAGCTGGTGTTTCGACACGAAAATCACCTTCACCTCGGCATGACGCAGACGGAAGAGCAGGTCGTTGGACTCCTCGAGCTTCACCGACAGAGGCACACTCATGGCTCCGGCATAGAACAGACCCAACTCGGAGATAATCCACGAGTTGCTGCCCTCGGCCAGAATGGCAACCTTGTCGCCCGGCTTCACACCCAGCGATGCCAGACCGCCACCCACCTCCAGGGCCTGCTCTTTGGTCTGGGCGTAGGTCGTGGGTTCGAACTTATGGTGTCGTTTCTCGAGCAGGAAGGTCTTGTCGCCGTATTTCCCGACCGAGCTTTCGAACAAATCGATTATGGTTTTCTTCATCTTAATCCATTTTAAGAACGGCAAGGAACGCCGACTGCGGCACCTCTACATTACCAATCTGACGCATGCGTCGCTTACCCTTCTTCTGTTTCTCCAAAAGTTTACGTTTACGCGAAATATCACCACCGTAACACTTCGCCGTCACATCTTTACGCACGGCCTTGACCGTCTCGCGAGCAATAATTTTGGCACCGATGGCGGCCTGAATAGCGATATCGAACTGCTGGCGCGGAATCAGCTCCTTGAGCTTCTCGCACATCTTGCGACCGAAATCGTAGGCATGGTCGGCATAGATGAGCGACGAGAGCGCATCGACCTGCTCGCCGTTGAGCAGGATATCGAGCTTGACCAGCTTCGAGGGCTTGTAACCCGTACGGTGATAGTCGAACGAAGCGTAGCCCTTCGAGATACTCTTGAGCTTGTCGTAGAAGTCGAAGACAATCTCCGAAAGAGGCATGTCGAAATTCACCTCCACACGATCCTGTGTAATGAAGGTCTGGTTCTTCAGCACACCGCGCTTGTCGATACAGAGTTTGATGACACTGCCCAGGAAGTCGGTCTTGGTGATAATCTGTGCCAGGATATAAGGCTCCTCGATGGTGGCAATCTTGGTCACCTCGGGAAGACCCGAAGGGTTATGCACCTCCACAACGTCGCCCTGTGTGGTGGTCACACGGTACGACACGTTGGGGACAGTCGTAATGATGTCCATGTCGAACTCGCGGTAGAGACGCTCCTGAATAATCTCCATGTGGAGCAGTCCCAGGAAGCCGCAACGGAAACCGAAGCCCAAGGCCAGCGAACTCTCCGGCTCGAAGGTCAGCGACGCATCGTTGAGCTGAAGCTTCTCGAGCGAGGCTCTCAAATCCTCGTACTGGTCGGCCTCAACGGGATAGACACCGGCGAAGACCATCGGCTTGACATCGACGAAACCCTCGATGGCACTCTGTGCGGGGTTGGCCACCGAGGTGATGGTATCACCCACCTTGACATCGGTCGATTTCTTGATACCCGAACAAATGTAACCCACATCGCCGGCACACACCTCGTTGCGCGGCTGCATCTTGAGTTTGAGCACACCAATCTCATCGGCATCGTAATCGCTGCCGGCATTGAAGAACTTGACATGCTCGCCCTTGCGGATTGTGCCGTTGAAGACACGGAAATAGGCGATGATACCACGGAAGGGATTGAACACCGAGTCGAAAATCAGCGCCTGAAGCGGTGCGTTCTCGTCGCCCTCGGGGGCAGGGACACGTGCCACGATGGCCTCCAGCACATCTTCGATACCCAGGCCCGTCTTGCCCGAGGCCAGAAGGATATCCTCGTCCTTGCAACCGATGAGGTCGATGACCTGATCCTTCACCTCTTCAATCATCGCAGAGTCCATGTCGATTTTGTTCAACACGGGGATAATCTGCAAGTCATGCTCGACGGCAAGATAGAGATTGGAAATCGTCTGTGCCTGAATACCCTGTGTGGCATCGACCACCAGCAAGGCACCCTCACACGAGGCAATGGCACGCGACACCTCGTACGAGAAGTCGACGTGACCCGGAGTGTCGATGAGGTTCAACACATATTTCTGGCCGTCACGGGCCGTATATTCCATTTGAATGGCGTGGCTCTTGATGGTGATACCTTTTTCACGCTCGAGTTCCATGTCATCGAGGACCTGCGACTGCATCTCGCGCTGGTTGAGGGTATTGGTATGCTCCAACAAGCGGTCTGCAAGCGTCGACTTACCGTGGTCGATATGGGCTATGATGCAAAAATTTCGGATATTTTTCATTGAAACTACTTAAAAATGTGTGCAAATATACAATTTTTTTCGGATTTATCGGCCGCCGCGGAATACATCTATATATATTTAAGACTCTTCGCCTCAGAAAACGGCGTAAAATACGGCAAAACAACAGAGTAGGGATATTTTATGCTGCCCCAAATTTTTATTTTCAATAATTCTTATTAACTTGCATTGCTAATTGGGCCGTCGGGAGTCGCCAACATAAATGTTGGGTGACGGCATCTGCCGGAAAAGCAGCCGCCACACCACCCCGATTGCAGATACCCCACCACAAAAAAAACACACAAAACCGAAAAAAAAGAAACAACACAAAAAAACCTATAAAAAAACAAACTAATGAAGAAAACAGTCACGACACTTTTATTGGGTCTTGGTGCCATCATGTCGGCCAATGCACAGACATTCACCGAGTGGCAGAATCCTAATGTAAATGCCGTAAACAAGATGCCCGTGAGAGCCAGCTTCTTCCCCTACGAAAGCCTGAAGGCCGCGCAGGAGAACCAGAAGGCCGCATCGGAGCGCTTCCTCTCGCTGGACGGCACTTGGAAATTCCAATGGGTGGAGCATGCCGACATGCGTCCCACCACCTTCTTCCGTACCGACTACGACGACAGAGCCTGGGGTCAGATTCCCGTTCCCGGCATGTGGGAGCTGTACGGCTACGGCGACCCCATGTACACCAATGTGGAGTACCCCTGGTCGAACTACTCGCCCAACAATCCTCCCTATGTCACCACCGAAAAGAACCATGTGGGTTCCTACCGCAGGGAAATCGAGATTCCGGCTTCATGGTCGAGCGATCAGATTATCGCACACTTCGGCTCGGTGACCTCGAACCTCTATCTGTGGATCAACGGCAAGTTCGTCGGTTACAGCGAGGATTCGAAGGTGTATGCCGAGTTCGACATCACCAAGTATGTGAAGCCCGGCAAGAACCTCTTTGCCATGCAGGTGTTCCGCTGGTGCGACGGCAGCTATTTCGAAGACCAGGACTTCTTCCGTCTGTCGGGTTTTGCACGCGAGAGCTTCCTCTTTGCCCGTGACAAGCGTCACATCGAGGACATCAACATGACCACCACCCTCTCGGAAAACTACACCAAAGGTCAGCTCAACGTGGAGCTCCGTCTGCCCGCAGCAGCCAGAAAGACCACTGTGGAGGTGACTCTCACCGATGCCGACGGACAGGAGGTGGCCCGCCAGAGCATCGTTGCCAACGGCACCAAAGAGCGTCTGACACTCGATGCCGGCAATGTGAAACTGTGGAGTGCGGAGACCCCCTACCTCTACAATGTGACCGTAAGCATGAAATCGGGTGACAAGGTCATCGAGACCATTCCCCTGCATACCGGTTTCCGTGAGGTGAAGATTGAGAACGCACAGCTTCTGGTCAACGGCCAGCCCGTATTGATGAAGGGTGCCAACCGTCATGAGCTTGATCCCGACGGCGGCTATGTCATCTCGCGCGAGCGCATGTTGCAGGATATCAAAATCTTCAAGGAGAACAACCTCAATGCCGTGCGTACGTGCCACTACCCCGACGACCCCTACTGGTATGACCTGTGTGACCGCTACGGTCTCTATGTCATTGCAGAGGCCAACCTCGAGACCCACGGCATGGGCTACGGCAAGGAGTCTCTGGCCAAGGACCCCCTCTATGAGAAGACCCACATCGAGCGTAATGCCAACAACCTCAAGTGTCATTTCAACCACCCCTCGGTCATCATCTGGTCGATGGGCAACGAGGCCGGCGACGGCGTGAACTTCTCGGCCTGCTACAAGTGGATCAAGGAGAACGACTCGACCCGTCCGGTACACTACGAGCGCACCATCGACGAGCCGGGAACCCCCAACACCGACATCATGTGTCCGATGTACTGGGGTTATGAGCGTTGCGAGGAGTATCTGAAGAACAACCCCACCAAGCCGCTGATCCAGTGTGAGTATGCCCACGCCATGGGTAACTCGATGGGTGGTTTCGGCCGCTACTGGGAGCTGATTCGCAAGTACCCCAACTATCAGGGCGGTTTCATCTGGGACTTTGTCGACCAGTCGCTGCGCAAGAAGGGCAAGAACGGTGTGATGATCTACGGCTACGGCGGTGACTGGAACCCCTACGATGTGACCCTGCAGAACTTCTGCGACAACGGTCTCATCAACCCCGACCGCGTAATCAACCCCCACATGAACGAGGTCCGCTACTGGCACCAGCCCATCTGGACCACACTGGAGAACAACAACACACTGAGCATCTTCAACGAGAACTTCTTTGCCTCGACCGCCAACTGCTACCTGCGCTGGACGGTATTGCGCGACGGTGTGGCCGTTAGAAGCGGCATTGTCACCGACCTCGACATCGCACCCCGCAAGACCCGAAAGGTGGAGTTGCCTCTCACCGACAAGGACATCAACCAGAATGCCGAGATGATGCTCAACGTGGAGTATATCCTCAAGGACGCAGAGCCGCTTCTGGCTCCCGGTCACCGTGTGGCAACACAACAATTTGCACTCAACGACACGAAGGTGAAACCCGTGGAGATTGCTCCCCGTCACATCGATGCCCACACTTCGGTGGGTGAGGTGAACGTGAAGACCAACCACAACTGGTTCCTCATCGTGGAGACCCCCGTTGCACGCATCGACTTCAACCGCCGCAACGGTCTTATCACCCGCTACGACTACTGTGGCCAGCCGATGCTGGCCGAGGGTTCGTCACTGCGTCCCAACTTCTGGAGAGCAGGCACCGACAACGACTTCGGCGCAGGCCTCAACAGCAAGAACCGCGTATGGGAGAACCCCGGCATGCAGTTGAGCTCGCTGCACAGCATGACAGGCGACGGTCTGGCGATAATCATCGCAAAATATGCCCTCACGGAGGTCGACGGTCTTCTCACACTGGAGTACCGCATCAACAACATGGGCGAGATTGTCGTCAAGCAGGAACTCACAGCCGGCAACAAGGCCGATGTACCCGACCTGCTGCGCTTCGGCATGCGCATGGAGATGCCCGAGGGCTACGACCAGATTGACTACTACGGCCGCGGTCCGTGGGAGAACTACGCCGACCGCAAGGACGGTGCACTGGTGGGCCGCTACCAGCAGACCGTAGACGAGCAGTTCTACTTCTACATTCGTCCGCAGGAGACCGGCACCAAGAGCGACGTACGTTTCTGGCGTCAGACCAACAAGGCCGGACGCGGTCTGGAGTTCACCGCCTCGACCCTCTTCTCGGCTTCGGCACTCCACTACACACAGGAGTCGCTGGACGAGGGTAACGAGAAACGACAGATGCACACCCAGGAAGTGGAACCCGTGAAGGAGGTATGCCTGACCATCGACGGCGCACAGTACGGTTTGGGCTGTGTCAACTCGTGGGGCGAACTTCCCGAAGAGGAGCATCGCATCAAATACGAGAACCACTCTTTCGAATTCAAGATTACCCCCTTGAAGCGTCAGAACTAATCTCGCACAGACAACAGTCGGCAACGGCTTCCGGACAGAGTTTCGGAAGCCGTTGCTTTTTTCTATCGGAAGGGCTGCAACACGACGAAATGATGTTTTTTTAGACGACGAACACAAATAAAGTTCCTCGATTCATTAAAATTTTGTATCTTTGTTCGATTTTAGGAAATTACAAAATACTATCATATGAATATTTCGTATAACTGGCTCAAACGCTATATCGACACCGACCTCACCCCCGAGGAAATCTCTACCGTGCTGACCGATATAGGTTTGGAGGTTGAGGGTTTCGAGAAAATCGAGACCGTGAAAGGCGGACTTCAGGGTGTTGTTGTCGCCGAAGTTGTCACTTGTGAGGAACACCCCGACTCGGACCACCTCCACATCACGTCGGTGAATGTGGGCAAGGAGGAGTTGCTGCCCATCGTGTGCGGTGCACACAACTGCCGCAAGGGTCTGAAGGTGCTTTGCGCCACTGTGGGTGCCGTGTTGTATCCCGACGGCGGCGACGAGGAGTTCAAAATCAAGCGCAGCAAGATCCGCGGTGTGGAATCGCTGGGTATGCTCTGCGCCGAAGACGAGCTGGGCATCGGTTCCGACCACGACGGTATCATGGAGCTGCCCGAAGATGCTCCCGTGGGCATGAGCGCCAAGGAGTATCTCCACATCGAGGACGACTACCTCTACGAAATCGGCCTTACACCCAACCGTATCGACGGTGCTTCACACATCGGTGTGGCACGCGACCTGGCCGCTTATCTCAAGAGCCGCGGCAAGGAGGTGAAGGTCACCCTGCCCGACGTGTCGGATTTCAAGGTCGACAACCACGACCTCGAAGTCAAGGTGACGGTCGAGAACCGCGAGGCCGCACCCCGTTATGCCGGCGTGACGGTGAAGGGCTGCAAGATTGCCCCCTCGCCCGAGTGGATGCAGAACTGTCTGCGTTCGGCAGGCATCAACCCCAAGAACAATCTGGTGGACATCACCAATTTCGTACTCTTCGAGCTGGGTCAGCCGCTCCACGCCTTCGACGCGGAGAAGATTGACGGCCGCGAAATCGTGGTACGCACCTGCGAGGAGGGCACTCCCTTCGTCACCCTGGACGGCACGGAGCGCAAGCTCTCCGAAAAGGACCTGATGATTTGCTCGAAAGACAAACCCATGTGCATCGCCGGTGTACTGGGTGGTCTGGAATCGGGCGTGAGCGACTCGACCACCGATGTGTTCATCGAGAGCGCCTACTTCAACCCCGTGTGGGTACGCAAGACTGCCAAGCGTTTCGGTCTGAACACCGACGCGTCGTTCCGTTTTGAGCGTGGTGTGGATCCCAACATGCAGGTTTACGCCCTGAAGCGCGCCGCCCTGCTCATGAAGGAGTATGCCGGAGGAAGCATCTCGAGCGAGATTACAGACCTCTACCCCAACCCCATTGAGAATTTCGTCATCGAAATCTCGTTCCAGCGCATCAACGCTCTGGTGGGCAAGGAGATTCCCGAAGAGACCGTGCGCACCATACTCTCGGCTCTCGAAATCGAAATCCTGTCGGAGGAAGACGGCCTGCTGAAGGTGTCGGTACCGCCCTATCGTGTCGACGTACAGCGTGAGGCCGACCTCATCGAGGATATCCTCCGTATCTACGGTTACAACAATGTGGAGATTCCGTCGCGTGTACGCTCGACCATCTCCTATGCACAGCGCCCCAACCCCAACAAGTTGATGAACATTGCGGCCGACTTCCTTTCGGCCAACGGCTATGCGGAGATCATGTCCAACTCGCTGACCAAGGCCGCCTACTATGAGGGTCTGGAGGCCTACAAGGCGGAGAATTGCGTGAAGATCCTCAACCCGCTGAGTGCCGACCTCAATGTCATGCGCCAGACCCTGCTGTTCAATATGCTGGAGGCCGTGGCTCTGAACGCCAACCGCAAGAACGGCGATCTGAAACTCTACGAGTTCGGCAACTGCTACTTCTACAACGAGGAGAAGCGCAGCGAAGAGAACCACCTGTCGGCCTACTCGCAGGAGTACCGTCTGGCAATGGCAGTCACCGGTACGGCAGTGGCACAGTCGTGGAACAGCCGCCCGGAGAAGGCTTCGTTCTACACCCTGCGCGCCATGGTCGAGAAGTTGCTGAACCGTTTCGGCATCGACATCTACTCGCTCAAGACCGAGACCCTGAAGAGCGACCTCTTCGGTGATGCACTGGAGCTGTCACTCAACGGCAAGCCCTTCATGCAGATCGGTGTCGTATCGTCGAAGATCCGCCGTCAGGCCGATGTCAAGCAGGAGGTTTACTTCATGGAGATGAACTTCGAGGCACTGGTCAAGTCGACCAAGAAGCTGAAGATTGCAGCCGCCGAGTTGTCGAAGTTCCCCGAGGTGAAGCGAGACTTGGCGCTGCTGATTGACAAGAACGTGACCTTCTCGGAGTTGCGCAATGTGGCATTCGCCACCGAGCGCAAGCTGTTGAAGAGCGTATCGTTGTTCGATGTCTATGAGGGCGACAAGCTCCCCGAGGGCAAGAAGTCCTATGCCTTGAGCTTCATTCTGGAGGACAAGACCAAGACCTTGGACGACAAGACCATCGAGAAGGTGATGAACAACCTGACCAAGCAGTTCGAGATGAAGTGCGGTGCGCAGGTGCGTGCCTAATCTTCTTCGCGAGATTCGCCATCAATCCATCGGGGTGACTTCTGAGTCACCCCGATTTTTGTTTGGTAACGGACATGGTGGGAACTCTTCTGTAAAAAAAGCCGCAACCCTGTGGGAGGGCACTGAAAAAGTCCTTTCATAGGATAATAGGCTGATATAATCGGCAT
>JAHHQN010000006.1 GCA_020026375.1 Alistipes sp. | reverse complement strand
CCAAGGTTGGGGTCGCGAGTTCGAGTCTCGTTTTCCGCTCACGAAGAGAGTTCAATTTTGAACTCTCTTTTTTTTTGTTGCTGCGGCGTTGCCCGACTGCAAGAAAAATCCCCCGTTCGCAGGTCCAGACACATTGCGAACGGGGGATTTTGTCGTATCTTATTTTACCTTCACTACATTGTGTCGGATTTTCTCTACATATTCCGACGGAGTCATGCCTTTGATTTGTTTGAAGATGCGCGACACGTTCTTGATGTCGAACAGTCCGAGTTCGGCTGCTGCTTCCGAAATGCTCTTGCCATCGTTGAGGTGTTGCACCATCTGCTCGATACGGGTCTGTGTAATATAATTATGTATCGAGGTCCCGATTTCGTCGCGGAATTTCATCTCGAGCAGACGTCGTGACAGTGGCACCAAACGGGTTATTTCCTCTACGGAGATTTTTTTTGTGATGTTGTCGTGAATGTATCGCAGGACGAGGGTAATGTTGGGGTCGGTGGTGGCGTAGATGTCGGTGGATTGTCGGGTGATGATGTGTGTGGGGGTGACCATGATGTCCTCGGGTTGTGCCGTGGGGTCGGTGAGGAGACGGTCGATGAGTTGCGCGGTGTCGTAGCCGGCCTGCTCCACCGCCTGATTGAGCGATGAGAGGTTCGGCACGCTGAGCTTGCAGAGCGTTTCGTCATTGTCGACACCCAGAATGGCGATATCGTAGGGTATACGGCAATTATTGTCAATCTGTTGGCATGCTTCGATGATGTGGTTGGCCTGGTTGTCATCGGCCGCCATGATGGCTACGGGTTTGGGTAGAGACTTGAGCCACTCGGTCAGGTATTCGGTGTTGTAGTACCAGAGTATATTCTGGGTGTCGCTTGTCAGCGACGAGAAGGTGAAATTGGGGTTGGCGGCCTCGACAGTTTGCTGAAAACCTTCCATGCGTTCGTCTGACCATACAATGTCGCGTATGCCGTAGAAAGCGAAATTGGAGAATCCTTTTTTTATAAAGTATTTCGCGCCCATCTGTCCTGCCATTCGATGGTTGCCAGTGATGTTGGGAATGGAGGTGAATCGTTTTTTGAAGTCTTCGGCTATGGCGATGATACCGTTTTGCGCGAAGAGTTCCACGGGGTCGTCGTTGTAGAATTGTCCCACGATGGCATCGGCCTTGATTTTTCTGGCCCACTCCACGACCCCTTCTATGCCATATACATCACGGACCGAGAGCGGAAGCCTACACAGGTTCCATGCCTGGCGGGTAGCTACCGTGTAGCGAAATACTCCCTGGAGAATTCCGCGTGAGTATCCTTCTGAGAAATCCATGAGAAAAATAATGCAGGCCATGTGAATTTATTTTTTTGAGGGTAAAGATAATGATTTTAGTCTACATGGCAAATCTGCTCTGATTGGGGTAGTTGTTCGATTGTTTTACAAAAAAGTGTCGAAAATATCACGGAAATATTACTAAAATTGTTTAATTAATCTTTTTTTCTGATTTTTTAGTCGGTTGGTATAGGTGTTTTATTCTTTTGCGCAAACTGAGGTTATAGACTCGCAAATTGAGGAGGATTTGAAAAGTCAAGAGCAGTATATTTGTGATATAGAACACCAAATAGAAGCAAATATAAGTTAATTTTTAAATAATTTAAAGAAAGAAAGTGCAAAGAAAAAGAATGGAAATCTTGTAAATTACTATTTATTAACTATTAACCATAAAAACATGAAAAAAATTAAACTATGTCTGATCATGCTTGTTGCATTGTTGCTGACAATGCCAGTGAGCGTGTTTGCGCAAGGTGGAGGCTTTTCAGTATCGGGTAAAGTATCCGATAAGAACGGCCCGATTGTGGGAGCCAGTGTTTTGGTACAGGGTACCATGCAGGGTACGACAACCGACATTGACGGTTTGTTCTCCATATTCGTTCCCGAAGAAGGAGCATCTCTCGAGATTTCCTTCGTTGGTTATGAAACCAAGGTAGTTCCTCTTTCGGCTGCGACAACCGAATTGAATGTAGTTCTTAATGAAGAGGCACAATCTCTGGAGACCGTCGTGGTTCTGGGTTTCGGTGCCCAGCAGCGTAAGGCCGACCTTTCTTCGTCGGTCGGTGTGATTGAAAACCTCGACGAAAACAAGAACCGTCCCGTAAGTTCCGTTGAGAACATGCTTCAGGGTCAGGTTCCGGGTGTTACCGTTGTCAACAATGGTGGTGACCCCACCTCGAAGCCTTCGGTGAATATCCGTGGTGTCGGTTCTACGGCCAACGAGCAGGTGCTCTGGGTGGTCGACGGAGTTCCGGGCGCACCTTTCAATATGAACGACATCGAGTCGATGGTTGTTTTGAAGGACGCCGCTTCAGCCGCCATCTACGGTGCCCAGTCGGGTGCAGCCGGTGTAATCCTGGTGACCACCAAAAAGGCCAAGAGAGGCGCTCCCTCGATTTCTTACGAGGGTAACTACGGTGTGCGTTCGGCCTACAACCTTCCCCAGTCGCTGACTGTCGAGCAGGAGCGTGACGTGCGTACCAAGGCTTATGCCGCAGCAGGTCAGACCATGTCGGAGTTGTGGGATCCCACACGTAATCCCGAGATGGCACAGACCCGTACCGACTGGATTGACCGCATCTTCCGCACAGCATTCTATCAGCGTCATCAGGTGGCGTTGAGCGGTGGTACCGACCACTTCACCAGTCGTGTGTCGTTGAACTACGATGACGACCAGGGTACGCTGATCAAGACTTTCAAGAAGAACGTCAATCTCCGCTATACGGGTCGTTACGATATCTCGCGTCATGTGTCGCTGTCCGAGGATTTGTCGTGGGGTTCGATGAAGCAGCGGGGTGCCAGCACCGATGAGGGTTATACCGGTGTCATCTGGACAGCACTTTCCATGCCCCGCAGTGCACGTGCATTCTACGATGACGGCACCTATGGTGGAACCGCCGAGCGTGGTAGCGAGACCGCATCACTCCACGGTGACCTGGTGAACCCTATCCGTCTGCTCAAGGCCGACAATATCACAGACAAGACAACTGATTTCTCTACTACCACACAGTTGTCTATCAAGAATATTCTTCCCGGCTTGAAGTTCAACAGCCGTTTC
Source organism: Alistipes sp. (assembly GCA_020026375.1). Classification (GTDB taxonomy): domain Bacteria; phylum Bacteroidota; class Bacteroidia; order Bacteroidales; family Rikenellaceae; genus Alistipes. The sequence continues at coordinate 87,773 of JAHHQN010000006.1, read as the reverse complement.
ACTTATCGCACGCAGAACTACTTCTACAAGAAGTTCAGTCCCCGCACTACCGAGCCCGGTAAGCCCGACGGCCGTAACTCGTTGACCTATGAGACTTACGACTACTCTTTCTGGGAGACCGAGAACATCTTGACCTACGACAACACTTTCGGTAAGCACACCGTTGGCGCATTGCTCGGTACTACTGCATCGGAGCAGCGTCAGGAGGGCTTCTCGGTACGAGGCAAGAACTTCGAGAGCGAGTTGGAGGCCGATCAGTACCTCTCCTACGCCAAGGAGTTTGATGCCCCCAACAGTACCTACACCAACCCCGACAACAACGTGGCACTGGTGGCACGTCTCTCTTACAGCTTCGACGACCGTTACTTCATCACAGGTTCATGGCGTCGTGACTATGCCGGCCGTCTGCCCAAGGGCAACAAGAGTGCCGACTTCCCCGCAGTGACCGGTGCATGGAAAATCTCGAGCGAGCCGTTCTTCAAGGAGAACAAGATTGTCAACCTCGTCAAGCTGCGTGCATCATGGGGTCGTATCGGTAACCTCGGATCTATCGGCTACGGTTACGCATCGCCCCTGTTGTCGCGTGACAACCGATGGAGCATTGGTACCCAGGTGGGTAGCGGCGCAAGCAACTTCCACGACTACAGTCTGATTTATCTGGGTACGGCACTCAACCCCAACCTTACTTGGGAGACTTCCGAGCAGGTCGACGTAGGTTTGGATTTGGACATGTTCGACAGCAAGTTGTCGATTTCGGCCGATTACTTCATGAAGCGTACCTATAACCTGATTCAGGAGCAGACCTCGGAGTGGCCCAGCTACATCGGTATCTCTCCCCGTCTGGTCAACCAGGGTGAGATTCGCAACCGCGGTTTCGAGTTCTCGGCAACCTGGAAGCAGCAGGTCAACAAGGATTGGAAATACTTCATTAGCGGTAACTTTGCAACGCTGAAGAACTGGGTGAAGGATATCGGTATCACCAACGAGGACGGCTCGAAGGGTGTGTGGACTCACGATAACAACTACCGTAACAACCTGCGTCCCTTCCAGACTGCAGAGGGTCAGCCCCTTTACACCTACTATCTGGTCAAGTCTGCAGGTCTGTTCCAGAGCGACGAAGAGGCTGCCGATTACACATGGACCAACCCCGAGACCGGTGAGGTTACCCGTATCCAGCCCAACGCCAAGGCCGGTGATATCAAGTTCATCGATTACAACAACGATGGTAAGATTGACTCCAACGACCGTCAGTACATGGGCAGTTTCCTTCCCAAGTTCACCTATTCGTTCTCGGCCGGTTTCTCCTGGAAGGATCTTTCATTCAGCATGATGTGGCAGGGTGCAGCCAAAACCAAGGCTTTCAACGCCACCAAGATGACGCTGACCAACGAGGCCGAGGGTAACTTCAACCGTTCGACCGACATTCTGAAGGCATGGCCTGCTTCCAACGAGATTCCCCGTCTGAATGCCAGCGATGCCAACCAGAACTTCTCGACATGTTCAGACTTCTATCTCGAGGACGCTTCCTACCTGCGTCTGAAGAACGTGACCATCTCTTACGATCTGACCCGTCTGTTGCGCAAGAGCAACAAGTTCTCGACTCGCGGCAGCTCGCTTTCGGTATTCGTCAGCGGAGAGAACCTTTGGACCATCACCGACTACACGGGTCTCGATCCCGAGGTGGGTGGTATCGGTCTCGACCAGGGTCGTTACCCCGTATCTCGCGTGTTCTCGTTCGGTATCAAATTAACTTACTAAAACTATTGATTGAAAATGAAAAAGATTATAGCAGCTATTGCATTTGCGGCATTGGGAGCATCTGTGACAACTTCATGTTCGGATTTTCTCGATGTGAAGATGCAGGGTAATCCCAGTGAAGACAATTATTGGCACAGCGACAAGCAGGCAATGGACGCCGTAGGCGCCATCTACTGGATTCTCGGACAGGAGGAGACCTGGGGGCGTGATCTGTTCTGGGAGCAGGGTTGTGGTGACGACATGGTGTGCAACAAATCGCGTTGGCCGAGTCTTTATGAATTCCACTACACCGGTGACGAGTCTCCGCTGGTCGACAACTGGAAATATATGTACGAGTATATGGCGCGTGCCAACTGGGTCATCTCTTCGTTGAAGGCCAAAGGCATAGACAATCTGACAGCCATCGAGAAGCGCAGTGTGGGTGAGGCCCTGTTCATGCGTGCATGGTTGCACTTCCACATCGCTTATCGCTACGGTCGTTCCGACAACGGTGTTCCCTTTATCCGCTATGAGGACAGTCCCGAGTACGCCGCTCAAGGCAATTCGGCCATTCCTCCCCAGTGTAAGTCGGTACTCGACAACTACGCGCTCATCGAGCAGGATTTGAAGGAGGCCGAGGGTCTGCTTCCCCTGTTCCAGACCTACGGTGCCGAGGATCAGGGTCGTGCTCACAAGCAGGCCGTTTGGGCATTGATGGTCAAACTCTATGCTTACTGGTCTTATTGGTCGGAGACCACCGTTCCGGGTCTGAAGGTTGCCGACGCCAACAAGTGGGATTTGATTCCTCCTCTGGTTGACAAACTGGAGGGCGAAGGCGGACGTGGTCTGCTCGACAACTTTGCCGATGTCTTCAAGATGGAGAACAACTGGTCGAAGGAGTACATCTGGTCGGTGACCAGCACCGGTCCTACCGAGGGTGGTTCGTTGTTCCCCGGTGTATGTCTTGTCAACAAGGGCTGGGGCCTCTACAACGGCTGGGGCTCTTTGAAACCCACACGCGGTCTCTATGAGGCATTTGATGAGAATGACAAGCGTCGCGATGTTTCGCTGATTGGCTACGGCCGTACGGTGACCTACTTCGGTGCCGACCAGAAGTACAATGACTTCGATGCCATCAAGTCGGGCTTCATGTATGGCAAGTACTTCGAGCCTTATACCTATGGCAAGCGTGTGATGAATGCCGAGGGTGAGTTGGATGCCGCTGCCACTGCCGCTTCGAACCCCTACATCAACCAGAACGGTAACCGTCCCACCACTTCGCTCAACCTGCCTTTGTTGCGTTTTGCCGAGATGGTGCTCTTCAAGGCCGAGGCTTTGATTAAGAAGGGTGACGGTGCGGGTGCCGCCAAGGAGTTGAACCGTCTGAGAAAGCGTGCCGGTCTGGCGGAGCTGTCGACTGCCACTATGGAAGATTTGATGAAGGAGCGTCGTTGCGAGTTGTCGGGTGAGTTCACCGACCGCTTCATGGACCTGAAGCGTTGGGAGGATTACAAGACCCTGAACTCTTACCAGTATTCGAAGTTGCCCAAGGATCCCAGTAGGCCGCTGAGTGATGACAACCCGTTCCTGGCCGACAACGATCCTGCCAACAAGGCCATCTGGCCCGTTACCGATAATGCGCCTCTCTATTCCGAGCGTGAGACTGCCGCTCCCGGCCGTAATTTCGAGCCGGAGTACGACCTCGTGTTCCCCTTCCCCTCGCAGGAGGTAATCAAGGCCAACGGACGTCTGAAGCAGAACCCCATCGGTAAGTAATCTGTCCACATACTGCTCTTCAATGAGTAACGTAAGATAATCTTGAACACCGCGGATGTCTAACCTTTACGGTGGATATCTGCGGCGTTCTTTTTTCAAACCGTTTGTAAATTTTTAGACAGCAATTTTTTTAAGATGAAAAAGTATTTTGTTTTAATATTGTGTGCCGTGTTTGCTGTTTCATGTTCGCAGAGCGGAACTCCGCGTGCCGAGCATGTGATTATGATAGGTTGTGATGCCATGGGTGCTTTCGGTTTGCAGCGTGCCACAACCCCCAATATGAACTATATGATTGAGAATGGAGCCGTCTCAATCAATACACGTAACGTCCGCCCCACATCGAGCAGTCAGAACTGGATGTCGATGGTCAGCGGAGCGCTCCCCCTCCAGCACGGCGTCCTCGACAATGACTGGGAGCCCGACAATATCGTCATCGAGCCCTGTCTGAAGAACGCCAAAGGACTCTTCCCCACCATGTTCGACGACATCAGGTCGCAGCGTCCCGAGGCCGCTGTCCATATGTTCTACGAGTGGGAGGGTCTGGCCCGCATGTTCGATGTCTCGGTGGCCGACAAGGCCGTTACGGGTCTCGACACCGAGCAGACCTTCCGTGCGGCGATGGAGGATTTCTTCGAGAACAAGCCCGAGTTGCTGTTCATCTCGCTCAACGAACCCGACCACGTGGGCCACACCTTCGGCCACGAGTCGCCCGAATATATGGCGCAGGTTTCGCGCCTCGATGCCCTGATTGGCGAACTGGTGCGCCGTCTCGACGAGACCGGCATGTCGGAGAATACCGTGGTGATGATTTCGGCCGACCATGGCGGTCTGGGCAAGTCCCACGGCGGCGATTCGATTTTCGAGCGCCTTGTCCCCATTGTGTTCTATGGCAAGGGTGTCACCCCCGGCAAACTGATTGAGCCTTCGTTGCTGATTTGCGATGTTGCGGCCACGGTGTGCGGCCTGCTCGATGTCGAGCTGCCCCGCGAATGTGTGGGCCGCTTCATCAACGAGGCCTTCACGCCGCGCGTCAACGATAAGGTCTATGTCCCCGTGCCGTTTGTCAGCCCTTCGGAGGGTTTCTTCACCGAGCCGGTGAAGGTCACCATGACGGCCGATGCCCCCGACTGTGAGATTTTCTATACTCTTGACGGTTCCGAGCCCGACGACAACTCGTTGCGTTACGACGCACCCGTTATGGTGTCCGCGTCGGCACAGTTGCGTGCCGTGACCTACCGCAACGGTCAGCGCAGCCACACTGCGGCAGGTTCGTTGCGTGTGGTGGGCGATAACGACCGCCCCAATGTCTCCTACCGCATGTGGGAGGGTATCACGACCAAAATCCTGCCGGTGTTCTCCTCGCTGGGACGCCCCAAGGCTTCGGGTAAGGTCTACGAGTTCTCGCTCGACCAGCTCGATGTCGAGGACAAGGACCATTTCGCCGTGGAGTTCACCGCCGACCTCCACATCGACAAGGCCGACAACTACCGTTTCGGTGTGATTTCCGACGACGGCAGCAAGGTCTACATCGACGGCCGCCTGCTCATCGACAACGACGGTTCGCACTCTTCGGACATGAAGTGCGCCAACATCGACCTCAAGGAGGGCATGCACCGCATCAGGGTGGAGTATTTCGACGATTACATGGGCCAGCGTCTCGAGCTGAGCTACTCGTCGGCACATATCTGCGAGCAGGTGGTGCCTTTCGCCCGTCTGCATTAGGAATAGAGCAAAAAATACTAACAAAACTGACTATATGAACTTGAGAAAATTTGGTTGGGCTGCGGCACTTCTGTTCGCGGCCGGCTGTTCGGGCTCTGCCTTGCAGAGTCCTGCCGACTATGTCGATCCCTTCATCGGAACGGGATTCCACGGCCACACTTACCCGGGCGCCACCACACCCTTCGGTATGGTGCAACTCAGCCCCGACACCCGCAGCGGCGATTGGGACGCCTGCGCGGGATATTACTATGCCGACAAGACCATCGACGGTTTTTCGCACACCCACCTCAGCGGTACGGGTTGCGCCGACTTGGGCGATGTGATGCTGCGTCCCACCACGCGTGAGGTCAAGGCGGCCGACGGCAGCTATGTGATGACTCCCGCCTCGTTCTCCCACGATGAGGAGGAGGCTTCGTGCGGCTACTATGCCGTGAAACTTCTCGACGAGAAAATCCGTGTCGAGCTCACCGCCTCGCCGCGTGTGGGTGTCCACCGCTATACCTTCGAGGGCGACGGTCCGCGTCAGGTGGTCATCGACATGATGCACCTGCTCACCGACGAGAACATCAAACAGCACGAACTGCATGTGGTTTCTCCCACCGAGGTGGGCGGTATGCGTTGCACCGACGGATGGGTCAATGATCAGTACACCTTCTTCTCGGCGGCTTTCTCGCAGCCTGTCGTTGCGTCGCACAATTTCGACAACAAGCAGTTGCTGCTCGTCTTCGCTCCCGAGGTCAAGGAACTGACAGTGGCCGTGGGCCTTTCGACCGTCAGCGAGGAGAACGCCCGTCTGAACCGCACCACCGAGGTGCCTGCCCTGGATTTTGAGGCTGTGCGCACGGCGGCACGTTCGATGTGGAACGAGGCGCTGGACGACATCGTGGTCGAGGGGGGTACCGAGGCCGAGCGCAAGACTTTCTACACGGCACAGTACCACACCAAGGTGACTCCTAACGTGATGAACGACGTCAACGGCGACTACCGCCGCAACGACGGCACGGTGGCACGTCTGGCCGAGGGCAAGAAGTACTATTCGACCCTGTCCATCTGGGACACCTTCCGTGCATGGCACCCGCTCCAGACGCTCGTCGACGCCGAGTTCGTGAACAACATGGTCAACGACATGCTCGACATGTACGATGCCACGGGCGAGCTTCCCATCTGGCCGCTCTCGTCGGGCGAGACCCGTTGCATGATTGGCTACCACTCCGTTTCCGTGATTGCCGATGCCTATATGAAGGGTATCCGCGGTTTCGACGCCGAGCGTGCGTTGGAGGCCATGGTGCGTTCGTCGAACATCAACCACAAGGGTTCTGACTACTATGTGAAGTACGGCTTCATTCCGGCCAACATCAAGCGCGAGTCGGTGTCGTGCCTCTTGGAATATGCCTACGACGACTGGGCGATTGCCCGCATGGCCGAGGCGATGGGCCGTCAGGAGATTGCCGACGAATATATGCGCCGCGCACAGAACTATGTGAATGTCTTTGACGGTTCGACCAAATTCTTCCGCGGCCGTCAGCTCGACGGCAACTGGACCACTCCCTTCGTGGACTGGAAGGCCGGCCGCGACTATACCGAGGCATCTCCCTGGCAGTACCGCTTCTTCGTTCCCCACGATATCAACGGGCTGATTCAGCTGTTCGGCAGCCGCGAGAACTTTGTCGAGGCGCTGGACCTTCTCTTCACCAAGGAGACTCCTTCGGAGGATTTGGGTCTGGTCGACATTACCGGCGTCTTGGGTCAGTATGCTCACGGCAACGAGCCGAGCCACCACATGGCTTACCTCTATAACTGGGTGGGTCAGCCCTGGAAGACCCAGGAGATGACCCGTCGTCTGCTCGACGAGATGTATGCCCCCACCCCCGAGGGTGTCATCGGCAACGAGGACTGCGGACAGATGTCGGCATGGTATGTCCTCTCGTCGATGGGTCTCTATTCGGTCTGCCCCGGTTCCAACCAGTTCATTCTGACCTCGCCCCTCTTCGAGAAGGCCACTGTGAAACTGACCAACGGCAAGACACTCGTCATCTCGTCCAACGCTTCGGCGCGTAACCGCTACATCGAGTCGGTGACCTTCAACGGTCAGCCCGTCGACCGTGCCTATATCGACTATGAGCAGCTGATGCAGGGCGGCGAGTTGAAGTTTGTCCTCTCGTCGGAGCCCGTCAAGACCTGGGCCGCCGATACCGATGCCTATCCCTACTCGCAGACCGAGACCGAGGTGGTGTCGGTTCCCTATACCACCAAGAATCTGAGCCTTTTCACCGAGAGTGTCGACGTGGATTTGAACTCCACGACCGAGGACGCCGAGATTCGCTATACGCTCGACGGTTCGGAGCCCGACGAGAAGTCGGCCCTCTACACCGCCCCCGTCAAGGTGGAGAAGTCGCTCACACTCAAGGCGCGTGCCTTCAAGCAGGGTTTCGCTCCCAGCCGCACGATGATCGTCGAAGCCGAGAAGGCCGAGTTCCTCAAGCCCGTGGCACAGCCCGCCGCCATGAAGAACGGCGTGCGCTACGACTACTATGAGGGCAGCTGCTCGCTGGTGGCACAAATCAAGAGCAAGAAGCATGTCGGTTCGGGTGTGCTTCCCGAGCCGAGCATTGCCGGAGCGCGTCAGGCCGACTACTTTGCCTTCATCTTCGAGGGTCTGATCTATGTCCCCGAGACCGGCATCTGGTCGTTCATGACCAACAGCGACAACGGCACGGTGCTCGAAATCGGCAACAAGGTGGTGGTCAACAACGACGGTTCCCACCCCGCGGTGACGGCTACCGGCCGTGTGGCACTCAAGAAGGGTTACTATCCCTACCGCCTCTCCTTCTTTGAGGACTACGGCGACGAGTCGATGGAGTGGGGTTGGAAAGCCCCCTCGGCCGACGACTACCAGCCGATTCCCGCCACCAATTTGTATCTTCGATAGCGATATCGTAAATTTGTAAAAAATACTAAAACAAATAACCCAATGAAAAAACTGATTTCAATTTTTGCGGCAGCGCTGATGGTAGCCTGCGGCTCGACAGCAGATCTTAACGTAATGACGTTCAATGTCCGCTACGATAATCCCGAAGACGGCAACAACAACTGGAAATTCCGCAAGGAGCGTGTGACCGATGTCATCAGGGACAACAAAATCGACGTGTTCGGCACTCAGGAGGTACTCATCAACCAGTATAACGACCTCAAGGGACTGCTTCCCGAGTACGCATCGGTGGGTGTAGGCCGCGAGGACGGCAAGGAGAAGGGCGAGTTCAACGCCGTGTTCTACCGCACCGACCGCTTCACCCTGCTCGATTCGGGTACTTTCTGGCTTTCGGAAACTCCCGAGGTGGCCGGCTCACTGGGCTGGGACGGAGCCTGCGAGCGTCTGGCAACCTGGACAGTCCTCAAGGAGAAGGGTGGCGTGGAGCTGCTCTTCATCAACACCCACCTCGACCACATGGGTGAGGTGGCCCGCCGTGAGGGTGTGAGCCTGCTCATCGACCGCATCGGCAAACTGGCTGCAGGTCGTCCCGTGGTGCTGACCGGTGATTTCAACGCCGAGCCCGAGTCTTCGGTCATCGAGCATGTCCTCACCAGCGGTATCTTCAACGACTCGAAGGCCGTGGCTGCCACCAAGGCCGGTACCGACTGGAGTTTTGCCGACTACGGTTCGATTCCCGAAGCCGAGCGTCCGCTCATCGACTACATCTTCGTGTCGAAGGATATCAAGGTCAACCACTATGAGGTGTTGCCCGACCACAACGCTGAGGGCTTTGTTTCCGACCATGCACCTCTGAAGGCTAATATTCACATCGAAAAGTAAGCGCAGATCATGAAGTTGAGAAAAATAGCCATGGGGCTTTTCGCCCTCATGTTGTCTGTTTCGGCATCGGCCCAGCGTCCCATGCTGATTCACTCTCATAACGATTACTGCCGTCGCATGCCTTTCTATCAGGCCTATGCACAGGGGGTCTACTCCATCGAGGCCGACATCTTCCTCCATAAGGGGCAACTGCTTGTGGGTCACGATATCGAGGACCTGCGTGACGACTTGACCTTCGAGGAGATGTATGTCCGCCCGCTGGTGATGCTCTTCGAGCGCAACGGCGGCAAGGCGTGGGCCGATTCCGACGAGAATCTTCAGCTGCTGGTCGAACTCAAGTCGGAGACCGCCCCCACACTCAATGCCGTGGTGAAGATGCTCAAAAAATACCCCTCGGTGTTCGACACGGCGGTCAATCCCCATGCCGTGCGCATCTCCATCACGGGCAACGTGCCTTCGCCCGAGGAGTTCTCGAAGTACCCCGAGTGGGTCAGCTTCGACGGCCTGTGGAACGAGGACTACACCCCCGAGCAGCTCAAGCGCGTGTCGCTGGTGAGTGCCAACTTCCGCAGCTTCTCGACATGGAACGGTAAGGGCTCGATTGTAAAACCCGAGGCCGAGAAATTGCAGGAGGTCATCGACAAGGTACACGCATGGAACAAGCCCGTGCGCTTCTGGGGTGCCCCCGAGGGTACCACGGTCTACTACACCTTCTGGAATATGGGCATCGACTACATGAATACCGACCGTCCGGAACTGTGTGCCGAGTTCTACAACGATTTCGGCAACAAGAACTTCCAGATTGGTGTGAAGAGTGCCGACCAGAGCGGTAAGGTCACCGGCACCAAGCGTCTGGACAAGGCTACGCGCAACTTTGCAGGCTTCCAGAGCGAGAAGATGCAGCTCTCGAAGGGTATCGACGTCTATCAGCCCACCTATCTCAACGACGGTGAGCAGACCAAAATCAAGAACGTGATCTTCCTCATCGGTGACGGTATGGGTCTCGAGCAGATTATGGCGGGTCTCTATGCCAACCGCGGTCTGTCGCTGACGACCATGAAACACATCGGCTTCCAGCAGAACCATGCCCTGGACGCCTTCACCACCGACTCTGCGGCAGGAGGCAGTGCGCTGGCCACCGGCGAGCGCCACAACAACCGCCATGTGTCGGCTACGGGCGACAATGTTCCCGTTCCCTCGTTGAGCGATTTCTTCATCGGGAAGAACCGTTCGGTGGGTGTGGTGACTTTGGGCGATGTTTCCGATGCCACTCCTGCGGCGTTCTACGGCCACAGCACTGAGCGTGACTATTCCGACATTCTGACCGCTTACCTGACCGACGGCCGTATCGACTTGTTGTGCGGCAGCGGCATCTCGAAGTTCACCAAACGCGACGACGGCCGCAATCTGGCCAAGGAACTTGAATCGAAGTACGCCTTTGTGCGTTCGGTGGACGACATCAATGCCCGTGAGGGCAAGGTCATCTGCATCGACGAGGAGATGGACAAGGCCGCCGACGAGGAGAATCTTCATCTCCTGGCACAGGCCACCCGTGCGTCGATTCAGAAGTTGCAGGAGCGTAGCGACAACGGCTTCTTCCTCATGGTCGAGGGTGCCAAAATCGACTACGCGGGCCATTCGCGCTGCCTTCCCGGTTCGGTCATCGAGATGCTGAGTTTCGACCGGGCCATTGCCGAAGCCATGAAGTTCGCCGACAGCAACGGCGAGACACTGGTCATTGTCACCGCCGACCATGAGACCGGCGGTCTGATGTTGCTCGACGGCGACGAGGAGACGGGTCGTGTGATGGGTGTCTATGTCACCGACGACCACACCCCTGCACTGATTCCCGTATTTGCCTACGGTCCGGGTGCCAGGGAGTTCATGGGTTGCTACCGCAACACCGAGATCGCCCGCCGCATCAAGGCCCTCGCCGAGAAGAATAACCAGTAAAAATCTGATGTATGATTCGTAAAATCATTTTGGGTATTGTGCTGATGGGTCTCTCTTCGGAGGGACTCATGGCGCAAAACCTGCGTTCGGGTTCCTATCAGTTGCCCTACAAGAACACCTATGCCAAAGATGTCTTTGTCGCGGAGAACGAGTTTCGCAACATGAAGCCCGAGACAATCGAGCCGCGCAGTTTCGACCAGGCGCGCCGGATTCTTCCCTCTCCGTTTTGGGAGGGACACGCTCGCGAGGTGGAGATGTACTGGCATGCGTGGAAAATCGCTGTGGGCAATATCCGTCAGCCGCAGGAGGGATCGGGCTTTGTGTCGCCCTATCTCGACATCGCCTACAACGGTAATATCTTCATGTGGGACGCCTCCTTCATGATGATGTTCGCCCGCTACGGCTACCATTTCTTCCCCTTCCAGCGCACGCTCGACAATTTCTACTCTCACCAGCATCCCGACGGCTTCATCTGCCGCGAGATTCGCGCCGACGGTTCTGATTGCTTCGAGCGTTACGACCCCACCTCCACAGGACCCAATATCCTGCCGTGGGCGGAGTTGATGTACTACCATCAGTTCAGCGATTTGGACCGCCTTCACAAGGTTTTCCCCGTGCTGTGCTCCTATGCCAACTGGTGGCGTCTGAACCGCAGCTGGCCCAACGGCACCTACTGGTCGTCGGGGTGGGGTACCGGCATGGACAACATGCCGCGTGTGCCGAAAGGCTACAACCCGATTTTCTCTCACGGCCACATGGAGTGGCTCGATGCCTGCCTGCAGAAGATCATGGTCAACAACATGCTGCTGCAAATCGGTTTCTACACCGAGCGCTGGCAGGAGATTGAGGAGGTCGAGGACGAAAACCGCCACCTCAAGGAGCATATCAACAAATACATGTGGGACGACAAGGAGGGCTTCCTCTTTGACCGCTATGCCGACGGAAGTCTCAACGGCACGAAGGGTGTCTATGCCTATTGGGTGCTGCACACCGATGTGCTGTCGAAGGAGCGTCTCGACCGTATGGTGGCACATCTGACCGACACAACTTCCTTTGCGCGTCCCCACCGGGTGCCTTCGCTTTCGGCCGACCACAAGAAGTACAACGCCGCCGGCCGTTACTGGCAGGGCGGTATCTGGCCCAGTTCGAACTACATGGTCATCGACGGATTGTGGAAGAAGGGCTACCGCCAGCTGGCGCAGGAGATTGCCGAGAACCACTTCAACGCGGTCTTCGAGGTGTGGAAGAAGACGGGTACCTTCTGGGAGTACTACGCCCCCGAGAAAATCGAACCCGGATTCATGGCCCGCAAGGACTTTGTGGGTTGGACGGGACTGCCGCCCATCGCCGTGTTCATCGAATACATGCTGGGTATCAAGTCCGACTTTGCGGAGGAGAAGGTGGAGTGGAATATCACCCACAAGGAGGCGCACGGCATCGAACGCTATCCCTACGGTCCCGAGTCGCTGCTCGGACTCAAGGTCAAGTCGCGCGGCTCGCTCGACGAGACCCCCGTCATCAGTGTGGAGACCGACGTGTCTTTCAACCTGACGGTCACCTGGGGCGACAACCGCAGCTGCACCGTGAGAGTGGAGCATGGCGGCACCGTGAAATTGAAAGAACAATAACAATAAACCTAAACAACTAATTCTTATGAAGAAAATAATTACATTGTTGTGTGCCTGCATCGCATGGTGTGGTGCCATGGCACAGACTCCCGTTCTGAAGTTCAACAAGGACGGCAAGTACAAGATTGCACAGTTTACCGACACTCACCTGGATTTGGGTACGGAGTACCGCCGCGCACAGTCGGCCAAGACCATCGACCAGATGAACTACATTCTCGACAATGAGAAGCCCGATCTGGTGATTTTCACGGGTGATGTGGTGACTGGAAAACCCGCTGCCGAGGGCTGGAAGATGATTCTGGCACCCGTCGTGGAGCACAATCTTCCCTTCTGTGTGACTTTGGGCAACCACGATGCCGAGCAGGACATCTCGCGTGCCGAGATCGCCGCTATTGTCACCTCGTTCAAGGGTACGCTCAACACCCGCGAATCGGGCGAACTGGACGACGTGGCGCTCGAAGTGCTGTCGCACAAGGGCAACAAGGTGGACAAGGTGCTTTACTGCATCGACTCCCACGACTATTCGACCCTCGAGGGTGTCGACGGCTACGGCTGGATTACCCGCGAGCAGATTGACTGGTACCGCAACCACAGCGCCAAATATGCCGCTGCCAACGGCAACAAGCCGCTGCCTTCGATGGCGTTCTTCCACATCTGTCTTCATGAGTTTGGCGACGCATGGGCCAACGACGAGAATACGCATGCAGGCCGCCGTGCCGAGGACGAATGCCCCGGTGTGCTGAATACCGGCATGTATAGCTCGATGGTCGAGATGGGCGACATCTTCGGTGTGTTTGTGGGCCACGACCACGACATCGACTATGTGGTGGCACAGAACGGCATGGCATTGGGCTACGGTCGTTTTTCGGGCTACGACACCACCTACAACAACCTGCGCCACGGTGTGCGTCTGATTGAGTTGCATGAGGGTGGCCGCGAGTTTGAGTCGTGGATTCACGAGCGTGACGGACGTATTGTGAACCGTATCCTGTTCCGTGACGGCAAAATCGAGCGACTCGACTGATTCTGATACGGAGAAGATCGGGGCACCGCATCATTTTTGCGGTGTCTCGGTTTGTTAACAAGAGTATTGACGACCGGCGGCACACTTCGGGCGCGTGAAGTGTCGGCGGTGCTAAAAAAATCTGTCGCAGGGGGTCGGTAGGCGCCCGGCCGATATGCGGCAGTGATGAATTTATGAATATAGGAATAGATTTGGGAGGAACAAATCTTCGTGTCGGTCTTGTCGATGAGGGCAGGATTGTCAAGTTGTTGTCCGAACCTTGCAAGGCTACTGCGTCGGCCGACGTGGTGTTGGAACATATTGCGGCGCTTGTTTCGCGGCTCATGACTCCCGAGGTCAGCCAGATTGGAGTGGGAGTGCCTTCGGTGGTCGATTCGGTCAGGGGCATTGTCTACGATGTGGTGGGTATCCCCTCGTGGCGCGAGGTGCATCTCAAGGAGTATCTCGAGTGTCGTTTCGGAGTGCCTGTCCATGTCAATAACGACTGCAACTGTTTTGCCCTGGGTGTGTGCCGTTATGGCGAGGCACGGGGTTACAACGACGTGGTCTGTATGGCTTTGGGCACGGGAGTAGGTGCCGGTATCGTTGTCGGTGGAAAGTTGTATAGCGGTCAGAATACGGGAGTCGGCGAAATCGGTGCCATTCCCTATCTGGACAAGGACTACGAATACTATTGCAGCAGCCGTTTCTTCGTGGGCCGCGGCACCACGGGCAAGGAGGCCTTTGAGAAGGCCAAAGCGGGTGACCGGGAGGCTTTGGCCTTGTGGAAGGAGTTCGGCCACCATGTGGGCCGTCTGGTGATGCTGGCCATGTATGCCTACGATCCCGAGGCGATAGTCTTCGGCGGCAGTATCGTGCAGGCCTTCGACTTCTTCAAGGAGGCGATGTACGAGACGCTCGACGGCTTCCTCTATGCCGGAGCGGTGAAACGTCTCCATATCTGTTGCTCGAATGTCGAGAATGCGGGATTGCTCGGAGCCTCGATATGCTGACAGGTAAACAATTACTGACCTGAGAAAATTTTAAAAATGAAGAAAAACTATTTGCGCTTTGTCGGTTCGTGCTTTTGCGGTGCGGCCTTCCTGCTGCTGACAGGCTGCGGTACGGTGGTGCGCAGCGACAAGCATCCTGCGCTCATTCCCCAACCCGTGACCATGAGTATCGGAGAGCAGAATTTCAAGATTCAGCCCTCGACCCCCGTCGTCCTCGTCGGTTCGGGATTCGATGCCGGAGAAATCACCTGTGTGACCGAGGCGCTCGATGCAATTTTCGAGCCGGTATTCGGCCGTAAGTTCGAGGTACGTCATGCCGAAACGCGTGCCGACCGCTCCATCAATATCGTCTGTGACTCACAGCTCGGCCGTGAGGCCTATCGGCTGAAGGTCGGTGCTTCGGGTGTCGACATCGAGGCAGGCGGTGCCGCCGGAGCGTTCTATGCCGTGCAGAGTCTGCGCCAGCTGCTGCCTTTGGCCCTGTGGAACGAGAAGCAGGTGGCAGGAGTGGAACTCCGCGAGATGAACATCGAGGACGCTCCTGTGTTGTCCTATCGCGGTGTCATGCTCGACGTGGCCCGTCATTTCTTCACGGTCGAGGAGGTCAAGGACATGCTCGACATTCTCGCCCTGCACAAGATGAATACCTTCCACTGGCATCTGACCGACGATCAGGGCTGGCGTATCGAAATCAAGCAGTATCCCCGTCTGACGGAGTTCGGCTCGATGCGCAAGCGTACGCTCATCGGTCCCGACCCGGGCGGCCACTATGACGAGAACACCCGATACGACGAGAATCCCTATGGCGGATCCTACACCCAGGAGCAGATTCGCGATGTGGTGGAGTATGCCCGCAAGCGTTTCATTACGGTGATTCCCGAAATCGAGTTCCCCGGTCATGCCGTGGGTGCGCTGGCCTCCTATCCGTGGCTGGGTTGCACGGGCGAGCAGTACGACGTGCGCCAGACGTGGGACATCGACGACAGGGTCTATTGCATCGGCAAGGAGTCGACCTTCGAATTTATCGAGAAGGTGCTGGGCGAGGTGGTCGAACTCTTCCCCTCGGAGTATATCCACATCGGCGGCGACGAATGTCCGATGAAGATGTGGGAGAAGTGTCCGGCCTGCAAGGCGCGTCTCAAGCAGATTGGCGAGACCAATTTCCGCCGTCTGCAAAGCTATGGCAACGCACGTCTGGAGCGTTTCCTCAATACCCACGGCCGCAAGATGATTGGCTGGGACGAGATTCTGGAGGGCGGAGTGACCCCCACCGCGGCCGTGATGTCGTGGAGAGGTTCCGCCGGAGGAGTCAAGGCCGCACAGATGGGCAACTACGCCGTGATGTCGCCTTCTGACCATTGCTATTTCGACCACTACCAGAGCGAGGACCGCGAGCATGAGCCTTTGGCCTGGGGCGGTTTCCTGCCCGTGTCGAAGGTCTATGCGTTCAATCCCTACGAGGGGCTGAACGAGCGCGAGCGTCATTTCATCATGGGTGTGCAGGCCAACGTGTGGAGCGAGTACATTGCCGATTACCGACAGGTGCAGTACATGCTTCTGCCGCGTCTGAGCGCCATGTCCGAGGTGGGCTGGAGCCTCGACCGAAAGAACTACGAGAGTTATCTGGAGCGCATGCCCCGCATGTTTGCCCTCTACGATGCCATGGGTTACAACTATGCACGTCATCTGCTCAAGGATTTGCAGTAGAGCGCCTCTCTGTGAGGAGTATGAAGGTCGGCGGAAGCGATTTCCGCCGACCTTTTTTTGTCGTGTGACAGCGGGGAAAACCGTCCGAATCGAAAAAAATGATGAATATGAACACCGTCTTTGACGGCGTTTGGCAATAAATGCGTAAATTTGGTGTGCAATAGTCAACCGAATGACTCGGTTGATAGTTAAATTTTGAGACTTATGAATAATTTCAGATTCAAGAATCCTGTCGAACTGCTTTTCGGCAAGGGACAGATTGCCAACCTCCAAAAACGTATTGCCCCCGGTACGCGTGTGTTGATGACCTACGGCGGCGGCTCGATAAAGCGCAACGGTGTTTATGAGCAGGTGATGGCGGCGTTGAAGGATTGTGAGGTGGTGGAGTTCGGCGGCATAGAGGCCAATCCCGACTACGCCACGCTGATGAAAGCCATAGAGATTTGCAAAACCCGCAATATAGACATGCTGCTGGCCGTGGGCGGCGGCTCGATTATCGACGGCACGAAGTTCATCGCCGCAGGCAGCTGCTTCGAGGGTGACCCGTGGCAGTTGATGGGCGGTCGTGCCACGGCGGTGAAGGCCCTGCCGCTGGCCACGGTGCTGACCCTTCCGGCCACCGGCTCGGAGATGAACTGCGGCGCGGTGATTTCGCGTCGCGAGACCCGCGAGAAACTGGTCTTCAACAGCGAGCTGGTCTTCCCGCAGTTCTCCATACTTGACCCCGAGGTGGTCTACTCACTGCCCAACCGTCAGGTGGCCAACGGTGTGGTCGACATCTATGCCCACACCCTGGAGCAGTACCTCACCACGCCCAACCACACCCGTGTGATGGACCGCTGGGCAGAGGGTCTGCTGCAAACGCTCATCGAGGTGGCACCCCGTCTTCTCCACGAGGGTCAGCGCGACTACAACGACTGTGCCGACTTCATGCTCACCGCCACCATGGGACTCAACGGTTTCATCACGATGGGTGTCGATGAGGACTGGGCGACCCACATGATCGGCCACGAGCTGACGGCGCTCCACGGTCTGGACCACGGTGTCACGCTGGCGATGGTCTATCCCGGTGTGATGGACATCATGCGTCGCGAGAAGGAGGCCAAGCTTCTGCAATACGGCGAGCGCGTGTGGGGCATCAGCGAGGGTACGGTCGACGAGCGCATCGACGCGGCGATTCGCCGCACCGAGGAATTCTTCTCGTCGGTGGGCATGAAACTCCGCCTGTCGGACTACGGCATCGGCGAGGAGACCATTCGTACCATTGTCGACCGCTTCCGTCAGCGCGGCTGGAACATCGGCGAGCATGGCATCGTCACCCCCGAAAAGGTGGAGGCCATTCTCCGTCGTGTGATGTAAGGCCGTGAGGTGCATCGCCTCGTGCGGAGTACAACGTGAGGACATCGGGTGCCGTTGGTGGTGGCCGATGCCCTCATTTTTTGCAGAGAAGTAGCCCCGTGAGCCGAAAAAAGTGACGATGCGTCCTGTTTTTTGGTAATAAAGACTTATCTTTACCTCGATATTAATACCCAAAACGTATGAAATTTCTATCCTTGTTCACTTCAGCACTCCTGTTCACTACCGGAGTGTTTGCCGACGACGCGCCTCACTGGCTGCGTTATCCGCAGATTTCTCCCGATGGAGAAACCATCGTCTTCACCTACAAGGGCGATATCTATTCCGTGCCTTCGGCAGGCGGCCGTGCCACACAGCTGACCACCAACCCGGCACATGACACCCAACCCGTGTGGTCGCCCGATGGAAAGAAGATTGCCTTTGCGTCGAACCGCAACGGCAGTTTCGACATTTTCGTCATGGATCGCGAGGGCGGTGTGCCGACCCGTCTGACTACCCACTCGGGCAAGGAGATGCCCGAGACCTTCCTCGATAACGAACATATCCTCTTTACGGCCAACGTGATGCAGGACGTCAACGACAGCCAGTTCCCCTCATCGATGTTCCCCCAGATCTACAAGGTGAACCTCAAGGGCGGCCGTCCCGAGCTGTTCTCGTCACTGGCCATGGAGAACCTCGCGCTCAACCGCAAGGGCGACAAGATGCTTTACCACGACAAGAAGGGTTATGAGGACCCCATGCGCAAGCACCACCAGTCGTCCATCACGCGTGACGTGTGGGTGGCATCGCTCGACGGCGAGCGTTCGTTCCGCAAGATTACGTCGTTCCGCGGCGAGGACCGCAATCCCGTGTGGACGCCCGACGAGCAGGGCTTCTACTATTTGAGCGAGGAGAACGGCAGCTTCAACATCTACAAGAGCGACCTCGAGGGCAAGCAGAAGACGCAGATTACCCGTCACAAGACCCACCCCGTGCGTTTCCTTTCGTCGGACGACAAGGGAACGCTCTGCTACGGCTTCGACGGTGAGATTTACACCCTCAAGGAGGGCGCGCAGCCTCGTAAGGTCGATGTGAAAATCGTGGCCGACAATCTCGAGCGTGAGGTGACCCACCGTACCCTGCGCAGCGGAGCCACCGATTTGGCGGTTTCGCCCGACGGCAAGGAGGTGGCCTTCATCGTCCACGGCGATGTGTTCGTCACCTCCACCGAGTATGAGACCACCCGTCAGATTACCAACACCCCCCAGCAGGAGCGCAACCTGAGCTTCTCGCCCGACGGCCGTTCGCTGGTCTATTCGGCCGAGCGCGGCAAGACCTGGGGCATCTACAAGACCGATCTGGTGCGTAAGGAGGACAAACTCTTCACCTATGCCCACGAGTTGAAGGAGGAGCCTCTTGTCGAGACCGACAAGGCGTCGTTCCAGCCCGCGTTCTCGCCCGACGGCAAGGAGGTGGCCTTCCTCGAGGAGCGCACCACGCTGCGCGTCATCAATCTCAAGAGCAAGAAGGTGCGTACCGTTTTGGAGGGCAAGTACAACTACTCCTACGCCGACGGTGACCAGGAATATGCATGGTCGCCCGACAGCAAGTGGTTCCTGGCGCGCTACATTTCGGTGGGCGGTTGGCAGAATCCCGACATCGTGCTGGTGAAGGCCGATGGCAGCGGCGAGATGACCAACCTCACCGAGAGCGGCTACTCCGATGCCGGTGTGAAGTGGGCGATGGACGGCAAGGCCATGATCTGGATGTCGGACCGTCAGGGCTACCGCAGCCACGGCAGCTGGGGCGCACACTATGATGCCTATATCATGTTCTTCGACGGTGATGCCTACGACAAGTTCCGCCTCTCAAAGGAGGAGCTGGCCCTCTTCGAGGAGCAGGAGAAGGAGGCCGAGAAGGAGAAGGCCGAGGCTGAAAAGAAGGAAGCCGAGAAGAAGGACGGCAAGAAGTCGAAGAAAGACGACAAGTCGGCCGACAAGAAAGACAAGAAAAAGGACGAGGTCGAGCCGCTGAAGTTCGATCTGGAGAACCACAAGTACCGCGTGATGCGTCTGACGGTCAATTCGTCACGCCTGAGCGACGGTGTGCTGAACAAGAAGGGCGACAAGTTCTACTACCTCACCTCGTTTGAGGGTGGCAACGACCTTTGGGTCCACGACCTCAAGGACCGCTCTTCGAAAATCGTCCTCAAGGGTGTCGGCGGCGGTGCGATGCGTGTCGACAAGCAGCACGAGAACATCTTCCTGCTGGCCAACGGTGGTATCAAGAAGATTTCGATGAAGGACAATAGCCAGAAGCCGGTGTCGTTCCGTGCCGACTTCACCTACCGTCCGGCCGAGGAGCGCGACTACATCTTCAACCACGCATGGCGTCAGGTGCTCGACAAGTTCTACGACCCCGAAATCCACGGCATCGACTGGGCAGGCTATCAGAAGGAGTACAGCAAGTACCTTCCTCACATCAACAACAACTTCGACTTCGCGGAGATGCTCTCTGAGATGCTGGGTGAGTTGAACGGCTCGCACACCGGTGCGCGTTACTTCGCCTCGACCACCTGCCCCGAGACCGCAGCATTGGGTGCCTTCTTCGACGGCGGTTTTGAGGGCGACGGTCTCAAGATTGCCGAAATCATCAAGCGCGGACCGCTGACCCGTTCGTCGTCGAAAATCAAGGCCGGCTGCATCATCGAGAAAATCAACGGCCACACCATCAGGAAAGGGGAGGACTACTTCCCGTTGTTGAGCGGTCAGGTGGGCAAGCGTCTCCTCCTGTCGGTCTATGACCCCCAGACCAAAAAACGCTTTGAGGAGGAGGTGAAACCCATCTCCAATGGCGTGCAGAACGAGCTGCTCTACCGCCGCTGGGTGGAGAACAAGCGCGAGATGGTCGAGAAGCTCTCGGGCGGCAAGGTGGGCTATGTCCACATCAAGGGTATGAACAGCGAGAGCTTCCGCGAGGTGTACTCTCATCTGCTGGGTCACTGCCGCAATATGGAGGCTGTGGTGGTCGATACCCGTCACAACGGTGGCGGCTGGCTCCACGAGGATTTGGCCATTCTGCTCAGTGGCGAGGTCTTCGCCAAGTTCATGCCGCGCGGCCAGTTCGTGGGCAACGACCCCTTCAACCGCTGGACGAAGCCTTCGTGTGTGCTGATGTGCGAGGACAACTACTCCAACGCCCACGGCTTCCCCTGGACCTACCAGACCCTCAAACTGGGCAAACTCATCGGTGCTCCCGTTCCGGGAACGATGACCGCCGTATGGTGGGAGACCCAGATTGACCCCACGATTGTCTTCGGTATTCCTCAGGTGGGTATGAAGGACATGCAGGGCCGCTACCTCGAGAATCTGGAGTTGCAGCCCGACATCGAAATCTACAACACTCCCGAGTCGCAGTTGCGCGGCGAAGACCAGCAGTTGGTTCGTGCCGTTGAGGAGATGATGAAGACCATCAAGAAGTAACGGGACAATCCTCTCTGATAAAGTTATCCCCTCCGATTTTGTGTCGGAGGGGATATTTTTTTGCCCTGCGGAGAGCCGTTTGGGTTGCGAACACTTTGCCATACTCATTCACCTAACCCTTTTTGCCACTTTTCCTCCCTTTTGACGGTATTTGTGCCGAATGGAACGTAACTATACTCCGAACTCAATAAACGGCGGTAGGGGAGTCCTCTGCGAGCAAAACACAACCCTGAGCAACGCACCCTTCCCTCCACCCGATGATACAACCACAAAAAAAGACAGCGGACATTGACTTGTCCGCTGTCTGCTATTTGTGGCTGTCAGCCTGATTACTGGGCTTTCAGCTCCACACCCTTGAGTTTGAGATAGGTGTTGTTACCACCCGAAGTGGCACGCAACAACTTGTCCTCCTCGAAGGTGAGGGTCTTCTTGTCTGCTGAAACCTTGAAACGAAGGTCTATACGCTCGGTGCTTCGACCATCCTCGGTGCCGATTAGCAGGCGAGAGACGATGAGAGTCTGTGTGCTCATGTCGTAGCTCCATGCCTTGGCACTGTTGGCAATCTCCGTGTCGCGGAACGAGTCGGTGTCGTAAACCGAAGCCACAACTTTCACTGCACCCTTCTGCTCCTTACCGCTGAAGTTGGTGTCCAGACGGATGCTCAACGAGCCCTTGGTGGGATTGCCGTAAACTACGGCGATGCCCGACTCCTTGGTGAACTCGGCGTAGAAGGTCTTGGGACCGTCCCATTCGCCCGATACCACCTTTACGTAGGTCTTCTTGTTGATGTCAATCTGGTAGTCGGTCTTCGCACCGTTGATGGTTACCGAAACAATAGAACCCTGAATGGTGTAAGTGCCCTTCGCAGCACCGAGTGTCGCGTTGCCGAAACCATCGAGTGTGAGTTGGGGTTCTCCTGCCGCTCCCTGATAAGTGCCGGCCTCCTTGCCGCACTCGGTGAACACGGCATTGTCGCCTGCCGCCGTGAGGGTGTACTTGACGAGAGCCTTGCCCTCTGCCGTTACCACAGCCTCGCAGGCCTCACCAATCGTGTTGCCCTTCTTGAAGGTCAGCTCCACGGGAGTGATGGTGTGGGTCTGCGGCTCGAGGTAGAACCATACGGTCTTGTCCTGACGCTTCATCTCCACGAGATAGTGCGAGCCGTAGGTGTTGTCGGCCACGCTCACGCTCGTGAACTCCGAGGTGTGCATCAGATAGAATCTCTTGTTCTCGGGTTTGTCGTCCTGGAGGTTGTTCACGTGAACATACATCACACCATCGGTGAGCCATGTACCGCTGACACCGAAATCGGGTTCACCGTAACCGTCATCGCTGAATTCGGCGATGTAGTCGAAGGTGTTGTCGCTGTCGTTGAACGAGTAGCAACCATCGAAATCGAACTTGTTGACATCGGTCGATTTTGCGATGAACGAGGTGTTGCTCTTCAGCGAGAGGGTGAAGTCCGAAGACGAGCCTTTCACGGGCGATGTCTTGCCGGCAACCAGAGCCACACCACGGTACTCACCCACGAAGGGCTTGCCCAGATAGTCGGTCTTTTCGATACCCTTTGTCTCGAGCAGGATAGGCTCGTCGGGCATCACACACTGCCAGCACTTGCCCACCGTGGGATCCTTCTCGGTCCACTCGTAGGGGATTTCCTTGCCCGAGGTCTCGCCGGTGATGGTCAGCGTAGCGTCGTAGCCCAGCTCGGGACCCCATAGGAACTTGACAATACCGTATTTCGACTCGTCGAATACGGGGGGAACAGCCTCCCAGTCATCGCAGCAGTTCAACATTCTGAGATAGGTGTTGTCACCCTTCTTCAGACTGATGATGTGCTTCTCGAGGTCAGTCTCCACGGTCAGCTCCACTGCCTCGGCGGGCATGACGAAGCTGTAATGCCAGGTAATCTCCTTGGCAGAAACCAGGTCGCAAGGCTTGCCGTTGAAGAGGCACGCGCTGACGGTGAAAAGACCATCGCTGACGACAATCTCCACATCGACAGTCTTGCCGGCTTCGGCAGTCTTGGGAGCCTTTATGGTGTACTCTTTTGTATCTTCGGCCTTGATGGGATATTCTTCGGCTTTGAATTCTCTGATGAGGACACCGATTTTCACGGGGCTGTCCGGCATTTTGAATTCATAAGTACCGTTGCGGAAATCGCCTTCAACGCGAGTACATGCCACGTTGTTGGCGGTTACGAACTCTACATAGTGTTTCTCGTCGGTAACGACTACACCTACACTCACTGTCTCTCCGGGCTGTGCCTCCTTGGGGGCAGTCACCTCATAGAATTCCGAAAATTCGTTCTCGGTTACCGTGATGCCGGGCATTGAGGAGCCTGTTGTGATTTCGTTGTCATCACAACCGCCGAAAAGGCTGACGGCTGTCAAGAGAAAGAGACTAGAAACAAGTCTTTTGCAGAAATTTTCCATACGTCCATCAAATTTTTTGGTTAGTTTTTTTAGGTAAAAAAACAGAATCCGTCCGGCGAATCAATGGGGCATTGTCGTCTTTTTTATAAGGCTCACTCCGACACGAAAGTCGGAGTGAGCCGTTGAAAAGAATTAGAATGAACTTTTTGAGTCGCAGAACGGATTCTGCCTGGTTGGGGATTTACTCCGATTATAGGACACGACGAGTGTTGGCCGGAGCGCGAGTCGATTTGGTGTTCTTTACATCATCGGGAATGATGGTGCGGGTGTAAACACTGGTCTCGACAGGCTCGTTGACGGTCTCCAGAGTGAGAGTGTTGCCGTCCTCGCTGAGGGTGTACTTGTAGTCGGTTACCCACGACTCGCCATCGCTGTAAACACCCGAGAGGATGCCGGCCGAAGCCGAGTAGCTGCCAATGTACTTGGTGTAGTGGGTATTCTCGATACGCTGGAACAACTCGAAAGTCGAGCAGGGAGTCAGATGGAGGTAAACCTTCATACCTTCTACCGAGGTGTCTGACCACGATACCATACGCCATTCGCCAACGATGGGTTTGGGTGAGCAGTTTGCATCGTCATCGTCCGAACAGCCGGTGAATGACAAACCCATGAACAAGAATGCGAGCAGATATAAAATGTATTTTTTCATTGAATTGACAGTTTATTTGATTATAACCATCCACCGTTAGCTGCGCTGTTGGCGCGTGCGATGACAGCGAATTCCTTGGTGATGACCATACCACCCATGATGAAGTCGTTGCCGGGCTTCTTGCCGCCGGCCACTGCCGACACCTTGATGCGGGCAACACCGGGCTTGGTGCACTTGATCATCAGCTTGCCGTTATACATCTGGGGAGCGTCGGCGATGCCGAGTTTCTCCATGTCGGCCTCCGACATCTCCACACCGGTGTAGGTCAGCTCCTCTGCGTCGTGACCGAAGTGGTTGGTCAGAGGAATGAGGGCTACATCACCCATGTTCACCTTCAGACAGGGAATACCGTCAATCTGCATGAGCAGCTGGTATGCATCGATGATACCGGTACCCATCTTGTCGTAGTAAATCGACACATCGGGAATGGTCGTTTTCGAACCCTCTACCAGGTGAGAGTTGATTTCGTTCACCGAGGTGAGCAACATCGACTTGAACTCCTCTACCGAGAACTTCTTGCCCTGCTTGAGTGCATACGAGAGACCCAGAGCGGCAACACCCGACACGTGGGGGCAAGCCATCGAGGTACCCTGCATGTAGCCGTAGTCGTTACCCTTGTTCAGCTCCGAAACCAGAGTGGAGAGGATACCGGCACGCTCGCCGCCGCTCAGACCCACGGTCTCACCGCCGGGGGCGGCGATGTTACAGCCCGGACCGTAGTTGGTGTAGACGGCCGGCAGATAGTCGGGGGCGAACGATGTTACCGAAATATAGTCGCGGTAACCTGCGGGATAACCCGACATGGGAGTGCTTTCGTTACCTGCTGCGAAGATTACCAGACCACCGTCAATTGCGTCACAGTTCTTCTGTGCAATGAAGTAGTTGATGGCCTCGAAGTCCATGGGCGACGATTTCTTGTAGACGTTGTCCGATGTAATCATACCGCCTGGAACACCCCATGAGCACTGGAGAATCGAAGCTCCGTGGTCGGCAGCGTACTTGATGGCGCGGCTCGACACCAGTGCGTCACCGCGGTCGATACCCGAGAAAATCTGGCACGACATCATGCGCACACCGTCGCCGTTGCCTGTACCGCCGGCAACACCTGCCACACCGATACCGTTGTTGTTGACTGCAGCTACTGTACCAGCAACGTGGGTACCGTGGCCTGTATCACCCTTTGTGCTCCAGCTTACGGGACCGTCGGTCACGAAGTTGTGTCCGTGCTGACCGTAGGTGGGCGACGCGGGGTCGTTGTCGGTCCACATGTTGGCTGCCAGGTCGGGGTGGGTGTACTTCACACCCTCGTCGACGATGGCCACGATGACTCTGGGGTCACCGGCCGTGAGCTTCCATGCCTCGGCCACATTGATGTCGGCACCTGCCACTGCGGTGTTGGCCACCGCCATGTCGGCGTTGTTGATGTAGTGCCACTGCCAGGGCAGCTGGGGGTCGTTGAAGTCCGACTGCACGAAGCTGCGAGTAGCGGTTGCGGGCTCAAAGGGATAAGTCTTGCAGTCCGAAGCCTTGTAAAGACGGGTACGATACTGGACTTTCGATACCTGAGCCACGCCTGCGAGCTGCTCGGCAGCCTCCTCGAGCGCCTCCTCGGTGTCGAAGTAGAGCACATACCACTTGTGCAGACCGGCAGCACGTGTACGAGCCTCGTGAATACCTGCCTCGGGGAATACACGCTCCAGCTTTGTAACGTGGAGTCTGTCGAGAACCTCGTCCAAAGACTCGATACCCGAACGGGTCATAGTGGCACGTGTGCGTACAGCGTTGAGAGCCGAAGCCTCGAGTTGGGGAATGGCGTCGTCGTCGAAATATACGATGAGTGAACCGGCTACGGCATCGTCCGCCGAGTTGCAGATTTTGGTCACTGCAACAGGCTGTTCTGTCTCATTGCCGGGCATCTCATGGAAGGTGTCTGTCGAGCAGGCAGCCAGCAGCAGAGACGCTAAAATCAGGGATTTCGTTTTATTATGCATATTATATGCTGTTTTAATTATTCTGCGTTAAGTAGATAAGGGGAGGTCTCACAGACGGGCCGTTCGGCCTCCCCCGAATGTTCCTATTTGCGCACCAGCAGTGCAGCGTCGGTCTTCTTCATGGTGAACTCCACGGCCGAACCGCCGGCAGGCAGCTCCGTCTTGTGGGTGAACGCCACATCGGCACCGCTCACCTTGAACTGGGGAGCCGATGCGGGAATGAAGCCCTGTGCGAGGTTCTCGGGAGTCTGCTCGAAAGAGGTCTCACCCGAAACGGCGAATGCAGGCAGCTCCACAAAGTTCTTGGGAGTGGTCATCTGGCGAACCTTCTCGTGCATCTTGGCCATACGCTCCGACACTGCCGAGGGAATGCCGCCCATATCCTTGGCCGGATCGACGAGCAACATGTCGGTCAACATCGAGAATACGGTGTTGCTGCTACCGGTGAACATGTAGCGGAAGGTCATGTTGGCCTGAGCCTTGTAGGCCGGAGTGGGAACGAAGTAGATGTAACCGTCGGCAACGGCACCACCCAGGAAGGGATAGCTCAACGCATATACATTCTCGGGATCCTCCTCTGCCACGCAGCCGGTGATAACGTCCTGACCGTCAATCTTACCGATGGGAGTAGTCGACAGACGGGGCGAAATGGCTCCGAACATACCCGAATTTCTGAGCATGTTCGACGAGGGGGCATAAGCTGCCGGAATGGCACCGCCTTCGTCGAAGGTCACGCCCGACAGACCCTTGATGAGCAGCAGGTCGGCACCCTTGTCGTCCTCGGCGTTGTCTTCCGTATCGCTGATGGTCACCACACCCAACTTCTTGCGCATGGGCTTCTCGTCCATGATGTTGGTGGCGTAGTAGTTCCATGTGGTGGCGATGAGCTGCTCCTTGGTGGGCTGCTGGTTGACGGGCAGGAAGTCCTCATAGGCGAACGACGACTCCAGACCGGGGTTGTACTTACCGGTGGTCTTGATGGTCGCTGTGAAGAGCTTGCTTACGAAACCGTTGTAGGCCAGTGCCGCGAAGGTGTACTCCGTGTCACCGTTGAGGTTGGTCAGCATCTGGCTGAAGTGGCCGTCGTTGACCTCCTTGAGCTGCTCGGCGGTGAAGTCCGCGCCGCTCTTCTGCAGGGTGGCGGTCAGGTCGGCACCGGCAATCTTCTTCGATACGAACAGACCGTACTTGATCGACTCGATGTTCTCACCGAAGGCGTAGAGCTTGGCCGAGTTGTCGGTGGTGATGCCCATGCCTGCAAACTCGTTGGTGGCCTCCAGACCCAGGTTCAGTACCACGGGGTACTCCTCGCCCTTGGCAATGTAGCCGAACGAGATGTTGGTGAAGCCGCGCAGGGTGTTCTTGGCGTCGTAGATACAACCCACCAGGGTGTAGACACCGGTTCCCTCGGCGAGGTTGCTGGCGGTGATGGTACCGCTGGCCGTAATCTCGTTGATCTTGTCGGCCGGCAGCTTGCCAGCGTCCAGATCCTGAGCCTTCATCATGGCCTCGCCCTCCGAGAGCTTGCCGAAGAAGAAGGCGTAGCGCAACTTGGCTGCATGCTCACCCATCTGTGCCTCGATTTCAACGGCTCCGTCCTTGGGTTCGCCCTTCGAGAGGCGTACCGAGTAGTCGTAGACCTTTGCACCGGGCATGAGGATACGCTGCATGCCGTTGCTGTTGGCGTAGTAGAACTTGCCTGCGTCGGGGCTGTTGGGCCACTCGACCACGATGCTCTGTGCCGGGAAGGTGATGATGCCGTCCTTGAGAGTACCGTACTGTCCGGCCGAAGCGTCGAGCGAGAAGTTCTCGGGAACCGACGATGCAAAGTAGGTTTCACCGCTGTTGGCTACGAGTGTCAGACCGGTACCCTGATAGGGGAAGAATACCTTGTTGGGGTCGGTGGCATCGACATAGGTCCATGCGTCCTTGCACTCCACCTGTACGGGGCCGCCCGCAAATGCGGTGATGAACTCCTGGGTGTAGGCCTTCATACGGTAGTAACCCTTCTTGTCCGAACGCTCGAAAATCTCCACCTTTACCTCGGGAGTGGGGTTGAAGCCCTCGCTGGCCAGAGAGTAGAAGTTACCGAGGATATCGTCGCGGTAGAGACCTGTGGTGGCCTCGCCGTTGGTTACCTTCTCCCACTTGGCCAGAACCAGCGACAGCGAGAGGTTGGTGTTGTCCTTGCCGTAGACCGAAGCGTAGAGGGGATCCTCGACGGTGATGTTGCAGGTGTAGGTCTTGCCCATCTGTGCGTTGGGAAAGTTGACCGTCAGAGCACTCTGCTCCTCACCGGCCTCGAAGGTCAGCGGCTCGACAGCAAAGATGTTCTCCTCGTTGGCAGTCACTACCAGAGGTACGGTGATGGGGTCGACAACGTTGCGACGCTTGACCGTGTAGGTGACCGAAGTAGTGGAGCCGGGTTCGAACTCCAGATTGGTCTTGGTGGTCTGCTTCTTGGGGAAGTAGACACCGTAGCAGTCGGAGTTCTCCTGTTCACCCTTGGTGTAGGTCAGGTCGTCCGAGCAGCCTGCGAAGGCAAAGAATGCCAGCAGCAACGGTAATATGTTTTTTAATGTCTTCACGATTCTTTCTTTTATAGTTTTATAAATCGATTGTCAGGAGATGTTATCAACCGTTCCAGGGCTTGATGCTCTGCGAGGGGTCGGGGTTGTTCTGAGTGTCGATGATGGGGTTGTTCTGGGCCTCGCCGTTGGTGATGACGAAGTTCCAGTAGGGAGCGCGTCCATCGGCGTTCAGACGGTAGGAACCGGCTGCGTTGGTACCCACATAACCGCGCTTGGTCGACACGTTGAGACGCTTGAGGTCGAACATGATGATACCCTCGCCCCAGAACTCGATACGCTTCTGGAGAATCAGCTCGTTGGTGAAGGTCTCGATGGTGGTGGCCATGTTCGAGCAGTCATACTTGCCGCCGTCGATCATACGGTAGTTGTTCATGAACTCGTTGAGCAGGCGTACACCTTCCGAGAGGTTGGCATGAGCCTTTGCCTCGGCCTCGATGAAGTACATCTCCTCGACACGCATCATGGGGTGGTCGGCTGCACCGCCCACCTTCGACTCGTTGAAGTTGCCCTGTGCAGGACGGAACTTGATGTTGGCGTAGTCGGGCAGCTTGTTCAGATAGACCATACCCTCGGGACGGCAGCTCTTGTAGGAGTAGGACTGTGCCTCGGGATTCTTGCGCTCGGGGTCGAGCCACGAGTGCTTTCTGAAGTCGTTGTTCTGAATACTGTTGAAGAGGTTGCGGTTGATGGCGCGGCAGGCGTCGTTACCGTAGGCCGACCATGCGTTCTCGGTACTCATGTGTGCGGTGAAGCACAACAGGTTCGAGGTGCTCTCGCTGGGCAGGGCCAGACCCCAGATCCACGAGTTGTTGGCATTGGCGTTGTTGAAACCGTTGGCGGGATCCTCCCACTCGGCCTGGGTCAGCGGGGTGCAACCGCTGGCGGTGATGGCCTGGCGTGCGCATTCGGCTGCCTTGGCATACTCCTCGGCGCTGTCGGTCACTGTGGCTCTCTCCAGCCATGCGCGTGCCTGCAGACCGTAGACTACCGCACTGCTGAGGGCGTACTTGTTGTCGGGCGTGTAGCTTGCGAGCAGGTCAGCCGCTTTCTCGAGGTCGGGGAAGATAACCTTGTTGTAGATGTCCTCCACCTTGGCGCGAGGGTTGTTCTTGGCCATCACTTCGGTGGTCTCGGGGAGTACGATGGGTACACCCAGACCCAACACGTCGGGAGCCGAGGTATATTTGTTCTCCTTGAACTCATAGAGTCTTACCAGGTCGAGGTAGAACATGGCGCGGTAGGTGTAGGCGAAACCCAAGAAGGATTTCTCCTTTGCCGGGAGCGAGTTGACATCGGTGTCGCCGATGTGCTTGATGACGTTGTTGGCCGCCATGATCCACGAGTAGTAGTTGTCCCAGGTGAGCGCACCCACTGCGTAGTCGGCACCCAGAGCGTCGTTGGTTCCCCACTGCGAGAACCAGTCGTAACCTACGTTACCGCTGACCACCAGGTCGCCGCTCATCGATTCGGTGGCCAGGTGAATGGCCGGAAGTGCGAAGTCCCAAGCGGCACCCTGACTGCCGTAGCCGGTCGAGCCGGCCTGTACGAGCGATGCGGGGATACCCTGAATCAGGGTCTCGAGGGTCACCTGCTCTTCTGTGGCTACCGAATAGGGGTCAGCCTCTTTGATACAACCCGTGAAGAGCATGGCTGCCGAGATAGCCGCGAATGTTATGTTTTTAACTTTTTTCATATTTTACAATTTCAAGGTCTGATTCTCTACATTTAGAATTGAATGTTCACACCGCCCGAGATGGTTCTCACGGGAGAGTAAGTGGCCTGGCTGGTGGCACCCGAGTAAGAGTAACGGGGGTCGAATCCCTTGCGCTTTGACCAGTAGTAAACATTCTCGCACGACAGATATACACGCACCTTGTCGATACCCATCTTCTTGGTCAGTTTCGAGGGCAGTGTGTAACCGAAGTTGATGTTCTGCAGGTTGAGGTACGAAGCGTCCATGAGGAATCGGTCCGACATGCCGTTCTGGTCCTTGTCCTCATACTGCAGACGCGGAATGTTCGAGTTGGGGTTCTCGGGCGACCATGCGTTGAGGATATCGCGGTGCCAGTTCATACCTGTGGTCTTGTTGGCGGGCGAGTACATGGCCGACGAGTAACCCGAATCGTAGGCCTTGCCGCCGATCTGGTAGGTGAAGTCGATGCTGAAGTCGAAACCGTAGAAGTTGACGCTGGTGCCGAAACCGCCGTATACATCGGGAATGGGGTCGCCGCAGAGGTACTCCGAAGCCTTCGAGTATTCGTCGGTGGTCACACGGGTGATGTTACCGTCCTCGTCCTTCTGGTCCATGTACCAGAGCGACTTACCCTCGGTCGACACACCGGCGTACTTCTTCATGTAGAAGGTATACATCGGCAGGTCCTCACCGAAGAAGGTGCTGCCCGATACGTAACCGAAGTAACCCTCGACCTCCTTGGTACGACGCTCGGGAGGCAGCGAGGTGATTTTGTTGCGCAGGTGGGTCATGTTGAGGTTGATGTTCCACTGCACATGCTCACGGTTGACGGGCATGAAGTTCAACTCTACCTCGATACCGCTGTTGCGCATGTCACCCACATTGGCGTAGTACGACGAGTAACCCAGTGACGGGGGAGTGGGGAAGGCCAGCAGCATGTCGGTGGTTCTGCGCAGGAAGTACTCCGCGCCACCCGAGATGGCACCGTGGAGGAAGCTGAACTCCAGACCTGCATTGAAGTTGGAGTTGGTCTCCCAGGTGATGTCCTTGGCACCCTTGCCGTTGAAGATGGTCGATACATTGCCGTTGGCGTTCTCGATCAGGTAGGTGTTGGTGTAGCGGAAGTCACCGATGTTGTCGTTACCCTGCGAACCGATAGAAGCCTTCAGCTTGAGGTTGTCGAGCCAGTCGCGCGAGTTCTCCATGAACGACTCGCGGGTGATGATCCACGCACCGCCCAGTGACCAGAAGTTACCCCAGCGGTGGTCGGGGTGGAATCGTGACGAAGCGTCGCGACGATACGAAGCCGAGAGGAAGTAACGGCTGGCGTAGTCATACATCACACGTGCGAAGTAACCTTCGTTGTTGTACTCCGAACGCGAGGAGTTGGCAGCCTGCTTGTCGATGATGGCACCCGACAACTCGTCGTTTTCGGGAGTGAGCATGTTGCTCTTGGCAGCCGACAGAACATATACCTTCTGCTTGTAGGACTCGTGACCGACCATTACATTGATGTTGTGGTCGCCAATCTGCTTGGTGTAGTTGAGAATCTGCTGCAGGTTGAGGTCGAAGTTGCGCTGGTGGCCTTTCGATACCATACCCTTCTCACTGGCGAACTGGCCGAAGTAGGGGTTGGTGTAGCTGGTCGAACGGGTTTCGTCGAGCGAAGTACCGGCGTTGAACGTGAACTTGAAGTCCTTGAGGAAAGTGATGTCGATGTAGCCCGTACCGTTGAATGCGTTACCCTCGGAGAGCTGCTTGTTCAGACGCGAATCCGACAATGCGTTGCCGTTGGGGAAGAGCGAGCGGACCATACCGGCATTGGCACCGTTACCGTAGTCGTAGAGCTTGATGCCCTTGTCGTTGTACATCACATGGCCCTGACCGTCGCGGATATAGAGCGGATAGATGGGACCCATGGTGGAGGTGTAGGCGAATACGTTGCCCGAAGAGTTGCTGGCACCGCTGTCGTCAATCTGGTTGTACTGGAAGTTGGTGTAGTTGGCGTTGGCA
The DNA here is from genome assembly GCA_020026375.1 of Alistipes sp. Classification (GTDB taxonomy): domain Bacteria; phylum Bacteroidota; class Bacteroidia; order Bacteroidales; family Rikenellaceae; genus Alistipes. The sequence continues at coordinate 55,234 of JAHHQN010000006.1, read as the reverse complement.
CCGAACTTGAGCCACTTCTTGGCCTGGTAGTCTACTCTGAAACGGGCGGTGTAACGGTCCATGTCGGAGTTGTAGGCGATACCCTCGTTGTTGAGGTAACCGAACGAAGCGTAGATGGACGCGTTGCCGGTCTGACCCGAAATCGAGGCGTTGTATTCCTGACGGAGCGACGAGCGGAAGGCGGCGTCGGTCCAGTCATCGGGACGGAGGTAGTACTCCTGACCCTCATATACGACCTTGCGGCCGAGTGTTGCGTTGGGGTTCACCTTGCCGTTGGTACCGATGAACTCCTGGTTCTGGGGAACGGTGTAGACCATGTAGCCCAGACCGCCTTCACCGGCATCGCCCACCAGGGCCGAGTTGGCGCGCATGTGGGCGGCACCTGCGCTCATACCCGAATTGAGGTAGTAGTTCTTCAGGGCCTGATAGTGGGTCTCGTAGAACTGTGCGGGGTTGGTGATGTACTCGTAGTCCTTCACGGCACGGGCGTTGACACCCCACTTGGCGTCGATGGACACATGAGCCTCCTGGGTCTTGGCCTTCTTGGTGGTGATCATTACCACACCGTTGGCACCACGCGCACCGTAGAGTGAGTTCGAAGCGGCGTCCTTCAACACGGTCATCGACTCGATATCGCTGGGGTTGAGGTTGTTCAGGTCACCCGAGTAGGGCATTCCGTCGACAATCCAGAGGGGGTCGTTACCTGCGTTGAGCGAGCTGAAACCACGGATACGGATCGTAGGGCTCTGACCGGGCTGTCCCGAGGTGTTCGACAGCTGCACACCGGCTACCTTACCGGCCAGCGACTGTGCCACGTTGGACTGCTGGGTCTTGGCGATGTCGTCCGACTTGATGACGGTAGCCGAACCGGTGAAGGCCTCTTTCTTGGCCGTACCGAACGCTACGACGATGACATCTTCGATTTTCTGGGTATCTTCCACGAGAACCACGTCGATGACGGTCTTGTTGCCGACTTCGATTTTCTGGGTCTGGTAACCCATATAGGAGATGGACAGTATGTCCTTGGGATTGACTGCCGAGAGGACGTAACCTCCGTCGATATTCGTCGAGGTTCCTACTGTTGTGCCTTCAATCACAACCGTTGCACCGATGATGGCCTCACCGGCCTGGTCTTTGACTGTACCCTTCACTTCATGTACCTGAGCAAGTACATTGAGGCTCAGAGTCAGCACAGCCATCAGTGATAGTAAAAGTTTTTTTGTCATGAATGCGACTTTTACGTTTGTTAATAATTAAGTTGTTTAGTGCTTGTCTGTTCTATTTTTAAGAGTCGCTTTTCCGGGGCAGTGCGTCTGCCCCGGAAAAGGCGGACTCTGAAAAATCACACTTGGAGAGTCGGACTATTTGTAGTCTTCGTCAGTGAGGTCGTTCGTTTTGTAACCCGAGTACTTGGTGGCTGCACCCTTCCACTTGATGGTGATGATGTTCTTCGTACCAGATTTCTCATCGGGAGCCCACTGGTTGAACGCACCGAAGTCCTGCAGGGTGAATTCCACTTCCCAGGTCTTGTCGGCGTTGCGTACGGCTTTCGCCTTCACCATGTCGGGACACATCAGTGTGGTCATGCCGTATTCGGTGTAGGAGTCGGAATAACCCATACCTCCGCGTGAGAGCAGGTCGCTGGCGTACTTGAACTCCCAGTGGAAACCAGCCTTGGTCAGGTCGAACTCTTTACCCTCTTCGATTGCAGACACAGGCAGTGTCAGAACGGGGGTCATGTCGTAGCTGTCGTCAATGTCGTGAGTATGCTCGTTGACAAAGTAGAACACGTAGATGGGGTGTGCGGTCGAGCCGTGCCACCTGTTCGACAAGTCGCGGCGTACCTCCATTCGGGTCACTGTGCTGTTGTACAGCTCCTTCTGGCCCTTCTCGTCGGTGACGACGATGCTCGGTGCAAAGGGCTTCACGGGCTTGAGCTCGGGGAAGGACTTCACGCCGGTCAGTTCGCCGTAGTATTCGGCCTCCACCTTGATATCGCCCTTGAGAGTGAGGTTCAGCTTGATGTAGCCCATCTTGGCGTCGAAGTCGTTGGCCTTGGTCTCGATGGTACCGCTGACCACGTCCTCGGTGAAGTAGGTCTTGTAGGTCTTGTAGTCGTACATCTCGAACGAGAAGTCGTTCTTCTGCTCGGCTACATTGATGACCGCACCGAACTGGTTGGGAACCACGGAGAATTTCACGGTGTAGTTGCCCTTTGTCAGGTCTTCGGGGGTGTTGACGCTCTGTGCGTCGCCGAATGCCATCACATGGCCTGCGTTGTAAGGCTCCTGACGGAATGCCTTGACGATGGAGCCCTGTGCCGACTGCTTGTCGGTCACCTTGATGTAGTTGCCGCTGGCGAAGCCTGTGGTGAATGCACCCTCATAGCCAGCGCGTACCTGGTTGTCGCCCATGTTGGCCTCCAGTTTGACGATAAGGCCGGTCACCTTGCCGAACTTGTCGGTCTTGTACTTCACTTCCAGCGTACCGCTCATGCCCTGTCCGGTCACGAAGTCACCGTAGCGAACCTCCACTTCCTTGGGATCGGCTGTCGCAAGGTCGATTTCACCCTCGAGGGTGTTGGCGATCTTGATTTCGACACCCTTTTCGCTCTCCGAGGGTGAGGTGATGCCTTTCGCACCATAGATATAGTAGTGGTTGAAGCCTGTCGATGCATTCTTCCATTCTACCACCGAACCTACTTCGTGTACCTCCTTGTTGAAGGCGTACTGGTTCTCGAGCATGATGTACTCGCGGATGATGTCGCCGTTGTAGGCCAGTGTCATGCGGTTGCCCGACTTGGTCTCCAGTTCGAGTGCGAGAGTGGCCTTCTGCTCCTCGACGAGGGCCTTCAGGCTCATGATGCGTACATCGTCACGGTTGGTATTACTCACGCTGATTTTGTCGGTGTAGTTCACCTCGAAGAAGTCGGTGTGGGTGTTGACATATCCGTTGGGCTCTCCGACAGCAATCTGCACATAGTCGTTGGCCTTCTGCATGGCGGGGTAGTCGGTGATGCCTGCCGTGGGCGAGAGAAAAAACACATACTGATTGTTCACAATCGAGTAGATGGCCGATTTGATCTCCTTCACCTCGCGGTTGATGTTGAACTGGTTGTTGAGCTCAACCTGTGCTTCCACACAGGTGTTCTCATAGCGTGAGAAGAGCTTCTTGCCCGACTTCATCTCCAGATTGACGCGGAAGTTCAGACGGCTTTCGGTCACCAGGTCGACCGAGAGGGCGATGGCTGCGATATCGGTCAGTGTGTTCTTCGTTACCTTGATGTCCTTGTACGACAGTTCGAAGATATCCTTGTCGGTGTTGACCGTACCTTTGGGCTGTGCCACCATCACGGCCAGATAGTCGTTGGCAGCCTTCATACCCTCGACATCGGTGATGCCCTCGCTGGGCGACAGATAGAAGGTGTAGTGCTGCTGTGCATCTATCTCATAGATGGCCGATTTGATCTTGACGGCCGGCGTTTTGTCATACTCGATGAGGTCCTTGAAAGTGACATCGGGTTCCTGCGGTCCTGTGGCGATGTCGTCATCGTCGGAGCAGGAGGTCGACAGTGCGAATGCCGCGAACATGCCGAACGCCCAAGAGCGCATGTTTAAAAGTTGTTTTATCATTTTCGTTGGGGAGTATTAGAAAACCGGCACGGAGCGGATTTCTCCGCGCCGGTTTGAAATTATCCTTAATCTGTTATTTGCCCATTTGGGTTTTCTGGTGGGCTGCCTGACGGTAAGCCTCCGACATCTCGCGTACGTTTTTGTTGCTGAATGTGCGGATATTTTTCGAGTCGGAGGTCTTGCTGCCGCCGAGTTCCTCGATGGGGCCTTCCCAAGTACCTCTTACGTGGTGCTTGCGGCCGCAGATACCGTCGATTTCGAACTTGTAGTGACCCTCCTTGCCGGGAACTTCCGAGATGGTTACCACACCGTCGTAAATCAGTGCGTGGCCGTCCATCCACTCGAATACATAACCGCTTTCAGCCGTGTTGTAATCCTGATGCATCCAGCGGCTGCTGGTGAAGGCACCCTCGAGAACGATACCGGGAAGCATGTTGCCGGGCTTGAAGTAGTCGGGCCAGCGGTTGGGCTGTACCTTGTACTCACCGGGGGTGATGACATTCTCCTTGCCCTTCTCGGTACACAGCTCCATACGGAAGATGTCACCACCGGGCTTACGGCGTACGAAATCTTTTTCGTACTCGGCCTCTATTTCGAGACCGATGTTGATGATCTGGAATCCGCAGTCGTAGTCTGTAGTAGGCTTGTGGCCGATACCCTGCACATACACCTGTGAGGGAACATGGTAGGTGGCGGTGTTCACACCCGAGAGGTCCATGTCGTAGTCGTGCTCCAGGGTCGAAGTACCGTCATCGGGATCCTTGTCGTCCGAAGCGTCGGTAACGGGGACAGTACCCTCATAGCTGCCGGTAATCTTGTAGCCGTCGAGAGACTCCAGGTCGAAGGTAATCTTATACTGCTCCATGTGCTGGCCGTCCTCGATGGTTACGGTACCCTTGTGGGCGTAGGAGAACTGTCCGAAGTTCGAGCCGTCGTCCATCTGTGCATAGGTGCCGAAGGGGAATACCATACCCTGCATGGGGATTTCGATGGCGGGCAGCCAAGTCGAGTGCTTGAACGACTGGTTCACCTCATAGGTTCCGGGCATGAGCTTGGCGTCCTTGGGGTTGCCGAACAGGTCGTGGAACAGGACGAGGCATACGGCCATACCGTTTTCGCCTTTGTTGTTCTGATACTTCTCGTCGTAGATGTTGATCCACATCATACCGGTCGACGAGTTCATCATGTTGCCATAGTAGCTGGCTGTTGCCGTGAAGCAGTTGATGTTGACATCGTGGCCGATCTGAGGCAGTGACGGTGCGCCGCCGGCAGGCCTGTCCTTAATCTTCATGGCACCCTGGAAGGCGATGGTACGCTCCATGCCGTCGTAGTCCACTACGCGAACCGAGATGGTCCATACGTCGTCCTGCTTCGATACCATGATGCTCTCACCCTCGACCAAAGGCAACTGAGTGCGAGTGCCGTCCTCGGCAAAGTGACTTACGCCGGAGTAATTCTTGTCGAAGGTATGGTCTTCGTAGAGCATACTGGGCATGTATTCTCCTGTGGGCATGTCATACACGTCTTCCTTGGGCAGAGTGTAGAGGTCGGCTACAAACATATAGCCGGGCTCTTTCAGAGTGACACCTCCGTTGGGGGAAGAGCTGTAGTTGGCATTGGAGAAGATGAAATAGTAGTTGTGAGATTCTCCCTCGCGGGCCTTGCCCAGATAGTAGCTGTTGATGACACGGTCGAGCAGGATATCAATCTTGCCTTCCTCTTCGGCATCGGCCTGCTTCGAGCACAAACCGTAGTAGGAAGCGGTGAGTTTTTTGCCGGCGACTTCAATGTCGAGGGCGATGCTGACCACCTTGGTCGAGAGCATCTTGATCGATACTTCCGACTTGGCGGCCTGACCTGCGTTGGCAGCGTTGAGCAGCAGGTCCTGATATGTGATTTCGTTACCTTCGACGCTCAGGTCTACGTCGCCGTTCACCTGGTTCGACACGACCTTGATGTAGTTGTCTGCCACGTTCATACCGTTGACGTCAGTCAGGCCCTGGGTCGGCGAGAGGTAGAAAGTGTAAACGGGGGGAGTGGTTTCCTCCTGTTTGTTGTCACCTTCCGGAGTAGTTTCCTTCATCTCGTAGACGGCCGACCGTAGCGGTTGTGTCTGCTCGTTGAAAGAGAACTTGTTCTCCGTTTTCGGAGGGGTGTCAGGCTGCGACTTGTCATCGTCGGAGCATGAACCCAGCGCGCAGGCTCCTGTCAGTAAGAGCATGAGCAGCGAGGTGGAGTAAAGTTGTTTCATAAAATTTAATTTGGTTTTAAAAGTAAGTTTTCTGTGTATGTATGTTGTCAGTGAACTCTACACAATAAAAAATCGGGGTGACGGGGGTCACCCTCGCTTCAATAAAGTGTTTAGCAACTGTTTAGGTCCGTTTGCATGGTTTTTTTGCAAAAATGAACGTAACAAAAGTAACATAAAAAAATTAAAATGAGACATCAAATCTCATTAATTTCATAATAATTTTTAACAATTTATGTATTTTCGCAATGATGATGTGATTTCTGTTGAATTGTTAGTGAAAGGAGGTATTTTACTTACGGATTGTAATTCGGTGGTGTTTTCTGTTCGATATCTCTCTGTTCTGCAATTTGGAAGGTTGGGCGAATTTTGGTGGCTTTGTTGGGTGTAATATATTGAAAAACAATAAATTGATGCGGTGATGTTGAGGGGTAAAAATCGGATATTTTGAATAACTATTCGTCTGTATCTCTGTGAAATTATCTGAAAGGTTGAATTGTGGGAAAAATCGGGGAGTTCTTCTTCAAAATGGCTATTATAATAATAGGTATCATCTGGAGAGGTTGGGATAACACTGTGGTTAATATGTTGTGTGATAGTGTGTTGTGCGTATAAATCCCTTGCTTGTCGACAGAAAGGGGAATTTGTCGGGTGAATCGGTGGATTTGAGAGGTGTATTAGTTGAATATTGGTTGATTTGTCTTGTTGATAACTTTCGTCGGGGTGGTTTACATTACATGGGAGGCTGTTTTATATAATTTTATTAATAAAGAACTTTATGAATTTTTTGCATATTTTTAAAAAGAATTTCATTTGTTGCTTTTGATTTCATGGGATAAAAGAAAATGTTTGTTAAAAATTTTTAAAATAAAACCTCCCGAAGTTGAATTTCTCTCTCTGTGCGGAATCTTCTCGCGGATTGCTCCGCAAGGTGGAGTCTGAGTGAAAAAGTCGGGAGACGGATTGCTCCCGACTTGCCGTTTTCCGAGGGTCGGCCTTACTGCATTGCCACCCGGTTGATGGGGGCGAGCAGGCTGCAGTTGGCCTCGTCGATGATGGAGTTTTCCAGCGAGGCCAGATAGATTTGCGTGGTCTTTTCGGAGGTGTGTCCCATGCCTGCGCTGATGACCGAGATGGGGATATTGTGGTTGCGTGCGGTGGTGGCCCAGGTGTGGCGCGAGGTGTAGGACGAGAGCGGCAGCTCCACACCAATCATGTTGCCGATGCGTTTGAGCTTGCGGTTGTGATAGCTCAAGGCCATCTCATATTGTTTGTAGGTCTGCTCGTCGTCGCCGGTGTGGAGAATGGGGAAGACGTATTCGGACTGGCGTGTGGCGGTCTCGTAGCGGCGGATAATCTGTGCGATGCAGGGTTCGATGCGTATCTGCAGCTGCTGGTCGGTCTTGCGGCGGCAGTAGCGGATATGGGTGGAGGTGAGGTTCTTCTTCTTGAGGTAGGCGATGTCGACGAAGGCCATGCCGCGTGTGCAGTAGCTGAAGATGAACAGATCGCGCGCCAGCGCCAGCGAGGGGTTGTCGTCCAGGTCGAGCTGATAGAGCCGGAGAATGGTCTTCTCGTCGACGGCGCGTTTGCGGGTGCGGTCGATGCCCGTGTAGACGTTCTGGAAGGGGAAGGTCTGCTCGATGATTCGCTCCTTGGTGGCGCGGTTGTAGACCGCACGCCATATCCGCATGTAGAACGACAGACTGTTCTTCTTGACCTGGCGGTCGTAGAGCCATTCGCTGTATTCGAGTATGAGGCCTTCGTTGAGCAGCGAGAAGGGGAGGTCTTCGCCCTCGAGGAATTGCGACAGACTGTTCAAGGCGTAGCGGTAGTTGTTGGCCGTGCCGAAGCGCTTGCGCCTTTTGAGGTGTTCGATTTGCAAACGCATGTATTCGAACACCGAATCCTGAGAGGTGGAGTCGTGGAACTGTGCTATGATGTCGGCCGGTGTGTAGTCGTGGTGTTGCAACTCCAGTGTTCGGATAATGTGGCGGAGAGAGTTGAGGTCGTTGGTGATTTTGCTCTGATACATCGTCAGATGGCGGTGCAGGGGGCTGTGGCGTGCGATGCGCTCCTTCTTGCTGTTCCACTCCTCGGGCTGGAGGCGCATTTTGGTGGTGATTTGTCGGCAGATTCCGTTGTGGTAGATTTGATAGTAGATGGTGCCGGGTTTGCCGTCGACGCTCGATTTTCGGAACTTCACTTTTACTGTTGCCATGTTCTGTTTTTTTTATAGGGTTTAGAATCTTTTTTATGAAAAATGTTCTTTTTGGTCTAAAATTAGTACATCGGCGAACATGGCAGGGTGGGACGGACAGGAACGCTTCCCGACGTAGGATTTCCAACGACGGAACAATAAAAAAGGACGGACGCTCGCGATGGAGCTCCGTCCTTGTGTGTCGGGGTGTAGAGACTATAATTTTTTCAGAAAGGCTTTCATGCGGTGGCGTGTCCGCTGCCATGCATCGAACAGCAGACGCATGGCCACGCCGCGCAGCTGAATGGTGTTGATGTCGGAGTGGTCGATTTCGGCGTAGCGGTCTAGGAGGTAGAGAAAGGCCGGTGCAGGACAGGAGAGTTGGCGCAGGTTGCGCAGCTTCTGCCGTATGGAGAGCCGCTTGCAGAACTGCATGCGGTTGATGTCGATGAGCTGGAACGAATAGTGTCGGTCGCCGTCGTCGTGGTAGAGGATATTGGTGATGTTCAAGTCCTTGTGGAGAATCCCCGCACTGTGTATGCGGTGGAGGAAGGCGGCCAGAGCGTCGTGGGCCGGGAGTTTGGCTTTGGCGTCGCTCCTGAGGTCGGTAAGTGTCTGCGCCGAGGAATAGGGGGAGCAGAGCGAGACGAAGTAGCTCGTGTCGAGCAGCAGATGACGGCGGATTTCGAGATAGGCGACCTCCTCGGGGGTGTCGATGCCTGCCTGGCGCAGCCGCCGGGCGTGGAGGTAGGTGCGTTCGGCCTTGCTTTTGCGCAGGCGGCCGTAGATGAAGCGGTTGAAGAGGGTGAGGTGGCCGTAGCGTTTGACGGCCAGTTTCACCCCGTTGTAGTCGAAAGCCCTGATGGTGTTGCGGCCTGCGTGGAGCAGTGTGCCGTTGCTGTCGAAGAATCCGGGAGTGGCGAGCTGTTCCACAAAGGGGCGCAGGGAGGTGTATTTGGGGTTGATGACCGGTTTCATGTCCGAGGTGTTGGGTGTTGTGTTTTTTTTTATGTTTCGCTAAAGTTGTTCAGTATGTTGTTTTTTGGAAATGTTGTTCACACTTCTTGACTCATTTGCAAAATAAGAAAATTTAATGCGAAATATTTAACACAGAAGGTGAAATTATTCACTTAAATCTCCATTTTTACCCATTCATATGACGATATTTAGATGAATGTATACTTTAGGGATATTACATGTCTTAAAAATAACAGTGGGATTATCTGTCCGATAAATTTATTGTTTTGTGGAAAATAATGTTCATTATATCTTCTCTTGAGGCAAAGTATGTTGTCTCAAATCAAGTATAAATATATGTATGAGTAGTGTTACGAGTATATAATGATACTGCAATGAGATTATCATCTTTAGATTGTCGGAGTGTAACATTTCTGTCTGACTTTTGCGATGTGAATTTTAAGAGAAGAAAATGAGACTGAAACAATGTTGCAAATGTGCCTTGCCGCTGATGATATTATTAGGCACATGCTTTACGGCTTCGGCTGACGAAATTGATGTAAAAGGCAGTATCAAGGACCGTACAACGCAGGAACCATTGATTGGTGCCACCGTGGTGGTCGAAGGTTCGACTGTGGGGTGTGTTTCCGATGCTGAAGGTAATTTCCAACTTTCGCAACTTTCAGAAGGTGAATGTACCCTGCAATTCTCCTATGTGGGATATAAGACGGGACGCGAAGGGGTGACCATTCGTCGGGGAGAGACCCTTCTGCTTAATCTTGAACTGGAACCCGAAGATTTGGTGATGGATAGAGTGGTGGTACTGGGACGACTGAACCGTGAGAGCGAACAGTCCGGTCTGGTCGCACGTCACGAGTCTGTGATGGCCATTCAATCGGTTGGAGCCGGAGAACTTTCGCGCAAGGGTATTGGCGATGCGCAGGCGGCATTGACCAAGGTGTCGGGTATCTCCAAGCAGGAAGGTGTGAAGAATGTTTTTGTCCGCGGACTGGGTGACCGCTACAACATTACCACCCTCAATGGCTTTCCTGTTCCTTCGGAGGATCCCGAATACAAGAATGTGTCGCTGGATTTTTTCTCTACCGACTTGATTCAGACACTGGAAGTCAACAAGGCATTCAGTGCCGCCGGACAGTCCGATGTTGGCGGAGCACATGTCGACATTCGTTCCAAGGAGCTTGACTCACGGAGTGAAATTTCTGTCGGTTTGTCGGGTGGACTCAATACACAGACTGTGGGCGTGAACTTCCTCAAGATGGACGGCGCCGGTTATTTCGGCTTTGCAAAGGACGGCAATCCTCCTCTCGGTACGAAGCATTATTCTTTCCGCAACCGTATCGACCCCACATCGGGTACAGTGCCGATGAATCACGGATATGGATTTTCGTGGGGGCGTCAGTTTGCCGTTGCCCGTCGGCCGCTTTCGATATTTGTGACGGCCAACCACAGCAATCGTCTTCACTACTACAACGAACTGGTGCGCAATTCTGTTACTACGGGAGAATTGTCACAAGATCAGGTCGGCAGCAAGTATGATCGTGAGACCCGGCAGTTCGTGTTGGCCAATCTGAATTATTCGCCCGGAGGAGTCCATCATCTGGCCTATAACTTTATGATGATTCATGCCGCGCAACAGTCACTGGGCGATTATGTGGGTATGGATGCTGACTATCAGTCGTCGGAGGACTATTGGGGTTTTATGCGTCGTCAGCAGATGAACGATAATCTGCTTTTTGTCCACCAGCTGATTACCGGGTGGCAACTTTCCCCGAAATTCAACATGGAGGTCGGTTTGGCCTACAATACCATCGATGGTGTGGAGCCTGACCGCCGCATCAACAATCTTGTGAAAGAAACTCAGGGGTATGTCCCGATGAAGGGAACAGGCGTTCAGCAACGCTATTTTTCAAAACTCGAAGAGAATGATTTCAATCTTCGCTGGGCTTTGTCCTACCGTCTGCCCGACCGTTACGATCACATCTCTCGATTGTGTGTGGGGTACCGCGGACGCTTTGTAAACCACCGTTTTTCGGCCACGGAGTATGACCTTGCAGTGGTCCGCCGTCCGATGTTCGATTGTCGGAACCTCTCGTGGGACGACTTCTACAACGCGGAAAATTACGAGAACGGTTTTTTCAATATGGATCGCAACGATGACCGCTATGGGGTGGATAAGGACATCCATACTGTTTTTCTCGAAGCTACCTGGCAGTGTGCGCGGCGACTGATTTTGAATATGGGTGTCAGATACGACGATGTGCGTATGAGGGTGGATTATGATGTCAATCGCGGCGGTACACGAGGCAGTCGTCAAATCGATAAATCTTGTTTTCTGCCCAGCATCAACCTGCGCTACGCTCCTTCGGAGCAACATGCTCTGCGTTTGAGTGGCAGTAAGACCTACACCCTTCCGCAAGCCAAGGAGATTTCCCCTTTCCGCTATACGGGTGTGTCGTTCAACAGTCAGGGTAATCCCGATTTGAAACCCTCTGATGTGTATAATGTCGACTTGAAATGGGACTGGTTTTTCACCCGTTCGGAATTTTTTTCGGTGGCGACTTTCTATAAATATATTGCCCGGCCCATCTCTCGTATCGAAATAGCGAGTGCCGGCGGTTATCTTTCCTACGAAAATATTGCCGACCATGCTACAGTAGGCGGCGTGGAGGTCGAATTCCGTAAAAATATTTTCATGCGTCACCTCAAGGACGATGGTATTCACCGGCTCTCGATGGGGGTGAACGGTTCCTACACCTATACCTGTGCCGATGTGCGTCTGGCCACCGTCAAAAACGGTTCCCAATTGGAGGGGGCTGCTCCATGGATTGTGAACGCCGATCTTTCGCATCAGTACCTCCGCGGCAATAAGTCATTTACCAATACTTTGGTATTCAATTATTTCAGTGCCCGAGTCTATACCATCGGCACTGAAGGTTATCGCGACATCATCGAGCATGGTGTCCCTACACTTGATTTCATCTCCCGAGCAAAGATTTCTCGCCATGTGACCCTTTCGCTCAAAATCCAGAATCTGCTCGACTCGAAGCGTCAGCTGACCCGCGATGCCAACAGCAGCGGAGAGGAAGTAGTACTGAAGAGGTATCGGCATGGCATTGATTTTTCGCTGGGAGTTTCTTTCCAATTCTAATTCAAAATATAATAATTACAAAAAAACAGATTTAGTTTCACTAAAAAATTAAAACCATGAAAAAAAGAATGATTTGTCTGCTGGCCTTTGCCGCAATGATGAGCACCCCCGTTTTTACGGCATGTGACGATGATGATGATACGTTGCAGACTCCACCTGTCGTGCAGCCTTCATCAGAGGAGAACCTCTCGGGGGTGATTACGGAGCACAAGACTCTCGATGCTTCCACCCGTTATTACATTAAGGGGTCGGTAGTGGTGGCCGATGGTGGTGTGCTGGAGATTCCGGCAGGTATGACTCTTCGTGCCAGAAAGGGCTTTGCCAATTATATTCTTGTGGCGCAGGGCGGCAAAATCATGGCTGAAGGTACGGCTTCGCAGCCGATAGTTTTCACCGCCGATGTCGACAATGCCACTCCGGGATATTGGGGCGGTATCATCATCAATGGTCGTGCACCGATTTCGGGAGCTTCGGCTTCGGGAAATGTAGGTGCTACTGAAATCAACAACGACTACAAATACGGAGGAGACGATGCTTCTGACAATTCGGGTGTGTTGCGTTATGTCGAAATCTGCTATTCGGGTGCGCGCTCTAGTGCCGATATCGAACATAACGGTCTTACACTGAATGGAGTTGGCAATTCTACCGTAGTGGAGAATATCTACATTATGGAAGGTGCCGATGACGGTGTGGAATTTTTTGGAGGCAGTGTCAATGTCAAAAATTTGCTTGTGGTTAACTGCGAGGACGATATGTTTGACTTTACACAGGGCTACAATGGTACACTCTCGAACTGCTATGGTGTGTGGGAGAAGAACTTTACCAGTGATGAATCCGATCCTCGAGGTGTGGAGGCTGATGGTAATCTCGACGGTGACGGCCCGGATCATGCGGGACAGTCCGATTTCAAAATCGAGAACATGACCATCGAGAATAATTCTGCGTCGGCCGAGATGCAGGACGTGATAAAAGTACGTCGTGGTGCGAAAGTCGCAATTTCGAATGCCGTAGTCATGGGTAGTGGTCGCGTCATCGACCTTGTGGACTTCACCGACAAGAAAGGGGCTGGCGATGATGCTTCGACAGTCGTGTTGACCAATCGCCTTGCAGAGCCGTTAACGGGCAAGGAGGTCAATGGAGAAGGTCGGGTCGAACTCACCGATGCGAACAAGGGGGTCGACCGTAGTCTGTTCTCATGGTGTAGCTATAAATTCAAATGATTATAGAAATAATCCAATTCTGAATTTTAAGTTAGGTTAATTTGTTGGCTCTTGCCCGTGAGGGTAGGAGTTTTTTTGTCGGTGGAGTGAAGTTGTTACATTTTTGTTAAGAGTTTGCCGCGAGGGTGGAACTATGGCGGGCATTTGGTATATTTGCATGGAAAAATTCAGCTATGGAAAAGCAAAGAATACTTGTTGTTGACGATGAGGAGGCACTGACCAATGTCGTGCGTTTCAACCTCGAAGTCGAAGGCTATGAGGTCGACACCGCATCGTCGGCCGAAGAGGCCCTGAAATTGGATATCTGCCACTATGACCTCATCTTGCTCGATGTGATGATGGGGGGCATGAGCGGATTCAAGATGGCGCAGATGCTCAAGGAGAACTACGAAACCTTCTCCATACCCATTATATTCTGTACGGCCAAGACCACCGAAGACGAGATGGTGGCCGGTCTGAATCTGGGTGCCGATGACTATATCACCAAACCCTACTCGATACGCAATCTTCTGGCGCGTGTGAAGTCGGTGTTGCGCCGCACCTCGCGCCTGCAGCAGGAGCGTCCGCGCAAAGCCGGAGTCCTCGATTTCGAGGGACTGCATGTCGACTGCGATGCCAAGCGTCTGGAGGTCGACGGTGTGGAGGTGCCCATCACGCGCAAGGAGCTCGAGCTGCTGATTTTGCTGATGAACAATCTGGGCAAGATTCTCTCGCGTGAGGAGATACTCTCTCACATCTGGGACGACGATGTCTTTGTGCTGAACCGCACCATCGATGTGAAAATCACCCGTCTGAGAAAGAAGATAGGCCCCTACGGCAAACATATCGTCACGCGCTTCGGCTATGGCTACGGTTTTGAAAAATAGACTTCCCTACCATATCCGCGTCTTCATACTGGTGGTGGGCTTCGCGCTCATGCTCATGTCGTGCTTCATCTTCTACCAGTACAGACGCGAACGGTTGTTCAAGGCCGAGGAGCTTAACAGTACGCTCCAGCTCTTCAACATGAGAATCCTCAATATCCTCGACGACGGTGTCGCGGTGGAGGATATCGTGAAGAATACGGTGCTGCCTTTCGAGGGCATGCGCATATCTGTCATCGGCAACGACGGTGTGGTGCTGTTCGACAACATGGGCAACGCCACCGACATGGGCAACCATCTCGACCGTCCCGAGGTCATCGACGCCATTCAAAACGGCATGGGCTATCAGACGCTCCGCTACTCGAATACCATCTCGACCAACTATTTCTATTCGGCCATGGAGGGTGAAAATGTGGTGGTGCGTACCGCCGTGCCTTATTCGGTGTCGTTGAAGGAGGTGTTGGCCGCCGATAACGGTTACCTGTGGTTCATGATCGGCGTGACGCTTCTGATGATTCTGGTGGGGTATTGTATTGCCTGTCGTGTGGGTTCGACCATTTCGGGTCTGAGCCATTTCGCCGACCGTGTGCAGCGGGGCGAGGTGATTACCGACACCGAGACCTTCCCCAATGACGAGTTGGGCAACATCTCGCGGCATATCGTGCAGCTCTATGCCAGGTTCCAGCAGGCCACCGAGGAACTGAAAATCGAACACCGCCGCGCCCTGCACGAGGAGCAGGAGAAAATCCGTATCAAGAAACAACTGACCAACAATATCAACCACGAGTTGAAGACCCCGATAGCGGTGATTCAAGCCTGCCTCGAAACGCTGATGACCCACCCCGAAATCAGCGAGCAGCGCAAGCAGGAGTTCATCGGGCAGTGCTATGCCAGCAGCGAGCGGTTGTGTCAGATGCTCAACGACGTGGCCACCATCACACGCATGGACGAAGCCAGCCGTCTGATTGCCATGGAGACCGTGGATTTGAACGATGTGATTTTCGATGTGGTCGACGAGTTGCAGGTGCGGCTCGAACAGCAGCAGATGGAGTTCCATCTCGAGATGGAGGACCACATTTCGGTCTATGGCAACAACACCCTTCTGGCTTCGCTCTTTCGCAATCTGATGTCCAACGCGATGACCTACTCCGGAGGCCGCAACATCACAATCCGCCTGCTGGAGAACAACGATGACTATTGCCGTCTCTCGTTCTTTGACGACGGTCAGGGAGTGGCTCCCGAACATCTGCCTCATCTTTTCGAGCGCTTCTACCGTGTCGACAAGGGGCGTTCACGCAAGCTGGGCGGCACGGGACTGGGACTCTCCATCGTCAAGAACGTGGTGCTGCTGCATCGCGGCACCCTTTCCGCGCGCCTTGCGGAGTCGGGGGGGCTGGAGTTTGTCTTCACCATTGCCAAGCGCCCCCCTTCGAACGATATGGGGATTTGACGCGCGGCAGATGGTCCGGTCCGAATATGAAATCTGAAGTCCCGAAGTCTTTTCGGGACTTTTTGTTGTGTTGAGGGGGCAACTCCCCGTGTTTTTGCTAATTTTGTACCCGTAATGTCATAAATTCCCGTCATGAAAAAAAAAAGTACCCCATACCTACGTCATCATCTTCTCGGTCATCGTCTTCTGCGCCCTGCTCACATGGGTGATACCGGGCGGTGAGTATGTCGAGCAGACCGCCGGTGACGGCACACGCACGATGGTCTACCGTGCGGTGGAACGTGTGCCGCAGACGTGGCAGATATTCTCGGCCTTCTTCAAGGGCTTTGTCGACAAGGCCGACATCATTATCTTCACCCTCATCATCGGCGGTGCGTTCTGGATTGTCAACGACAGCCGCGCCTTCGATGTCGGCACGATGACCTTCCTGCGCAAGGCGCGCCGGCTGGAGTCGAACTCCCTGATTCGCAAGGTGGGTATCGACAATCTCATGCTGGTGTGCATCATGCTCATGTTCAGTATCTTCGGTGCGGTGTTCGGCATGAGTGAGGAGACCATACCGTTCTGCATGGTGCTGGTGCCGATGGCCATCTCCATGGGCTATGATTCCATCACGGGTGTGTGTATGGCCTTCGTGGCGGCAGGCCTCGGCTTCGCGGGTGCCATTCTCAATCCGCTGACCATCGGCATTGCCCAGAGCCTTTCGGGGCTGCCTCTCTTTTCGGGTATCGAGTACCGCCTGTTCTGCTGGGTGGTCATCAATACCATCGGCTTCGCGTGGATTCTGCGTTATGCCAACCGTGTGAAGCGCTGTCCCGAGTCGTCGGTGGTCTACCACGACGACAACTACTGGCGCGAGCTGCACACCGACACCTCGATGGAGGTGGAGTTCCGCACGCCGCGTGCCGCCTGGGGGTGCTACCTCTTCCTCGCCGCGGTGCAGATTGTTTTCGCGTTCCGCTATCCCGAAACCTCGCTCAAAATCGGTAATTCGGTCTTCGAGCATCTGCCGCTCATTCCCGTCCTTGCGGGGGCATTCACCGTGCTGTCGGTCTTCCTCCTGCGCAAGAGTGTCCATTTCTTCATCATGAATCTGCTCTTCTTCACCATTTTCTATCTGATAGTGGGTGTGATGGGCTATGGTTGGTACATTGCCGAAATCTCGACCCTCTTTTTTGCGCTGGGCATCTTCTCGGGTGTGGCCAACGGCAAGGGGCCCAACGAGCTGGTGCAGCTCTTCCTCGCAGGTTGCAAGGACATGATGAGTGCGGCACTGGTGGTCGGTCTTGCCGGAGGTATCATCGTGATACTCAAGGAGGGACGCATCATCGACACCATTCTCCACAATCTGGCCGCCGGCATGGACGGACTGGGACAGGTGGCCACCGTGAGCGTGATGTATGCCATTCAGACGCTCATCAATCTGGTGATGCCGTCGGGCAGTGCCAAGGCGGCGCTCACCATGCCCATCATGGCGCCCTTTGCCGAGCTTATCGGCATGTCGAAGCAGGCGGCGGTCATGGCCTATCAGTTCGGCGATGCGTTCACCAACCTGCTCACACCCACTTCGGGCGTGCTGATGGCGGTGCTGGGCGTGAGTCATATCCCCTACGACAAATGGTTTCGCTGGGCGTGGAAATTCATTCTGTTCATGGTGCTGTTGGGCCTGCTGCTGCTCATTCCCACGGTGCTGGTGCCGATGAACGGATTCTAAGAGACCCTGACCTTAAGACAAAGACCGCTGCACGGTACAACTTCCCATGGGGATGAGCCGTGCAGCGGTCTTTTTTTGCTGATAGATTGAAAGAGGGGAGAAGGGGCTTCACCTTCAGATAGGAACGTGGAGCAGGAGTCGCTGATGTGCGCCCCTTCGTTCCGAATATCCGTGCATGCGATATGGACGTCCTCGCTCCCTGTTGCTTTAAAAAAAGGTTGACCTGATGGTCAACCTTTTTTCTTTTGCCCGGCTTCGGTGTCGGCAGTTTCCCAGCCTCCGCCCAAAGCCTTGTAGAGTCCCACAAGCGCGAGATGTTCGTTTCTCACGGCTTTGCTCTCCTCAATCTGCGCGTCGAAGAATTTGCGCTGTGCATCGAGAACGTCGATGTAGCGAATTACTCCGTTGATGTATTGCAGCTTGGCCAGCACGACATACTGTCGGGCGGCCTCCTTGAGGTTGTATTTCAGCTCGGCGGTCTTGCGCATGTTTCGGTAGGAGACCACCGCATCGTTTACTTCGCGGAACACCTCCAGCACCTTCTGTTCATAGGACAGACGTGCCTGGTCGTAGGCTGCCAGCGAAGCGCGGTATTTGGCACGCTTGGCTCCGAAGGCAAAGAGCGGTGAGGCGATGCCGCCCGTGATGAAGGAGTAGGGCGACTTGAGCAGCTGGTCGATTTCGTTGTTCTCCACACCGCCCGTGAGGTTGATGGTCAGACGCGGAAAGCGGTCGGCGTAGGCCATGCCCACGGCAGCCATGGCAGCCTTCAGCTGCTGTTCCGACTGTCTGACATCGGGACGGCGTTGCAGAAGGGTCGAGGGCAGGCCGATGGGCAGCGAGTCGGGCATCACCACGTTGATGTCCATCACCGAGCGGTCGACCCGCGAGGGGTAGCCGCCTGCCAGCACCGAAATCTGGTTCTCCTTCTGTGCGATGCGCAGCTCCAGGTCGGGAATCATGGCCGATGCACTGGCCTGCTCCACCTTGGCCTGCTGGTAGGCCGTCTCCGAAGTGAGACCGCCCTCGAAACGCAGCTTGGCCTGACGTACACTCTCCTCACGGGTTTCGACCGTGCGTCGCACGGTTTCCAGCTCATGGTCGAGAGCCACCAGTTCGAAGTAGGCGGTGGCCACCTCCGCGACCAGCGACATGCGCATGGCGCGCGCTGCCTCCACCGAGGCCAGATACTCGGCCGCACCCTTGCGCTTGGCCCAGCGCAGGTTGCCCCACAGGTCTATCTCCCAGCTCATGGTGGCCTTCAGTCCGAACTTGGGTTCCTCCTTGAACGGACGGTCGGAGTAGTCGGTGGTCTTGCGGTCGTAGTGGCCCAGCGCGCCGAACGAAGGGGCGAGTGCCACCTTGCCCACACGGTGAAGCTCCTCCATCTGACGGACATAGGCTTCGGCCGAGAGCATGTTGCGGTTGTGTTGCAGGGTACGGTCAATGAGTGCGCAGAGGGTGGAGTCCTTGTAGACCTCCCACCATTTCCGGTCGCTGAGTGTCAGCGAGTCGGTGTTTCCGGCGACAATCTGCGAGGGCAGGTTCAGCTCCGGCGACTTGCATTTCTTCTGCACCGAGCAGCCCGACAGCACGAGGGCCGCCATTAAGAATATAGTTGTTCGTTTCATCGTTTACTCCATTTTTCTTTCAAGTTGTAGACCCACACAAAGAAGAGCGGTACGAAGACAATGCCGACGGTGATGGCCACCAGCATGCCGAAGAATACACCCGTGCCGATACCCTGACGGCTGGCCGAACCGGGACCGCTGGCGAACACCAGCGGCAGCATGCCCAGAATGAAGGCCAGCGAGGTCATCACGATGGGGCGGAAACGCAGCTGCGCGGCCATGATGACAGCCGTGAGGGTGTCGCGTCCCTTCTCCACCTCGTCCTTGGCGAACTCCACGATGAGAATGGCATTCTTGGCCACCAGACCCACCAGCATCACCAGACCGATCTGGAAGTAGATGTTGTTCTCCAGACCGCACGCCCAGTTGCCCACATAGGCGCCGATGCCGGCCACGGGCAGCGAGAGAATCACCGCCACGGGAATCGACCAGCTCTCGTACTGTGCCGCCAGGAAGAGGAAGACGAACAGCAGAGCCAGTGCCAATACATAGCCGGTCTGACCGCTGACGTGCTTCTCCTGATACGACAGACCGCTCCACTCGATACCGATAGAGGCCGGGAGGTGCTGGCGGGCGATTTTCTCGAGCAGGAGCATGGCCTGTCCCGAACTGTAACCCTGTGCCGCCTCACCGGAGATGGTGGCCGAGTTGAACATGTTGAATCGGCGGATAGTACCCGGACCGGTGGTGTAGGAGGTGGTGCCGAGTGCCGTGATGGGAATCATTGCGCCGTCGGAACCTCTGACGAAGAAGAGTCCCAGATTGTCCTGTTGTGCGCGGTAGGGGGCTTCGGCCTGTATATACACGCGGTAGATACGGTTGAACATGTTGAAGTCGTTGACATACACCGAGCCGGTGAAGGTCTTGACCGTCGAGAAGATGTCGGCCATCGGCACACCCAGCATCTGCGCCTTGTCGCGGTCGACGTCGAAGTAGAGCTGGGGAATGTCCTTCTGTATCGAGGCCGAGAGACCCGTCAGCTCCTTGTGCTTCGAGGCGTAGTGGAGCAGGGTGTCGACGGCGCGCTGCAAATCGTTGTACGACGCATCGCCGCGTGCTTCAAGCACCATCTCGAAACCGCCCGAAGTACCCATACCCGGAATGACGGGAGGGGTCGAGAGATAGACCTTGCTTTCGGGATACTGTTCCATTTCGCGGCGCACGCGGTTCATCACCTCGCGGATATTCGAACTCTTTCGCTCGTCCCACGGTTTGAGAATGACGGTCATCTGACAGCGCGACTGGTTGGTACCCACTCTCGGGCTGGTACCTGCCACGTCGAGTACATACTCCACATCGTCACACGACATGAGGAACTCCATGGCGCGGTCCTTGATGCTGCGCGTGCGTTCGAGGGTGGCACCCTCGGGCAGCTCCAGCTCCACGGTGAAATAACCCTGGTCCTCCTGGGGCATGAAACTCTGCGGCACCACCTTGTTGAGTACCCACAGGGCGATGAGCGAGATGCCGAAGAAGGCAATCATGCGGCTCGAGTGGCGTATGCTCCAGCGAATGGCCTTCTCGTAGGATTTGTTGCCCTTGCCCAGCCAGATGTTGATGCGGCGGAAGATTCTGTTCTTCTTCTTGCCCGAATCGGGACGCAGGAAGATGGCACAGAGTGCCGGCGAGAGGGTCAGGGCCACGAAGGTCGAAATCAGCACCGACACGGCGATGGTGATGGTGAACTGACGGTAGAGCTGTCCCGTGATGCCCGACAGGAAGCTCACCGGCACGAACACGGCACACAACACCAGCGAAGTGGCGATGATGGCACTGCCGAGTCCCTTCATCGACTTCTTGGTGGCCTCCTTGGGCGAGAGTCCCTCTTCGTTCATGGTGCGCTCGACCGACTCCACCACCACGATGGCGTCGTCGACCACGATACCGATGGCCAGAATCAGACCCAGCAGGGTCATCATGTTGAGCGAGAAGCCGAAGGCCAGCATCACACCGAAGGTACCGATGAGCGAGATGGGGACCACGATGGTGGGAATGAGTGTGGCTCTCCAGTTCTGCAACGAGAGGAAGACCACCAGTATAACCAGCAGCAGAGCCTCGAAGAGGGTGTGGTAGACCTCCTTGATGGACTGCGAGATGAACGATGTCATATCGAAGGGAATCTTGTAGGAGATGCCCTCGGGGAAGTTGCGGCTGATTTCCTCCATGGTTTTTCTCACCTCGCGCGCCACCTCCATGGCGTTGGCACCGGGCAGCATGTTGATGTCTAGCACGGCGGCATTTCCGCCGTTGATACCACTCTCTGTGCTGTACGACGAGGCCTCGAGCGACACGCGTGCCACGTCGCGCAGACGGAGCAGCGAGCCGTCGGGATTGGCGCGTATGACAATCTCCTCAAATTCGGCCACCGACGAGAGTCGTCCGCGTGCCGTGATGGGTATGGTGATGTCGAGGTTCGTGACGGGCTGCTGACCCAGCACACCGGCTGCCGACTCGCGGTTCTGGTCCTTGAGGGCCTTCTGCAAATCCTGCACCGTGAGACCGAGGTTAGCCAGACGGTCGGGCTGCACCCATATCTGCATGGCGTAGTAGCGGCTACCGATATTGTAGATGCTGCCGACGCCCTTCACACGGCGCAACATGTCCAACACGTTGAGCGTGGCGTAGTTCGACAGATAGATTTCGTCGAATTTGGGGTCGGTGGAGAGCAGGGTGATGGTCATCAGCTTGCTCGATGCCTGCTTCTGCACCGAGATGCCGTTCTGAATCACCTCGGCCGGCAGACGCGACTCGGCCTGCTTCACACGGTTCTGAATCTCGACGGCCGCCAGGTCGGGGTCGGTGTCGATGTCGAAGGTGATGGTGGCCGAGAAGCCGCCGGTGTTGCTGTTGGTCGACTCCATGTAGAGCATGCCGGGCGTACCGTTCAGCTCCTGTTCGATGGGGGTGGCCACGGCCTGGGTCACGGTCTGCGCGCTGGCACCCGGATACGAGGCCGACACCTTCACCACGGGGGGAACGATGCGCGGGTATTGGTCAACGGGCAGCATCATCAGTCCCAACAGACCCACGATGACGATGACCACTGACAGCACCGTCGAGAAGATGGGTCTGTCGATAAAGAAATCGAGTTTCATGGCTGCCTGTTATTTTTCTGAGGTCTTGACCTCGGTTGCTGATGTCTTTGCGGGTCGGGGGTCGACCTTGTCGCCGTGGGTGAGCTTGTGGAAGCCCTCCACCACGATGCGCTCGCCGGGAACCACGCCGCGCTCCACAATCACGCGGTTACGCACCTCGGGACCCAGTTCGATGAGTCGTCGCTCGGCGGTGCTGTCGCGGCGGATAACGAAGATGTAGGCGCCGCCCTTCTCGATGATGACCGATTTGGTGGGAACCACCGTGGCCTGCTCTCTCACGTCGAGCAGCAGACGCACCTTGGTGAACTGTCCCGGCAGCAGGATATGGTCGGGGTTGGCCATCTCGGCACGCACGGAGAAGGTTCCGGTCTCGGGATCAACCTGCGGATCGGCAAAGTCGACCAGACCGCGCAGGGGATACTGGGTGTTGTCGGCCAGGGTGATGGTGATGTAGGGGTCCCACTTGCGGGTGGTGTCCTTCTGACCCAGATTCACATTGCGGGCCTTGCTCTTCAGATAGTCGAGACCCGTCATGCTGAAGTCCACTCTCACGGTGTCGCTCTTGACCACGGTGGCCAGCAGCGACTTGCCGTTGGGGCCGACCAGCGTTCCGATGTCGACACTGCGCTCCGAGATGTAACCCGAGATGGGCGAGCTGACCAGGGTGTAGCCCAGAGCCGTCTCTGCCTGTGTGAGGTCGGCCTCCGACATCTCCACCGAGGCGGTGGCACTCTCATACGAAGCGATGGCGTTGTCCAGGTCGAGTTGGCTGGCTGCATTCTGCTCGTAGAGGGGCTTGATGCGCTCCAGGTCGCGGTGGGCCTTCATGGCCATCGACTTGTCCTTGTTGAGCTGCGCGCGTGCCTTGTTGACGCGTGCCTCATAGAGTTTGGGGTCGATGAGGAAGAGGCGCTGTCCCTTTTTGACATAGGTTCCCTCCTCGAACATCATTTTTTCGAGGAAGCCCTCCACGCGGGCGCGGATTTCGACGAATTGCTGTGCGCGGATTCGGCCGACATATTCTCCGTAGAGTTCCACGTCGTCGGCATTGACGGGAGCTACCTCCACGATGGGGTAGACCGGCTTGACGGGTTCGGGGCGCGTCCACCACCAGATTCCTCCGGCGATGAGGTGTGCTGCGGTAATGAGCAGCAGCCATGAGCGTCGCGACATGCTGCGTACTTTGGCTGTGGCTTCTCCACCGATTTGCAGGGTGCGGCGACCAGCCTGTGCAGCCTGCTGAGTGAGTTTCTCGTTTGATAAATGCATAGTGTTCAAGTTACGGATTTGTTAGTGTGTGGTATCCGTATTTTTTCGGGCGCAAAAATATACAGTTTTACCTATCAAACGAGACTAAACGGAAAAATAAGATATCAAAAATGAATTTTTTTTTCGCGGTGATTGTATTTAGAAGATTTTATGAGACATAACGGACAAAACCTCAGCTCCTAAAACCGACTTGCGGAGGGAGAATCCGCCGTGATTGACTCCAGGGAATGATGTCGATGAAGAGGGTGAAATGAGGAATGAAAAAGAGAAACCGGTGAATATTCAAGAAATTTTAATTAATTTTGCGAACTTTTTCGTCGGGGAGTCCCCCGTCCCTTGCCGTGGCGGCGTGTCATCAGGCCGCGGCGGCGAAATGTAACATTTTAATCAATTTCAAGACTATGAAAAGACTCGATTTATGGCGGTTGGGCCGTCTGTTGTTCGCCGTGTCGGTGATATTGTCAATCCTTCCTGCGCAGGCCGGCAACAAGGAGGTGCATGAGGTGGAGAAGATGCACGTCACCATTGCGGCCACCGACTACAACCATGCGCAGTTCGTGGAGCGCGGCACGCTCAACGGCAAGACCTACATCACGGGTAAGGCCTCCTCCTACAAACGCAACGGCCAGGCCAATGCCGGCGTGATGTTGCAGCCCCATGCCGAATATGTCATCAGCAACAAGGTGCTCGGCGGCAGCTACAATGTGCTGGTCTATTACAGTGTCGACAGTGACAAGGCGCCCTCGTCGCCCCGTCTGGGTATCGGCATGAACACCCAGCAGGTGCAGGAACTGGAGGTGAAGACCAACCGTCTGCCCAACAAGTATGTGAAGGCGAATTTCAAGGTGAAGCTGCTCAAGGGCAAGAAGCACACCGTGAAGGTCTATTTCCCCTCGGAGGGTGTGCGTGTCCACGAAATCAAGGTGCTGCGCGCACTGTTCAACACCAGGGATAAGGAGTAGCGCGGCGTATGTGGTTGTTACTGGCTTTCTGTTCGGCGGCGCTGCTGGGTTTCTACGATGTGTTTAAGAAAAAGTCGCTGGCCGGCAATGCGGTGTTGCCCGTACTGGGACTCAACACCCTGTTCTCCACACTGATATTCCTGCCCTTCATTCTGGTTTCGGCCCTGTGTCCCGAGTGGTTGGCCGACTCGCTGTTCTATGTGCCGTCGGTGGGGTGGGAGGTGCACCGCTTCATTCTGCTCAAGTCGCTCATCGTCCTCTCGTCGTGGGTGTTCGGCTACTTCGGCATGAAGCACCTGCCGCTGACACTCGTCGGCCCCATCAATGCCACACGTCCCGTCATGGTGCTGCTGGGTGCAATGCTCATTTTCGGCGAGCGGCTCAACCTCTGGCAGTGGGCCGGTGTGTCGATGGCCGTCATCTCGTTCTTCCTGCTCAGCCGTTCGGGCCGCAAGGAAGGCATCGATTTCCGTCATAACCGCTGGATATTGTGTGTCGTGGCGGCGGCATTGCTGGGTACGGTGAGCGGTCTCTACGACAAGTATCTCATGGGGCAGTTCAACCACATGGTCGTGCAGGCGTGGTACAACGTCTACCAGCTCTTCCTCATGGGCGGCATCATTCTGCTGCTGTGGTGGCCCAAGCGCAAGACCTCCACCCCCTTTCACTGGAGTTGGTGCATCGTCTTCATCTCGCTGTTCCTCTGTGCGGCCGACTTTGTCTACTTCTACGCGCTGGGCATGGAGGACTCGATGATTTCCATCGTCTCGATGGTGCGCCGCAGCAGTGTGGTGGTCTCGTTCCTTTTCGGCGCGATGGTCTTCCGTGAGAAGAATCTCCGCAGCAAGGCCGTCGATCTGGTGCTGGTCATCGTCAGCATGTTGTTCCTCTACATGGGCAATCAGATGAAGTGACGCTCCGCGGAGGAGTTGTCCCGATATGAAAAATCCGCATCGCGACTGCACGCGATGCGGATTTTTGTATGCTGGAGGGGGTGTTACAACAACTGTATGAGCAGCATTCCCGTGCAGACGGCCACACCCGTGGAGATGAGTCCCGGCAGCATGAACGAGTGGTTCAACACCCATTTGCCGATGTGGGTGGTACCCGTGCGGTCGAAGTTGATGGCCGCAATCAGCGTGGGGTAGTTGGGAATGAAGAAGTAGCCGTTGACGGCCGGAAAGAGTGCGACGAGCATCGAGGGGGCGATACCCAGGGCGATACCCAGCGGCACGACGGCCCTCACGGTGGCGGCCTGACTGTTGAGGAGTATCGAGGTGGCGAACAGAGCGAGGAAGAAGAGCCACGGCATGTCGGTCACCACACCCTGAATGGCTGCTGTGAGCGGGGTGATGTTGCCGTTGATGAAGGTGTCGCCCATCCACGCGATACCGAAGATGGTCACCACGGCCTGCATGCCTGCCGAGAAGACGCTGCCGCGCACAGGCTCCGAGCCGTTGATGCGGCAGATGAGCAGGATAAGGGCGGCGGTGGCCAGCATGATGATTTCGATGATGACGGGCATGTCGAGGGGCTTGCCGCCGAACGAGGGTCGCAGGCTGTCCACCGAGCCGAACAGTACGATGAGGAACGTGGCGGCGAGGAACAGCAGCACCGAGAGGCGTGCATGGAAGAGGTTGCTCACGTCGTTCAGCTCCACATGCTTGTTCTGAATCTCTCCGGCTTCGAGACGGCGGAGGTATTCGGGGTCGTTCATCAGGTCTTTGCCCACGCGCAGCGAGAAGAATGCGCCGGCGAGGACACCGGTCAGAGTGGCCGGAATGCTGATAATCAGAATGTCGAACATGGTGATGTCGTAGCCGCTCAGCAGCCCCAGCAGGGCGACCGTGGCGGCGGAGATGGGGCTGGCCGTGATGGCCTGCTGCGAGGCGATGACGGCGATACCCAGCGGACGTTCGGGGCGGATCTTGGTCTCGGTGGCCACCTCGGCGATGACCGTCAGCAGTGAGTAGGCGATGTGACCCGTTCCGGCCAGGAAGGTGAACAGATAGGTCACCAGCGGACTGATGATGGTGATGTGGGAGGGGTTGCGGCGCAAGATGCGCTCGGCCACCTTGGTCATGTAGTCGAGACCTCCGGCGGCCTGCATACACGAGGCGGCGGAGATGACGGCTGCCACCATGAGCATGACGTCGATGGGCGGAGCTGTGGGTTGCAGTCCGAATACGAAGGTGAGTATGGCGATGCCGAAGCCGCCCATCACCCCCAAACCGATACCGCCGAGTCGTGCGCCGATGATGATGGCACCCAGTACGAACAGAAATTGTGTAAGCATGCAGATGTCTTTGTCTTGTGTGGTGAAAAATCGGCTGCAAATTTAGTGCATTTCGCTGATTGTACGCTCTTTTCCTGTGGTGAAAAGTTGCATTTCACCCCAAAAACATCAATTTTCCACCCTTCTTTACCGTCGAGGTCGTACCGCTCCGACGGTTTTTGTTGCCGATGGTGTCGCAGTGTGCGGCTTAGGTGTTGAGCCACATCTTGAGTTGGGGAATGCGCTCCTTACTCACCACAATCTGCCGTTTTGACGGGGGTGCCACCGTCACGATGACCTTGCTGCCCGTGTCGGCTGCACAGACGAAGGGTACCTTCCGTGTGAGGAATTCCGCCGCACAGAATAAATTCACTGCAACTGTGTCAAATCGGCCACCTTTTATAGCGGCGACGTGCCGGGCTGGTTGCCCCCTTTTAACAGAATACTAATAATCTCTCGTTACTGTTTATGCCGGTCGGGAATTCAAGAAGTACAGTTAATCGTCGGGTGTGCAATCAAAGAATCAGCCAGTGGGGTAGTTTTCGGTTTTTCCCGAAGAAAATATTTTACTTTATTTCTTTGCCCTTGATTTTTGGGTGTGAAAAAAAAGTGTAAATCTCGTAACTATTTGATTTACACTTTTTTGTGCGGTGCGTAGGGGACTCGAACCCCTGACCCCGTGCGTGACAGGCACGTATTCTAACCAGCTGAACTAACGCACCAGTTATTTGTGTTTGGTTTTCGGTGGGCTTTGTGTTGTCGTTGCTTCCCGATTGCGAGTGCAAAGGTAGTACAAAAATCTATATCTGCAAATTTTTTGATAATTATTTTTTTGAATAATTTTTACGCTCGTCGGGTAACTTGCGTATAATCAGCGTGGTGTTTGCCGAAGAAAAATGACATAAAAAATAGACATTGTGTGGGGAAAATTTCCCTACACAATGTCTATCGGATTTTCCGTGTGGCGTGATGCCGCTATTTCGACACGAAGAAGAACGAGGAGAAGGTATACATGTCCTCGAATTTGGTCTTCTCGTCGGGTTCGGTGATTGGCAGTTCGACACCTTCCTTGCCTTCGAGCGAGAGTCGCGAGATGAATCCCGAGCGTGAACCGCGTTGGTTACCCACTTCACCGACAATGACTAGATCGTTCACATAACCGATGTACATCTGACATTTGTCGGGTTGCAGACCGATTTTTATGGCGCCTGTCACCACCTTGCTCTTGTCGATGTCGGTCGGGGGAACCACATAGAACAGCTCCGCCTTGACGTTCTCCTGCGAGAGGTCGAGGGTGTAGATCTTGTCCTTGTTGCGGTCCTTGCCGGGGGCGTAGATCAGCTGATGTGCCGCGTCATACTCCATGCTGTTGAGTGCCAGCTCGGGCTTGGGCTCCTTGAACTCCTTGATGAGCTTCTGCTCGCCGATGGACAACAGACCGCAGTTGTAGTCGGTGTACTGGAGTACCAGCGTGTTGTCGGTGCTGCGGTAGGCGCGTCTTACGCTTTTGGGCAGCGTCACCTCGCCCTGTGTCTGGCCGTTCTCCGCACTGAGTATGCGGAGTGTGTTGCCCACGAACGTGAGAAGGGTGTTCTTGTAGCCGAAAGCACCGATGTTGGTGTTGTATTCTGCGTCTGCGAATTTCTGCGTTGAGCCGTCCTTGAGGTTCACACGGTAGATGTTCTTGCCCTGATAACCGATGAAGGCCACCTCTTCGTTCACGGCTTCCAGAAAGTCGTAATCCGTATTTTCGGGCAGGTCGAATGCCACCTGACTCTTGATGTCGAGGCTCTTTGCGGCGATGACCGTAGCCTTGGCCTTGAGATTGGTGTCGTCTTTGAGCCACTCGCGCTTGGCGAAAATCACGAAGTGGTCGCCCGTGCGCTGGAGACGGCAGTCGAAACCGAGTGTGAGGTCGGGGTTGCGCTCCGCCACGATGTCGGGCGACACCTTGCCCTCGGGCGATATGGCCACGAGCTTGGCCTGCGGCACGTCGCGCTCCGATTCGTAGCCCGAGTTCGACGGAATCTGACTCTGGTCGAGGACAAACATGTATCCCTCATACCCCTCATAGGGGCGGTCGGAGGGCTGCTCCGGAATCTCGGACTGTCCGCCGCCGTTGGGTTCTGTCGGCGTGTCATCGTCGGAGCAGCCTGCCATGAGGCTGCCCAGAGCGATGAACGTGAGGAAATATCTGCTGATGCTTCTCATTGTCGTAAGGGTTTATTTCACCAGGTCGTAGCCTTCCTGCTGGGGAAGGAGGTTCTCCTGCAGCTGGCCGTCGATGATGTAGTCCGAAGGAATCTTGCCCGAGAGACGGTTGCCGCTGACATAGAACGAGGTGTAGACCACGCCGTAGTATTTGCCGTCGACATAGTAGTCGTGGGGAGTCTTTGCGGGCAGGTTGCCGGTGAGGTTGTTGTTCATCAGGCTCACGGCCACGAGCAGGGGCTGCTGCTTGCCGCCCAGTTCGGAAGGAATCTCGCCGGTGAAGTTGTTGTTGTCGAGGTAGAGCAGACCCAGATGCTCCATCTGCGAAGCCACGGCGGGAATCTCACCCGAGAGACGGTTGTCGGCCAGCGACAGACGCAGCAGACGGGGCAGTTGTGCAAATGACGAGGGAATGGTTCCGGTGAGCTGGTTCTCGTCGGCATAGAACTCCTTGAGAGAGGTCATCTCGCCCATCTGGGCGGGAATCTCACCCGAGAGACGGTTGCCCGACACGAAGAGGGTGGAGAGCTTCTTGAGCTGACCCAGTTCTGCGGGGAGGTTGCCCGAGAGCTGGCAACGTGCGATGTCGAGGTACTCCAGACGCTCCAGCTGGCCGATTTCGGCGGGAATCTCGCCGGTGAAGTTGTTGCGTCCCAGCACGATGTAGGAAGCCTTGTTGAGCTGGCCGATTTCGGCGGGAATCTCACCCGAAAGATAGGTGTCCTCGGCTTTGGGCTTGTAGCCGTTCTGGGTCATGTCCCAGGGTGCGCCCCACAACTCGAGTGAGTCGATCTGATTGAGCTGGCCGATTTTCTGCGAGAGAGAGCCGTGTACGTTGCTGAAGCGCATTTTCCACACACGCAGTTCCTTCATGTTGTAGAACTCTTCGGGAATCACGCCGCCCAGACGGTAGTTGTCCGAGAGGTCGAACACCTGCAGGGCGGTGAGGTTGCCCAATTCGGCGGGAAGCTCGCCCGAGAGACGGTTGCCGCCCAGTCGCAGCGAGATGACGCGCTCCTGACCGTCGATGACGGCCGTTCTCACACCGTACCACTCCTTGAGCTCATTGTTGGGGTAGAGCCAACCGTCGTTGCGGCTCCATTCGTCGCCGTTGGTCGAGCGGTAGAGGGCCACCAGAGCCAGACTGTCGCTGCGGTAGGCTTCACCGCGAGTGGTGAGGATTTCGTGTTGATTGTCGTTCGAAGAGGGCTGAATCTCGATGTCCGATTGGCCCTCGCAACCGGTCAGGCCCATAGCTCCTGCCATGAGGAGCAAGGCGAAGAATTCTTTTTTTAACATACCTTGTTTTTATTTGAATGATTAGTTTGGTCAACCTCTCCCGACGATGGATTTCACACAGGGAGGAGTGTCGTCTGCGACAGCATGCTGACCTTTTTCAGGGTGGGCGTTGCGGCTTGTTGTCGGCCGTTGAGCATAGCCCTTGTCAAGGTATGTCATGATTTACTTCATTCCCCGGAAGTTCATCATCGTGTGAAAAGTACAAGCTGATGGCAGGTATTCTGACTTGCTCCTCCGACATATCGCCTTCCCATTGTTGCCAACAGTGACTGAATCCTTTCGATTCGTGATATGCGGTTTGCATGGAGCTTACAGCAGCGGGTCTGTTCAGGACTTTCACCTGATTCCCTTTTGCGTCGCAAGCGTGAAGTTGCGAACCATTAGCGCCGCAAATGTAGAAAAAGAATCCGAAAAGCACAATTTTTTGCGAAAAAAAACTTCCTGTTGCTACTTAATGTGCTTATTCATAGCGATTTGTAAATACTCGCTTCCCTCTGATAAAAAAAGGAGCATCGGACAATTCCGATACTCCTTTTCTTCTGTGACAGGTTCCCGATGAGGTAACCGTGTGTCGCTTAATCCTTTATCAGCTCGAACTCCGCACCCGACGCGAAGTCCTGTCCGTCGTGGGCATCGAGAGCCGTGAAGCGCAGATAACGGGCCCTGACTGTCGAGGGGAAGACCACCGACTGCATCTTCTGTGAACGTTCGAATTCTCCTTCGGCCACCTTCTCCCACTGTTCGCCGTCGCGGCTCGTCTCTATGCGGTAGTGGCGGATTGTGCCGTTGAATCCCTGCTGACGGGGCAGGTAGCGGCAGCCGTGGAGGTCATACTCCTCGCCGGCATCGAATTCGATGTAGTGGGGGTATTGTGCCACGGTGACCGAGTAGGTCGTGTGCCAGATGGTCGAGGGGTCGCCGTCAATCAGATGACGGGCTTCGCACTCCATCTCCTC
This sequence comes from Alistipes sp., assembly GCA_020026375.1. GTDB lineage: Bacteria > Bacteroidota > Bacteroidia > Bacteroidales > Rikenellaceae > Alistipes. The sequence continues at coordinate 24,083 of JAHHQN010000006.1, read as the reverse complement.
GCTCGAGGCGTATTTCACCGTCAGCGGCACACTCTTGATTTCGTCGAACGAGTGGGTGGTCTTCAGACCGGGGGTGCGCTCCTCCCACACGGTCAGCTCGCCGCCCTTCTCCCAGGCGATGAGCGAGGTGTAGCGTCGGGGCTTTGCGTTGCGGCCTGCGCGGTAGTAAATCCGGGCGTCGTTGCGTGCGCACGACATCGACACACGTCCCTTGCGGTCGCGCGTGACGGTCACGGGCTGCACGCCCGAGGGACTCACCTCCGCCTTGCGTTGCAGGTCGTCGCCCCCGACCACGGGACGCAGCATGAAGTTCACGGTGTTGAGCCCCGACATCACACGGTCGGGACGCAGCGGTGCGCCCTGCCCGCAACTGTTGCCGCCCAGACCGCTCACCTTGCCATCGATGTTGAGCCATGTGGCCGACGAGGCGGGCAGCTGATAGGGGTGGGCGGCCATGCACAGCTCCATGCTGTTCCACGGCAGTGCCGAGGTCGACAGGTTGTCGGCCGCCACCACCAGCAGGCCTGCGCCCGATGTGTCGGTGAGCGCACACCAGCGTACCTCCTCCCTGTTGGCCATGTCCTGTGGCTTGGGGAAGGCGACGAACTGCTCCTCGGTGGTCGAGGTGTAGTGGCCGAAGAAGGCGCCTGCGGCTCTGTCGTTGTAGTTGTTGTGGGGGCCGCGGCCGTAGTAGGTCATCTGGTGCAGCGACGAAGGCAGTGCCAGCTCATAGCCGATGCGTGCAAGAGGCACGGAGGGATTGCTGCCCGTTATCGCACTGTTGAGTTCCACCGTGCCGTCGGGATATACGGTCCAGATGCGGTTGGAGAGGAAGTGGAAATCCTCCTCGCCGAGCGGTCGCAGCCGGTCGATTTCGTAGGTGTTGTCGTCGCACAGACGCAGCCGGCTCTCGTGGCTGCCCTGTGACTTCACGGTGTACTGCACCACCACCGTGCCGTCGGCGAGTTGTTCGCAGGCCGAGTCCACCACCTGCTCCTCCAGGTCGTGGAGACCCAGTCGGAACCACTCCTTCTCCGCCCAGTTGTCGTTGTCGACCGGTGCGCGGAAGGCCGAGAGACGCATCTGCGCTCCGGGGGCGATGAGGGTCTTGCCGTCGTAGGTCATGCTGTAAATCACGCCGCGGCGGTTGTCCATGCGGAGTTGCAGCCGCGAGTTGCCCATCGAGGTCAGCTCTTCGGTGCGCTCCACACGCAGCATCTCCCCCTCACAGGCCGTTTCGGCCAGCGGAGCATACTTCTGTGCAGGTTGCCACAACAACTGCTCCTCCATCTGGGGGTATCCTCTGTCGGCCCAGGGGATGCTCTGCGCCTGACACAACTGCACCATCACGAAATATTCGCTCTCGGGACGGCACTGTCGGGCATCGAATTTCAGGGCCACGCTTTTCGACGAGCGCGGAGCTATCACGGGCAGTTTTTCGGTGTAGGACTGTGTGGCCACACCGTTCTCCATGAGGGTGACCCTGAGGGTCAGGTCGTCGAGTGTCTCGAAGTACCGCTTGTTGAAAATCTCGATTTCCTCCTGCTCGTTGAACCGTATGCCGGCATTCTGGTAGACCTTCTTCACCTCGTGGTATTCGGGTTTGGGACTCAGGTCGGGGAACATGATGCCGTTCATGCAGAAGGTGTGGTCGTTGGGACGGTCGCCGAAGTCACCGCCGTAACCCATGTATCTGTCGCCGGTTTTGGGGTCGTGGGTCAGGAATGCCTGGTCGACCCAGTCCCAGATGGCACCGCCGACGAAGAAGTTGCTCGACTCGATGGCTTCCCAGTAGTCTTTCAGATTGCCGCCTGCATTGCCCATCGAGTGGGCGTACTCCGAGATGTGGAACGGATATTTGATGTCGGCCTTGCCGGTGACGGCATGCTGTACCCAGCCGATGGAGGGGTACTGGTTCGAACCCATGTCGACAATGGCGTTGTTGCGCTCATACTGCACGGGACGTGAGGCATCGAATTCGTGTAATGCGCGGTAGGCTTTCTTGAAGTTGTCGCCCGGACCTGCCTCGTTGCCCAGTGACCAGATGACCACCGACGGGTGGTTGACCGAGGCGTGGGCCATCTCCATCACACGGGCCACATGCGCCGCCTCGAACTCCGGAACGTGGGACAGCGAGGCTTTGCCGTAGTAGTATTCGTGGCTCTCGATGTTGGCCTCGTCCTCGAGATAGATGCCGTATTTGTCACACAGATAATACCAGTAGGGGGCGTCGGGGTAGTGGGCGTTGCGCACATGGTTGATGTTGGCGCGCTTCATGAGCATCACCTCGCGCTCCATCTGTTCGCGTGTGACGGCGTGGCCGCGTTCGGGATTGGTCTCGTGGCGGTTGACACCCTTCATCTTTATGGGTTTGCCGTTGAGGTAGTAGTAGCGTCCCGCCAGTCCGAACTCGTCGTCCTCGGCGCGCGTGTCGCGGATTTCCACCTGTCGGAAACCCATGTAAGTCGACACGGTCTCTATCGTGCGGCCGCGTTTGTCCGTCAGACTCACCACCAGCGTGTAGCGGTGGGGTGCTTCCGCCGACCAGGGGTCGGGGTGCGCTACCTCCATCTCCATCTTCAGCGTGCGGCTGTCACCTGCGGACAGCTTCTCCACTGTCGTGGTGCAGACGGCATTGCGCAATTCGGTGTTGGTGTCGTCGTAGAGCAGATTCTTGTAGAGACGCGCCGTGAGCCGGCCGCCCTTGAGCGGTTTGGAGGAGAGGTTTCTCAAGTCGACCTCTATGTGGGCGGTGGTGTCGTCCATCTCCGCGTCGAACGAGGTGCGCACCCTCAGGTCGCGAATCTGTGTCCTGGCGGTGGAGGTCAGCGACACGGTGCGGAAGATGCCCGGCAGACGGAACATGTCCTGCGATTCGAGGAACGAGGCGTCGGAGTTGCGGTAGACCTCCACCGCCACCAGATTCTCGCCCTTTTTGAGATAGTCGGTGATGTCGAAGGCGGCCGTGTTGCGCGAGTTCTTCGAGAAACCGACGTAACGGCCGTTGAGCCACAGGTAGAAGAAGGAGTCCACACCGTCGAAATTGATGTAGACCTGTCGTCCCTTCCAGTTGTCGGGCAGGGTGAACGTGCGGCGGTAGGCACCCACCTCGTTGCGGTGGCGGTAGGTGGTGTGTCGTTTGTCGGGTTCGCGCATCACGCCGCCGCGCCAGTCGTCGACGGCCACCGTGTGGTGGAAGATGACGGGCTGGTTGACATAGATGGGGGTGCCATACTTCTGCGAGCCGTCGTCCTGCAGTCCGTAGACGTTCCAGTTCATCGGCACATCGACCGTGTCCCATGACGAGTCGTCGAAATCCGTGCGGAAGAAGTCGGTTTCGCGCTCCGAGGGGTTGCCCACCCAGTGGAATTGCCACTTTCCGTCGAGCGAACGGTAGTAGGAGCTGTTGTCGGGCAGCACCTCACGTGCTTCGGTGATATCGGCAAAGGTGAAGAACCGCGCGCGGGGCTGTTCCTTGTTCAGCGAGAGTTGTTGGGGCGATTCCCACTCGTTCCCCGTGGGGGCTGCCGCCTTGCCATAGGCGAAGCCTTCGAGGGGTTGGCTCACGCCCTCGAGACTTATCCCTGCGCAAAGCAGCAGGGTAAAGATTAATTTATTCATGGTTGTAGATAGGTTTGCTATCTGCAAATTTAATCTTTTATGCCTCTTTTTTCAACTATTTTAGGAATATTTTCTTCGCCCGACTGCACGTTTTTTGGTCGGGAGTCTCCCGAATGAGGGGCGTCGAATGTAGTTCGCGTGCGGTGCGGACTGTTTGAATACCTATAATAAAAGGGACATGGCAATTTCGTGCCGTGTCCCTTTTGTTGAGGTTTTTCGCTCCTGGAGAATTTTCCCGATGGTTTAGATCTCCACCTTGAAGAATGACGCACCCGAAGCGGCCGCCGCCGTGAGTCCGATTTTCGAATCCTCGAAGATGATGGTCTCCCGTGGAGTGCAGCCCTCTCTTCGCATGGCTTCGAGGAAGCAGTCGGGCGCGGGTTTGCTGTGCTCGATGTCGGCACCGCACAGTATGCCGTCGACATATCCCTCTCTTTGGGGGGCGGACTTCGAGCTGCCGATGCCCAGATAGTTCATGGCGTTCTCGATGTTGGCGCGGCTGCCCGTCGACACAATCCACACCTTCACGCCCCTCTGCTGGAAGGCACGGCAGAAGTCCCACAGCGGACGGTTGATTTTCAACGAGTCGAAGAATCCGGGGTAGAGGTCAATCTTTCGCAGACGGAGCCGTTCGCGGGTGTCGAAGTCGGCGATGCCCAGCTCCTCGAGAAATTCGTGGCAGCGCATGCCGAAGTAACGGGCTTCGTACTCCTCCTTCGAGATGGCGATGCCCGCCTCACCGAGGGTTTGCAAATAGGCCTTGGTGTGTGCCTCGCGCGTGTCGGCCAGTGTGCCGTCGAAGTCGAGGATGATGAGTTTGATGTTTGAGTTTATCATCGTGTCAGTCAAATGATTGCATTCCTGATTGCGAAATTCTCACCATGCGCTGATACTCCGTGGGGTTCAGCTCCATGAAGAAATAGTGAATGGGGTCGACCCTCATGCCGCGCAGCCGTACCTCGTAGTGGAGGTGGGGGGCCAGCGAGAGACCGGTGTCGCCCGAGCGTGCGATGATGTCGCCGCGGCGTACCTTCTGACCGCGGCGCACCTCGATTTTCGAGAGGTGGTTGTAGGAGGTCTCATAGCCGTTGCCGTGGTCGATGACCACCGTCTGTCCCGATGTGGAGTTGCGGTGTGCCACCTCCTTGACCACACCGTCGGCCGTGGCGAACACGCGCGAGCCTTCGGGTACGGTGTAGTCCACGCCCTGATGCGACTGCAGGGTCTTGTAGAAGGGGTGGATACGCATGCCGTAGGAGGCGGTCAGCAGGGTGAGCTGCTTGTTGATGACGGGCTGTATGGCCGGTATGTTGTTGCACGAGGCTCCGTTGCGGCGGATTTCGGTGTGGAGGCGGCGGTAGGTGTCGGTCAGCCGGCCGAGCTGCTGCTCGAGCAGGGAGATGCGGTCGCTGAGGTCCTGCTTGAGTTCCGTCGCCGATTTTTCGGTGATGTTGTTGTAGGTGATGCTCTTGCGCTTCTCGTACTCCGACTCAAAGTCGTAGGGGTCCGACTCGAAGAGGGTGCGGAACACCTGACGGTCTCTTTCCGAGAGGTTGTGCAGCACCGTCGACAGAGTGTCGTAGCGGTTGACCAGTGCTTCGTATTCCTTCTTGAGTCCGTCGGTCGAGTGTTTCAACTCATACTCGTAGGGGGTGTCGAAGAACAGCGATATGGAGAGGTAATAGAGTACGGCGATTCCCGACCACACGAACAGATACACCGTGCCGCGCAAGATGTTCTGTTTTCTGCGCTTCTGTCGGCGCAGACGTTCCAAATCTTTCTTTCCTGCCATCGTATTACAACTTTTCGTAGTTGGTTTCGCGGATATTCTCCATCATCTTTTCGTAGTCTTCGGGAGTCATGTCGCGGTTGAAGTAGTTGATGGGATTCACATGATGCCCCTTGTGAATCACCTCGTAGTGGAGGTGCGAACCCGACGATATGCCGGTGTTGCCCATCAGTGCGATGAGCTGTCCGCGCCGTACCGAATCGCCGGCCTTGACCAGCACCTTGCTCAGGTGGGCATAGCGGGTCTTGTAGCCGAATTTGTGGTCGAGCAGCACCTGCTTTCCGTAGCCGCGCATGGGCGAGGCGTTCTCCACCAGAGCGTCGCCGGTGGCGAATACCGGGTCGCCGATTTTGCCGCCGAAGTCCACACCCTTGTGGGGTCTCACATACCCCAGCGTGGGGTGCATGCGGTGCATGTTGAATGCACCGATGTGTTTGTTCTTGAATCGTTTGCGGTCGATGGGCCAGATGGCCGGAATGGCCTCCGACATCTGTTCCTTCTTGTGGGAGAGGGCCTGTATCTCGTCGAGCGAGACCGACTCCATGTATATCGAGCGGGCCATGAGATCGAGCTGCTGCCAGGTGGAGGTCATCAGCTCCTCGTAGTTGTCGCCGTCGAGGTGGGCGTATTTCGAGTCGGGGTAGGGCTGCCACACGCCGGCCGTGGAGAGGGTGTCGGTCGAGAAGAGCGAGCGGTAGACGAAGTTGTCGCGGTGGCGGATATCGTCGATGCGCCGCTGTGCGGTGCGTATCTTGTCTTGCAGAATGCGGTATTTGATGACCAGTTCGCGGTTTTCGCTGTTGATTTTGTAGATTTTGGGGGTGTAGAAGAAGTACGAAAACAGAACATTGGCTATCGACACAAATATAAAGCCCAGGAGAATCTCCCGAATCAGTCGGTAGGTTCTCAGTCTGAAAGATTCCGATACCAGCTCGTGGGAGTGTATTTTGCTCTTTTTCGAGGGCTTTCGGGACTCTGAAGTGTGCTCTTTTTGCATCATTGGTGAAAAAACTCCTGTTTATAACGTGCAAATTTAAGTTTAATTGTGTAATTTTGCAACTTGTATTGAAACGTAGAATTAGGAATAAATTATATGGAATCAGCAAAAATTCGTCAGGCTTTTCTCGATTTTTTCGAAAGCAAGGGCCACGCCATCGTTCCTTCGGCACCTATGGTCGTGAAGGGCGACCCCACATTGATGTTCACCAATGCGGGCATGAACCAGTTTAAGGATATCTTCCTGGGCAACGCGCCCCGCAAATATCCCCGTGCGGCCGACACCCAGAAGTGTCTGCGTGTGTCGGGCAAGCACAACGACCTGGAGGAGGTAGGACACGATACCTACCACCACACCATGTTCGAGATGCTGGGCAACTGGTCCTATGGCGATTATTTCAAGAAAGAGGCCATCGAGTGGGCGTGGGAACTGCTCCACGACGTCTATCATCTCCCCGCCGAGCGCATGTACGCTACCGTGTTCGAGGGCTCGGAGGAGGACGGTGTCCCCTTCGATCAGGAGGCTTACGACTACTGGAAACGCTTCCTGCCCGAGGATCACATCATTCGCGGCAACAAGCACGACAACTTCTGGGAGATGGGCGAGACGGGTCCCTGCGGTCCGTGCTCGGAGATTCACTTCGACCTGCGTGACGAGAGCGAAATCGCCCTCAAGTCGGGTCGCGAGATGGTCAACATGGGTCACCCCCAGGTTATCGAAATCTGGAACCTGGTCTTCATGCAGTTCAACCGCAAGGCCAACGGTTCGCTGGAGGAACTGCCCGCACGCAACGTCGACACAGGTATGGGCTTCGAGCGTCTGTGCATGATTCTTCAGGGCAAGAAGTCGAACTACGACACCGACGTGTTCCAGCCCACCATCGGCCGCATCTCGGCCCTCTCGGGCAAGAAGTACGGTGAGGACGAGAAGTGTGACGTGGCCATGCGTGTCATCGCCGACCACTTGCGTGCCATTTCGTTCTCGATTGCCGACGGCCAGCTACCTTCCAATGTCAAGGCCGGTTATGTCATTCGCCGAATCCTGCGCCGTGCCGTGCGTTACGGCTACACCTACCTCGGTTTCAACGAGCCTACACTCTGCAAGCTCGTGGCCGGTCTGGTGGAGCAGATGGGCGGTCAGTTCCCCGAACTGAAGGCTCAGCAGACCCTCATCGAGAAGGTCATCGAGGAGGAGGAGGCATCGTTCCTGCGCACGCTGGCTACGGGCATCAACCTCCTGGACGGTGTCATTGCCAAGACCAAGAAGGAGGGCAAGGAGCTGATTTCGGGAAGCGACGCTTTCGTACTCTATGATACATTCGGATTCCCCATCGACCTGACCGACCTGATTGCCCACGAGCAGGGTATCGGTGTCGACCTTCCGGCTTTCGAGAAGGAGCTGCAGGCACAGAAGGAGCGTTCGCGCAACGCTGCGGCCGTCGATACCGACGACTGGGTGGAACTGTTCCACATTCGCGAGAGCGAGTTCGTGGGTTACGACACCCTCACCGAGCAGGTGAAGATTGCACGCTACCGCCGTGTCACCACCAAGGGCAAGACCTCCTACCAGCTGGTCTTCGACAAGACTCCGTTCTATGGTAACGGTGGTGGTCAGATTGGCGATACGGGCTACATTGCGAGCGCCAACGAGCGTGTCGACATCGTGGCCACCGAGAAGGAGAACGGTCTGATTATCCACGTGGTGAAGCAGCTGCCCGAGAATCCCGAGGCGGAGTTCACCGCTCATGTCGATTCCGAGAAGCGTCAGTCGGCGGCCAACAACCACTCGGCCACCCACCTCCTCCACGAGGCACTGCGCAAGGTGCTGGGTACCCATGTCGAGCAGAAGGGTTCGATGGTGACCCCCGAGACCCTGCGTTTCGACTTCTCACACTTCCAGAAGATGAGCCGCGAGGAGATTCGCGAGGTGGAGCGTCTGGTCAACCGTGCCATTCGTGCCAACTACCCCCTCGAGGAGAACCGCAACGCCACCCAGGAGGAGGCCAAGGCGGCAGGTGCCATGATGCTCTTCGGCGAGAAGTACGGCGACAAGGTGCGCATGGTGCGCTTCGGTTCGTCGGTGGAGCTTTGCGCCGGTACCCACACCAGCGCCACGGGTAACATCGGTATGTTCAAGATTCTGTCGGAGAGTGCCATTTCGGCCGGTGTGCGCCGTATCGAGGCGGTGACCGGCGAGCAGGCCGAGAATGTAGTCTACGCTGCGGAGGATACCCTCCACAATGTGGGCGAATACCTCAATAACACCCAGATTGTGCAGGCTGTGAAGAAGGTCATCGAGAGCAACGAGTCGCTCTCGAAGGAGGTCGAGCAGATGCGCAAGGAGCAGATTTCGGAGTGGGCCGGGAAGATTGCCAAGTCGGCCCCCGAGCAGAACGGCGTACAGTGGGTGGCACTCACCACCGACCGTCGTCCCGACTATATCAAGGATTTGGCCTACAACCTCAAGTCGCGTTCGACCAAGATGGTGATGGTCGTAGGTACGGTGTCGGAGGGTAAGCCCTCGCTGACCATCATGCTGGGCGACGAAATCGTGAAGCAGGGCGTCAACGCCGGCAAGATTGTCCGTGAGGCTGCCAAGCTGATCAACGGCGGCGGTGGCGGCCAGCCTTTCTTCGCCACTGCGGGCGGCAAGAACCCCGAGGGTGTGCAGGCTGCCGTGGACAAGGCTGTGGAGCTGATCAAGGCCGAACTCAACTAATTTACGGATAACTATAATATTCAAGAGATATGAGCAACAAAGTATTACTGATGATTCTCGATGGCTGGGGTAACGGTCATCACGACAAGGCGGATGTGATTTACTCGGTACATCCCCAGTACATTTCCAAGATGACGGAGCAGTATCCCCACGCGGAGCTGCGTACCGACGGCGAGAACGTAGGTCTGCCCGACGGACAGATGGGTAACTCGGAGGTAGGTCACCTCAATATCGGTGCCGGCCGTGTGGTTTACCAGGACCTGGTGAAAATCAATCGTGCCTGCCGCGACAACTCGATTCTCAAGAACGAGGAGATTGTCAAGGCTTTCGAGTATGCCAAGCAGAACGGTGTCAGCGTACACTTCATGGGTCTGACCTCCGACGGTGGTGTTCACTCGTCGCTGGACCACCTCTTCAAGTTGTGCGACATCGCTGCCGAGTACAAGATTGAGAATACTTTTGTCCACTGCTTCATGGACGGTCGTGACACCGACCCCAAGAGCGGTAAGGGCTTCATCGAGGCACTGGAGCAGCACATGGCCGCTTCGACCGGCAAGATTGCCACGGTTGTGGGCCGTTACTACGCCATGGACCGCGACAAGCGCTGGGAGCGTGTGAAGGTGGCCTACGACGCACTGGTCGAGGGTGTGGGCGAGAAGTCGACCAACATGGTCGAGGCCGTTCAGAACTCCTACGACAAGGACGTTACCGATGAGTTCATTCTGCCCGTTGTACGTGTCGACGAGCAGGGTAACCCCGTGGGTCTGATTCGTCCCAACGATGTGGTGATTTTCTTCAACTACCGCAACGACCGCGCCAAGGAGCTGACCATCGTCCTCACTCAGGAGGATATGCCCGAGCAGGGTATGCACACCATGCCGCTGCACTACTGCTGCATGACTCCCTACGATGCGAAGTTCACCGGTCTGCATATCCTCTTCGACAAGGAGAACGTGCCCGACACCATCGGTGAGTGGGTATCGAAGAAGGGTCTGAGCCAGCTGCGTATCGCCGAGACCGAGAAGTATGCTCACGTGACCTTCTTCCTCAATGGCGGCCGCGAAGAGAAGTTCGAGGGCGAGGAGCGTATCCTCGTGTCGTCACCCAAGGTGGCTACCTACGACCTTCAGCCCGAGATGTCGGCTCCCGAGGTGGCCGACAAGCTGGTCGAGGCACTCGACTCGCAGAAGTTCGACTTCATCTGCCTGAACTTCGCCAACGGCGATATGGTGGGCCACACCGGTATCTATGAGGCTATCGTCAAGGCGGTGAACGCCGTTGACGGTTGCGTGGAGAAGGTGGTTGAGGCTGCCAAGCGCAACGGCTACGAGGTGGTTCAGATTGCCGACCACGGTAACTGCGACAACGCCATCAACGCCGACGGTACTCCCAACACCGCTCACTCGCTGAATCCCGTGCCCATCGTGGTGGTTTCCGACCGTGTGAAGAGTGTCAAGAATGGTATTCTGGCCGATGTTGCGCCTACCGTGTTGTCGCTCATGGGGCTGGAGCAGCCCGAGGAGATGACCGGCGAGTCGCTCGTCGAGTTCAAGTAGGAAATTCGGTTTCCGAGATAAGAAACGCCCCTGCATCAGACTGATGCAGGGGCGTTTTGTGTTTCCGTCGGTCGCGGTGTGCGATGCGGACGCTGTGGATTTTAGTACAATTCGATAAACTCGTAGGTGTTGCCCACTTCGGCCAGGTATTTCAGAAATTCCTCGCGGTCGATGACCACCGTGTAGCGGTTGTCGTTGGGGTGGAACGAGTAGGAGGGGAGTTCCTCCAGCTGCTTGTCCAGAAACAGATGGACGTGCCGCTCGGGGTCGTTGATCAGTCCGAAGGGCGACACCGAACCGGGTTTGAGTCCCAGCCACTTGTCCATGCGCTGCTCCGAGGCGAACGACAGCTTGCCCTGATGCAGACGATGCTCCAGGTCGTGAATGGCCAGCGACTGCTCGCTGTCGAAGCAGACCAGATAGTGACGGTTGCCCTTGTGGTTGCGGAAGAAGAGGTTCTTGCAGTGCTTCGAACCGTCGTCCTTCCAATACTGACGGGCGATGTCGATGGTCGGGGCTTCGGGGTGTTCGTACCACGAGTAGCGGATACCGTGGGCATCGAGGTAGGCGAAGACCTTGTCTCTGCGTGAGGTGTCGCTCATGGCTATGCGAAGTTTTCGATGTTCTGCACGATGCAGCCGATGAGCCGTTCCACCGATTCGCGCGGCGACCACGCATTGTGGGGCGAGAGCAGCAGCTTCTCGGGATTGTTGACATGCAGGAGGGGATTGTCCTCATGGAGCGGCTCCTGGGTGAAGACATCGAGTGCCGCACCGGCGATGGCTCCGCGGTTGAGGGCCTCGGCCAGATGGGCTTCGTTGACGATGCCGCCGCGTGCCACGTTGATGAGAATGGCCGTGGGCTTCATGATTTCCAGCTCGGGGGCGTCAATCAGGTTGAGGGTGTGGGCATTGAGGGGACAGTGAATGGAAATCACATCCGCCCATGTGAGCAGCTCGCACAGACTCATCGCCTCGTAGGCTTCCTCGCGCTTCGTACCCGATGTGGAGGTGTAACGCACCTCGCAACCCAGTGCCGTGGCCACCTTGGCCACCTCGCGGCCGATGTTGCCCAGACCGATGATGCCCCACTTGGTTCCGTGGAGGCTGAAGGTCGGCCGTCCGAAATGGAACTGGAGCGACGACTGTGCGTATCGGGTCTTGGTGAAGTTGTCGTAGTAGGGGATTTGGCGGTAGAGGGCCAGCGCGGCGCCGATGGTGGTCTCCGTCACGGCGTGTGTCGAGTAGCCGACGGCATTCTTCACGGTGATGCCCAGCTCCGCGGCGGCCTCCAGATCCACGTTGTTCATGCCCGTTGCGGCGATGGCGATGAGCCGCAGACGGGGCATCGACTCCATTGCACGGCGGTCGATGACCACTTTGTTGGTGATGATGACTTCGGCCTCACGGCAACGCTCCACCACCTCGTCGGGTGACGTGGTGCGGTAACCCGTGTAGTTGCCCAATGCCTTTATGCGTTGCAGGTCGGCATCGCCCAACGAGTATTCGTCGAGAAATACAATGTTCGGTTTTGTTTCCATATCGTTGTTGTTTTTCGGTAGTTAATCCATTTCTCCCAACAGGTCGCGCACGACTACCGAGGCGCAGCCGATGCCGAACATGGCTGGCAGGTAGGAGATGGTACCCGTGTTCGACTTCTTGTTCTGCTCCTCGCACAGAATCATCGCCCCTTCGCGCACCGGTTCGGGCGAGAATACGGCGCGGAATCCCTTTTTGACCCCCACCTTGTGGAGTCGTTTGCGGAGCATGTGCGCCAGCGGACAGTGGTGGGTCTTCGAGATGTCCTTGATTTCCATGAGCGTGGGGTCGGTTTTCGCGCCCGCACCCATCGAGCTGACGATTGGAATGTGACGCTCCAAAGCCCCGAGCAGGAGGGCCAGCTTGGGCGAGAGGGTGTCGATGGCATCGACCACATAGTCGTATTTCTCACTGTCGAGCAGGGTGTAGGTCTCCTCGTCCTTGATGTAGCGGTTCACCACTCTCAACTCTATTTCGGGATTGATGTCGCGCAGACGGTCGGCCAGTATTTCGGCCTTCTGCCGTCCGATGGTGGAGTGCAGGGCCACCAGCTGCCGGTTGATGTTCGACTCCGACACCACATCGGCATCGGCGATGGTCATGCGGCCCACACCGGCCCTTGCAATCATCTCTGCGGCATAGGCTCCCACGCCGCCCAGACCCACCACCAGCACATTGGCACGGCGCAGTGTCTCCAGTTTTTCCTTGCCGAGCAGCAGCTCGGTACGTTCCAGCCAGTTATTCATTTCTTGGGAATATTTCTTCGTAATTGGTTCTGATTTGCTCCTCGAGCCGTCGGGGTTCGCAGCCCAGCAGGGCGGTCGCGCGCGCGTATATCTCCTCAATAGGAGTATCGTCGTCGTCGGTTTCGAGAAAGAGCCGCGAGAGGGGTATGGCGCGCATTGCCGCCACGGTTTTGGGCGAGGCGAAACTCCGTCGTCCGAACGAGAGGTAGCAGCCCGCCCCGACAGCCCTTTCGGCCTGTTGCAGCGAACCGGTGAAACCGTGGAAAATCACCGCGCGGAGCCGTCTCCCCTTGAGGAGTTCCATCGTCGGCTCGAAGGATTTTACCGTATGCAACACCACGGGCATGCCGGTCTTCTCGGCCAGCTCCAGATGACGGACAAACATTTCGGTCTGCCGCTGCCGGTCGCTGTCACACGCGAAGTCGAGTCCCGTCTCGCCGATTAAATCCAACGGTTTTTGTCCCGGATTATTGTGTCGGCCGTCGGTCTGTCGGGCGAGCCGTTCGCACAACTGTTCGAAAAGTCGCTCACTTTCGGCACTTTCCACCGTCCAGGGGTGTATCCCCTCAAATGAGGGACATTGTGCCGTGGAGGAGGGTCTGTGGGTGTGTATGTCGATAAAATCATGTTTCATGGTGACAAATGTATGAATTTTAAGGAACTTTAAAAAATATTGTGTGACTCATGGAAAAAATCGGAAAAAAATTTGTATTTTCGCACGCGGATAAAACTGTTAGTATGCTAACAGGTTTTTTGACAGACTACTAAAAAGTCCAAAATAAACATTCAAACATTTTTAACCATGTCGAAAATCATTACACTACGCAAGGGACTCGACATCAATCTCCAGGGAGAGGCGCAGGAGACACTGGGTACAGCACCCATGGCTTCGGAATATGCCGTTTCTCCTCTCGATTTTGAAGGAGTGACTCCCAAGCTGCTGGTAAAGGCTGGCGATGAGGTGAAGGCCGGAACACCCCTGTTCTTCAACAAGAACAATGCGAAGGTGCTTTTTACCTCTCCTGTGAGTGGTACAGTTGCTGCCATCAACCGCGGTGCCAAGCGTAAGGTGCTCTCCGTCACGGTGACACCCGCTGCAACACAAAGCTACGAGGAGTTTAAGAAGGTCGATTTGAAATCGGCTTCTCGTGATGAGGTTGTCGAGCTTTTGCTCCAGAGCGGACTCTGGCCGATGATCGTTCAGCGTCCTTATGGCGTGATTGCCGATCCCGAGCAGACCCCCAAGGCGGTCTTCATCTCGGCTTTCGATTCGGCTCCGCTGGCTCCCGACTACAATTTTGTACTCGCTGCCGAGCAGAAGAATCTCCAAACCGGTATCGAGGTGATGCGCAAGCTCTCCTCGGGCAATGTCCACCTGTCGGTGCGTGCCAACGCCGAGGGCAAGATGGCATCGCTCAACGGTGCCGAGCTGCACACCTTCAAGGGCAAGCACCCCGCAGGCAACGTCGGCGTCCAGATTCACCACATCGATCCCGTCAACAAGGGTGAGGTTGTGTGGACCGTCAACATTCAGGATCTGGCCATCATCGGCCGCCTGTTCAACGAGGGTCACGTCGACTTCTCGAAGATTATCGCCGTAACCGGCTCCGAGGTCAAGCACCCTCAGTACATGAAGGTCATTTCGGGTGCCAAGCTCGACTCTGTGTTGGGCGGCAACGTCAAGGAGCAGAAGGAGGGCGACAGCGTCCGTTTCATCTCGGGCAATGTGCTGACAGGTACCAAGACAGCGATGGACGGCTTCTTGGGCTTCTACCACAACCAGCTGACGCTGATTCCCGAAGGCGACAAGTATGAGCTGCTGGGCTGGGCCATGCCCCGTCTCAACAAGTTCTCGGTGTCGAGAGCCTACTTCTCGTGGCTGTGCCCCAAGAAGAAATACAATCTGGATACCAACATGAACGGCGGCGAGCGTCCGTTTGTGGTGACGGGTCTCTACGAGCAGTACCTGCCCATGGATATCTACCCCATGCACCTGTTGAAGGCCTGCCTGGCCGGCGATATCGACAAGATGGAGAATCTGGGTATCTACGAGGTAGTGGAAGAGGATTTCGCGTTGTGCGAGTTTGTCGATCCTTCTAAGATTGATATTCAGCAGATTATTCGCGATGGTATTAACTTAATGATTAAGGAGGCATAACGATGGCATTGCGCAATTTTATGGATAAAATCAAGCCTACTTTCTCCGAGGGAGGCAAGTTGAGCTTTTTGGCATCTACTTTCGATGCTTTCGATACATTCCTGTTCGTGCCCAACACCACTACCGTGAAGGGTGCGCACATCCGTGACTGTAACGACATGAAGCGTACCATGATCATGGTGGTACTGGCTCTGATGCCCGCCATGTTGTTCGGTATGTATAACATCGGTTACCAGCACTCGCTCTCTATCGGTGTGACTCAGGGCGTGTGGGCCGATTTCTGGTTCGGTTTTCTCAAGGTGCTCCCCATCATCGTGGTTTCCTACGTTGTGGGTCTGGGTATCGAGTTCGGCTTCGCACAGTCGCGCGGCCATGAGGTGAACGAGGGCTTCCTGGTAACGGGTCTTCTGATTCCCATGATTATGCCTGTCGACATTCCGTTGTGGATGGTTGCCGTGGCTACCGCATTTGCCGTTATTTTCGGCAAGGAGGTCTTCGGCGGTACGGGTATGAACGTATTTAACCCTGCACTCGTTGCACGTGCCTTCATCTTCTTTGCCTACACCCCCTCGATTTCGGGTGAGAAGGTATGGGTGGCAGGCCTCACCGCTGCTAACGGCAAGGGTATCGTTGACGGTTTCTCGGGTGCCACCGCTCTGGAGCATCTGGCTCAGCCCGGTGCTACCGACATGGGTTTCTCGCCCATGGACGCATTCCTGGGCTTCATTCCCGGTTGTGTGGGTGAGACCTCTACACTGGCTATCCTGATTGGTGCGGTTATCCTGCTGGGTGCCGGCATCGCATCGTGGAGAACCATGGTATCGGTATTCGTCGGCGGTCTGGCCATGGGTTACCTCTTCGAGCTGACCGGCGTGATTGCCTACCCCGCATGGTGGCATCTCATTATCGGCGGTTTCGCATTCGGTGCCGTGTTCATGGCTACCGACCCCGTCACCTCTGCACAGACCAACACCGGCAAGTACATCGTCGGCTTCATGACAGGTGCCATTGCAGTCCTGATTCGCGTGGTGAACCCCGCATACCCCGAGGGTATGATGCTCGCCATTCTCTTCATGAATGCCTTTGCTCCGCTTGTTGACTACTTCGTTGTCGAGGCCAACATCAAGCGCAGAAATAATCGTGTTAAACTTGTAAAATAATAGGGTAGATATGGCAAAGAAATTTAAATGTAATGTCTGCGGTTATATCCACGAGGGTGACGCCGCACCTGCTAAGTGCCCTGTGTGTGGAGTTCCTGCTTCGGAGTTTACGGAGGTAAAGTCGGAGAAGAAGGGCTTTTTGAGCGACACCAACTCCAACGCCTACATCGTTGTCTACTCGACCGTCATGGTCATTGTGGTAGCCACCCTGTTGGCACTGGCTTCGCTCTCGCTCCACGACCGTCAGTACAACAACCAGCTCAACGAGAAGAAGCAGGCTATTCTGACCTCGCTTTCCGCTTCGGACAAGAACTACGACGAGTTCATCTCGGCACAGGTTCTCGACGCCGAGGGTAAGGCAATCGAGGGTGTGAAGGACGCCGAGATTTTCGAGCTGCTGAGCAAGTTGCCCGATGCTTTCGAGGCCGGCAAGTTCCCCGTGTTCAAGGCACAGGACGGCCGTGTGGTTATTCCCGTTACCGGTACCGGTCTCTGGGGTCCCGTCTGGGGCTATGTTGCTCTCGAGAGCGATATGAACACCATCGCAGGTATCGTATTGGATCATCAGGGTGAGACTCCCGGTCTGGGTGCCGAGATTGCCACTCCCAAAGTTCAGGCTACCTTCGTAGGCAAGAAGATCTTTGATAATGGCCAGTTCGTATCGGTAAAGATGATGAAGGGCGGCGCTACCAACCCCGAGCATGAGGTTGACGCCATCACCGGTGGTACCAAGACCTCCGACGGTGTGAACAATATGCTCAGCAACAGCCTCCGTAACTACCTGCCCATGTTGCAGGCCAAGGCTGAGGTTGCCGTAGAGCAGAACGCCGAATTGTCTAACGAAGAAAATGTAAAGGACAATGAGTAATAAAGAAAAAGAGCCAATGTTTTCGGCAAAGAACCTCAAGTATCTGACCGGTCCGTTCTCGGCGAACAACCCGGTCATCGTGCAGATTCTGGGTATCTGCTCGGCTCTTGCCGTTACCGTTAAGTTGGAGCCTGCCATCGTGATGGCACTCTCCGTGATGGTCGTTACAGCATTCTCGAATGTTGTGATGTCACTGTTGCGAAACGGTGTTCCTTCCCGTATTCGTATTATCGTCCAGTTGGTCGTTATTGCCGCTTTGGTAATCCTCGTGGACCAGGTCCTGAAGGCATTTGCCTACGATGTTTCGAAGCAGCTGTCGGTCTATGTGGGTCTGATTATCACCAACTGTATCGTTATGGGTCGTGTCGAGGCGTTTGCGCTGGGTAACAAGCCCTGGCCCGCATTCCTCGACGGTATCGGTAACGGTCTGGGTTATGGTCTGATTCTGGTTATCGTGGCATTCTTCCGTGAGTTGCTCGGTTCGGGTACGCTCTTCGGTCTGCGTGTCATTCCCGAGAGCTGGTATATCGCCAACGGTGGTTTCTACTCGAACTGTGGTCTGATGCTCTTCCCTCCCATGGCACTGATTATCGTGGGCTGCATCATCTGGATTCACCGTTCAAGAAATAAGGATTTACAGGAAAAATAAGAAGAATAGCGTATGGAACTGTTAAATATATTTATCAAGTCGATTTTCATCGACAACATGGTCTTCGCATTCTTCTTCGGCATGTGTTCCTACATCGCCGTATCGAAGAGCGTCAAGACCGCACTCGGTCTGGGTGCTGCCGTAACCTTTGTCATGGTTATGACCGTTCCTCTGAACTATCTTTTGTACCAGTATGTATTGAAGGCAGGCGCCCTCTCGTGGGCAGGTCTGGCCGATGTCGACCTGAGCTTCCTTTCGTTCATCGTCTTCATCGCTTCGATTGCCGCTTTCGTGCAGTTGGTCGAGATGATTGTCGAGAAGTATTCTCCTTCGTTGTACAGCCAGTTGGGTATCTTCCTTCCTCTGATTGCCGTGAACTGTGCCATCATGGGTGGTTCGCTGTTCATGCAGCAGAAGGTCGACGGTGGTGAGCTGAGCTCGTTCGTCGAGACCGTAGTCTACGGTCTGGGTTCGGGTCTGGGCTGGTGGTTGGCTATCGTGATGATGGCCGCTATCCGCGAGAAGACCACCTATTCGCACATTCCCGCTGCGTTGAAGGGTCCCGGTATCGCCTTCATCATCACCGGTCTGATGGGTATCGCCTTCATGATTTTCTCGGGTATCCAGTTCGACACCCAGAAGAACAAGGAGGTGGCCGAGAAGGTCGAGGTGGTTGAGCAGGCTCCCGCCGAGGCGGCACCCGCAGCAGCCGACACGTATAACGAAAACCTTTAAAAAGAGTTCAGAAAATGGAATTAACAATTATTGTTGCAATCGTTGCCTTTCTGATAGTAATCCTCATTCTGGTGGCATTGCTGCTCTTTGCAAAGGCAAAACTCACTTCGTCGGGTGAGGTCACCATCGATGTGAACGACGGTGAAAAAGTAATCAAGGCCGAGAGCGGCAACTCGTTGCTTTCGACCCTTTCCGACAACAAGATTTTCCTGCCTTCGGCGTGTGGTGGAGGTGGTGCTTGCGGTATGTGCAAGTGTCAGGTTCTTGAGGGTGGTGGCGAGCTGCTGCCCACCGAGACCGGTTTCATCTCGCGCAAGATGGCCAAGGACCACTGGAGACTGGGTTGCCAGGTGAAGGTGAAGAACGACATGAAGATTCACGTTCCCGAGTCGGTTCTGGGTGTGAAGAAGTGGGAGTGCACCGTGGTTTCCAACCGCAGCATCTCTACCTTCCTCAAGGAGTTTGTCGTTAAGCTGCCCGAGGGCGAGCACCTGAAGTTCCGCAGCGGTGGTTACATTCAGATCGATATTCCCCAGTACGACGAGATCAAGTTCTCCGACATGGACATCGACGAGAAGTTCCGCCCCGACTGGGACAAGTTCAAGATGTGGGATCTGGTGACCAAGAATCCCGAACCCACATTCCGTGCCTACTCTATGGCCAACCACCCTGCCGAGGGTAACATCATCATGTTGAACATCCGTATCGCCACTCCTCCGTTCGACCGTGTCAACGGCGGTTTCATGAAGGTGAACCCCGGTATCTGTTCTTCGTACATCTTCTCGCGCAAGCCGGGTGACAAGGTGACCATTTCGGGTCCTTACGGAGAGTTCTTCCTGCCCGACAATCTGGCCGACGACACCGAGCTGATCTTCATCGGTGGTGGTGCCGGTATGGCCCCCATGCGTAGCCACCTGATGCACCTGTTCAAGACCGTGAAGACCGGCCGCAAGGTATCGTTCTACTACGGTGCGCGTGCTTTGAAGGAGGTTCCCTACCTCGACGAGTACCACCAGATTGAGAAGGAGTTCCCCAACTTCTCGTTCAACCTGGCCTTGGACCGTCCCGATCCCGAGGCTGATGCCGCAGGCGTGAAGTATACCGCAGGCTTCGTTCACAACGTGCTCTATGAGAACTATCTCAAGAACCACGAGGAGCCCGAGGGCTGTATCTACCTCATGTGTGGACCTCCGATGATGGTGAAGTCGGTTGTCAATATGCTTGACAACCTGGGCGTTCCTTCGGAGAATATCCTCTACGATAACTTCGGTGCCTAATTTCGGGCATTGAACCCATATCGCGAGACCGACTTTTTCAAGTCGGTCTCTTTTTTTTTGCAAATGGGAGTATATCCGTTTTTTTATTTGTAACTTTAGGGGTGTATCTAAAAACTTACTGCCTAACACTATCGTGCCATGACACACAAAGACCACTATCTGACCGACTTGCCCGACGAACGCTTCGCTGTCACGGAGCGCGACGACTGCTACGGATTTTGCGACGCCGTGACGGGCGAGATGCTCATTCGCTGCCGTTACGACTATGCCGAGCCGTTCAGCGACGGCCTTGCCCTGGTTGAAGTCAATCACGGCTACGGTTATATCGACAAGACGGGGCATTTCGTGGTTCCCTTGTCTTATGATTTCGCCCTCTCCTTCAGCGAGGGGTGTGCCGTGGTCAATCGGGGCTATTACTATACGGAGAACGACGATGCGGATACCGATTTGGGAAAGTATGGCTATATCGACACTGCGGGACGGTCCGTCACGGCGATTGTCTATGATTCTGCGGAGAATTTTTCCGAGGGATTGGGTGTCGTGCGCCGCGGCAGCAGATACGGTGCCGTCGACGACCGTGGCCGTGAGGTCATTGCGCTGGAGTACGACAGCCTGTCACCTTTCAGGTCGGGTGTGGCGATTGCCTGTCGTGAAGGGCGCTGCGGAGCCATCGACCATGAGAACCGTCCGCTTATTCCCTTTGTGTATGATGATTTGATGTCCCCTCACGAGGAGTTGATGGCGGCCTGCAAAGATGGACTGTGGGGATACATCGACCGCGAAAACCGCACGGTCGTGCGATTTGCCTATGAGGACGCACAACACTGCTCCGAGGGGTTCTGCTGCGTGCGCAAGCACGGACAGTGGGGCTATCTCAACCGCTCCGGCGAGATTGTGATTCCCTTCGAGTATGACTGGGCGAGTCCTTTCTCCGACGGTGAGGCGGTTGTGCGCCGCGGCGGCCGTCAATATCGTATCAATAGGGAGGGGCTGCGCGTGGACTGATTCTCCGAAATTTCTTATTTTTCGACCGCAACATGTCATCTCGATATGTTGCGGATTTTTTTATAATATCTCCTCTAAATTGTTGCATTTCGAAACTTTATATTATGGTATGAAAATGCATAGTTTCGTATCGAAATAAAATAATTTCGATTTTATTTTGATTTAAAATTTCTTTTATTTAATTTTGTTCTATCAACAGAGAAAAACAACCAGTTAACCGTTAAATATTAAAAAAATGAACACTCCACCCATCTTTTGGATTGTTCCGCTTGCTTCATTGACCGCACTTTCGCTGGCGGCGGTTTTCTATCGCCGAATGAAGCAGGAGGACGAAGGCACCCCCCGCATGAAGGAGATTGCGGAGCATGTGCGCAAGGGAGCAATGGCCTATCTGCGTCAGCAGTACAAGGTGATTTCCATCGTATTTGTTGTATTGGCACTTTTCTTTGCCTATCTGGCCTATGGGCTGGGTGTT
This sequence comes from Alistipes sp., assembly GCA_020026375.1. GTDB lineage: Bacteria > Bacteroidota > Bacteroidia > Bacteroidales > Rikenellaceae > Alistipes. The sequence continues at coordinate 2,791 of JAHHQN010000006.1, read as the reverse complement.
CAGAATCCGTGGGTGCCTTTCGCCTTTGTCACGGGTGGATTCTTCTCGGGTCTGGCCGGCTATTTCGGCATGAAGACGGCCACCTACGCCTCGTCGCGCACGGCTGCTGCCGCACGCCAGTCGCTGGACCGTGGTCTGAAGGTGGCCTTCCGCAGCGGTGCGGTGATGGGTTTGGTCGTTGTGGGTCTCGGCCTGCTCGACATCTCGTTCTGGTACCTCGTGCTCGACAGGTTTGTCGATGTGGCAGGTCCCCAGCGGCTGGTGGTCATCACCACCACCATGCTCACCTTCGGTATGGGTGCGTCGACACAGGCACTCTTTGCGCGTGTGGGTGGCGGTATCTATACCAAGGCGGCCGATGTGGGGGCCGACCTGGTGGGTAAGGTCGAGGCCGGAATCCCCGAGGACGACCCTCGCAATCCGGCTACCATTGCCGACAACGTGGGTGACAATGTGGGCGACGTGGCCGGCATGGGTGCCGACCTCTATGAAAGCTATTGCGGCTCGATTCTGGCCACTGCGGCGCTGGGTGCTGCGGCGTTCTCGGCCGTGGGCGGCGACATGCAGCTGAAGGCCGTGCTGGCTCCCATGCTGATTGCCGCCGTGGGTATCGTGCTGTCGATTCTGGGTATCTTCCTGGTCAAGACCAGAGAGGGTGCTTCGATGAGCGATTTGTTGCGCTCGCTGGGTGTGGGTGTCAACTTCAGTTCGCTGCTCATCGCCGGCGCCACCTTCGCTATCCTCTACCTGTTGGGTATCGACAACTGGCTGGGACTCTCGTTCTCTGTCATTACGGGTCTTGTGGCCGGCATCATCATCGGTCAGGCCACCGAATATTTCACCTCCCATTCCTATTCGCCCACGCAGAAGATTGCGCGCAGCTCCGAGACCGGTCCTGCCACCGTCATCATCGCCGGTGTGGGTACGGGTATGATTTCCACGGCGGTGCCTGTGGTGACCATCGGTGTGGCCATCATTCTTTCCTATCTCTGTGCCATCGGTTTCGACGTGAAGCAGATGATGGAGCCGCAACACCTGTCGCTGGGCCTCTACGGTATCGGTATTGCGGCGGTGGGCATGCTCTCCACATTGGGTATCACGCTGGCCACCGATGCCTACGGACCCATTGCCGACAATGCGGGCGGCAACGCCGAGATGAGTGGTCTGGGTGCCGAGGTGCGCCGCCGTACCGATGCCCTCGACGCACTGGGCAACACGACGGCCGCCACCGGAAAGGGTTTCGCCATCGGTTCGGCTGCACTGACGGCTCTGGCGCTGCTGGCCTCCTATATCGAGGAGATTCGCATCGGCATGATGAACAGCGGCGAGACGGTGCTGCGTCTTTCCGACGGGGTGCAGATTCCCCTGCAGGAGGCTTCCATTCCCGATTTCATGAATTATTATCACGTTTCGCTGATGAACCCCACGGTACTGGTCGGTCTGTTCATCGGAGCCATGATGTCGTTCCTGTTCTGCGGTCTGACGATGAATGCCGTGGGACGTGCCGCCGAGAGCATGGTCACCGAAGTAAGACGACAGTTCCGCGAGATAAAGGGTATCCTCACCGGTGAGGGTACACCCGACTATGCCCGTTGTGTGGAGATTTCGACACGCGGTGCGCAGCGCGAAATGATATTCCCCAGCCTTTTGGCAATCATCGTTCCCGTAGTGGTGGGACTCGTATTCGGTGTGGCCGGAGTCATGGGACTTCTGGTGGGCGGCCTGAGTTCGGGTTTCGTGCTGGCTATCTTCATGGCCAATTCGGGCGGTGCATGGGACAATGCCAAGAAGATGGTCGAAGAGGGTAACTTCGGCGGTAAAGGCTCCGATTCTCACAAGGCGACAGTCGTAGGCGATACCGTGGGTGACCCCTTCAAGGATACTTCGGGTCCGTCGCTCAACATTCTCATCAAACTGATGTCGATGGTGGCCATCGTGATGGCCGGACTGACCGTTGCTTATCACATCTTCTGATTTTAGGTGTAATTGTGGGGTGCCTGCTCTGTAATGGAGCAGGCACTTTTTTTGTGTCTGGCGGCCGACAGAAAAAACGGTGAACCATAATATCTGATCATCGGACAGGGTAGAAAGAGTTGCCAGGAGGATAACCCTGTCGGGCAAGAAACAGTATCAAATCCATTCCCAATTTTACTGTGATATATACGCGGTGTCCCCAATCTTTATATTGGGACTTATTATTTCTTCCTGATTTTAGCCGAAAGCATCAACAGTTTGTCATCGGGATATTTGAAGTTGAATTGCCGGACGAAAGGGACGATTTTTTAAAAAAAATATTACATTGAAAATCTGCTTTTTACAAGCTAACGAAAAGTAGTGATATTGGAAATAATTTTCGGGCAGTTCTTGTTTAATTCGTTTATAGATAGTATTTTTAAATCTTCAACAGTAATCTTTCTTAATGAGAAAAAAGAGGATATACAGATAAATTTCAAGTGGGTTTATAACAAGCGGCTCAACCTCCCCTGAAAAGGTCGATTATTCGCCGAACATTATCGTTGTAACTGAATGAAACATTTAACTTACATAATGACCCTCGTAGCATTTTTCGGGTGCAAATCCTTCTCCAAGTTTGCGCCGGAGAAGTATTTTGCCAGAGGAGACGAATTAAAGTTCGCCACCGCTATTTACAATAGTGACAGCAGAACAGTCAGACAGATGATAGCCGACAACATCGTGGATTTGAATGCAAGTGGCGAAAAGGGATTCTCCTACCTGATGTATGCCGTTTATATTGAGCAATATGATGTGGCTAAAGTACTATTGGAAAATG
>JAHHQN010000005.1 GCA_020026375.1 Alistipes sp. | reverse complement strand
GAGTGACTTGGGGTAGAGTTGCGCTGTGAGGCAGACGTGCCGAGGAGGAAGAGGGAGTGATGGTGATGCGGACGTGCAGCGATGGTGGGGGAGCGGTTTGCGGAAAGGCGAGTGTGTCGCAATGGTGGGGGAGAGTTGTGCGGAAAGGCAGACGTGCCGCGGGGTGAAGTGATGAGGGCGGACGGTGCGGTAGGGATACAAAAAAAGCCTCGAAGTTTCCTTCAAGGCTTTCAGCGGTGCGTAGGGGACTCGAACCCCTGACCCCGTGCGTGACAGGCACGTATTCTAACCAGCTGAACTAACGCACCAGTTATTTGTGTTTGGCTTTCGGTGGGCTTCGTGTTGTCGTTGCTTCCCGATTGCGAGTGCAAAGGTAGTACAAAAATCGTTACCTGCAAATTTTTTGCCGACTTTTTTAAAGAAAATCAACAACTTTTTTCGGTGCGCAGCGGCTTTTCGGAGCTATTTTATTTGTTTTCAACTGGTTAGGTGTTGAGGTCGGAAGCGGCGTTTTTTTCGCCGTTTTTCGTGTCACACGCCAGGAGGATTACTCCTCGTGTTTGCGGCTGTTGTACTCCTGGAGAACATAGGTGGTGAAAATCGGGAAGAACATCATACCCAGCGAGGGCAGCAGCACGCAGACCACCTTTCCGATGGCCGTCACGGGGAAGATGGCCGCACCCACCGTGGTGACATTCATCCATGCCCACCAGAGGGCATTGCCGAAGCCGTGGAGCTTGGGGTTGATGAGTACCTCATAGTCGTAGAAGACCAGTGCCGAGATGTAGGTGAAGATGACCACCGTGAAGATGTAGGCCGCAAAGAGCCTGCGCATCTTGTTTTTGCTGACCAGCCAGCGGATGATGATGACCATGGCCAGGAAGGCACGCAGCAGAGGAATCATACCCACGAGGAGTTCCCAGTCGTGGGTGAGTGTGATGCCGCACCAATATAATATGTTGAGGTAGGGAATCGACAACAGGAGATAGATGAGGTTGTGGAGCAGGAAATGCAGCTTGTGGGGGGCGATGGTCCAGCGCACGGTGAAGTCGGCCAGGAAGACCAGACACACCGCCAGCTGGGTGATGAGGTACCCCTCCGAGAAGCTGATGTGGTCGCCGCCGATGATTTCGAACGACAGGGCGACGAGCAGAATGCAGCCGGCGATAACTTTTATCCAACCCAGAAAATGTTTCAACTTGGAATCTGTGGAATTTTGTCTCTTCATAAGCGAAAAATTTTTTTAGGTGTAAGTCAATCAAAATCAATGCCAAAGCGAAAAAGATAAAAAAATAATTGAAAAATTTTTGCAAAAAGTTTTGGAAGATAAAATTTTTGCTCTATCTTTGCACTCGCAATCAGGAAACAACGACACAACACGATGAAACCTGAAAGCAACCATAAGCCTTAAGGCGGGATAGCTCAGCTGGTTAGAGCGCATGATTCATAATCATGAGGTCCCGGGTTCAAGTCCCGGTCCCGCTACCAAAACGAGATGCGAAAGCGTCTCGTTTTTTTTTGTTCCCGTCTCCCGATGTTCCGCTCCGTTGGTTGGCTTTCTTTACCTTTTTCTTCGCAAAATCAACTTTTTTCGGAAAAAACATTCGGATTACCCCGAAAATGTCTATATTTGTGACGTATGTTCATACATATATTACAAGACTGAAAACAAACTGAATCCGAATATGAAAAAAACACTACTGACCCTGGCATTGGCCGCCGCTTGCTCGATAACGGCTTACGGTGCAAATCCCGTCGTCTGGCAGATTGGCGAGAACGACGGTTCGGGAGCGGAACTGGCACTCGGCCCCGATGGCTACGAGCAGTTCCTGGCCCGTGATTTCGGTTATGAGGATCGCTATTTCCTCATCGGACACTCCGATGCCGCGAAGGATTTCCCCTATATACTCCCCGGCCCGAAGGACGGTTGGGGTGGCACGGGCGGCACATCGGGCTGGAGAACCCACGATATTCATGTGTTGTTCGGGCTGGAGAAGGCCCCCTCGGGCGGCAATCTCAATCTGGTGGTCGACCTGGTCGATGTCAATGCCGGCGGTGCGGTGGTGAAGGTGCGCGTCAACGATGTGGAGCGACGCTTCAGGCTGGAGGGTGGCAGTGATGCCGTGTTGAAGGGCGATGCCTCCCATGCCCGGGAGCGTGTGTTGTCGTTGCCGCTTCGTGTCTCCGATCTGCGACGCGGCGGCAATGAGGTGATTCTCTCGGTGCTGGAAGGCGGCTGGGTGGTCTTCGACCGTGTGACGCTGGAGGGTGGCGGTTCGGCCCGACTCGTCGACAACGATGCGGAGGCCTTTCTGCGCGGAGTATCGGCGGCCGACTATGCCGTGGAGAACGGCGAGGGGATCTTCCAACCCCTTTTGGTCGATGTGGAGCATCTGTCGGGAAATTCCGAGTTGAGCGTGCGGCTCGATGGCGGCGAGATTTTCCGCTCCTCTGTCGATGCGATGCGCTATGTGTTCGAAGCACCCATGCCGCAGGTGGACCGCAAGACGCGCAGCTGCTATGAGATTTATATCGGCGACCGTCTGCTGGAGAAGGGTGTGGTGACGAGAACACCGCAGCAGGTTGTCGCTCCGGCCGATTATGTCGACACCCGAATCGGCACGGCCCACTCGCGCTGGATGATTGCTCCGGGGCCGTGGATGCCGTTCAGCATGGTCAAACTCAGCCCCGACAATCAGAACGGCGGCTGGCAGTCGGGCTATCAGCCTACCTTTGAGTCCATCGGCTGTTTCAGCCATATCCACGAGTGGACGATGGCCGGACTGGGTATGATGCCCACCAACGGTGACCTCTTTGTGACGGTGGGCGACGAGACCGACCCCGACAGCGGCTACCGCTCGCGCATCGACAAGTCGACCGAGGAGGCACCGCTGGGATATTATAAGGTGTTCCTCTCCGACACGAAGATATGGGCGGAGCTGACCGCCACCGAACGTGCCGGCTTCCAGCGCTACACCTTCCCTTCGGAGCGCGACGGCCGTGTGATGATTGATTTGAATATCCCCTCGGAGTATGTCTACGACTTGCAGGAGGTCTGTATCCGTCAGGTGGGTGAGTCGCGCATCGAGGGCTTCTCGAAACAGATTTCGCCGCGTCCGCATGTGTGGAGCGACGATGCCGATCAGGAGTATGTGGTCAACTTCGTGATGGAGTTCGACTCGCCTATCCTTAAATTCGCCGGCTGGACCGACGACGAACTCCTTGAGGGCAAGACCATTCGCGGCACTCATCTCAAGGACGCGGGAGCCTATGTGGAATTTGACACGCGCCGTCACCCCGTGGTGCAGGTGCGCACGGGTATCTCGCCCGTGAGCATCGAGAACGCCTCGCTGAACCTCCTCACCGAGATTTCCGACCCCTTCGGCTGGGATTTCGACAAGGTGGTGGCCCACCAGAAGCAGACATGGAATGCACTGCTCGGCCGTGTGAAGGTCTCGACGGACAACCGTCTGGAGAAGGTGCGCTTCTACACCAATCTCTACCGTTCGTTCTGCCGCAATACGTGGAGCGATGTCAACGGCGAGTGGATGTCGCCCGACGAGCAGGTGCGCCGCTTCGACAATCCCGAACACATGGCCCTCGGCTGCGATGCCTTCTGGAACACGTTCTGGAATCTCAATCAGGTGTGGAATCTGGTTGCTCCCGAGTGGAGTTCGCGCTGGGTGAACTCCCAGCTGGCCCTCTACGACTCCAACGGCTGGCTGGCCAAAGGTCCGGCGGGTATGGAGTATATTCCCGTGATGGTGGCCGAGCATGAAATTCCCCAGATGGTGTCGGCCTATCAGATGGGTATCCGCGACTACGACGCGGAGAAGATGCTCGAGGCGGTGAAGAAGATGCAGACCACACCGGCACAGCATGTGGCCGGAGGTTTTGCCGGTAACCGCGATTTGGAGCCTTATCTCAAATACAAATATGTGCCGATGGAGCTGGGCCGCTTCTCCAATACGCTGGAGTACTCGTTCGACGACTGGACGGTGGGACAGTTGGCCAAGGCGATGGGACGCTATGCCGACTATGCGCTCTTCGACGAGCGCGGCAACTGGTGGCGCAATGCCATCAACCCCGACAACGGCTATGCCCACCTGCGCGACACGACGGGGCATTTCGTTGAGGATTTCAACCCCTTCCTCACGGGGCGCAACCATCACTATGTCGAGGGGAACTCGTGGCAGTTGTCCTACTTCGTGCCGCAGAATGTACCCGCACTGATTGACATCATGGGGGTCGACGACTTTGTCAACCGTCTGAACTGGGGTTTCGAGGTCAGCGAGCCGTGGCGTTACAATGCGCCCAACGACCAGTATTGGGACTATCCCGTGGTGCAGGGCAACCAGCAGTCGATGCATTTCGCCTTCCTGTTCAACTGGGCCAAGCGCCCGTGGCTGACCCAGAAATGGTCACGCTCAATTATCGACCGCTACTACGGCTGCGGCATTGCCAACGCCTATCTGGGTGACGAGGACCAGGGACAGATGAGTGCCTGGCTGGTGATGGCGGCCATGGGTCTGTTCCAGACCGACGGCGGTTGCCGTGTAGATCCCGTGTATGAGATTTCCAGCCCGTTGTTCCGCGAGACGGAGATTGATTTGGGACATAGATACGGCCGTGGCGGCAAGTTCGTCATTCGTGCCGAGGAGCTTTCGCGCAAGAACATCTATATCCGCCGGGCCACACTCAACGGCAGGGAGCTTTCGAGCTTCTGCTTCCCGGCGAGCGAATTGTTGAAGGGCGGCGAGCTGGTCCTCTACATGGGCAGCGAGCCGAACAAGGAGTGGGGAACCGTCAATTTTTATCAGCATAATTAGTCATTGACGGGCAGTGCCGCTGCACAGGTGTAACAGCCGGCACTGCCGTTTCAGCCGGCAAGGCGTCCTGTGTGGAGGAGTCGTGCCGTGCTGAAAGAAAAAGGAGATGCCTTTTGTGGGGCATCTCCTTTTTTTTGTGGCCTTGAAGGTCTAATTTCTGTCGGCCTGTATCTTGTAGGTGAAGCATTCGGCCTTGTAGTAGCCGATGTTGTACTCCACGGGGATTTTGTTGTCGTCGTAGATGAAGCGTTTGCGGATAAGTATGGGGTCGTTTTCGCTGATGTCGAGCTTCTCGGCGATGTCGCGTCCGGCCAGCCGTGCCGAAATCTCCTCGATGCTGGTCTTCACATGTATGTCGTACTCCTTGTCGAGCATCTCGTAGAGGGGGCGTGTGAAGTCCTCGTCGCTTCTGATGCCCAGCTCGGGATTGAAGTAAGAGATGAAGTAGACGAACGGATTGTCCTCGGTGCCTCTCACGCGCTCCATGACCAGGGTCTTGGGGGCGGAGTCGCCCTTGAGGTTGAAAAATTCGCGGATTTCGTTGTCGAACGTGCGGTAGGAGACGTGCAGTTCGAAGTTGCAGATTTCCAGCCCCATGCGCTTCATCTCCTGCGAGAAGCTGAGCCAGTTCTGCAGACCGCTCACTACACTCTGTCGGGCGACCTTGGTGCCGATGCCCTTCTTGCGCACCAGCAGTCCCTCCATCACCAGTTTGTTGATGGCCAGTCGGAGCGTGTTGCGCGAGATGTGGAGTTGTTGGGCCAGGTCGACCTCCTTGGGCAGCAGTTTCCCCTCTTTGTATTTTTTCTCCTGTATGAGTTTTCGGATATACTCCTCCGCCTGGAGGTGTAACGGTTTTTTTGCGGCGGCCATAACTGAGCGGTATTATCTGATTTCTTGATTGTTTTGTACAAAGTTATGCGAAATATCAATAATTCGCAATATTATTGGTTTATTTATTCGGAAATAAGTATATTTGCACAAACTAATATATGTTCATACAAATAGTAGAACCACCGAATGAGAAGTTACAAGTATGATAAATTCCCGTCGACACTCATCGCCGACGGTTGGATAAAAAGCGGCTGGAACGACATACTGGCCGCTCTGCCCTCGAAAAAGGTGCTGGCTGTCGATTGCTATGCCGGCGTGATGGAGGAGGAAATCGTCGAACGGTTTGCCGCTCTTCCCCATTCCCGGCTCATCGAGACACGCACGCTGATGAAGTCCGAAAAGGAACTTCTGGAGATGACAAGTAGGTACATGACCGACGATGTTCTGTTCGGTTACATGACCAATTTCCGACTTTCGGAATACTTCGACAGGGAGGCATTGGAGGCGGCGCGCGCGACCCTTTCGTCGTCGGAAGGCTGCACGCTGGTCATCGGCACGGGTGCCGCTCTGGTCACCGAAGGCATGGAGCGTGTGCTGGTCTATGCCGACATGGCACGCTGGGAAATCCAGCAGCGTTTCCGCAAACATCTGGTCAAGGCGGTGGGCATCGACAATCGCCACGAGGCGGTGAGCCTGCAATACAAGCGCGGCCTTTTCAACGACTGGCGCATGCTCGACCGCTACAAGGACGGTCTTTTCGACAAGGTGGACTACTGGCTCGACACCAACGACATGTCGTGTCCCAAGCTCATCGACCGCGCCACGTTCTTCAAAGGTATCGACCTTACGGCGCACCGCCCGTTCCGTGTGGTGCCGTTCTTCGACCCTGCACCGTGGGGCGGACAGTGGATGAAGGAGGTCTGCGGACTCGACCGCGGGGCGAAGAACTACGGCTGGTGCTTCGACTGTGTACCCGAGGAGAACAGCCTGCTGTTCCGTGTGGACGGTCTGCTGTTCGAGCTGCCGTCGGTGGATTTGATTCTGCTGCGCAGCCGCGAGGTGCTGGGCGCACCCGTCGAGGCACGTTTCGGAAAGGATTTCCCCATTCGTTTCGATTTCCTGGACACCATCGGCGGCGGCAACCTGAGTCTCCAGGTACACCCCACCACACAGTTCGCCCACGAGAATTTCGGTCTGCACTACACCCAGGACGAGAGCTACTACCTGCTCGATGCCGGTGAGGGGGCGACGGTCTATCTGGGATTGAAGAAGGGTATCGACCCCGAAGCCATGATCGACGACCTGCGCAGGGCGCAGCGTGGCGAGCTGGTGTTCGATGCCGAGAAATACGCCAATGTCTTTCCTGCCCGCAAGCACGACCATTTCCTCATTCCGGGAGGCACGGTCCATTGTTCGGGTGCCAATGCCATGGTGCTGGAAATCAGCAGTACGCCCAACCTCTTCACCTTCAAGCTGTGGGACTGGCAGCGTCTGGGACTCGACGGCAAGCCGCGTCCCATCAATGTCGAGCGCGGCGCGAAGGTCATCGACTGGGGCCGCGACACCGACTTTGTGAAGGCCTGTCTCTACAATCATGTGGAGGAGGTGGCCTCGGGCGAGGGGTGGCGCGAGGAGCGTACGGGACTCCACGAGAACGAGTTTATCGAGACACGCCGCCATTGGTTCACGGGCAAGGTGCCCCATTCGACGGGCAACAGTGTCAATGTGCTGAACTACATCGAGGGCGACGAGGCGGTGGTGGAGAGTCCCACGGGGGCATTCGAGCCGTTCGTGGTCCACTATGCCGAGACTTTCATCATACCGGCCTGTGTCGGTGGCTACACCATACGTCCGCTGGACGACAACAACAAGCAGTTGAACGGAACCATCAAGGCTTATGTCAGATTCTAATCTCTCTTTCACCCGCGATCCGCGTGTGGTGATGACACTCGATGCCGGCGGCACGAATTTCGTTTTCTCGGCCATTCGTTCGGGTCGCGAGGTGGTCGACAAGGTGGCCCTTCCGGCCGTGGCCGATGATTTGGAGGGGTGCTATGCACAGCTCATAGCGGGTTTTTCGCAGGTCGAGCAGCAGCTCGGCGAGCGTCCCGCGGCCATCAGTTTCGCCTTTCCTGGACCGGCCGACTATGCCAACGGAGTCATCGGCGACCTGCCCAACTTTCCGGCCTTCAGGGGCGGTGTGGCGTTGGGTCCTTTCCTGAGCCGTCACTTCGGGGTGCCGGTCTACATCAACAACGACGGCAACCTCTACGCCTATGGCGAGGCCCTCTGCGGTTTGCTGCCCGAAGTGAACCGCCGTCTGGAGGCGTGCGGCAACCCCAAACGCTACCACAATCTCATCGGTATCACCCTCGGCACGGGCTATGGCTGCGGTGTGGTCATCGGCGGCCGGCTGCTCACGGGTGACAATGGTTGTGGCGGCGATGTGTGGCTTATGCAGAATCCTTTTGATGCCGAGATGATTGCCGAGGAGCATGTGAGCATTCGTGCCGTGCGCCGCATGTATGCCCAATATGGCGGAGGGTGTGACACGCTCTCGCCCAAGGAGATTTTCGAGGTGGCCGAGGGGCTGCGCGAAGGCGATGCCGCGGCGGCCCGACGCGCGTTTCACACACTGGGCAATGTGGTGGGACATACCGTGGCCCATGTGCTGGACATTGTCGATGGAGTGGTGGCCATTGGCGGCGGTCTGTCGGGTGCCGCCAAATATATCCTTCCCGGCGTGATGGAGGTGCTTCACACTCCGCTGTCGACCTGCCGCGGCGAGCGTTTCGACCGTGTGCAGATGGAGGTCTTCGACCTGAGCGGCGAAGAGGGGTGGAGGGAGTTGCTCCGCGACGACAGCCGTCGTGTGACCGTTCCCGGTACCGGGGAGCAGGTCATCTGCTATCCGCATCGCAAGAGCGGCATCGCCGTGTCGGCCATCGGCACCAGCGAGGCCATTGCGCTGGGAGCCTACGCCTATGCACTCAACCGCTTGGACGGAATCATCAAACAATAACCCTCTTACCCTATGAAAAAAACTACTGCCTGCGCACTGGCTTCGGTGCTGTCGTGCTTCTTCATCATGGGCTTCTGCGACATTGTCGGCATCTCGTCGGACTATGTGCAGCGCGCCTTCGGCTGGTCGCCCCTCAAGACCAGTCTTGTCCCCTCGCTGGTCTTCATCTGGTTTCTGTTTCTGGCTATTCCCGTCGGTAATGTGATGAACCGCTGGGGGCGCAAGAATACGGTGTTGGCCGGCATGCTGCTTACGCTGGTCGGCACACTGCTGCCGCTGGCGGTCTACAACAGTGTCACCTGCCTGCTGACCTACATCTTTCTGGGGGTGGGCAATGCCGTGTTGCAGGTGTCGCTCAATCCGCTGCTGGCCAATGTGGTCACCGACGACAGACTGCTCACCGGCAGCCTCACCGCCGGACAGGTCATCAAGGCCCTCTCGTCGCTGCTCGGCCCCGAGATTATTCTCCTGGCGGTGATGTACTTCGGCGAGCAGCACTGGTACTACTGTTTCCCGATTCTGGGAGCGTTCACCCTGTTCTCGTCGCTGCTGCTCATGGCCACCCCCATCGGTCGTGAGAAGGTCGGGGACGGGAAGGTGTCGGTGGGCGACTCGCTGCGCCTGCTCTCCGATCGCAGAATGGCCATGTTGTTCTTCGGCATCTTCTTCGTGGTGGGACTCGACGTGACGGTCAACTTCATCAGCTCGAAGGTGATGATGTCGCGTTTCGCATGGTCGCAGGAGGAGGCTTCAGTGGCACCCCAGTGCTATTTCCTGAGCCGTACGGTGGGGGCCTTCGTGGGTGCCTTCCTCCTGACCCGGATTGCGGAGTACAAATACATGTTGGCCAATGTGGTGCTGTGTCTGCTCACGCTCGGGGTGTGGATCGCCTCCGACAACGCCACGCTGAACATGGTCTGCATCGGCGGTGTGGGTTTCCTCGCCTCGTCGGTCTTCTCGATTATCTATTCGGTGGCCATCAAGATGATGCCCTCGAAGACCAATCAGATTTCGGGTCTGATGATTACCGCCATCGCCGGTGGCGGTGTGGTGGCCCCGTTTATCGGTGTGGTGACCGCCTCGACAGGCGTTACGGGCGGTATATGGGTGGCCGTGGGCTGCACGCTCTATCTGCTGCTGTGTGCCGTGAGAATGTGTAAAATCGTTAAAAAACAATAGCTGACATGCAACATCATTTTTTATTTGGAACCATGGCGGGACTGGCCCTTCTGACGGGAGTCTCGTGTGAGAGCAACAACGTGAAGCTGGCCCGCACCATTCTTCACGATCCGGCTCTGGAATATGTCGATTCGCTGGCCCACGAGGTGGTGCGGAGCGGATTCAATGCCGGTGACGGCTACGGCGAGGTGTGGATTCGCGACTACAACACCTTCATCGAACTGGCGATGGAGGTCATGCCCGACAGTCTGATTCGCGACAACCTGCTCACCTTCTTCCGTTTTCAGGGCGAGACGGGCGACATCGTCGACGGATTCATCGGCCGCGACAAGGCGGTGGAGACTCCCGACGGCTACAAATTTCGCTACTCGGAGCTGGAGCCGCGCTATGCCGCGCACAAGAACACGGTGGAGACCGACCAGGAGTCGTCGCTCATACAGGCCGTGTGGCGTTATGTCACCAGGAGCGGCAACCGCGCTTTCCTGAAGGAGAAGGTGGGCGGCCGCACTGTCGAGGAGCGTATGGAGGCGGCGCTGAACTTCCTGCAGACCGAGCGGTATGACCGTCAGCACGGCTTGCTGTGGGGGGCAACGACCGCCGACTGGGGCGATGTGCAGCCCGAGCATCCGTGGGGTGTGGTCATCGACGAGAACACCCACTACTGCATTGACATCTACGACAATGCTTTCTACCTCATCGCCATCGACTGCTTCACGGAGCTGACCTCCGACAATGCGGCCAAAGTACGCTGGCAGCAGGTGGCCGACGGTATCCGCCGACAGGTGCGCGAACATCTGTGGGACGAGGAGATGCAGAAGTTCATTCCCCACATCTATCTCAACGGTTCGCCCTTTTCCGAGGACCTCGACGAGCGGGCCATCTGCTATCATGGCGGCACGGCGGTGGCCATCGAGGCCGGACTGCTGACCCGCGACGAGGTGGCGGCGGCCAACCGCATGATGGTCGACAATGTCCGCAAGTCGGGTGCGCCGAGCATCGGTCTCACGGTCTATCCTCCCTATCCCGAGGAAGCGTTCCAGAACAAGGGCATGGGGCCTTACAGCTATCAGAACGGCGGCGACTGGTCGTGGTTCGGCGGCCGTATGATTCGTCAGCTGGTCGACTACGGATTTGTGGAGGAGGCCTACACCGAGGGTAAGCCCATGTTCGACCGTGTGATGAAGAACCGGGGCTTCTACGAGTGGTACAGGATTGACGGCACCCCCTCGGGGTCGGGTACCTTCCGCGGCGAGGCCGGTGTGCTGTATGACTGCGTGTGTGCGCTGAGGGCGTGGGCTGAGGCACAGCTGGCCGAATAGCTCCCTTCACATACGTTGTGCGACCTGTTGCACACGATTCCGAAAGCCGATTTCCCGATGTGGGGAGTCGGCTTTTTTTGTGTGGGGATTTTGCCGACCGAAATATTTTCCTTAAATTGTCGTTGTAATTTGGGGTATTGTTGCCCCGACAATGAAGAGACAACAATAAAACGATAAGGATATGAAACTGATATCATGGAACGTCAACGGAATCCGCGCCTGCTGCGACAAGGGTTTCCGTGAGGCTTTTGCGGCGCTCGATGCCGATTTCTTCTGCTTGCAGGAGACCAAGATGCAGGAGGGGCAGCTCGACCTGCAATTCGAGGGGTACACCTCCTACTGGAACTACGCCGAGAAGAAAGGTTACTCGGGTACGGCCATATTCACCCGTCACACCCCCGTGGCGGTCACCTACGGCATGGGTATCGACGAGCATGACCACGAGGGGCGTGTCATCACCCTCGAGATGGAGAATTTCTTTCTGGTGACGGTCTACACCCCCAACTCGCAGGACGGATTGAAGCGTCTGGACTACCGCATGAAGTGGGAGGACGACTTCCGCGACTATCTGCTGCGTCTCGATGCGCGGAAACCCGTGGTGGTGTGCGGTGACCTGAATGTGGCGCATCGCGAAATCGACCTCAAGAATCCCAAGACCAACCGCATGAATGCCGGTTTCACCGACGAGGAGCGCGGCCGTTTCCAGACCCTGCTCGATGCCGGCTTTGTCGACACCTTCCGCCACTTCCATCCCGATGTGGAGGGGGCCTATTCGTGGTGGTCGTACCGTTTCCGTGCGCGCGAGAAGAATGCAGGCTGGCGTATCGACTACTTTTTGGTATCGGCGCGTGTGGCCGACAAGTTGCGCGGTGCGGCCATTCACAGCGAGATTCCGGGTTCGGACCACTGCCCTGTGGAGGTGGACATCGACTGGTAGGAGGACGGGGCCTTGTGATGAGGTCTATCCGCCTAAAACACAAAATCCGGCAGGTCATGCGACCTGCCGGATTTCTTTTGTCCTGTCACGGGGCGCGCGGCTCCGTGAGGGGGTATGGCGTGGGATTAGTTCACCGAAATCTCGCCGATGAACATGTGGGCCTTCTCACCCTTTGCACCGTGCCATTCGGGAATGGGGTTCACGGTGGGGGCTACGATGCGGAGGTAGCGTGCCGAAGTGGCGGGGAACTCCACGGTGTAGGTTCTCACACCGTTCTTCGAATCCTCCTTCACGGCATCGGTGACCAGTTTGCCTACCTCGGTGAACTGCTCGCCGTTGTCGGAGGTCAGCACCTGAATCTCGCGGGGACCGAAAATCCACTCGCCGAAGAAGACGTCGGCCTGCACCGAAACTGAAGAGTAGCTCTCGCTGCCTTCCATGTCGATGGTGATGTCCATCGGTTCGTTGAGGAAGCCCACCCATGAACCGTTGGTGTAGCCGTCTTCACCACAATAGCCGTCGGTAAGGGTCGAAGCTCCACCGAAGAAATACTTCTCGGTGGGCTGGGTGTTGAGGGTCGCCTTGCGAGCGGTGGCCTTGTTGAACTTGAACTCACGGCTGTAGACGGGAGTCTCGAAGTTACGGAAGGTGGCTGCCTTGAATACGCAGTCGCGGGTCAGCGCAACGGGTGCGGTGTAGAGGGGGCTGTTTGTGGTCGGCTCCGAACCGTCGAGGGTGTAGTGAATGGGGGCATTGCCCAGTGTGTTCAACTCCATCATGACGGCCTGCTTGTCGGTATCAACCCGATAGGAAGCCGTGATGGCGAAGATGTGTTTGGCGTAGTTGTAGCCCATCATGTCATAAATCTCGTGCATGCGGAAGTTGGCGATGAAGCGGTCGTAGTCCTTGTTCTCGAACTCGGTCCACTGCACCTCGCTCAGTGCGTCGAGACGGGGCAGCAACATGTACTCCAGATGCTCGTTGGTCTTGATGTACTCCGACCAGAGGTTGGCCTGCACACCGAGGATATGCTTCTTCTGCTCGTCGTTGAGCTGGGGGAAGTCGATGTTGTAGGCGTAGACCTTCTCCACGGGCAGGTAGCCGCCGATACCGAAAGGCTCGGCATCGGTGTCGAGCGACTGGTAGTGGTCGAAATAGAAGTTGGTGTTGGGGGTCATGATGACATCGTGGCCGTTCTGTGCGGCAGTCACACCGCCGTCGCTGCCTCTCCACGACATGATGACGGCGTCCTGGGGAGCCTGACCCTCGAGAATCTCGTCCCAACCGATGACGATGCGGTCATGCTCGGCGAGGAACTTGCCCACACGCTCGGTGACATAGCTCTGGAGGAAATGCTCCTTCGAGTATTTGCCGTTGCCCTTCAGACCCAGTGCCTTGATGCGAGCCTGACACTTGGGACACTTCTCCCAGCGTACCTTGGGACACTCGTCGCCGCCGATGTGGATATACTTCGAGGGGAAGAGCTCCATGACCTCGGTGAGGACGTCCTCGATGAACTTGAACGAGTTCTCCTTGCCGATGCAGAGTACGTCGTCGGACACACCCCAACGACCCCATACCTCATAGGGACCGCCCGTGCAGCCCAACTGGGGATATGCGGCCAGAGCGGCCTGCATGTGGCCCGGAAGGTCGATTTCGGGGATTACTGTGATGCCGTTCTCGTCGGCATACTTCACAATCTCGCGAATCTCGTCCTGGGTGTAGAAACCGCCGTAGGGGATATTGTCGTAGTTGCCCCACTCCTTGCGGATAACGGTGCCCTTACGCATGCCGCCCACTTCGGTAAGAAGGGGATATTTCTTGATTTCGACACGCCAGCCCTGGTCGTCGGTCAGATGCCAGTGGAGGGTATTGAGTTTGTGGAGTGTCATCATGTCGATGAAGCGTTTTACCTCCTCGGTGGAGAAGAAGTGGCGCGACACGTCGAGGTGCATGCCTCGGTAGCCGAAGCGCGGAGCGTCGGTGATGTTCAGACAGGGGAGCGTCCATGCTGCATTGGCGGCAGCCTGCTTGCCGAATACCTCGACGGGGAGCAGCTGCTTGAGGGTCTGCACACCGTAGAGGAAGCCGTTGAACTTCGAGGCGCGCAGCTCCACACCGCAGCGGTCGATGGCCAGCGAGTAGCCCTCGGCCGGCTGGGTGTCGTCGACGATGAAGCGGATACCCGACTTCGAGGGGGTCTGGTCGACGGTCAGCGCGTTCTCGCCACCCGAGGTCAGCGATAACTGTGCCGCGAATGCCTCAATCACACGACGGGTCTTTTCGTCGGTGCGCGCGTCACACGATACGGGCTGGTTCTTCACGTCGTATTCGCCCGATGTCACCTCAATGTGATTGGGGTAGGGGACGACTGCGATGTCCGATGTCTTGGGCGACGAACAACAGGAGACGAGTCCGATGCCTGCCAACAGAATGAGTAGTAGTTTTTTCATGTTGTTGTAATTGTTATTAAATTAGTGAGTTATCTCTTTGGGCGGTATGTCCGAATGGTGGGGTGCAATATGCCATAATTCGGTATATTGGACAAAAATATGTATTTTTTGCGGTTTTCCAAACAAAAAACGACAGTTTGTCTCCCAATTTATTATATGGGTGGGCGGCGGATATTTTTCTTTCCGCCGTTACGGCAGATATTGGGAGTGTCGTTTTTTTTCGCTATTTTTGCATAGATTATGACCGATTTTGTTGCAATAGATTTCGAAACTGCCAACTGCGAACGCAGCAGTGTGTGCAGTGTGGGTGTGGTCGTGGTGCGCGATGGTGAGGTGGTCGACACCTTCTACTCGCTGATTCGTCCCCAGCCCAATTACTATACCTCGTGGTGTACGGCCGTACACGGACTCACACGGCGTGACACCGACTCGGCGGAGGAGTTTCCGCAGGTGTGGCGCAGGATAGCCCCCCGTATCGGCGGCCTGCCGCTGGTGGCTCACAATGCCCCCTTCGACGAGGGGTGCCTCAAGGCGGTGTTCGGCCGCTATGGCATGCCCTATCCCGACTATGAGTTCCATTGCACCTGTCGGGCATCGCGTCGGGTCTTTGGCCGCGAGCTGCCCAACCACCAGTTGCAGACCGTGGCCGCACGATGCGGATACGACCTGAAGGCCCATCACCATGCGCTGGCCGATGCCGAGGCGTGTGCGCGGATTGCCTGCGAGATACTTTAGGGGGCAGAGGGTCGCAGACCCCAGGGGAACGCTTCCGAAACACGGAGAAGGCGATGAACTTCACCCGCCGGGCTTCTACACCCCGTTTCGGTTTCTCGATGTGGATTTCGTCGGAAAGAAGGAGTTGCTGCTCAGTGACTTCAGTGACCTCAAGGGTGGGGATGTCTCCCCGGGCTTCCGTCTTGTCTCGGTGTATGAGAAGGTGAACGACAAAGAGTACTGATATAATTTTTAAGAACAACTGATATGAAACTGACCCACTTATTACTTTCGTCGGCATTGTTGCTCGGCGCAACCGATGCCCTGGCACAGGGCGGCATCTCGCCCCAGATGATGGAACGCCTGAAGGCTTCCTACGAAGGAAACGCTATGGACAAGGCCCTGCGCAATGCGCTGGGCGGTACCGACATCAACACCTTGGCGCTCAACCGCGAGAACATGAAGGGTATGGACACCCATTTCACCTATGAGGTGAAGTCGAAGGGCATCACCGACCAGCAGTCGTCGGGACGCTGCTGGCTGTTCACCGGTCTCAACGTGCTGCGCGCGCAGGCCATGAAGGAGCATAACCTCTCGCAGCTGGAGTTCTCGCAGGCCTACAACTTCTTCTTCGACCAGTTGGAGAAGGCCAACCTCTTCCTGCAGGGCGTCATCGACACCCGTCAGCTGCCCATGAGCGACAAGACCGTGGAGTGGTTGTTCCGCAACCCGCTCAGCGACGGCGGCCAGTTCACCGGCATCTCCGACAACATCGGCAAATACGGTGTGGTACCCAAGGAGGTGATGCCCGAAACCTATTCGACCAACAACACCCGTGTGATTGCACAGTTGCTCTCGACCAAGTTGCGCGAGCAGGGTCTGCGTCTGCGCGAGCTGCCCAAGAATGCCAAGCCGGCAGAGGTGGAACTGCGCAAGGAGGAGATGCTCAAGGTCATCTACCGCATGCTGACACTGGCCTTCGGCGAGCCGGTCGAGAAATTCACCTGGACACGCAAGGACGCCGACGGCAAGATTGTCAGCACCAAGGAGTACACCCCCATGTCGTTCTACAAGGAGTTCCTGGGCAACGACCTCACGGGCAACTATGTGATGCTGATGAACGACCCCACACGCGAATACTACAAACTCTACTCCATCGACTATGACCGCCACGTCTACGACGGCCGCGACTGGACCTACATCAACCTCCCCGTCGAGGAGATCAAGAAGATGGGTATCGAGTCGTTGAAGAACGATGTGATGATGTATTTCAGCTGCGATGTGGGCAAGTTCCTCAATAGCAAGCGCGGTCTGTTGGATATCAACAACTTCGACTACGAGTCGCTGATGGGTACCGATTTCCCGATGAACAAGGAGCAGCGCGTGAAGACCTTTGCCAGCGGTTCGTCGCACGCCATGACCATGATGGCCGTGGATTTGGACGCCGAGGGCAAGCCCACCAAGTGGATGGTCGAGAACAGCTGGGGCGCCGAGTCGGGCTACAAGGGCCACCTGATCATGACCGACGAGTGGTTCAACGAGTATATGTTCCGTCTGGTGGTCGAAAAGCGTTTCGTGCCGGCCGACATTCTCAAGATTCTCGAGCAGAAACCCACCCGTCTGCCGGCATGGGACCCCATGTTCGCCGACGAGGAGTAAACACATGATTGAATTTATAAAACTAACCTGAAAATCAAACAATGAAAAAGACAAGTCTGAAAGTTGCCTTGCTGGCGGCGGCCCTGTGGGGGGCGTCCTCGGTAGCGGCACAGGTCACCCTCGTGAAGCAGGGTGCGCCCAAAGGCCGTATCGTGGTCACCACCAATCAGAAAGCTGACTCTGTGGCGGCTTCACTCATGCAGGATTTCCTGCACCGTATCTCCGATGCGCGTCTTCCGATTGTGAAGGCTTCGGAGGCCGGCAAGGGACTGCGTAAGGGTGATGTGGTCATCGGCAACGCCCTGTCGAACAAGGAATATGTGTCGGAGAAACTCACCGAGGACGGTTTCCGTCTGGTGTCGGCCGACGGCGTGGTACGCATCGTCAACGGCGGTGACAAAGGCTCGATTTATGGTGTGACCACCCTCTTCGAGCGTTTCCTGGGTGTCAACTACTGGGGCGAGAACGAGTATTCGCTCACCCGCAGCCGCGATATTGTCATTCCCGATGCCGATATCCTGGAAAATCCCGCCTTCCGTCACCGTCAGAGTCAGTTCTACGGCATGGGAACAGACCCCTATTACCGTCTGTGGACGCGTCTGGAGAATGTCGATGAGGTCTTCGCCGGCAAGTATTGGGTGCACACCTTCGACAAGATTATGCCCTCGGCAATTTATGGCAAGGAGCACCCCGAATATTACTCCTACTTCAACGGCAAGCGTCACCCCGGCAAAGCCAGCCAGTGGTGTCTGTCGAATCCCGAGGTGCTGGAGATTGCCGCACAGCGCATCGACTCCATCTTCAAGGCACACCCCGACCGTCACATGATTTCGGTGAGCCAGAACGATGGTAACTTTACCCATTGTCAGTGCCCCGAGTGCAGTAAGATTACCGAGTATGAGGGGGCTATTTCGGGCAACTTCATTCGCTTTGTCAATCAGCTGGCACAGCGTTTCCCCGATAAGGAGTTCTCCACTTTGGCGTATATCTTTACGATGAATCCGCCCAAGCATGTGAAGCCCCTGCCCAATGTCAATATCATGCTCTGCGACATCGACTGCGACCGCGAGGTATCGTTGCGGGAGAATGCTTCGGGTCGTCAGTTTGTGAAGGCCATCGAGGGTTGGAGCAAAATCAGCAACAATATCTTCGTGTGGGACTATGGTATCAATTTCGATAACATGGTGGCTCCCTTCCCCAACTTCCATATCCTTGCCGACAATATCCGCCTGTTCCGTGACAACCACGCCACCATGCACTTCTCGCAGATTGGCAGCTCGCGCGGTGGTGACTTCGCCGAGATGCGTTCTTGGCTGGTGTCGAAGCTGATGTGGAATCCCGATGCCGACACCGATGTGCTGATTCGTCAGTTCCTTGAGGGTTACTACGGCGCTGCCGCTCCCTACCTCTATCAATATGTGAAAATCATGGAGGGCGCACTGATTGGCAGCGGTCAGCGTCTGTGGATTTACGATTCGCCCGTTTCGCACAAGAAGGGTATGCTCAAGCCCGAACTCATGCGCCGCTACAAAGCCCTGTTCGACAAGGCGGAGGCGGCTGTGAAGGACGACAGCGTGTTGCTGGCGCGTGTGCAGCGTACACGCGTGCCCCTGCTCTACTCCGAGCTGGAGATTGACCGTACCAACCGGGAGAAGGACTATGAGTCGCTGAAGCAGAAACTCGATTACTTCGAGAAGCAGGCGGTTCGCTTCGAAATCCCCACACTCAACGAGCGCAGCAACTCCCCCGTGGAGTATTGCAACCTGTTCCGCGAGCGTTATATGCCCCGCAAGGAGCGCAGTCTGGCTGCCGGCGCGAAGATTGAGTTCCTCACCGAGCCGGGCGCACGCTATGCCGAGGCGGCACGTACCTCACTCACCGATGAGTTGTTCGGCGGTCAGACCTATGCCGACAGCTGGATTGGCTGGGAGGGTATCGATGCTTCGTTCATCGTAGACCTCGGCGAGGAGACGGCTGTGTCGTCTGTCGAGACGGACTTCCTCCATCAGCTGGGTGCATGGATTCTCTTCCCCAAGCAGGTGAAGTATTCTGTCTCCACCGATGGCGAGAACTACACCGAAGCCGGTGTGTATGACCTCCCCGAGGACCGCTCCGTGCAGGTGAAGTTCAAGGGTGTGAAGCATGAATTTGCCGAGAAGCAGAACGTGCGCTATATCCGCGTTGATGTGGTCGGCACAAAGGTATGCCCCCACTGGCACTATGGCGTGGGTCATCCCTGCTGGTTCTTCATCGACGAGGTGACCGTCTTGTAAGTTACTTTGCTGAAAATAAAAAGGACGACCCCTTTTCGGGTCGTCCTTTTTGTATGTGGGGAGAAGCCGTGCGGCGGATTATCGGGTGATGATGTCGATGTGAATGTCGGTGTGGGGGGAACCGTTGGCGACGGTGCGCAATACGATGCGCTCCTTTCCGCTCTTCTGTCCTTCAATCTTTATCCGATGGATTTTGTGACCGTTACCGATGCGGCGAATGTGAAGCCTGATGTTCATGAAACGCAGGTTGTCGAGACGCGAGATGCCGAAATGGTGCATCAGTTCGGCGTCGGGAGCCATCACCAGTCCCTCCTCGGTGGCACGAATGCCGAATATGCCCTTGATGACCATGCGCAAGAAGCCTGTGGCCGACCATGTCTGATGATGGATGGACTCCCAGCTCTCGATGCGGTCGGAGGCTTTGGTCTGCCAGCCGCCGTTGACCGCTCCGGTCCGGCTGTCGTAGATTTCGTAGAAGCAGTCGTTGCTGCGGGTGACCAAACGGCAGAGGTTCTCGACCTCGAAGATGAATTTGTCGCGTGCGCCGGTCTGCAGAGTAGCTTCGGCCCAGAAGGCGTTGACAAACGGCCAGATGATGGTGTTGTGGCGTCCGGGGCGTTCGTCGGAGAAGCGTTGGAAGTGGGGGTAGATGGAGGGCAGACCATAGGGGGTGACATGTGCCTTGGCGACAAGATGTGCGGCCTCGCTGGGGTCGGCGATGCCGAAGAGCACCGCAAACGAAAGACCGAGTCCTTCCTGAAAGCGGTGGGGGGTGCCGTTGTGGTCAATCAGATAGTAGAAGGTCTGTTGTTGGGTGTCCCACAGATGGTTGCGGATATTACCCTTGAGGGTGGCTGCCGAAGCGAGGTAGCTCTTGGCGGTGGACGCATCGCCCGTCAGACGGGCCATGTCGGCCAGCCGCAGGTAGGCGGCATAATAGACACAGTTGGTGCTGAGACACATGATGTGGCGGGCATTGGGGTAGTCCAGCACATAGCTGCTTGCGCGTCCCTGTTCGTAGATTGGGGACTCGTAGCCGGCAATGCCGTCGTTGAAGACCGACGGGCCGGTGAAGAGTCCGTAGCGGGAGTCGAAGGCTTCGCTTTCGAGTTGTTGCATGGTGTTGCGCGAGGCGGTGTAGGCCTGACGGAGGAAGGCTTCGTCGCGAGTGGTCAGATAGTGGTCGTAGGCACCGATGACCCAGATGATGTGGTCCCAATATTGGTGGCCGATACGGGTGCGGTGGTCGGTGGTGGTGCACCACAGCGAATGGCGGCTCACTTCGGGAAGAAGCAGATTGGAGGCGTTCCATGAGTTGATGGCGATGTCTCGCGTCCATTCTCCGGTGTAGGAGCCACCGGCATTGATGATGCTGTCCCTCACATTGTTGTAGAGGGTCGATGTGGCGATGTCGAAAACATGGTCGAGACGCTTGTCCGCCGATGTGAGGGTCTGGGCGGAGAGCGATATGGTGCCGGCTGCGGCCAGCAGGGTGAGTAGAAGGTGTTTCATGATGTAAGTATTTGTAAGGGTGGGTATTGAAAAAAAGTGTCCGAGACCTTTTTTGAGGCTTCGGACGCTTCGTCTATTGGCAGGATTTTCTTCTACTTGAAGAAAATCGAAGAAATTTCCTTGTAGTTGTGTACACGCTCGATGACGTTGGCGAAGATGTCAGCCACCGACAGAACAGTGAACTTGTGCAAATCCTTATCGGGATTCAAAGGAATGGTATCGGTAACGATAACCTCCTCCAGTGCGCTGGCGTTGATACGCTCGTAGGCCGGACCCGAGAGAATGGGGTGGGTGATGGCGGCGCGTACGCTCTTGGCACCACGGGCCATCAACATGTCGGCAGCCATGCAGATGGTACCTGCCGTATCAATCATATCGTCGACAATCAGCACGTTGCGGCCTTCCACGTCGCCGATGGCGGTCATCGTACCCACTACATTGGCCTTTGCGCGCTCCTTGTGGGAGATGATGATGGGGGTGCCGAGCAGCTTGGCATAGGTGCTGGCACGCTTTGCGCCGCCCATGTCGGGTGAAGCGATGGAGAGGTCCTCGATGTTGAGGCTCTGGATATAGGGAATGAAGATACCGCTGGCGTAGAGTGCATCGACGGGAACTTCGAAGAAACCCTGAATCTGGTCGGCGTGGAGGTCCATGGTCATCACACGGTCTACGCCTGCGGCCATCAGCATGTTGGCCACCAGTTTGGCGCCTATCGGCACTCTGGGTTTGTCCTTTCTGTCCTGACGCGCCCAACCGAAGTAGGGCATTACGGCCACAACCTGGTGAGCCGAAGCGCGGCGTGCGGCGTCAATCATCATCAGCAGCTCCATGAGGTTGTCCGAGGGCGGGAACGTCGACTGGATAATGAACACCGTGCAACCACGGATTGATTCGTTGTAGAAGGGCTGGAACTCACCGTCACTGAAGCTGAGGACTTCAGATTCACCGAGTTTGGTTCCGAAGCTGGCTGCGATTTTCTTGGCTAAATACTCAGAACCGCGACCGGCGAAAAACTTGATTTTATGGATTGCCATGGAATAATATGGTTTTTGGTTGTGCAAATATAAGACATTCGAGTGAAAAACGAGCACTTTCCGTCTCAAATTATAAACAATGAGTTAAACTTCGAGACATTTGTCGATGAAATCGAGGATTTCGTCGCGTCCCTGTGCCTTCTCCGACGAGGAGAGGAACATGGGCGGAAGTTCTTCCCACTGTTCGGCGAGTACCTTTTGGTAGGCGGTGATGCTTCTCTGGGCCTGGGTCTTGGAGAGTTTGTCGCTCTTGGTGAAGATGATGCCGAAGGGCACACCGTTGTGGCCGAGCATCTCGATGAAACGCAGGTCTATCTTCTGGGGTTCGAGTCTCACGTCGACCAGCACGAAGAGGAAGTGCATCTTCTCGCACTTGAGTACATAGTCGGTGATGATTTTGGCGAAGTCGCTTCTCAGGGTCTTCGACGTGCGGGCGTAGCCGTAGCCCGGCAGGTCGACCAGATACCATTCGTTGTTGATGGTGAAGTGGTTGATGAGCCGTGTCTTGCCGGGGGTCGACGAGACTTTGGCCAGTCCCTGGCGGCCGGTGAGCATGTTGATGAGCGACGATTTGCCCACATTGCTTCGTCCGATGAAGGCGATGTCCTTCTTGTCGTCTTTCGGGACTTGTGAAATTCGTTCTGAACTACATTTGAATTCGGCTTTGCGTATCTGCATTGTTGTCGGATTTTGTCACAAAGTTACTGATTTTTATCGATTAAGCAAAAAATGGGAGCGGTGGGGCGGAGGAATAAAAAAATCTCTGCACGGCGTCAGGCGACGGGCGTGCAGAGAACACTATTTATATATGTATTGATGTATGAGGTCGGGATTAGTAACCCAGGACACGCAGCATCGAACGCCACGACTGCTCCTTGGCGAAGAGACGGGTGTAGTATTCGTTGTCCGACTTGTCGCGGTCGATGATCACGTGCTTGGGGGCGGGAATCAGACAGTGCTGGATACCGCCGAAGCCGCCCAGAGACTCCTGGTAGGCGCCCGTGTGGAAGAAACCGATGTACTGGGTGTTGCCCTTCTCCAGTTTGGGGAGGAAGATGGCGTTGGTGTGGCACTCCGAATTGTAGAAGTCCTCCGAATCGCAGGTCAGACCGCCGAGCAGCACACGGTGATACTCCTTGTCCCAGTTGTTAATGGCCAGCATGATGTAGCGCTGGTCGATACCCCAGGTGTCGGGCAGTGTGGTGATGAACGACGAGTCGATCATGTACCAGTTCTCGCGGTCGTTCTGCTGCTTTTCGTTGACAATGGAGTAGAGTGTTGCGCCACTCTCGCCCACGGTGAACGAGCCGAACTCGGTGAAGATGTTGGGTTCGTCGACGCCGTTGTGCTGGCAGATGTTCTTGATCTGTGCCACGATTTCCTCGATGAGGTACTCATACTCGTAGTTGAAGTTGAGCGAGTTCTTGATGGGCAGACCGCCGCCGATGTTGAGGCTGTCGAGTTCGGGGCATACCTTCTTCAGCTCGCAGTAGACGTTCATGCACTTCGACAACTCGTTCCAGTAGTAGGCCGTGTCCTTGATGCCGGTGTTGATGAAGAAGTGGAGCATCTTGAGCTGGAACATCTTGTTCTTCTTGATGCGGGCCTTGTAGAAATCGACGATGTCGTTGTAGCGGATACCCAGACGCGAGGTGTAGAACTCGAACTTGGGTTCCTCCTCCGAAGCGATGCGGATACCGATTTTGCACTTCTTGGTGAATGCGTTCTCGAACAACTCCAGCTCCTCCTTGTTGTCCAGCACCGGAATGGTGTTCTCGAATCCGGCGTTGAGCAGCTGGGCGATGTTCTCGACATACTGCGGGCGTTTGAAACCGTTGCAGACAATGTAACGGTCCTTGTTGATGATGCCGCTGTCGTAGAGCGCGTTGATGATGTGGATATCGTAGGCCGACGAGGTTTCGAGGTGAATGTCGTTCTTGAGGGCCTCCTCCAGCACAAACGAGAAATGGCTCGACTTGGTGCAGTAGCAGTAGTTGTAGCTACCCTTGTAATCGACCTTGGCCATCGCCACATTGAACATACGTTTGGCACGGTTGATCTGCTGCGAAATCTTGGGCAGATAGGTAATCTTCAGCGGTGTACCGTACTGTTTGATCAATTCCATGAGCGGAATGTCGTGGAAATTGAGCTCGTTGTCTTCCACCGAGAACTCGTCTTGCGGAAAATCGAAGGTCTGTTCGATCAGGTCAATGTACTTGTCTTTCATCTCTTGTCTGCGGTTAAATCGTTCAATCCGCCTTGGCTACATTGTCTGAAACGGGAGCATGTAGTCAAGACGGATATATGTAAATTTCGGGGTGCAAAGTAGGCGAATATTTTTCGGATTGCCAACTCTTTGCCCGATTATTTTTATTAATAGGTATATATTTTGGATTTTTACCCGAAAAAAGGTAATTTTGAAGCCGTAAAATCAAAACGCAGATTACCGTGTTGAACAAAATCATATCGCAATATCTCAAGTCGCACAAACGACTGGTCATTCCCGCTTTGGGTACCTTTGTGGTCAAGGACGGCGGAGAACAGGTCATCTTCACAGAGATGTATCGCCGTGACGACGGTGTGCTGTCGTCGCTGCTGGTGCAGAGCGGTGTCCCCGAGCTGGAGGCCGCCGGCGTGATTGACCGTATGGTGTTCGAGGTGCGCCATGCCGTGCAGAACGGCTCGTCGTATCTGATTGAGGGAGTGGGTGTTCTCCGTCAGGGCGAGAACGGCACCATTGCCTTCAGCTATGAACCAGACACCGTGTCGGTGGCTCATCGTGAGGAGCCGTCCGCCGTTGAGGAGCAGC
Source organism: Alistipes sp. (assembly GCA_020026375.1). Classification (GTDB taxonomy): domain Bacteria; phylum Bacteroidota; class Bacteroidia; order Bacteroidales; family Rikenellaceae; genus Alistipes. The sequence goes on along the minus strand of JAHHQN010000005.1, from coordinate 83,363 downwards.
CCGCGCCGGCCGTCGCCTCACCGTCGGTGGCCGCGGAGGAGCGTCAGCCTTCGGTGGAGGAGCCTGACGCGCAGGAACAGCCCCACAGCGACTGTTGCCAGATGCAGCTCAATACCGGCCGCATCGTCAATACCGTGGAGACGGCCTTCGCCAACGAGAAACGCCGTCACGACGACGATGACGACGAGGCTTCGCTCGACGACCTCCAGTACCGCCGTCCCTACAAGAACACCGACGCCTACACCTATGTCCACCACACCCCGCGCAAGAAGGGCAACGACCGCTTCATCTGGCTGGCCATTGCCGCGGCACTGATTGCGCTGGCGGCCATCGCTTTCGGCTATTGGAACGAGATGAACAATGTGGAGATGAACGTGGAGTCCTTCATCGAAGATTCGGAGATGACCTCCGACGGCATGTAGCCTTACACCTCTCTACCCAAGAAGAAACAAGAAGAATGACAGACAACATATTATCGGTAAAACAGCGGTTCGGCATCATCGGCTCGTCGCCGTTGCTCGACAGGGCATTGGACGTGGCGTTGCGCGTGGCTCCCACCGACCTCACGGTGCTGGTCACCGGCGAGAGCGGTGTGGGAAAGGAGTTTTTCCCACAGGTGATTCACGCCTATTCGAGCCGCAAGCACAACAAATATATTGCGGTCAACTGTGCCGCCATTCCCGAGGGTACCATCGACTCCGAACTGTTCGGCCATGAGAAGGGTGCCTTCACCGGCGCACTCGAGGCGCGTAAGGGCTATTTCGAGGAGGCCGACGGAGGAACCATCTTCCTCGACGAGGTGGCCGAGCTGCCCCATTCCACTCAGGCACGACTGTTGCGTGTCCTCCAGACCGGTGAGTTTATCCGTGTGGGTTCGTCGAAGGTGCAGAAGACCAACGTGAGGGTGGTGGCCGCCACCAATGTGAATCTTCAGGAAGCCATCATTCAGGGACGTTTCCGCGAGGATTTGTACTACCGTCTGGCCACGGTGCCTATCCTTGTGCCGGCCCTCCGCGAGCGGCCGGAGGATATCCCTCTGTTGTTCCGCCGTTTTGCGGCCGATGTGGCCGAGCAGTACCGCATGCCCTCCATCACACTCGACGACGGCGCGCGCCAGATGCTCAAGAGCTACTACTGGAGGGGCAATATCCGTCAGTTGAAGAATGTCGCCGAGCAGATTTCGGCCATCGAGCAGTCGAGGGTCATCACCGCCGAGGTGCTGGCCAAGTACCTCCCGGCGCAAAATTCGGGCGAGGCGGTGATTCGCAGCGGCGGCGGTCGCATGAGTGACGGCGACCACGACTCGTCGTCCACCGAGCGCGAGCTGCTCTACAAGGTGCTGTTCGACATGCGTGCCGACATCAACGAACTCAAACGCATGCTCTCCGAGGTGCTGCGCGGCGGTGTGGTGATGCCCCACGGCCAGACGCCGCCTTCCGACATCAAGGCGTTGCTGCCCTCCTCCTCGTCGCAGAACATGCCCTATGTTCCCTATGAACAGGAGGCGGCCGAGTACACCGAGTCGGAAGATGTCTCCGACCTCCAGCCGCCCCACGAGATGACCAAGGCCGACATGCAGCGCGAGCAGATTGTCAGGGCCCTGCGCCGCAACAACGGCCGCCGCAAGGAGGCCGCCGCCGAGCTGTTCATGTCGGAACGCACGCTCTACCGCAAAATCAAGGAGCTGGGTATCGAGGACCTCTAATTTGGATTATTCACTCAAAACAACACTATTTGTTTCATGTTTCGTAAATTCACCCTTCTGCTGACGCTCTGCGTGGCACTGTTGGCCACGGCATGTGGCGTGGCGATTAAATATTCACTGTCGGGAGCGTCGATTCCGCCCGATGCCAAGACCTTCTCGGTGGCCTATTTCCCCAACAACGCCACGATGGTCTCCCCGATTCTGAGTTCCACCTTCACCGAGGCGCTGGTCGACATCTTCTCGCGCCGTACCCGTCTGACACAGGTGGAGGAGGGCGGCGATTTCGCCTTCGAGGGTGAGATTGTCAACTACACCTCGACCACGGCATCGGTGTCGAGCGACGACTTCGCACTGTTGAACCGTCTGACCATCACCGTGAAGGTGCGCTTCACCAATGCCATCGACGAGTCGCAGTCGTGGAGCAAGACCTTCTCGGCCTACGAGAACTACGATTCGACCCTGCTGCTGACCGAGGCCGAGGGTACGCTGATTCCCGAAATCGTCGATAAACTGGTCAACGACATCTTCATGGCTTCGGCTTCGAACTGGTAAACGGGGGAGGAAGTGATGAACCGTTCAGATTACTATTACAGACCTGTGGCTGCCGACCGGCTGCCGACCCTCGACGAAATCGACGCGCAGGGACAGATGTGGGAGTGGTTTGCCCCCTACCGCACGCTGCGCGAGCGTGTGGGTGGCGGCGAGAGTCCCCTCACGCGACTCATGGCCCCGTGGCGCGACGAGAGTTCGCTGGGGCGTGAGGCGGCCGACTTCGAACTGCTCTCCACCATCTCGACCGACGAGGTGATTGACCGCTTTCTCAACGAGACGGATTTGCGTATCGTAGCCGAGGACGGCGACCCCGACAGCGATATCCGCACAGAGCCTGTTTTGGACGAGGAAGACGAGGTGGTGAGCGAACAATTAGCCGAAATCTATCTTTCGCAGGGTTTTCGTGAGCAGGCAATAGCCATTTATTCGAAATTAAGTTTGCGAAATCCCGAAAAAAGTGTTTACTTTGCCGAACTAATTAGCAAAATAAAAAAATAATAATAACTAAAAAACAAACAAGATGTTATACACTATTTGCATTGTTTTGATTCTCATTGCGAGCATTCTGGTGATTCTCGCGGTTTTGGTTCAAAACCCCAAGAGTGGCATGGCTGCAAACTTCGGTGCTTCGAACCAGGTGATGGGCGTGCGCGAGACCACTAACTTCCTCGAGAAATTTACATGGACCATGGCAATCGCCATCGTTGTCCTGAGCCTGGTGGCTACCATGGCTATGGACCGTGGCCGTGCAGCCGAGGCACTTCAGATTGCCAAGGACGCAAAGGCTTTGCAGGAGAGCGTGTCGGTTGAGGCACCCGCAATGCCCCAGCAGGAGATTCCTGCCGAGCAGCCTGCAACAGAGCAGCCCGCTGCCGAGCAGACCAAGTAATCGGATTGAGAAAGACGATTTAAAGGGTCGGAACCGTGTCAGGTTCCGACCCTGTTTTTTTTGTGCGTGTACGTGAGGACGTGGGGGGGCGGCGTGCGTGAGAATGCGTGAAACGTGTGCAGTGTGCGTGCATGCAGTGCGTGTGTGGCGTGTGGAGAGCGTGTGCGCAGGTGGACGGCCTTCGGTCTTTCTCTCTGCGGTCGGCTTTTGTGGCAGCTTTTCTCCAGCCTCTTTCCCCATGAGTTTCCCTGACTGAAAACATTGACCGGACGTGGGACACGGCAATGTCTGTACCTTTTCCCGTGTTACGTTTCGTGCGCTTTCGCCTCTTTCTGCCAATCGACGTCTTCCGGGGCAGACGGCCTTTGAACGATGGGCGTGGGGGAGTGTGTGTCCGGTGGGCGTTGATGCGGAGCGGAAGAATGGCGTGCGATGAGGAAGCGGAAGAATGGCATAAGCCGTGGAAGTGGAGGGACGGTGTGTGATGGAGTCGGTGTGTGGCTTTTGCTGGGGCGGACGGCATAAAAAAACAGACACGGTGAAAATCCGTGTCTGTTGTGGTTGTCGGTCCGATGACCGCAGATGTGTGTCACGACATGTTGTCGCGCATGTGGCTTTACTGTTCGACCTCCTTCTTGGCGCGCGGACGGTTGTTGATGGCCATGTAGCGGTGGAGGGTCTGCTGGAGGTGCGAGGGGTCGATGTTGCGGTGGAGCTGTCCGCCCTGCGCAATGGAGATTGAGCCGGTCTCCTCCGACACCACGATGATGATGGCATCGGAAATCTCGCTCATGCCGATGGCCGCGCGGTGGCGTGTGCCGTAGGACTTGGGTACTGCACTCTGTGTCACGGGAAGGATACACTTGGCGGCTGCCACCTTGTCACCCTCGATGACCACCGCACCGTCGTGCAGGGGGGCGTTCTTGAAGAAGATGTTTTCGAGCAGCGAGGTCGACACATTGGCGTCGATGATGATGCCGCCCTCCTTGATGAGGGCCAGGTCGCTCTGCTGGCCGATGACAATCAGTGCTCCGGTCTTGACCTGTGCCATCTCGCAGCAGGCCGTCACGATGGGGGTGATGTTGGTCTGCACACTGTCGCTGGCCGAGGTGAAGATGCGGGTGATGAAGTCAAACTGCTTCTGACGCATGCCGATAACCTGCAGAAAGCGTCTCAACTCGGGTTGGAAGACGATGATGAGCGCGATGGTTCCTACCGAAATCAACTGTCCCAGTATGCTCGACAGCAACTCCATATTGAGGGCCTTGACCACCACCCACAACAGGTAGATGGCGATGATGCCCGAGAGGATATAGGGTGCATTGGTGCCTTTGGTCATGCGGTAAATCCAATACATGATGAGGGCAACCAGTATAATGTCGATAAAGTCTATGAATGTGAACGGAATAAACCCCATTGTGCAGGTATTTGTTTGGTTTTTGTCTGCAAATTTATAAAAAATTACCGACTTTCTCCATGAAAGCCGGTAATTATCTGTCGATTTGCCGATTCAGGCCCTGCGGCCGATTATTTCTTGTCGGCAGCCTTGTCGCTGGCGTACAACTCGTTCACCTTCTTCAGCACGTCGTTGGTGATGTCGAGGGCGGGGTCGGCCTCCAGCAGCGATGCGGCGTTGACCACCATCTTGTAGTGCTTCTCGCTGTTGATCTCCTTGATGGCGCGTGCGATGAGATCCTGAGCGCGGTTGGTGAACACGTAGTTCTCCTCGTCGAGCTTCTGTGCCTCCTTCTGCGAGGTCGACTGGTAGGAAGCGGCGCGCTTCTGCAACTTCTCCTGCTGCATCTGGGCATCGTTGGTGGTGATCAGACCCTTCTGATACTTCTCCTGCAGCTTGGCCATCTCGGCCTGAAGGTTGCGCTCCTTCTGTGCCCAGCCCTCCTGGGCCTTCTTGGTCTTCTCCTGCAGCGGCTCGCCCTCCTGCTTGAAGAGGTCGCTCTGTGCCAGTACGGCCTCTACCTGTACATAGACAATCTCACCCGATGCCGGAGCAACGGTGTTTTCGGTGGTGGCAGTGGTGGTTGCCGTTTCGGTGGTCTTGGCGTCCTTGTTGGCGCACGATGTCATTGCAGCGGCGACAACCAACGCGGTGAGGAACAATTTTTTCATATCTTATTCTTTGTTTTTAGTTTAATTATTTTTTCAACGGAATACAAAGGTAAAAAAAATTCTTTATTTTTGCCTAATCAACCGATTTTTTATTGATTTTGGACGATTTAACCATTCATGATGAGGAAAATTGAATATTTACGACGTGTTTTGTCGTGTGTGACGGCTTTGGGAATGACGATGGGTGTCGTGTCGTGCGGCACGAAGAATGCTGCCGAAGTGGCGGTGGAGGAGGGAACCTTCAGAATCGAGGGACATGTGGAGCATGTACCCGACAGTGCGGTGGTCGTTCTGCTGCGCGGTGAAGGCGGTTCGCTCGCGCAGGTGGCGGCCGATACGCTGGTCGACGGACGTTTCACGCTTACCGACACCATCTCGCGTCCCACGCGCTACCATATCTTCTGCAAGGGTGAGGAGTATCCCGAGTGGCTCACCGCCGTGTGGGTCGACGACGGCCGCCGCATCGAAATCACGGGCGACGGCGTGGGCTACGGTCTGTGGGATATTGACTCCGACATCGAGGAGCAGGCCGAAGAGAATCGCTACACGGCGGCCGCGAGCGAGGCGATTCGCCTGCTCATGGAGCTGCCCGACTCGTTGACGGAGAGCGAGCGCAGCCGCCGCTATGTCGAGGGGTGTGAGTTGCTGGTCGGCAAGGGATACGACTATATGATGACGGCCGAGGTCGACGATTTCTGGCTCGACAAGTTCGTCCGTTATCACGGCATCTGGCGCACGACCACCCGTCCCGCGCTCGACTGGGAGCGTCTGGCCGACCGCATGAGCGACGAGCAGCGCCGGAGTCCGCTCGGACAGGTCATCGAGTCGCTGGTGCACCCGATAAAGAAAATCTGCGTGGGCGACAAGATGCCCGACGCGCCGTTTGTCGACATGGAGGGACGCCGCCGCTCGTTGTCGGAGTTCGCACGCCGCTATGTGCTGCTTGACTTCTGGGGAGCGGGTTGCACGGCCTGTGGGGCCGCCGTTCCCGAGCTGGAGGCCGTCGCCGACAAATATGGCAGCCGTCTGGCCGTCATTCACCTTTCGGTGGACAGCCGCGAGGTGTGGCAGCATGCCGTGAAGGAGCGCCGACTGGAGGGTCTCCAGTGGCTGGATACCGCCGTGGTGGGCAAATCGCTGCCCGTGCGTTGCGGTGCTGCGGAGAGCGGCCTGCCTTATTTTGTGCTGATTGCCCCCACGGGCAAGGTGGCCGACATGTGGTCGGGCTACACCGAAGGCAGCATCGGAGAGAAACTCTCGGCCTATTTGTTTGAAATTGAATAACGATTGTCATGTACGAATACATCAGTGGAAAGATTGCCGAACTGGCACCTGCCTACGCCGTGATAGATGTCGGTGGGGTGGGATACTATATTAATATATCGCTCGAAACCTACTCGGCCATCGAGCAGCGCGAGAGTGCCAAACTCTACACCCATTACATCGTCCGTGAGGACGCGCAACTTCTCTACGGCTTTGCCACCAAGGTCGAGCGCGAGTTGTTCCGTCTGCTGCTGGGCGTGTCGGGCGTGGGTGGCAACACGGCGCGAATGATTCTGTCGACCTACTCACCCGGCGAGCTGCAGAGCATCATCAACACCGAAAATGCCGTGCTGCTCAAGAATGTGAAGGGTCTGGGACTGAAGACGGCGCAGAAAATCATCGTCGACTTGAGCGGCAAGCTCACCGCCCTCGACATTGCCGAGAGCCGCGAGGTGACGACGGCCGACAATGCCGCCAAGGACGAGGCGCTGGAGGCCCTTGTCATGCTGGGCTTCGGCAAGGGTGTGGCCGAGAAGGCACTGCGCGCCGTGCTGAAGGACGAACCCGACGCTTCGGTGGAGTCGCTCGTCAGACTAGCCCTCAAACGTCTGTGACGGCCGCGCGGTGTGCGTGGGTGTCGGGGGTGGAGTGGGGCTGCGGAGACGCACCGGGTCGACAAACTTGTCGGTGAGGTGACAATTTTTGGCCTTTTGATTCTTAAAAATCGGATTGTTTTTGTAAATTTGCACAATTATATGCCGATGAAAAGATTATTTATACTCCTGTTGATGCTGCCCCTGTGGGTGGTTTCCTGCTCCGATGACGAGGATATTCTGCCCGAACAGCAGAAGAAAATCGAGAGCTTCATGCGTAATACCCTGCGTCTGGTCGATGAAGAGGAACTCGACGAGGGCAGCCGTCTGCCGTTCTATACCCGTATGGCCGGCCGCTCGGTGTACCGCTACATCAACGAGGAGGACTATTATAATCCCGAACGCGAGAATTTCCCCGAAGTGACATCGTCGTCGAAGGTGAGCCTCACCTTCCGCAATTATGTGTTCGAGGGCAAAAAGATATCGGGTATCCCCGACGGCGGCATCACCGAGGACAATATCCAGTCGGTGACCCCTCCGTTCTACACCAACGACCCGGCTTTCGAGGAGTACATGTATATGGTGGGACTGACCCCCGGCGTGTGGAAATTCGAACCGCTGGTCATCGATATGCGACGACCCCATATACTAAAAGGTGTCGCCGTTGCGTTAAAGGGGTGTCGTCAGGGCGACGCGGTGCAGGTCTACATGACCTACGACATGGCCTACGGCGACGACGAGAATATATATATGGTCCCCAAGGAGAGCCCCGTGGCGGTCTTTCTGGAGGTGATGAAAGTAGAATAAATGAACTGAATTAAGATATGAAATTGAATTTGCGCAATCTCGGTCTGGCTGCCTGCGCGGCATTGATGTCGGTGGCCTGTGCCGAAGATGTAACGGAGTCCTACACGGAGTTGGAAAACCAGGCTTTCGAGGCCTGGATCACCCAGAATCGTGACGAACTGCTGGACAACTATCTGCCTTGCGGCGAGACAGGCCTTTATTTCGATATCCTCGATGCAGGAAATCCCGATGCCAAACCCATCAACGACACGGTGTGCTGGGTGAAGTACGATTTTTCGGGCCGTGACATTGCCGGCAACATCATCGCCACACGTCGCGCCCCCGAGGCCAAACTGGTCGGCACCTACACCAAGCAGACCCACTATGTGCCTTTCTACCGTTTTGTGGGCAAGACCGATGTGGTCATTCCCGACGGTCTCTATAACGCCCTGCGTAACAAGCTGACGTTGGGCGAGGCCTATTTCAACAAATACTCCCACGACAAGGACCCCAACCACAAGCGCATTACCTCGCGTGAGTTGTTGCTGCGCGAAGGCTCGAAGGTGCGTCTCTACATGCCGTGGTCGATTGTCAGCAACAATGCCGAGGGTGACGGCGGTTATCAGGGACAGTTTTCGATTGCCGAACGCAAGCCCTTCATCATGGAGGTGGAGCTGAAGTCGCGTGTGAAGAACCCCATCGAGTATGAGGGCGAGTTCACCGATGCCTTCTGCAAGCTCGAGGCCAACGGCGGTCTGCAGATTTTCAACAAGAAAAAGAAGGACGAAGACAAGGAGGAGGGCGACAAGAAAAACGTCCGCAAGAAGGACGAGGAGGAGTATATCCCCATGCCCACCGACCCCAAGGACCCCCTGCACCCCTACAACAACCCCAAGCGCTGGACGAGTGCCTGCGACTCGGTGCCTCAGGTCTACATGAACGTGCGCTATACCCCCGAGGAGGACATCACCTTCCCCAATCCCTACAATGTGGGTTATGTGCCTTACAGCGACGAGAGTGCCGGTGTGGAGCGTCCCGTGTCGAGAATGAAGGAGCTGAACGCCGAAATCAACAAGATTCTGCGCGAGAAGTTCTTTGAGGGCGACAAGCGTTACGACTCGGTGGCCACACTCAATGCCGACTCCGTGAAGCTGGAGAACAGTTGTAATATATGGTATATCGGCCGTTTCCTCGACGGATTCATCTTCGACAGCAATATTCCCGAGGTCAAGGAACTGATTTTCGGCGACAAGAACGTCAACGCCGAAGCGTTGAGCTACCGTCCCGAAAACGGTGAACTCATCAAGGCGTTCTACTACGTCATTCCCAACATGAAGTACGGACAGTGGGGTGCGCTGGTGACCGTGTCGACCAATGCCTACGGTGCCAGCGGTGTCAACGGTACTACCCGTACCTCGTCGTCATCGTCGTCGAACGGTTACTCGTCGGCCTACCTCGACTACATGAACTATCTGAACTATGCCAACAGCTACTACGGTCCCGGCTATGGCGGCTACTATGGCGGCTACTACGGTCCCGGCATGGGCATGTACCCCGGCTACGGCGGCGGCATGTATCCCGGTTACGGTTACGGCGGCTTCGGCTACGATTACAGCTACGGAACGGGTGCCACCACCCAGAATGCCGTCGACCGCACCACCTCGTCGACCAGCACCGAGATTCTTCCCTTCACCCCGTTGCTGTTCCAGTTCTACATTGAACCGAAAAATAATTAATTTGACGTTAGTTATTGATATATAAAGAGTCCCATTCTCAGGAGTGGGACTTTTTTTAGTAATATTTCTATTCGTAATATTTTTTTAGGTTTAAATTTTGTTATTTATAAAAAATGTGTTAATTTAGTTGTGTAGAACCAACTTAAAATTCAACGAATATGATTATTACATTTAATGAGTTGCGTCGTATCAAGGATAAATTGCCCAGTGGCAGTTCGCAACGTATTGCTGATGAGTTAGGTATAGATGCAGATACTGTCCGCAATTACTTTGGAGGCAAACACGAGTCGAAGGAGTGTGTGGGCGTGCATTTCGAACCGGGACCCGACGGTGGCGTGGTTACATTAGATGACACTGCGATTCTCGACGTGGCGATGCGTATCCTCGAAGAGCAGAACGAACATCAGGAATAAAACAGATTGATTGTAAAAAGTCATGCGGCAGATGGTTTTTCGACCTCTGCCGCATTTTTTTGTGCCTTCTCCTGCCAAAATATCACGCAAAAAGGCCGCTTTGTGCCGTTGTTCTGTCAGCGGACTGACATTTTGTCAGAAATTCGCAATTGGTACGACCTTTGATGAAATTAGTTTCGAAATCGCGACACGGCGATGTGTGGCGGACGGAACCCCCGGGTGGGGGTGACGGTAAAAAAGAATAATAACAAATTAAAAATATCTATCATTATGGCAAAGATTATTGGTATTGACTTGGGTACGACAAACTCTTGCGTGTCGGTTATGGAGGGCAACGAGCCCGTGGTTATTCCTAACTCGGAGGGTCACCGTACCACACCTTCGGTAGTTGCATTTACCGAGAACGGCGAGCGCAAAGTCGGAGACCCCGCAAAGCGTCAGGCCATCACAAACCCCAAACGCACGGTGTTCTCCATCAAGCGTTTCATGGGTGAGAAATATGACAACGTAACTTCGGATATCGCACGCGCGCCCTACAGCATCGTCAAGGGTGACAACAACACTCCCCGTGTCGACATCGACGGCCGCCAGTACACTCCTCAGGAGATTTCGGCCGTAACGCTCCAGAAGATGAAGAAGACCGCCGAGGATTACCTCGGTCAGGAGGTGACAGAGGCTGTCATCACCGTTCCGGCTTACTTCTCCGACTCGCAGCGTCAGGCAACCAAGGAGGCCGGCGAGATTGCAGGTCTGAAGGTGCGTCGTATCATCAACGAGCCTACCGCAGCGGCTCTGGCCTACGGTATGGACAAGAAGGACAGCGATATGAAGATTGCCGTTTACGACCTGGGTGGCGGTACCTTCGATATCTCGATTCTGGAGCTGGGCGACGGCGTCTTCGAGGTGAAGTCGACCAATGGTGACACCCACCTCGGTGGTGATGACTTCGACCACGTGCTGATTGACTACATGGCCGAGGCATTCAAGGCCGAGCACGGTATCGACCTGCGTCAGGATCCCATGGCGCTCCAGCGTCTGAAGGAGGCTGCCGAGAAGGCGAAGATAGAGTTGTCGTCGTCGACTACCACCGAAATCAACCTTCCCTACATCATGCCCGTCAACGGCATTCCCCAGCACCTGGTCATGTCGCTCACCCGTGCCAAGTTCGAGCAGTTGTGCGACCATCTGGTTCGCAAGACCATCGAGCCCTGTAAGCTGGCACTGCGCGATGCAGGTCTGAGCGCATCGGACATCAACGAGGTGATTCTGGTCGGTGGTTCGACCCGTATCCCCGCCATTCAGAAGATTGTCGAGGAGTTCTTCGGCAAGGCTCCCAACAAGAGCGTGAACCCCGATGAGGTAGTGGCTATCGGTGCTGCCATTCAGGGCGGTGTGCTGACCGGTGAGGTGAAGGACGTGCTGCTGCTCGACGTTACCCCCCTGTCGCTGGGTATCGAGACCTACGGCGGTGTGATGACCAAGCTCATCGATGCCAACACCACTATTCCTACCCGCAAGAGCGAGGTGTTCTCCACTGCGTCGGACAACCAGCCTTCGGTGGAAATCAACGTATGTCAGGGCGAGCGTCCCATGGCACGCGACAACAAGTCGATCGGTCGTTTCCACCTCGACGGCATTCCGGCCGCTCCCCGTGGTGTTCCCCAGATTGAGGTGACCTTCGATATCGACGCCAACGGTATTCTCAACGTGTCGGCCAAGGACAAGGGTACCGGCAAGGAGCAGAAGATTCGTATCGAGGCATCGTCGGGTCTGACCGAGCAGGAGATTCAGCGCATGCGTGACGAGGCGAAGGCCAACGAGGAGAAGGACCGTCAGGAGAAGGAGCGCGTCGACAAGCTCAACGCAGCCGACTCCAACATCTTCGCTACCGAGAAGCAGCTGAAGGACTACGGTGACAAGCTGCCTGCCGACAAGAAGGCAGCCATCGAGACCGCACTGGGCAAGCTGAAGGAGGCACACAAGAATGCCGACCTGGCAGCCATCGACACTGCAATTTCGGAGTTGAACGCCGCATGGCAGGCCGCTTCGCAGGACATCTACTCGCAGCAGCAGGCACAGCAGGGCGGTGCGCAGCAGCAACAGCAGCAGGCGCAGAACAACGGCGCAAAGCAGGAGCCTGAGGACGTGGAGTTCGAAGAGGTGAAGTAATCTGAAAAAACAGAGATAGGGACTTCGGTTCCGTGAAGATTCATTCCGTGGAGCGGTGACGCTTCGTGGAATGAATCTTTTTTTTTGCGGGTGTGGGGCGATTTTCCGTGAGTAGGGGTGTTTTTGAGAGATTCTCCGAGTGTGGAATGTATAGTGTTGATTATTAGCTGATTGTATCTTGTGAGAGGCATGTATGCACGGTCTGCCGCCCGAAAAATGCGCTCCGATTGCCGTGATATTTGTCAAAACAGGCGCGCAAATACAAAACTTAAACCTTAAATGTTGATTTTTAAGGATTTTTTTTTATCTTTGCATGCTATTATGACTGAGAGATTAAGAAAAACAGAATAATAACAAATTCATTAATTCAAATGCAAAGTAAAGGTTTTATTAAACTCGTGGCGGTGTTTCTTCTCATCGCCTGCGTTTATCAGCTCTCCTTCACGTTCAAGACGCGAAGCGTAGAGAAGAAAGCGGCCGAGTACGCCGCGCAGTTCCCCGTCAAGGAGCAGCCCAGCGCCGAGCAGCATTTTCTGGACTCTGTCCGCAATCTGCCTGTCTACGACTTGGGTTTCACCAATTTCACTTACAAGGTTTGTAAGGAGAGAGAGTTGAACTTGGGTCTGGACCTGAAGGGCGGTATGAACGTCATGCTCGAAGTTCAGGTTGAGGACGTGGTGAAGGCTCTGGCCGGCGACAGCCAGAACGAGCCTGCATTCGTCGAGGCGATTGCCGAGGCCAATGCTGCCGTGAAGAACGGCTCTTCGAAGGATTATATCGGTGATTTCGTAAAGGCTTATGAGCGTCACACCAACGGCGGCAAGCTGGCTTCTCTGTTTGCCAACCCCGACCGCAAGGACATCACGCTCGAAAGCACCAACGCCGAAATCGAGAAGCTGCTCAAGGAGGAGACCGAGGCCGCTATCGCCGCTTCGTTCAACGTGTTGCGCAGCCGTATCGACCACTTCGGTGTGGCCCAGCCCAACATCATGCGCCTGCCCAACTCGCACCGTATTCTGGTGGAGCTTCCGGGTGTGAAGGAGCCGCAGCGTGTGCGTGACCTCTTGCAGGGTACCGCTTCGCTGGAGTTCTGGACCACTTACAACGCTCCCGACATCATGCCCGCTCTGAGCGCAGCCGACCAGTATATCCTCAAGGCCCAGTTGGCTCAGACCACTACCGAGACCAAGGTCGCCGAGACCGAGGAGAAGGGTGAGGGTCTGATTGCCGAAATCGGTGACAAGAGCGAGGTGGAGGAGCAGCATGGCAGCCGCTTCAGCAAGGAGAAGAACCCTCTGTATGCAGTTCTCGATCCCACGTTCGCAGGTGGTGCAGTTGTGGGTGCGGCTTACAAGGCCGACATCGCCACTGTCAATGCCTATCTGGCCAACCCCGAGGTGCGCAACCTCTTCCCCTCCGACGTGGAGTTCAAGTGGGGTGTAAAGGGTGAGGACAACTACGACGGTCGTTTCTTCCTCTATGCCATCCGTGTACAGACTCCCGACGGCAAGGCTCCCCTCGACGGTTCGGTGGTAACCGAGGCGCGCGAGCGTTATGAGCAGAACGGTGCTTCGGCCGAGGTGGAGATGGTCATGAACCACGAAGGTCAGACCAAGTGGGCCAACCTCACCGGTGAGAACATCAACAAGTGTGTAGCCATCGTCCTCGACGGTTATGTATATTCGGCTCCCGTGGTAAGAACCAAGATTGACAAGGGTATCTCGTCCATCACCGGTAACTTCACCATTCAGGAGGCAAAGGACCTGGCCAACGTACTGTCGTCGGGTAAGGTTCCCGCTCCCGCCAAGATTATCCAGGATACCGTTGTAGGTCCCTCGCTGGGTCAGGAGTCGATCAACGCAGGTATGCTGTCGTTCCTCATCGCCTTCATCATGGTCCTCCTCTACATGGGTCTGTTCTACAAGTCGGCTGGTTGGTTGTCCGATATCTCGCTGCTGACCAACGTGTTCCTGCTGATGGGTGTGCTGGTGTCGTTCGGTGCCGTGCTGACACTGCCCGGTATCGCCGGTATCGTGCTGACCATGGGTATGGCCGTTGACGCCAACGTCATCATCTACGAGCGTATCAAGGAGGAGCTGCGTGGCGGCAAGGGTCTCTCGCAGGCCATCGCCGAAGGTTTCTCGAAGGCATATTCTGCCATCATCGACGGTAACCTTACCACCATCATCACCGGTATCGTGTTGTTCGTCTTCGGTACAGGTCCCGTACAGGGCTTCGCCACTACGCTGATTATCGGTATCATCACTTCGTTCTTCTGCTCGGTATTCATCACCCGTATCCTGATTGAGTGGGTGGTTGCCAAGTGGGGTCACATCTCCTTCTCGCGTTCGTGGTCGGAGAACTTCCTCAATAACACCCACGTCGATTTCATCAATATCCGCAAGGTGGGCTACATCGTTGCCGCTGTGGTGATTGCCATCTCGTGCATCTCATTCCTGACCCGTGGTCTCAACCTCGGTACGGAGTTCACCGGTGGTCGTGCCTATGTTGTCCGTTTCGACAATGTGGTTTCGGCAGAGCAGGTTCGTCAGAATCTGAACGAGGAGGCCAAGTCGCGTATTGCCGATGCTGCAATGGCCAGTTTCGAGGTGAAGCAGTTCGGTAACGAGGACCAGATGCGTATCGTCACCCAGTATCGTTATGCCGATACTTCGAACGAGGCTACCGAGGAGGTTGAGCAGATTATCTACGACGCTCTGAAGCCTCTGTTCAAGAGCGATCTGACATTCGACCAGTTCCGCAGCACCCAGGAAATCGAGTACGGTATCCAGACCGCCGACAAGATCGGTCCTTCGATTGCCAACGACATGACCTGGAACGCCATCTACTCGGTGCTGTTCTCGCTGATTGCCATCGGTCTCTACATCACCTTCCGCTTCAAGCGTTGGCAGTGGGCTACCGGTGCAACCCTCGCACTGGCTGTCAATGCCACCTTCATCATCGGTCTGTTCTCGCTGCTCTATGGTATCATGCCTTTCAACCTTGAGGTGAACCAGGCATTCATCGCTGCGATTCTGACCATCATCGGTTACGCCATCAACGATACCGTGGTTGTCTTCGACCGTATCCGCGAGTTCCTGGGTCTCTATCCCAAGCGCAGCCTGAAGGAGAACGTCAACAACGCCATCAACTCGACTCTGTCGCGTACGATCAACACCTCGGCAACCACTCTGGTTACCCTGTTGGCCATCTTCTTCTTCGGTGGCGAGACCATTCGCGGCTTCGTCTTCGGTCTGACAGTAGGTGTGGTTGTGGGTACCGCCGCCACCATCTTCATCGCTACTCCCGTGGCTTATGACCTGATGACCCGCGGCGAGCGCAAGTAAAATCGCGTCGCAAACCAAGGTTTAGTACCTTATATATAAAAACAGACCGCATCAAATTGGTGCGGTCTGTTTTATTTTTTTTAACTTTGCATGTGATTATATGCTTTGTGACTTATGAATACAATTATGCGATGGGTGCGTCACTATGTGTCGCCTATATTTCTGGCCTTCCTGGTGGCCGCATTCTTCCTGTGGTACATCGCCAAGTTGAGCTATACCTACTCCACACGTCAGGACGTGGTGGTGGAGGTCGACGGTGTGCCGATTGAAGTGACCTGTGTGGTCGAGGGTGTGGGTACCAATCTGTTCAGATACCGTGCCTACATGAACAAGAAACTCAAGGTCGAACTCAAGGATTTGGTCTATGAGGTGTGCCACGACGAAGGACACGAGGGCAAAATCAGAATCGAACCCAAGTCGTTGCAGAGTGCCATTGCCGTGCATTTGAGCGACATCAAGGTGCTGTCGGTCGACGCAGTCCCCGAAATTGATATACCCGAAAAGAAAGAGTAATGAAAAAAGTGGGAATTACAGGCGGTATCGGTAGCGGCAAAAGCACCGTATGCCGTCTTTTTGCAGATAACGAGGTCGCTGTCTACGACTCCGACAAGGAGGCCAAGCGACTCATGAACGAGGATTGTGCGTTGCGCGAGGCCATCATTTCGCGCTTCGGCGAGGAGAGCTACGATGCCGATGGGCTCAACCGCAAGTATCTGGCCGACAAGGTGTTCTCCGACGATGAGGCCTTGCAGGCACTCAACGCGCTGGTACACCCTGCCGTCAAGCGTGATTTCGAACGCTGGGCCGGCGAGCAGTCGGGCGATTATGTGGTGCTGGAGAGTGCCATACTCTTCGAGTCGGGCATGAACGAGATGGTCGACATCACGCTGGCGGTGGTGGCTCCGCTCGATTTGAGGGTGTCGCGCACGTGTCGTCGTGACAAGTGCGACGAGGAGAGCGTTCGCCGCCGCATTGCCGCACAGATGAGCGACGACGAGCTGACACGCAGGGCCGACATCACCATCGTCAATATCTTCGAAACTGACCTCGAACCCACAGTCAAGGAACTCGATTACCGTTTCAGAAATGTGCATCAATAACCTTCTGCCCGATTTGTCGTCACCCTGCGTGATGGCCATCATGAACGTCACGCCCGACTCCTTCTATCCGGGCAGCCGCGTGGCGGACGGCAACAGCATCGATGAGCGTGTGCGTCAGGCAGTGGCCGACGGTGCCGCCATCATCGACATCGGCGGCTATTCGTCGCGTCCGGGAGCCGATGATGTCTCTCCCGAGGAGGAGCTGCGCCGTGTGTCGGAAGGGGTGGAGGCGGTGCGCCGTCTCGCACCCGACATGAAGGTGTCGGTCGACACCTTCCGTGCGTCGGTGGTCGAGGGGGTGGTGTCGCGCTTCGGCAAGGTCATTGTCAACGACATCTCGGCCGGAGAACTCGACCCGCAGATGATTGCTGCGGTGGCACGCCTCGATTTACCCTACATTGCCATGCACATGAAGGGCGACCCCAAGACCATGCAGTCGCTCACAGGCTACGGGCGCGACATCACCACCGAGGTGGTCGACTATTTCCGTAATCGTGTCGAGACGTTGCAGGCGGCCGGAATCCGTCGCGAGAACATCATTCTCGATCCCGGCTTCGGCTTTGCCAAGACGCAGGAACAGAACTATGTCCTGCTCAAGGGACTTCACCGTCTGGTGGAGCTGGGTTTTCCGGTACTGGCCGGACTCTCGCGCAAATCCATGATTTACAAGGCACTCGGCACCTCGCCCGATGAGGCATTGGCCGGCACCGTGGCACTCGACTGGGAGTGCCTGCGTCAGGGAGCGGTGATTCTCCGCGTCCACGATGTGCGCGAGGCGGTGGAGAGTGTCCGACTGTTTAATATCTTCAACCGATGATTCAGCTGCACGACATACACAAATCGTTTGGTGAGCTGGAGGTGCTGAAGGGGGTGTCGCTGCAAGTATCGCGTGGCGAGGTGGTGGCCATCGTGGGGGCGAGCGGTGCCGGAAAGACCACCCTCCTGCAGATTATGGGTACCCTTTCGCGTCCCGACCGCGGCTCACTGATTATCGACGGTTGCAATCCCCTCACGCTGGGCGACAAGTCGCTGTCGCAGTTCCGCAACGCCCGTATTGGTTTCGTCTTCCAGTTTCACCACCTGCTGCCCGAGTTCACGGCCTTCGAGAATGTCTGCATTCCGGGGCTTATCGGCCGCCGTCAGCGTGCGGAGGTAGAGCGGCATGCCGCAGAGTTGCTGGAGATGATGGGGCTTTCGCATCGCCGCGACCACAAGCCCAAACAGCTCTCGGGCGGCGAGCAGCAGCGTGTGGCCATTGCCCGCGCGCTGATCAATTCGCCGAAGGTGCTGCTGGCCGACGAGCCTTCGGGCAACCTCGACACCCGCAACAAGGAGGAGATTCACCGCCTGTTCTTCGAGCTGCGCGACAAGCTGGGACAGACAACCGTCATCGTGACCCACGACGAGGGGCTGGCCGCCATGGCCGACCGCCGGATTGTGATGTCGGACGGACTAATCCTTTGAAAGCCATGATGGACGAAGAGTTGCGCGAGTTGCTCGAACACCTCCACGACAAATATAACCGTGCGGAGTTCATCGACGACGACCCCATTTCGGTGCCGCACCGCTTCTCCGACCGCAAGGACCGCGAGATAGCCGGCTTCTTTGCGGCCACCATCGCGTGGGGCAACCGCAAGGCCATCGTCAGAAACGGTCACCGCATGATGCACTTCATGGACGATGCTCCGGCCGACTTTGTGCGCAACGCCTCGGAGAAGGAGCTGCAGTCGCTGTCGTCGTTCGTCCACCGCACGTTCAACGGTGCCGATTTCCGCGACTTTGTCCTGTCGCTGCGCCGTCTGGAGATGCAGTACGGCGGTATCGGCGCGTTTTTCGAGCAGCGCTATGCCCTCACGCGGAATCTGGAGCGTGTGCTTGCCGACTTCCGCGAGGAGTTCCTCTCCTCGCCGCACGATGCCCACTGCGAGAAACACCTCTCGTCGGTGGTGAAGGGTTCGGCCTGCAAACGTCTGTGCATGTATCTGCGCTGGATGGTGCGCCACGACAGCCGTGGAGTCGACTTCGGCGAGTGGCGGACGATACCCATGTCGGCCCTGCGTCTGCCGCTGGACGTCCACGCCGGAAATACGGGGCGCGCACTGGGACTCCTCACCCGCCGTCAGAACGACTGGCGCGCGGTGGAGGAAATCACCGCCGCCCTGCGTGAGGCCGACCCCGACGACCCCGTGCGTTTCGATTATTCACTTTTTGGAGCCGGCATCGACGGCTATTTCGACGGCATAGAATGAGTCAGTTCAGTTTCAAACAGTTCACGATTACCCAGGACGAGAGTGCCATGAAGGTCGGCACCGACGGTGTGCTGCTGGGTGCCTGGTGCAGGGTCGATGCGTCGGTGAGGCGTATCCTCGACATCGGTACGGGTACGGGAGTCATCGCCATCATGCTGGCGCAGCGCGCCCCCGAAGCGCACATTACGGGGGTCGATATCGAGTCGGTCGATGAGGCACGCCGCAATGCCGCCGCCTCGCCGTGGGGCGAACGGTTGTCGATGGTGCAGTCGCCCGTGCAGGAGTTCGGTGCGGGGGAGGAGTTCGACCTCATCGTCTCGAATCCGCCCTATTTCCTCGACTCGCTGAAGTGTCCCCAAAAGGAGCGTACCACGGCGCGTCATACCGATTCGCTCTCCTTCGGGGAGCTGTGCGAGGCGGTGGCGCGACTGTTGTCGCCCGAAGGACGGTTTGCGGTGGTGCTGCCCGTGAATGAGGGGCGCAAGTTCGTGAAGACCGCCCTGAGTTTCCTCAATCCGGTGCGCTGCACCGAGGTGAAGACCACGCCGCGACGCGGTGCCAAACGTGTGTTGATGGAGTTTGCGCGCCTCGATGCGTCGTCGCCCTCTGCCGATTTCGTGCGTGACGAGCTGGTCATCGGCACCGGAGAACACGAGTGCTACACCGAGGAGTACAAGGCACTCACACGCGATTTCTACCTCAAATTTGATTGATTTTTCGCCCCCGATGTCAAAAAACCGTCGTCGGGGATTTGAATATTTGATTTTTACGGCTTATTTTTGCAAGAGGCCAGCCCCTGTGGGCAGACCCGAAATTTCAGACAAATCAAAAAATTACGAATATGAAATTCAAACTTCTTGCCCTCGCACTTCTCGTATCGGGAGTGTCGGCTACCGCTCAAAATCCCTATATCGCACCGCTGTGTGCAGTCAATGAGTCAGGTTCGGTGGTGGTTTCCAATCCCAAGACCGTGCTGGCGGTCGACATCACCACACGCACGGAGAAAATCGTGGCCGGTCCTTATGCACGCTACGCCCAGAAGTTCCTCGGTGTGCGCGCACCGCTGACCGACAAGCTCACTTCGGAGATTGTCAACGCCTCGGTGTCGCTGGCCGACGGCAAGAACTACTACACGGCTGCCGCCCCCCATGCCCCGGAAATCGAGGTGACACAGCATGCCGTGTGTGGTGAGGATTTCCCCCACATGCAGGTCGACAAGCAGTCGATGAGTGTCCTGGCGCTGGAGGACGCGGCACGCGATGCTGCGACCACCATCTACTCGTTGCGCCACCACCGTATGGAACTCATCACGGGTGAGGCCGGCGAGAATGTCTTTGGCGAAGGTCTGAAGGCTGCCCTCGACGAGATTGCGCGTCTCGAGCAGGGTTATCTCGAACTGTTCCTCGGCAAGCGTGTGGTGCGCACCTCCACTTCGCGTTATGAGGTATGCCCCGAGGCCGACAAGAAACAGTATGTCGTGGCACGCTTCTCCGCCTCGGCAGGTCTGCTCCCCGAGAACGATTTGTCGGGCGACATGGTGGTTCTCCAGATTGAGCCGTCGGCCGTGGGACAGGTTCCTTCGGAGGCCGACCCCAAGGAGCGCAATGTCATCACCTGCCGTGTAGCAGCTCCCTCGGTGTGCCGTGTGCTGAGCGGCGGCAAGGAGTTCGGCGGCAAGTCGCTTCCCATTTTCGAATACGGCCGCAATGTGAAGGTGGCACAGGTCAACAGCGGTAAGTAACGATGACGGACTATACATCTAAAATGGTGCCGCTCATGGCGGCCATGCGTCGCGAGCGCAACGGTGCCGTAGCCGACGACATGCGTTTCTACGGTGCGCCCTACGGTCTCAACTACGGAGTGAGTCTGCCCACCGTGCGTGCCATCGCGCGCGGTGAGGAGAAGGACCACGAGTTTGCCAAGTTCCTCCTCTGCCAGCAGGTGCGCGAGCTGCGTCTGGCGGCGTTTTATTTGGCCGAACCCGACAAAATCACCTGCGAGGAGTTCGATTTGTGGGGTGATGCGGTCATCAACTCCGAGGCGGCCGAGGAGATTGCCTTCGCCCTTCTGCGTCATGTGCCTGCGCTCGACCGACTCTTCGACGAGTGGGTGTCGGGTGAGCAGGTGTTGCGTGTCTATGCCGTGCTGATGGCTGCCGCGCGTGTGGCCGAGCCGCGCAGAGAGTGGATTGCCAGCTGCTGGCAGGCGGTCGTGCGCTTCGATGCGCTGGCTGCCGATGCGGCGGCGACCTCCGACGGGGGAATTTCTCCCTCCGCGGCGGCACATCTTGTGGCGGTGGGAGCGGTGGCGTTGCTCTCCAACCTCGGTCTCAAGAGCGAGGAGAACCGACAGGAGATTATTGACCTGCTGACCGCTTCGGAGCGTCTCCGCACCTCGACACTGGTCTATGACGAGTTGTCGTGGCGGCTGGACGCGAAGTTATAGCCGACGTACCGCCCGAAAGGGGCGTGAAGGATATGGAAAAAGCGTTGCTTCCTCTCGGGAAGCAACGCTTTTTTGCTGATATACCTTATATTCCTTTTCGGCAGGGTGGGGCGGAGAGGCCTGCTTCCCCTGCCGAACGTCTATTCCATGAAGAGGGCCTTGGGCAGCTGGTCGACACTGTTGATGGTGATGAGTGCTATGCCCTTGGGCTTCTTGATGTCTTTGGGCAGGTAGCCTGACACGATGATGCGTTTGAAGCCCAGACGTGCCGCCTCGCTGATGCGCTGCTCGGTGCGTGGTGCAGGACGTATCTCGCCCGACAGACCGATTTCTCCGGCACAGCACACCCCGTCAAGAATGGGACGGTCGTAATAGGAGGAGATGACGGCTGCCACCACCGCCAAATCGAGACCGGGGTCGGCCACCTTGAAACCTCCCGCGAAGTTGAGGAACACGTCCTTCTGAAACATCTTCATGCCCACACGCTTCTCGAGTACGGCCAGCAGCATGTTCATGCGTCGTGTGTCGAATCCTGTGGCCGTGCGCTGGGGAGTACCGTAGGCCGCACCGCCGACCAGTGCCTGCACCTCAATCAGATAGGGGCGCACACCGTCGGCCGCCGCACCCACGGCGATGCCGCTCAACGGCTCTTCGTAGTGGGTGAGGAGTATCTCCGAGGGGTTGTCGACGCTTCGCAGTCCGTTGTCGAGCATCTCGAACACACCGATTTCGAAGGTCGCGCCAAAACGGTTCTTTATACCGCGCAAGATGCGGTAGATGTTGTTGTTGTCGCCCTCGAACTGCAGCACCACATCGACGATATGTTCCAAAATCTTGGGACCGGCGATGGTGCCGTCCTTGGTGATGTGGCCGATGATGATGATGGAGGTGCCGGTGGTTTTGGCATACTTGAGCAGGGTGGCGGCGCACTCCCTGATTTGGGAGACACTGCCGGCGGCCGACTCTATCATCTCGGTGAAGATGGTCTGTATGGAGTCGATGATGACTACGTCGGGGTGTTGTTCGGTAATCTGTCTGACGATGTTTTCGAGCAGTGTCTCGGGGTAAATCAGACACTCCTCGTTGCCGATGCCGATGCGTGCGGCGCGCATCTTGATTTGCTCGGCCGACTCCTCGCCCGACACATAGAGCGTCTTGAGTGAATTGGCCGCCAGTGCAATCTGCAGCGAGAGGGTCGACTTGCCGATGCCCGGTTCACCGCCCAGAAGAATGAGCGAGCCGGGGACCATGCCGCCGCCCAGCACGCGGTTCACCTCGCTGTTGCCCAAATCGATGCGCTTGCGGTTCTCCTCGTGAATGTCGCCAATCTTTAGGGGCTTCACCGCCGGCATGATGCCGGCCAGCGTCACCGATGGCGTGGAACTGCTCTCCTTGGCGATGATTTCCTCGGTAAAGGTGTTCCATTCGCCGCACGAGGGGCATTTGCCCAGCCATTTGGGGGCTTCGAATCCGCAGCTGCGGCAGAAAAATGCTTTCTTTACTTTTGCCATGACCGAAGGTTATTCAACGTATTCCAGACGTTTGGCCTCTACGATTTTCGCATCGGGGTAGAGCTGCTGATACTCCTTCGTGAAGTCGAAGGTGTAGAGTTCGCCGGGAGTCTGCTCGTCGACGGGTGAGGTGACCTGCGCGATGTGGTACTCCTCGCCGAAGAGAAATCCGATTTCATCGGAGCCGGGGACTTTCGTGAAACGTCCCTCGGTGGTCTGTTCTCCCGATTGCAGAAGCAGTATGCCGGCATTGTAGACCATGAAACTGAAGGTGTAGGTGTCGCCCTCCACGGCCGGCGACTTGGCCAGCAGCTCCTCGCGGATTTGTGCCACAAGGGGATTGTCGCCCTGCGTCTCCCCTTCGGCGGCCGACGGTTCGGGTTTGGGGCCGGGTTTGGGTTCGGGTTTGGAGTCGGCGAGCGTGACCTTGGCCTCCACACGGGTGATGTGGCGTGTGGTGGTGTAGAAGATGTCGGAATCCTCGGTGCAGGCTGCGGCCGTCAGACACAGAAGACCCGTCAGCAGACCGTATATTGTTTTTCTCATGGGGTTAGTGCATGAATAATTTGTAAATGTCGTTGCCGTTGGCCAGTATGAGCAGCAGCAGGAGAATGACGAAACCCACATACTGTGCCACCTCGAGGAACTTGTCGCCGGGCTTGCGGCCGGTAATCATCTCCCACAGGGTGAACAGTGCGTGGCCGCCGTCGAGTCCCGGTATGGGCAGCAGGTTCATCACGGCGAGGATAATCGAAAGGAAGGCGGTCATCGACCAGAACACCTGCCAGTCCCAGGTCTTGGGGAAGATGTTGGCGATGGCGATGAAGCCTCCCACCTCCTTGTAGAGTTCGGTCTTGGGCTGTACGATGAGCTTGAGCTGGTCCCAGTACGACGACAACACGTTGCCTGTCTTGCGGATACCTGCCGGAATCGACTCCCAGAAGGTGTACTCCTTCACATTGAAGGTGAAGGGGTTGCCTGCGATGATGCCCAGACGTCCCGCAGCATCGACCTTCACGGAGAGGGTGTCGACCGAGGAGTCCGTGCGGCGGACGGTGAGCTGCACCTGCTGGTCCTTGTGCTGTCCGAGGTAGTCGGTGTAGGCGATGAAGTCGCCCTCCTTCACCCCGTCGATGGCAATCACCTCGTCACCTCTGGAGAGAGTGCGGAGCGAAGGATTGGTCACGCTGTCGATGATGAAAGGCATGCGTACGGTCATGAAATTCTCGTAGCCGCGCTCCTGTCGCATGGCTATCAGCTCGTCGAGCGACAGGTGGAGGGTAATCTCCTCTCCCTTGCGGTTGACCACCACGCGGCGGTCGCTCTCGGTGATGACCAGTGCGTTGACGATTTCCATGATGTCGTCGGGCTTCTGGCCGTCGATGCTCACGAAGCGGTCGCCGTCCTCAAAACCCAGACGGTGGGCCGCCTCGTTGAAGTTGTAGCCCCATTTGATTTGGTCGTTGGAGCTGTAGGTCTCGCCCCAGGTGTAGCACATGCCCGTGTAGATGGCCATCGCCAGCAGCACGTTCATCGTCACACCGGCAATCAGCACCACGAAGCGCTGCCAGGCCGGTTTGGTGCGGAACTCCCACGACTGGGGAGCCTGCTTGAGTTGCTCGGTGTCCATCGATTCGTCGACCATGCCGGCGATTTTGCAGTAGCCGCCCAGCGGCAGCCAGCCCACACCGTATTCGGTGTCGCCCTTCTTGAATTTGAAGAGCGAGAACCAGGGGTCGAAGAAGATGTAGAACTTGTCGACGCGGATACCGAACAGGCGTGCCGCGATGAAGTGTCCGAACTCGTGAATGCCCACGAGAAGGGTGAAACTGAGGAAGAACTGAAGAATCTTGATGAGTATGTCCATTTGTTGTTTTCGGGGATTACAGTGCTAAATATTCGCGGGCGAGTCGGCGTGACTCCTCGTTGGCCATTTCCAGGTCGTCGAGTGTGGGGTGGAGGGTGAAGGTGGCCTTGTCGAGCGCATACTCGATGGTCTTGACAATGTCGAGCCACTGACACTTGCGGGCGAGGAATGCCGCCACGGCCATTTCGTTCGAGCCGTTCATGGTGCAGGCCGCCGTGCCGCCCTTGCGCAGACAGTCGTAGGCGATGTCGAGGGCCGGATACTTCAGGCGGTCGACCTCCGCAAAGGTGAGCTGGGGGTGCTGGAAGAAGTCAAAACGCTCGCTCTCACGCACCGCACGGTGGGGGAACATCAGCGCGTAGCTGATGGGCATGCGCATGTCGGGAGTGCCGAGCTGAGCCTTGATGGCGCCGTCCTCGAACTCCACCATCGAGTGGATAATCGACTGGGGGTGTATCACCACCGAAATCCGGTCGGCCGGAGTGCCGAAGAGCCAGTGGGCCTCGATGACCTCGAAACCCTTGTTGACCAGCGTCGACGAGTCGATGGTGATTTTGGCACCCATGTTCCACTGGGGGTGTTTCAGAGCCTGCTCTACGGTGACATGGGCCAGCTCTTCGCGCTTCAGGTCGCGGAACGAGCCGCCACTGCAGGTGATAATCAGTCGGCGCAGGGGCGACTGTTCGCCGGCCAGACACTGGAAGATGGCCGAATGCTCCGAGTCGATGGGCAGAATGGGGGCCTTGTTGTCGGCGGCCATGCGCATGACCACCTCGCCGCCTACGACCAGCGACTCCTTGTTGGCCAGAGCCAGCTTCTTGCCCTTGCGCAGGGCGGCCACCGTGGGGGCCAGTCCGGCGTAGCCCACCAGTGCGTTGACGACCACATTCACATTTCCGGCCTCGGCCACCTGTGCCACGGCCTCCTCTCCGGCGTAGACCTTGGTGTCGGTGTCGGCGAGGGCTTCGCGCAGGGGTGCGTAGCAGCTCTTGTCGGCGATGACCACGGTGTCGGCGTCAAATTCGCGGGCCTGTGCTGCCAGCTGCTGCCAGTTGTGGTGGGCGGTGAGCGTCGTTATTTCGAATAAATCGGGATTTTCGCGTACGATGTCGAGTGTCTGTACGCCGATGGACCCGGTAGAACCCAATACTGCAAGTTGTTGTTTCATTAGAAGATGATATATTCCTCGGGATCGACGGGTTTGCCGTTGTTCCAGAGTTCAAATTCGAAGAGTTGTTTGTGCGCGGCGTCCTTATGCTCGGCACTGTAACCTATCAGGTCGCCGGCCTTGAGGAGCTGTCCCTTTTCGACGAGCGACTGCGAGAGGTTCTTGTAGACCGACAGGGTGTTGTCGGCATGCTGTATCTCGATGATGTGTCCGGTCTGGGGACTCCACAGGCTGAGAATGACCGTACCCTGCGCGATGGCGGTGATGCGGTCGGCCTCGGTGGTGGCCATCGTCATCGAGAAGCGGCCGGCCTTGATGTCGAAGCGGTCGGTGATGATACCCTCGGCCGGAGGGAGCAGCTCCAGCGATTTGCGGAGCTTGTCGGCCGCCGTGGGGCGCGAGGAGAGCGAGTAGATGCCGTCGCCCTCCATCTGTCGGCGCAGCAGCGAGTCCTCGGGCGAGGGGGCTACGGCCGCCTTGCTCTTGCGCTCGTTGTCCGAGGATTCGAGGGTGCGTGCCACGGGGCTTTTGCCCTCCATGATGAGGCTGATGTTCTCGTTGTAGGTCATCATGTCCTTCATCACGCGCTCGATGGAGTCGAGACGTATGATGCTGTGAGCCAGATTGTCGCGTGCGCGGTCGGCTTCGGTACGGTAGCCGGGCAGGAACTCCATGACCGGAGTGTAGGCCACCAGCGAGAGAACGATGATGAAGAGCAGCAGCAGAAATCCCGTGAAGCCGGCGAAGATGCTGGCCGGTGAGATGTGGATATGCCACTCCTCCTTGTCGTCGATGGCGTTGATCATGTTGAAGCGGCGTTTGCGGAACAGGTCGCGCCAGCCGTTAGTGATATTTTCTTTCCAACTCATGCTCTCTTGTTTTGGGTTTTGGGGTTGAGGCGGCGGGGTGCCTTGTGGAGGCATGCCGCGATTTTAAATATAGGTGTAAAATTCACCATCTGCAAAGATAGTGTTTTTTTTGGCATCTGACGGTAAAAAATGACGACTTGTCGGCCGGCATCACTGAAAGAGCTGATTAATACGCTATTTCGTTTGCAAATACTTGGTGGTCTTTCATATTTTTTATAAATTTGTAATAAGTTTGAATTTTAAACGTCAAAAAAAGAATAAAATTATGGTAAAGCCTACTTTATTGATTCTTGCAGCCGGTATGGGTTCGCGCTACGGCTCGCTGAAACAGATGGACGGTGTCGGCCCCAACAACGAGGCGATTCTCGATTACTCGATTTACGATGCCATTCGTGCCGGTTTCGGCAAGGTCGTGTTTGTTATCCGCCACTCCTTCGCCAAGGAGTTCCAGGAGGTGTTCAATGCCGAGCGCTATGGCGGCAAGATTGCCGTGGAGTTCGTTTTCCAGGAGCTGGAGTATCTGCCCGAGGGCCTTTCGGTTCCCGAAGGCCGCCAGAAGCCGTGGGGTACCAACCACGCGGTGATGATGGGCAAAGATGTGGTGAAGGAGCCTTTTGCGGTGATTAACGCCGACGACTTCTACGGTATGGAGGCCTACGCCACCATCGGCAAATATCTTTCGGAGCTGGGCGAGAGCCGCAACCGCTACTGCATGGTTGCTTACGATTTGAACAAGACCCTGTCGAGCAACGGTACCGTATCGCGCGGTGTGTGTGGTGTCGACGAGAAGGGCGACCTGACCTCGATGATCGAGCGTACCCAGATCGAGCGCATGCCCGACGGCAAGATTGTCTTCCACGACGGCGGTGCCGACGAGGAGCTGGCCGAGGATACCCCCGTGTCGATGAACCTTTTTGGTTTCACTCCCGACTACTTCGAGTACTCCTACGCCTACTTTATGGAGTGGCAGAAGGCCAACTGCGAGAATCTGAAGGCCGAGTTCTATATCCCCACCATGGTCAACAAGCTCATCGGCGAGGGTACGGCATCGCTGCGCGTGCTGCGTTCGGCTGCCCAGTGGCACGGTGTCACCTACAAGGAGGACAAACCGGCACTGATGCAGGCCATTCGCGACATGATTGCCGAGGGTCGTTATCCCGAGAAACTCTGGGAATAGTCTCCCCCAACGGACAATATGAAAATCCCCCTGCCGACATGTCGGCAGGGGGATTTCTTTTGGACGGCGGCGGTCGTCCGCCGCAAATATCAGTGTGAGGGGCGGCACTACATCATGTCGCCGAACTCGCGTTGTCCCAACACATAGCGGAGCAGCAGCGAGCCTTTGTAGATGTGGTGTTGTCCGTCATCGCGGCGCGAGGCCCTGATTTGCCGGCGCTGCTGTGCCAGTCGGGGGTGCCACGCCATGAAATCCCTCCACGCGCGGAACACGGCGCGGAAATTGTCGGCGCGTCCCTGCATCAGGTAGGTGAGGGCGGCCAGCAGGTCGAGGGGCGGACGCATGACGGCCACCACCACCCGCTGCCACGACGAGGCACACTTGAAGAGCATGGCCAGATTGTTTCGGTGGTTGTAGAATATCTTGGAGGGCGAATCCACCGTGAGGGTGCCGCCGCCCAGGTGCCACACATGGCTCTGCGGCACGATTCTTATGCGGTAGCCGGCCAGCTGCATGCGCCAACAGAGGTCTATCTCCTCCATGTGGGCGAAGAAATGGTCGTCGAAGCCGCCCAGTGCGTGGAACACCTCCGCACGGCAGGCAAACGCCGCTCCCGACACCCAGAAGACATCGCGTTCGTCGTCATACTGTCCGTGGTCGTGTTCCGTGGTGCGGAGTATGCGTCCGCGGCAGAACGGATAGCCGAGGAAGTCCATGTAGCCGCCCGCCGCTCCTGCATATTCGAATTTGTCGCGCTCGGCCAGAGCATTGAGCTTGGGCGATACGGCCGCCACATCGGGGTGTTCGTCGAGACATCTGACGAGGGGTTCGACCCAGCCTTTGGGGGTCTCGACATCGGAGTTGAGCAGGATATAGTAGTCGGCACTGATTTGACGCAGGGCGCGGTTGTAGCCCGAGGCGAAGCCGTAGTTGCGGTCCATCTCCAGCAGGGTGACCGTCGGGAACTCCGCGCGCAGCATCTCCACGGAGGAGTCGGTCGAGCCGTTGTCGGCCACGATGACCTCCACGCCTTCGGGGCAGGAGGAGATGACATGGGGCAAGAAACGGCGCAGATGAGCTGCACCGTTCCAGTTTAGGATGACGATTTTCGTGATACTTTTACTCATGTCGTGTCGTTTTGACGCTCCTATTTTGTCGATTCGGGATTGGTCTCCACAAAGAGCTTCACGTTGTCGACCTTGGTGCGCGCTCTCAACCAGCGTATGAGGGTCTCGCGGTCGATGCTGGCGTTGGACGCACCCTTGGTGGGCATTACCACACACACGAGGGTCGTGTCGCCCGGATTGCCCTTCACATCGAAGGTGATACCCTTCATCAGCGAAATCGACTTGATGTTGTTGGTGATGGTACCCACCTCGCGCGAGATGTCGTTGACCTCCACATTGGTGACCTTGTATCGCTTGAGGAGCGACGACATCTCCTTGATTCGGTTGTTCTTCTCGTCGATGAGTTCGGCGTAGCTGTTCTGCATCGAGGCCACATCAATCTTGTCGGTGGTGCTGGCCTGACGGATAATCAGCTCGGTGTTGCGCAGACCGAAGCTCTCCATCTGTGCGCGAGTGTTGTCGATGATTTCGTCGCTGAGCGACTCGCCGATAAGCACCAGCTCGATTTGTGAGGGGGTCTTGCCGCTGTTGAATTTCTTGTTGCACTCGATGACCCGGGTGTGGGGGAAGTTGAACACCTGGGTGACATACTTGTCGGAGATGGCCTCGAAGATGGAGACCTTGACCATGTGGATACCGACGATGACGCTGGGAATGAAGGTCAGCAGCGTGATAATCATCATCAGACGCTTCACATTGCGCTCGCGAATGGGATCGATGAAGGTCTTCTTCTCATACTTGAGGAATCGCACGATGATGTAGGTGGCCAGTGCGATGAATACCGAGTTGATGAAGAAGAGGTAGAACGCGCCGAGGAAGAACTTGATTTGACCGGTGGCAATACCGAAACCTGCCGTACAGAGGGGCGGTATGAGGGCGGTGGCGATGGCCACACCCGGAATCACGGTCGAGGTTCTGTCGGTGCGGGTCTGTGCCACCATACCGGCCAGACCGCCCGTGAGGGCAATCAGCACGTCGTAGGTGGTGGGTACCGTGCGGGCGAGCAGCTCGCTCTGTGCCGACGATATGGGGGTAAGCAGGAAGTAGAGGGTCGAGGTGGTGATGGCCACGATGAACATGAGCGTGAGGTTGCGCAACGACTTCTTCAACAGTTCGAAGTCGCTGACACCCAGCGAGAAGCCTACGCCCATGATGGGGCCCATGATGGGCGAAATCAGCATGGCGCCGATAATCACGGCCGCCGAGTTGACATTCAGACCCAGCGAGGCGGTCAGAGTGGCGAAAATCAGCACCCACAGGTTCACACCTCGGAATTCTACACCTTTGGAGATGACCTGCACCACCTCTTCGCGGTCGGCCTTGTCCTCTTCGAGGCTGAAGCGGCCGCGGAGGAAGGCTCTCAGCTCATCGGACCATTTGCTGCCGGCGGCAGCCTCCGTCTTCTCCTTTTTTTCCAATTCTTTCTGTTCCATCTTTATCAGTTTGGTTGGGGGGATTAGTTACTCTTCGTCGTTTTCTTCGTCGTGGCGGCGGCCGTTGCGCTCCTTGGGTTTTCCGGCCAGCACGACCACAAATTCGCCCTTGGGTTCGTGTTCGCGGAAGTGGGCCAGCACCTCGTCGATGGTGCCGCGCACGGTCTGCTCGAACTTCTTGGTCAGCTCACGCGACACCGACACCTGACGCTCCGGGCCGAAGACCTCGGCGAACTGCTCCAGACACTTGACGATGCGGTAGGGCGACTCATAGAAAATCATGGTACGCTCCTCGTCGACCATGCTCTGCAACTGCTTCATGCGTCCCTTCTTCTGGGGCAGGAAGCCCTCGAAGCAGAAACGGTCACACGGAAATCCGCTCTGCACCACAGCCGGAATGAGGGCCGTGGCACCGGGAAGGGTCTGCACTTCGATGCCCTCCTCCACACAGGTACGCACCAGCAGGAAGCCGGGGTCGGAGATGCCCGGAGTACCGGCATCGGACACCAGTGCGGCGTCCTTTCCGGCGGCGATGCTCTCGGCCACCATCTTCACCGTGGCATGCTCGTTGAATTTGTGGTGGGAGCGGAGCGGTTTGTCGATGCCCAGATGCTTGAGCAGGAACGATGTGGTGCGGGTATCCTCCGCGAGAATGAAATCCACCTCCTGCAGCACCTTGATGGCGCGCAGGGTGATGTCGTCGAGGTTGCCGACAGGGGTCGGCACAATGTATAGTTTAGACATTTATCTTACAGGTTACGAAATTTTCTTTCCAACAGGGCTTCCAGCAGCTTGGCTCCGTCGGAATTGGGGTTCCAGCTGAAATGTTCGGCAATATAAATCAGAGCGTCGTCCAGCGATTCCATCTGGTTGAGGGTGGCGATGACGCGGTCGTAAGCATCGCTGTCACCCCCGAACAGGTCGTGAATCATCAGGAACTTGTCGTTGATGCCGATGGCCTTCAGCAAATCGTCGGTGCGGTCGCTGCTGATGACCTCCGACACGGTGTCGTGTGACACCTGTATGCTCTCGCCCAGTGTCTGCACATGGGCGTTGATGACCTCGCCGAGTACCGCGCCTTCGGGAATCTCGTCGTTGTGGTAGAGGGTGTGCAACTCCCCGTCGCACTCACGGCCGAGGGGGTCGGGGGTGATGACGGAGATGGCCTCCTCGTCGGAGAGGTCGTCCTCCTCTTCGTCCTCCTCATCATAGAGCTGCTCCACGGGGTGGGGTGTCACATCGGAGATGACCGCCTGCGGAGCCTCGGGGGAGGCAAGTACACGCTCCTCTGTGAGGTCGGTCTCCTGTGCAGTGGCAATTTCCTGTGCGATGTCGGTACGGGAGGCCGTCACATGCTCCTCGGAGGGGGTGGTGACGCTCTCCTGCATGATATGGGGGGCGAGGGTCTCCGCCGTCTGCTCCTGCTCCGAGGATTCGTTGCGGAGCGGTTCGGGAGCGGCGGCAGGCTGCTCGGCTGCAACTGTGGGTGCGGCAGCAGGGGAGGGCTGTTCCTCCGTGACGGCCTGCATTTGCGTTTCGGGAGCGGGCTCCACGATAGTCGCGGCGGCAACCGAAGGCTCGGGGTGCGATGCTTCGTGTATCTCCTGCGCAATGGCCGCTACCGAAGCCATCGAAATCACCTCGAACGGGTCGTTGTCCTCCTCGTCATCGTCCTCCTCGTCATCGTCCTCCTCGTCGGTCGGAGCATCGAAACCGGACATGGGTGCGGTGTCGGTGTGCGGCGCAGGGGCGGCTGGTGAAGGGGTTTCCTCCGAAGTTTCGGGAGCGGTCTCCATGTCGTAGAGCGAGAGGATAAGGCGTTGCTTCTGCTTGTGCAGTTCCAGCGGGTCGGGCGTGGCCGGTGCTTCCTCGTGTGTGAGGTTAGGGGCTTCAGCCGGCTCTGCTGCAATGGGTTCCGTGGGTTTATCTTCAGCGGCTGCTTGAGGTGCGGGGAGCGGCTCCTCGTGGGGTTGTGCTTCCACGACGGGCTGCACGGGGGCAGGGGCGATCTCCACAGGCTGCATGTCCTTCGGAGCGGTCATCTCCACGAACTCCTCCACGGGGGCGGCAGCCACAGGTGCAGCGGTGTGCGGCTGTGTTACGTTGTAATATGCCGCTTCGAGGTTGAGGGCCTGCATTCCGGGCTCTTCCTGTCGGCAGGAGGGGGCGTGGGGGCGGCCTGCGGTCTCTGTTTCCACCCGCTTGGCCGAAAAACGCACCATGTCGTAGAGCGACATGAGTTTCTCAAGCACCAAATCGCGTTCGAGCGAGGGAATGTTGCGCTGGTAGCTCCACTCGTCGACGATATCTGCAATTTTGTGTGCTTCTCTCTGTATGGTTTCCAAATCCATAAGTCTGAAATTTATTTGAAGTCCAAAGGTAATCCAAATTTCGGTATCGAGTGGTGTTCCTTCAAACTTTATGCAAAATTTTTATTATTTCTTCTCGCTGTTCTCCTTCAGCAGGTCGCGGATTTCGGTGAGCAGACGCTCCTCGGCCGAAGGCTGGGGTGCCGGTTGGGGTGCGGCGGCCTGTTGTTCCTTCTTGCGGGTGATGCGCTGTATGGCCGATATGAAGAGGAAAATCGAGAAGGCGATAATCAGAAAATCAACCGTATTCTGCAAGAATTTGCCATAGGCAATCGACACTTCGGGCAGGGCGGTCTCCTGCGAGGCCTCGCGAATGACCCATTTCAGGTCGGTGAAGTTGATGCCGCCGATGAGGGTGCCGATCAGCGGCATGATGATATCGTTTACCAGCGAGGTGACAATCTTGCCGAATGCGCCGCCGATGATGACACCCACTGCCATGTCCAATACATTACCCTTCATGGCGAAGGCCTTGAAATCGGCCAGGAACTTGCTTTTCATAGTTGGTCGTGTTTTTTTTGTCGGTTAGTGAATTTTCCTTCAAAGGTAGCGATTCTCGAGGGCTTTTTCAAGTAAAGCCACCGATTATTTAACGTATATTGTCGTCATGTAGTATTTTAAGTGCAAAGAAGCATACCGAACCCTATAAAATTTGTATATTTGCATTTTAAAACGATAATTAGAGAAATATATGGCACTTCAATGCGGCATCGTAGGATTGCCCAATGTCGGTAAATCGACACTTTTCAACTGCCTGTCGAACGCAAAGGCACAGGCGGCAAATTTTCCTTTCTGTACTATTGAACCCAACGTGGGCGTTATCACCGTACCCGACGAGCGACTGATTCGTCTGGCCGAGATTGACAACCCCAAGCGTGTGATTCCCACCACCATCGAGATTGTCGACATCGCCGGTCTGGTGAAGGGTGCCTCGCAGGGTGAGGGTCTGGGTAACAAGTTCTTAGGCAATATCCGCAACACCAACGCGATTATCCACGTTCTGCGTTGCTTCGACAACGGCAACATCACCCATGTCGACGGTTCGATTGACCCCGTCAGAGACAAGGGCATCATCGACACCGAGTTGCAGCTCAAGGATTTGGAGACCATCGAGAATCGTCTGGCCAAGACCCAGAAGCAGGCCACCTCGGGCGGCGACAAGAACGCCAAGCGCACCGTGGAGCTGCTCCTGCAGTACAAGTCGCTCCTCGAGCAGGGACTCTCGTGCCGCACGCTCGAACTCGACAAGGACGACAAGAAACTGGTGGCCGACCTCAGCCTGCTGACCGACAAACCGGTGTTGTATGTCTGCAACGTCGACGAGGCGAGCGCCGCCACCGGCAACGCCTACACCGATGCGGTGAAGGAGGCCATCAAGGACGAGAAGGCCGAGATGCTGATTATTGCCGCCGCCACCGAGGCCGACATCGCCGAGTTGGAGGAGTATGAGGAGCGCAAGATGTTCCTCGAGGATTTGGGTCTGAAGGAGTCGGGCGTGGCACGACTCATCAAGTCGGCCTACAAACTGCTCAACCTCGAGACCTTCTTCACCACGGGTGCCGACGAGACCCGTGCCTGGACCTTCTCGCGCGGCATGAAGGCCCCCCAGACCGCTGGTGTCATTCACACCGACTTCGAGAAGGGATTTATCCGTGCCGAGGTCATCAAGTATGACGACTATGTGGAACTGAAGTCGGAGAAGGCGTGCCGCGATGCCGGAAAAATCGGTGTCGAGGGCAAGGAGTATGTCGTTGAGGACGGCGACATCATGCACTTCCTCTTCAACGTCTGACGGTTGCGCCCCGTCGCGGAAGTGCGGTACGGACAATGTCGAACCTTAAAAAAACAATACGACCATGAAAACCAAGCATTTCATCATTCTGGGCCTGGCCCTTCTTCTGTGTGCATTCGTCTTGGGACGCGCCTACACCTACAAGTACCGTTCGCAGGATACGATTGTGGTGACGGGACTCGGCGAGACGGAATTTTCATCGGATTTGATTGTCTGGACGGGGTGCGTCGTTGCCGAATCGTCTAACGTGGCTTCGGGCTACGCGCAGATTGAGGCGAGCAAGGCCAAGGTGCAGGCCTACCTCCGCGAAAAGGGAATCCCTGACGGAGAGGTGGTCTTCGCCTTTGTCAATGTCGACAAGACCTACGAGACGGTCTACACCTCCAACGGCAACTACGGCGGCCAGCGGTTCCGCGGCTACCAGCTGCGACAGAGCTTCACCGTGGAGTCGAAACAGGTCGATTTGGTGGAGAAGGTCTCGCGCGAGATCTCGTCGCTCATTGCCCAGGGGGTGTCGATTGAGGCCTATGCCCCGTCGTACTACTACACGGGATTGGACACCATCAAGCAGGGACTCATCGAGAAGGCTTCGGCCGATGCGCGTGTGCGTGCCGAGAAAATCGGCGACAATGCCGGCGCCAAAATCGATCGTGTGGCCTCGGCGCGTCTGGGCGTGTTCCAGATTACGGGAGCCAACACCAACGAGGAGTTCTCGGCCGGAGGTTCGTTCAACACCTCGAGCCGTCAGAAGAAGGCCCGCATCACCATCAGAGTGGAGTACAGAATCCGATAGTGGGGGTGCGCGAGCCTGTGAAACATGATAACGATTAACTGATTTATAGGATATGACGTGTCGGTTCGTCTGCCGGTCGGCGGACGGACGATGCAATGCAAAAAAAACGTAAAAAAACATGGAAAGACCTGTTCGCGTGCGTTTCGCACCGAGTCCCACGGGACCTCTTCACATAGGCGGTGTGCGTACCGCCCTCTACAACTACCTCTTTGCGCGCCAGCACAAGGGTACGATGATTCTCCGTATCGAGGACACCGACTCGCAGCGTTTTGTCCCCGGAGCCGAGGACTACATCATGGAGTCGCTGAAATGGTGCGGTATCGAAATCGACGAGGGTGTCGGTGTGGGCGGACCCCATGCCCCCTACCGTCAGAGCGAGCGCCGCGATCTCTATCTGAAGTATGCCCTCCAGCTCGTTGAGGCCGGCTGGGCTTACTATGCCTTCGACACTGCCGACGAACTGAACGCCTTCCGTCAGGCTGCCGAGGCCGAGGGCAAGGCTTTTGCCTATAATTATGAGGTACGTGAGCAGCTGCCCACCTCTCTGTCACTGTCGGCCGAGGAGGTCAAGGCGCGCATCGAGCGCGGTGACCAGTGGGTAATCCGCTTCAAGATGCCCGAGAACGAGCTGGTGGAGATGGACGACCTGATTCGCGGTCATGTGGAGGTCAACACCTCGACCCTCGACGACAAGGTGCTCTACAAGTCGGTCGACGCACTGCCCACCTATCACCTGGCCAACATCGTCGACGACCACCTCATGGAGGTGTCGCACGTTATCCGCGGTGAGGAGTGGCTGCCTTCGCTGCCCCTCCACTACCTGCTCTACAAGGCCTTCGGCTGGAGCGACACCCAGCCCGAATTTGCCCACTTGCCCCTGCTGCTGAAGCCCACGGGCGGCGGCAAGCTCTCGAAGCGCGACGGCGACAAGATGGGTTTCCCCGTATTCCCCCTCTTCTGGAAGTCGCCCGCAACGGGTGAGACCGCCCACGGCTACCGCGAGGACGGCTACTATCCCGAGGCATTCATCAACATGCTGGCCCTCCTGGGCTGGAACCCCGGTACCGAGCAGGAGATTTTCTCGATGCAGGAACTCATCGACAACTTCTCGCTGGAGCGCGTATCGAAGTCGGGCGCACGTTTCCAGCCCGACAAGGCCAAGTGGTTCAATGCCCAGTACATGCACCACAAGAGCGATGCCGAGCTGGCCGAGTTGTACCAGCCCATTCTCAAGGAGCATGGCATCGAGGTGTCTGACGAGCTGGCCGGCAAGGCGGCAGGCATCATGAAGGAGCGTGCCTCGTTCATCACCGAGCTGTGGGATTTGACCTCGTTCTTCTTCGTGGCTCCCGCCGAGTACGATGCCAAGCAGGCCAAGAAGTACTGGAAGGGCGACAACCCCCGTATCCTCACCGAGGTGCGCGAGGTGCTGGCCGCCATCGACGACTTCTCGCTGGAGAACACCGAGAAGATTGTCCACGAGTGGATTACCGAGAAGGGTTACGGTATGGGTCAGGTGATGAATACGCTGCGTCTGGCGCTGGTGGGTGCAGGCAAGGGTCCCGGCATGTACGATGTCACATCGTTCATCGGCAAGGAGGAGACTTTGCGTCGTATCGACCATCTCTTGGCTAACCTTAAACCTATAGAATAATGATTGAAATCGAACAGCAGGTATGGGGCGCAACGCCCGAAGGCGAGGCCATCATTCTCTACACCATGCGCAATGCGAAGGGTGCGGAAGTGAAGGTCACCAACTTCGGTGCGGCGGTGGTCTCCATTCTCGTTCCCGACCGCGAAGGCCGACTGGCCGACGTGGCACTGGGATACAAACATGCACAGGGCTATTTCCGCGACGGAGCGGCCAGCGGCAAGACGGTGGGTCGTGTGGCCAACCGTATCGCCTTCGGCCGTATGACCGTCGACGGCAAGGAGTATTGTCTCGAAGTCAACAACGGTGTGAACCACCTCCACGGCGGTACGGACAACTTCGCCAACCGTGTGTGGGAGAGCCGTGTGGAGACCAACCGCATCGCCATGGTGCTGGTGTCGCCCGACGGCGACCAGGGCTACCCGGGCGAGATGCAGGTGGAGGCGGTCTTCGACTTCGATGACGACAACGCGCTGGAAATCACCTACCGTGCGGCTTGCGACAAGACCACGGTGGTCAACCTGACCAACCACCTCTATCTCAACCTCTCGGGAGAGAACAGCGGTGATATCCTCGACCACGAGCTGCGTCTGAACTGCTCGGAGGTGCTGGAGATGAACGACAAGCAGATTCCTACCGGACGACTCCTCCCCGTGGAGGGTACGCCCCAAGATTTCCGCTCGTTCCGTCCGTTCCGCGAGGGTATCGGCTCGGAGTTCAACCACATCGGCGATTTCCGCGGCTACGACCACCCCTTCGTCATCGAGGGCTGGAAGAAGGATATCCTCGGCGAGGCCGGCGAGCTGCGCGATGCACGTTCGGGCCGTTGTGTGACGATTCTCACCTCGCAGCCCAGCGTGATGGTCTACACCGGCAACTGGCTTTCGTGCGGTTGTCCCGAAACCAAATCGGGCAGCCGTTACATCGACCACGCAGGTGTGGCCATCGAGTGTCAGAACTATCCCGATGCCGTCAACCACGAGAATTTCCCCTCGCCGATTCTGAATCCGGGCGAAATCTACTGTCAGAAGATTGTCTTCCGCTTCGGTACATTCTAAATGGGCATTGCCTGTCTCGAAAACATGGCGTCCGACCTTGAGGTCGGACGCTTTTTTTTGCCGGTCGGTGAGGTGGGGCGGGGGAGTGGCGAAGGCGGAGGAATAAAATTAAAGAATTTTATTAAGTTGCGATTTGATAGAAATCCGGCCGAAATGTTATATCTTTGCACCGAATTCTAAGGGGTGCCTTACTATCAGGCTGAGATTATACCCATTGAACCGGATACGGGTAATGCCGAGACCGGGATGTCGCGTAATCTGTATTAAGATGCCCCTTTTCATTTATTAACTTTAAAGTTGAACACATGAAAAGGTTTTTACTGCCCATTGCGGCAATGGCGGCCGTGGTTACGGCCCATGCTCAGGACGTGGAGAGCGATTCTCTGAAAATGTATGAACTCCAGGAGGTGGAGGTGACCGCCACACGCGCCACACGGTCGATGCCGGCTGTCTACGATGACCTCTCGAAGGAGGCTCTCTCGAAACACAATTACGGAATGGATATTCCCTCGGTGTTGGCGCTCACTCCGTCGATGATTGCCACCAGCGAGACTGGTATCGGTGTGGGTAACACCTCGATGCGTATGCGCGGAACCGATGCCACACGTCTGAATGTGACCATCAACGGTGTGTCGATGAACAACGCCGACTCCCACCAGATGTACTGGTACGACACCCCCGACCTCATTTCGTCGGTCGGCACGATTCAGGTGCAGCGCGGTGCCGGCATCTCGACCAACGGTACGGGTGCTTTCGGCGGTGCCATCAACATGACTACCGACGCCCTCCAGACCGAGTTCGGCGGCGATGCGTCGTTCTCCTACGGCTCCTACAACACCAACAAGCAGTCGGTGCATGTCTCGTCGGGTCTCATGGGCGGTCACTGGACCGTCGATGCGCGTATCTCCCACATTGCCTCCGACGGTTATGTCGACCGCGGTGCCACCGATCTGAAGTCCTACATGTTGCAGGCCGGCTATTACAGCGGCAACACCATGCTCAAATTCGTGTCGTTCGGTGGTAAGGCGCGCACCTATCTGACCTATCAGGGTGCCACCAGGGAGGAGATGGCCAAGTACGGCCGCCGCTACCACACCTCGGGACAGTACGACATCTTCAGCCGCGACGGCAACGGCAACATCGTCACCGACCCCAACAACTGGGACGAGCCGGTGGTGGCTGCCACGGCCTACTACAAGGACCAGACCGACAACTATCTCCAGATCAACAACCAGATGATTCTCAACCACCACATCAATTCGAAGTGGTCGATGAACGGTACGATTTTCTACACCTACGGCTACGGTTTCTACCGCCAGTACAAGGGCAACAAGAAACTCCTGGAGTACTCCTTCCCCGACGATATCGCCTATGACGACAACGGAAAGGTGCGTGCCGACATTATCCGCAAGAAGGTGATGCAGAACCATCTGGCCGGTGTGAACGGTGCCATGCACTACTCCCACCGAGGTCTCGATGTTTCGTTCGGCGGCTCTTACAGTTACTACACCTGCCCCCACTGGGGTACTTTCGGCTGGGTCGACGGTCTGACCCCCGAGCAGTATGCCCACCGCCGCTGGTACGACAACGACGCCACCAAGCACGATGGCAACCTCTTT
Source organism: Alistipes sp. (assembly GCA_020026375.1). Lineage (GTDB taxonomy): Bacteria > Bacteroidota > Bacteroidia > Bacteroidales > Rikenellaceae > Alistipes. The sequence goes on along the minus strand of JAHHQN010000005.1, from coordinate 43,555 downwards.
GCGCGTGCCAACTGGGAGGTGACGGACGGTCTGCGTCTGTTTGCCGACCTGCAGTTCCGTGCCGTGTCCTATGAGGCTTCGGGTGTCAACGACAACTATGTCGACGCGCTGAAGGCCATGCAGCCCATCGCCGTGGACAAGAAATACTACTTCTTCAATCCCCATGTGGGCCTCAGCTACAATCTGGCCAAGCGTCACAACTTCTACTTCTCGTTCTCCATTGCGCAGAAGGAGCCTACGCGCGGCGACTTCACCGACCGCTACATGTTCGAGATGCTCTCCGAGAAGAGCTACCCCTCGTCGGAGAAGATGTTCGACTATGAGCTGGGCTACAACTACACCTCGCCCTGCTTCTCGGCCGGCATCAATCTCTACTACATGAAGTACGACAACCAGCTCGTGCCGACGGGTCATATCAATGCCGATTTCGATGCACTGAACGACAATGTGAAGGACAGCTACCGTCGTGGTATCGAGTTGTCGGCTTCGGTCAGAGCGACCGACTGGTTCACCGCTTCGGCCAACGCCACCTTCAGTCAGAACCGTGTGGAGAACTACGTCCACCGTATCCTCGTCAGCGAGAACTGGGAACCCGTGGAGTACATCGACACCAAGATGGGTACCACCCGTCTGGCCTTCTCGCCCAAGACCATCGCCAATGTGGGTCTCGACTTCCACCACAAGGGTTTCGAGGCCGTGTTCAACACCCAGTATGTCAGCCGTCAGTACTTCTCCAACTACGAGAACCGCGAGCTGATGCTCGACCCCTACTGCGTCACCAACCTCAATCTGGGTTATACGCTCAAGACCCGCATGGCGCGCAGCGTGCGTTTCGGTGTGATGATTTACAACCTCTTCGATGCCGAGTACGAGAGCAACGGCTACGGTTATTCGTCGGCCACGAAGAACAACGGCAAGGTGGAGGTGGAGCATACGGCCTACTACTTCGCACAGGCCCCCATCAATGTGATGGCCAACGTGACCGTGAAATTTTAATCTGACGGCAGCCGATGGATTGGTTTCTGATTCTGCAGATTACGGGCATCGTGCTCGGACTGCTCTACTTGTGGTTGGAGTACAGGGCCGATATCCGCCTTTGGGTGGTGGGCCTTGTCATGCCGATGGTGCATGGTGCGCTCTATTTCGAGAAGGGACTCTATGCCGACTTCTCCATGCAGCTCTACTATGTGCTGGCCGGCCTCTATGGCTGGCTGATGTGGCGCAAGAATGCCGCGCGACATGAGGACAACACACAGCAAAGCATCGACATCGCCCACACGCCGTGGCGGATTGTGCCTGCGCTGGTGGCTGTCTATGCCGTGGCACACGTGGGCATCTATTTCTTCCTCACGGAACTGACCAACAGCACCGTGCCGTTCTGGGACTCCTGCTCCACGGCGCTCTGCATCGTGGCCATGTGGCTGCTCTCGCGCAAGTATGTCGAGCAGTGGCTCGTGTGGCTCGTGGTCGATGCCATCTCCGTGGGTCTCTACTTCTACAAGGGAATCCCCTTCACCGCAGGCCTCTATCTGCTCTATTGCGGACTGGCCGTGGCGGGTTATCTGCGCTGGAAAAAAGCGGCGAAGCATTAGTCTTTGACCCTTTGCCCGATACGACAAAAGGGGCGGTCTCAATCCGATGAGACCGCCCCTTTTTCTTGTGCAGACAGATGGGGAGGCTGTGTGTGTCTCTGTCGCTGCGCCGTCTGTCGGTGTATTGAGCGCGCATTTCAGGGCTGCGGGGCGAAGGTGGAGGTTCCAAAAAAGCCGGGTGCTGACTTTGCAGCACCCGGCCGGTATTGGAATAGTGGACGTTTCCTACTTGTTGATTTTTGCCCACGAGTCCTTGAGGGTGACGGTACGGTTGAATACCAGATGCTCGGGAGTCGAGTCGGTATCGGGGCAGAAGTAGCCCACACGCTCGAACTGCACGGCCTGACCCACGGGAATCTCCTTGAGCGAAGGCTCCAGATAACCCTTGATTTTGACCATCGATTCGGGGTTGAGGTTGTCCTCCCAGGTCTGACCCTCCTCGCAGTCGTCGGGGTTCTCCTTGGTGAACAGAGGGTTGAACAGACGCACCTCGGCCTCTACCGCGTCCTGAGCCGATACCCAGTGGATAACGCCCTTCACACGGCGGCCGTCCGACGACGAACCGTTGCCCGACATGGGGTCGTAGGTGCATCGCAGCTCGGTGATGTTGCCCTCTTCGTCCTTGATGACCTCCTCACACTTGATGAGGTAGGCGTAGCGCAGACGTACCTCGCCGCCCGGACGCAGACGGAAGAACTTCTTGGGAGGCTCCTCCATGAAGTCGTTGCGGTCGATGTAGATAACCTTCGAGAAGGGTACCTGACGGGTGCCGGCAGCCTCGTTCTCGGGGTTGTTCACTGCCTCGAACATCTCGGTCTTGCCCTCCTCGTAGTTGGAGATGACCACCTTCAGGGGGTCGAGAACGGCCATACGGCGCTCTGCTACCTTGTTCAGGTCTTCTCTTACGCAGAACTCCAGCTTGCCCAGGTCGATGATGTTGTCGCGCTTGGCCACACCCACCATTTCGGCGAAGTTGCGTACCGATGCAGGGGTGTAACCCTTGCGGCGGAGTGCGCAGATGGTCGGCATGCGGGGGTCGTCCCAGCCCATCACGGCACCCTCCTGCACGAGCTTGAGCAGCTTGCGCTTCGACATCATGGTGTAGGTGAGGTTCAGACGGGCGAACTCATACTGGTGCGAGGGGTAGATTTCCAGCGCCTTGATGAACCAGTCGTAGAGCGGACGGTGAACGTCGAACTCCAGCGTACAAATCGAGTGGGTGATGTTCTCGATGGAGTCGCTCTGGCCGTGGGCGTAGTCATACATGGGGTAGATGCACCACTTGTTGCCGGTGCGGTGATGCTCGGCATGGATAATACGATACATGATGGGGTCGCGGAAGAGCATGTTGGGGTGGGCCATGTCAATCTTGGCACGGAGCACCTTCTCGCCGTCGGCAAATTCGCCGTTCTTCATGCGCTCGAACAGGTCGAGGTTCTCCTCCACGGAGCGGTCTCTCCAGGGCGAGGGGGTGCCGGGAACGGATACCGTACCGCGGTTCTCGCGAATCTGCTCCTGAGTCTGGTCGTCGACATAGGCCAGACCCTTCTTGATCATCACGATGGCCCACTCGTAGAGCTGGTCGAAGTAATCGGAAGCGTAACGCTCCTGCGCCCAGTCGAAGCCCAGCCAGTGGATATCCTTCTTGATGGAGTCGACATACTCGGTGTCCTCCTTCACGGGGTTGGTGTCGTCGAAACGGAGGTTGCACTTGCCGCCGTACTTCTTGGCCAGGCCGAAGTTGATGCAGATGCTCTTGGCATGGCCGATGTGGAGGTAGCCGTTGGGTTCGGGCGGGAAGCGGGTCTGTACACGGGGTTCGCCGTTGGCGATAGACGCTTCGATAATCTCTTCGAGGAAGTTCAGTGACTTCTCTCGTGTTTCGTTATTTTCGTTTGCCATAATGTATATGTTTTTGCTTTATTTCTTTTTCTTGCCAATGTTGAAGAGCTTTTCGATGTTGACCGAGAGCTTGACCATCTGCTGGGTACCCATTCCGGTGCCGTCGTAGTGGAAAATCATGCCGGCCTCGACACCCATCGTGCCTTTGAAGAACTTGCGGTCGTAGCCCACGAACGTGCGGTTGTAGACATGTTCGGTGGTCGAGTAGAAGGCCTCGCCGGCATAGAGACCGTCCTGACCGTAGGTCAGCTGCAGGTCGTCATCGGCGATGAAGTTGCGCAGGGGCTGGAGGTTCTTGCCCAGATAGAGGTTGTTCTCCAGCACCACGCCCCACTTGGTCATGCGGAAGTCGATCTGACAGCCGGTAGGCTTCTTCCATTCGTGGTCGACGCTGCGTCCTCTCTGGGGGGCGAAGAGCAGACCGGTGCGGATATCGAAGTCGAAGTAGGCGTTGAACTCCCAACCGATATAGGGGTTGACCAACAGGTTGTCGGTCACGTTTTCGTTGTCTTTTCTACCTGCAAAGTGGAACATCGAGAAGGCGTAACCCATGTAGAATCCCTTTTCGATGGTGTAGCGTCCGGCCGACATGATGCGGAACATCTCTCTCGACTCGTGGGAATACATACCCTCCCAGTCGATGGCAATCTCGGCGTAGGTGTTGCGGCGTTCGGTCGACTTGTACTGACCCATGAAACCCGAGATGCGGTTGTGGTAGTAGGCCACCGAGTCGCTGAAGAAGGCGGCACCATAGGAACCCATCAGCGCCTTGCGGTCGAAGATACCGGCATTGGCCTGCACGTTGTCGGTATTGAACTGGTAGTACATCACGGGGCGTACTTTAGAGAGAAACTCCGTGTCGTCACCGAAGTTCTGCAACAGGTCGACACCGAACACCAGACGGTTTTTCTTCTGCCACTCGACGCCGACCATCGGGGTCAGACGTGCGCTGAAGAGGGTCTGTGACTCGTCGAATGTGTTGTTGGCATACTCGCGGTTGTCGAAACGTGTCGAGAAGTCGGCACCTACAATAATTTTCTGCGCTTGAGCGCTGATTGCCACGCACAACACAGTGGCAAGCAGGAGAATCTTTTTCAAAGACATAATTTAATTGCGGTTTTGAACCCACAAAAATAGCTAAAATATTTTTTATTTGCTTAATTTTGACCCGAAATAACCAACAGATAAAAGATTATGCGCAAGATAACCAATGAGGAGTTGCACCGTCCCACGGTCGAGGAGTATGCCCGTGTGGAGAAAATGCCTGTCACCGTGGTGCTCGACAATGTGCGTTCGCTGCAGAATGTGGGTGCATTTTTCCGCACCTCCGATGCTTTTGCCGTGGAGCGTATCTGCCTGTGCGGCATTACGGCCACACCGCCCAACCGCGATATCCACAAGACGGCGTTGGGTGCCGAGATGACCGTGGAGTGGAAGTATTATCCCCAGACGACGGACTGTGTCGGCGAACTGAAGGCGGACGGCTACACGATTCTGGCCGTCGAGCAGGTCGAGGGGGCGGACATGTTGCACGAGTTCGGGAGCGAGGCCGGCCGCCGCTACGCGCTGGTCTTCGGCAACGAGGTGCTGGGCGTGGCACAGGAGGTGGTCGACATGGCCGACGGCGCGATAGAGATTCCGCAGGCCGGCACCAAGCACTCCATCAATGTGTCGGTGTCGGGCGGTGTGGTACTGTGGTCGTTCTACCGCGACTTCCTGCGCCGCCGACAGTAGACGGCAGGTGAGGGGGCTGCACGGGTGTGCGGCTCCGGCGGCGGGACGGTCTTGTCGGGTTTCATGGGCGGCTATTGCGGTTTGTTTCGAAACGGCAGGCGGCCCATAACTTTGTCCGATGTTTCGCTTTGTCACTTTTTATTCGTACTTTTGTGGCCTTAATTTTTTAAAACAAACAGAAAATGTCAGTAGAAAGTACTGTAAGACCCGTAACGACTTCGCGTCTTGCGGAGATGAAGCAGAATGGCGAGAAGATTTCGATGATCACTTCTTATGATTTCTCGATGGCCAAGATTGTCGATGCTGCAGGTATCGACATTATTCTGGTCGGCGATTCTGCGGCCAATGTCATGGCCGGTTATGAAACTACACTCCCCATTACTCTCGATATGATGATTTATCACGGCCGTTGTGTCACTCGTGCCGTGAAGCGCGCCTTTGTGGTGGTCGACATGCCTTTCGGCAGCTATCAGGGCGACCCGAAGCTGGCTTTGGCTTCGGCCGTGCGTATCATGAAGGAGACCGAGGCCGACGGCGTGAAGCTCGAAGGCGGTGTGGAGGTGCTGGAGTCCATCAAGATGATTACTTCGGCCGGTATTCCCGTGATGGGTCACCTGGGACTCACTCCCCAGTCGATTCACCAGTTCGGCACCTACGGCGTGAGAGCCAAGGGCGAGGCCGAGGCCGAGAAACTGATTCACGACGCACAGCTGCTCAGCCAGGCAGGTTGCTTCGGCATCGTGCTGGAGAAGATTCCTTCGGCACTGGCGGCACGCGTGACCCGTGAGGTGCCTGTCCCCGTAATCGGTATCGGTGCAGGTGCCGGAACCGACGGTCAGGTGCTGGTCGTTCACGACATGCTGGGCATGAACAAGGGTTTCTCGCCCAAGTTCCTGCGCCGCTATGCCGACCTGCACACCATCATGACCGAGGCTGTGGAGCATTACATCGGCGATGTGAAGTCGGGTGACTTCCCCAACGAGAACGAGTGCTATTAATCGCCGCCGCCGTGTGATGCGGTGCGCAGGGATTGCTGTGAGGTGACTGTCAACGGACGGTCACCTCTTTTTTTTTGCGGTGCGGGCGCGGTGTGGGAAGACGCGCGACTGGGTGGAAAGAGGCGCACGGCAGGGGGAAGGTGACTGCAATTTGTCCCTGTCACTTGTCATTTGTTCCCGATGTGGGGCGGTGGGCTTTGCAGTTGGGAAACCAACCCTTATATTTGCCGAAACCAACACACTTACATTATGCTTTTCTGGATACTTCTCGTTTATCTCGTGGTGGCCTTCTTCTTCCCCGTGGTGGGGTGGCTGGCCTTCATCTGTATGATTGCCCCCGTGGCGTTGTCGGTCTTCAGGGGTCGCTACTGGTGCGGCAACTACTGCCCGCGCGGCAGCTTCTATGACCGTGTCATCTCGAAAATCTCGCGACACAAAACCATACCTCCGTTTCTGCGCTTGGTGCCGTTCCGTATCTTCATGGTTCTGTTCATCTTCGCCATGTTCGGTGTGCAGATGTATCTGGCGTGGGGTGACTGGGCGAAGATGGGCGGCGTGTTCTGGAACATCATTTTCGTCACCACCCTTGTGGGTATCGTGCTGGGGTATCTCTACTCGCCGCGTGCGTGGTGTACCTTCTGCCCGATGGGTTCGCTTTCGGCCTGGGTGGCGTCGCGAAAGGCAAAACCTTCGTTCGAAAATATTCATGTTGCAGACAGTTGCGTTTTGTGTAAGAAGTGCGCGAAGGTCTGCCCCATGCAGTTGAAACCCTATGAGGCGAAGGGCGTGGAGGCCGGCATGATGGACCCCGACTGCATCAAGTGCGGTGTCTGCATTCCCAAGTGTCCCAAAGGCTCGATTACGATGCGGAGGTAACAGCACGCGGAGAAATAACTTTTTTGATTTGTATTTTTGAGGAGGAGGGGAGTTGCCCGATGGCGGGCGGCTCCCCTCTTTTTTTTGTGGCCCGGAAGAAAAGAAAAGCCGGACACACCACACGGTTGTTTTGTCTCCGTGAGTGGTGTCCGGCCTGTGTTTTATTATATATAGGTGTGTCGGTGTTGCGTTTATTCGGGAACTTCCACAATGGTCAGGTCGATGCCCATGTCTTCGATCTGCTGGGCGATCAGGGGCGAGATGTGGGAGTCGGTGATGATGTGATTGACCTCTTCCATGTCGGCAATTTTGCTGAAGCCGCGGCGGCCGAATTTCGAGGAGTCGGCCAACACGATGGTCTTCTGTGCCGACTGAATCATCACCCGGTTGAGGCTGGCCTCCATCATGTCGGTGGTGGTGATGCCGAAGTCGAGGTCGATGCCGTCGACACCGATGAAGAGCTTGCTGCACGAGAAGTCGTTGAGGGCCTGCTCGGCGTATTTGCCCACCACCGAACGGCTGCTGTGGCGCAGTACGCCGCCCAACTGTATGATGTCGATGTTGCGGTCGTGAGAGAGGGTGTTGGCCACTTCGAGCGATGCGGTGATGACGGTGAGCTTGTCGGTGGAGTGAATACAGCGGGCCAGTGCATGGAGGGTGGTTCCCGACGCGATGATAATCGAATCCTTGGGTGTGATGAGCGAGGCGGCGCAGTTGCCGATGAGTTCCTTCTCACGGGCGAAGAATTTCTCCTTTTCGCTCACATTGCGGTTGTTGATGTAGGGGTCGATGAGAATGGCCTTGCCGTGGGTGCGGTAGAGTTTCTTGGCGCGTTCCAGTTCGGTGAGGTCCTTGCGTATGGTTACCGACGACACGTTGAGACTCTCGGCCAGGTCAGTGACCAGTATGGAATTTTTCTGTTCGAGCAGATTCAATATCAGCGCGTGTCTTTCTTCTTTTGTCATAATAGGTATTGATGTGAGATTATAGCCTATGCAAGTTACACATAATTTGGCAACTCTCTAAATTTTGAACGGAAAAAATTTACGCCGAAACGAAATTTTCGGGTGCTTTAATTTTAAAAAACATTATCAACCACCGATTTAGCCTCCAAATTTTCCTTTTGAGGCTATATTTTACATTTTGAAGTAAAATTTCTTCGAAAAAGTTTCGTTATTTGGAAAAATGTATATACTTTTATTTCGAAATAAAACAACAAAATGTCGCCGCGGAAAAATATTGCCCGATAAAATGGCAATATTTGGACTGCGACAAATATAAACAAACGGAAATGAAACCTATTCGAAAGGAGAATGAATTTGATGTGATTATCGTCGGCGGAGGTATCACCGGAGTCGGTACCGCTCGCGATTGCGCCCTTCGAGGATTGAAGGCGCTGCTCTTGGAGCGTTTCGATTTCGCCACGGGTGCCACCGGACGCAATCACGGATTGCTGCACAGCGGTGCGCGTTATGCGGTGACCGACGAGGAGTCGGCTACGGAGTGTATCAGGGAGAACATGATTCTGCGTCGTGTGGCGCGCCACTGCGTCGAGGAACATGACGGACTGTTCATCTCGCTGCCCGAAGACGACATCAACTATCAGACCACTTTCGTGGAGGCCTGCCGCAAGGCCGGTATCCGTGCCGATGTGATTGATCCGCGTCAGGCGCGCATCATGGAGCCTTCGGTCAACCCCGCGCTCATCGGAGCGGTGAGAGTGCCCGACGGTTCGGTGGATCCTTTCCGTTTGTCGACCGCCAACGTCATCGATGCCCGCGAGCACGGTGCCGTGGTGAAGACTTACAGCGAGGTGGTCTCGCTGATTCGCGACGGCCAGCGCATCATCGGCGTGACCGTCTTCAACCATTACACCCATCAGACCGAGGAGTTCTACGCGCCGCTGACCATCAACGCCGGCGGTATCTGGGGCCACGGCATCGCCGCCAAGGTGGGTATCCGTGTGGATATGTTCCCGGCGAAGGGTTCGCTGCTGATTTTCGGCCACCGTGTCAACAACATGGTGCTGAACCGTTGCCGCAAGCCGGCCAACGCCGATATCCTGGTTCCGGGCGACACGGTCTGTGTCATCGGTACCACATCGAGCCGTGTGCCGTTTGAGGAGTGCGACCATCTGTCGGTGACGGCCGACGAGGTCGACCTGCTGCTGAGCGAGGGTATGAAACTTGCACCGGAACTGGCCACGACCCGTATTCTGAGAGCCTATGCCGGCGTGCGTCCGCTGGTGGCCGCCGACAACGACCCCTCGGGACGAAACATCAGCCGCGGTATCGTGTTGATGGACCACGCCACACGCGACGGTGTGGAGGGCTTTGCCACCATCACGGGCGGCAAACTGATGACCTACCGTCTGATGGCCGAGTGGGCCACCGACCTGGCCTGCCGCAAGCTGGGTGTCGACAAGAAGTGTACGACCATGACCGAGCCGCTGCCCGGTTCGCGTGAGGAGGAGGTGAAGACCACGGCGCGTCATCACGACATGAAACCCCACGTCGAGGCATCGGCCTTCTACCGCCACGGCGAACGCGCCGCGAAGATTGACGCGCGCAACGACCTCGACACCAGTCTGGTGTGCGAGTGTGAAGGGGTGACGGTCGGCGAAATCAACTATGCGGTCAACGAGCTGCACGTCCACTCGCTCGTCGATCTTCGCAAGCGTACCCGTCTGGGTATGGGTACCTGTCAGGCCGAGATGTGTGCCTGTCGTGCGGCCGGCATCATGGGCGAGGCGTTGGGCTGCGGCCACAAGGCGCAGGACGACCTCCGCTCGTTCCTCAATGAACGCTGGAAAGGTGTCGAGCCCGTGGCATGGGGCGATACATTGCGCGAATCGGAGTATTCGCAGTGGGTCTACAATGCCGTATGTGGAATGGAATAAATTTACTGCAATGAAATTCGATACTATCATCATCGGCGGAGGTCTGTCGGGACTCACCTGTGCCTTGCGTTTGCAGGCCGGTGGTCGTCGGTGTGCCGTGATTTCGGCCGGACAGAGTGCGCTCCACTTCTCGTCGGGGTCTTTCGATTTGCTGGGACTGCGTGCCGACCGTTCGGAGATTGAGTCTCCGCTCGATGAGGTGAAGCATCTGCGTGAGATGCACCCCTATCACAAACTGGGCGACAAGTTGCCGCACTATGCCGCTCAGGCGGAGTCGCTGCTGGCGCAGTGGGGCATTCGTGTGAAGGGCGATGCCCGCAAGAATCATTTCCGCTATACGCCCATGGGCGGCCTGCGTCCCACATGGCTCACCTTCTCGGAGCTGGCCGTGGCCGACGATAGCAATGCCTGTCCGGGCGAGCGTGTGCTGGTGGCCAACTTCCCCGGCTTCCTCGATTTCAATACCTCGTTCATTACCGATGCTCTCTGCAGTCGGGGGGCGAAGTGTGAGGTGTGTCTGCTCGACATGGATTCGGTCAACCGTCTGAGAGTCAGCTCCACGGAGATGCGCGCGGCCAACATCGCCAAGGTGTTCGAGTCGGAAGAGGCACTCGGCGAACTGATTGCGAAAATCAATCAGATGGCCGACGGCTACGATTGTGTGGTGCTGCCTGCCGTGTTCGGCTTCTCCGATGCAGGTCTGGCGACCCGTATCGAGGAGGGTGTCCGCACCGGGGTGGCCTTCCTGCCTGCGATGCCCCCTTCGGTGGCCGGTATCCGCACCCAGAAACAGTTGCGCACGGAATTTGAGCGTATGGGCGGTGTCTTCATTCCCGGCGACGAGGTGGTGAGGGCCGACATCGAGGACGGCGAGGTGAAGAAGATTTACACTCGCAACCACGGCGAGATGGGTTTCTCGGCCTCGAATTATGTGCTGGCCACGGGCCACTTCATGAGTGGCGGTCTGAAGGCCGACGCACAGGGTGTCTACGAGCCGGTGTTCGGCAGCGATGTCTATTATCTGGCCGACCGCGGCGAGTGGTTCGACAAGGATTTCTTCCGTCCGCAGGCCTATTCGACCTTCGGTGTCGAGACCGACGCACACTGCAAGGTGCTCTTCGGCGCCCGTGCGTCGAAGAACCTCTATGCCGCCGGTTCGGTGCTGTGCGGTGCCGATGCCATGCACGAGTTGTGCGGTGGGGGCGTGAGCCTGCTCACTGCGTTGTATGTTGCCGATGAGATTTTAAAATAGGGAGTCAATACGATGAATACTACAAACGATAACAATTTCGAACAGTGTCTGAAATGTTCGGTGTGTACGGTCTACTGTCCGGTGCTGGAGGTCAATCCCCTCTATCCGGGTCCCAAGCAGGCCGGCCCCGACGGTGAGCGTCTGCGTCTGAAGGGCGCGGCGTTCTACGACGAGGCATTGAAATACTGTCTCAACTGCAAGCGTTGCGAGGTGGCCTGCCCCTCGGGGGTGAAGATTGGCGACATTATCCAGCTGGCCAAAATCAAGTACAGCAAGAAGAAGCCCGGCCTGCGCGAGAACATGCTGGCCAATACCGACTTCATGGGTTCGCTGGCCACCAAGATGGCTCCCGTGGTGAATCTGTCGGTAGGGTTCAAGCCCGTGAAGATGGTCATGGACTCGCTCTTCAAGATTGATGCCCACCGCACCTTCCCCAGCTATGCTTCGCAAACCTTCGAAAAGTGGTTCCGCAAGAACGCTGCCTCACGACAGGACGAGTTCCCCCACCACGTCACCTTCTTCCACGGCTGCTACATCAACTACAACTATCCGCAGCTGGGTAAGGACATGGTCAAGGTGCTCAACGCGCTGGGCTATGGTGTCCACCTGATGGAGAACGAGAAGTGCTGCGGTGTGGCGCTGATGTCCAACGGACTGATTGACAAGGCCAAGCGTCAGGCCGAAGGCAATGTGGAGAATATCCGCCGTTCTGTGAAGGTCGACCGCCGCGAAGTCATCGGTGCTTCGTCGACCTGTATTTTCACCATGCGCGACGAGTATCCCCACATTCTGGGTGTCGACAACGCCGATGTGCGCGACAGCATCAATCTGGCCACACGCTTTATCTACCGTCTGCTCGACGAGGGCCGCGTGCAGCTGCGCTTCAAGAAGGACTACAAGGCCGCCATCGCCTATCATACCCCCTGCCACATGGAGAAGCTGGGCTGGAGCATCTACTCGACCTCGCTGCTGAGAATGATTCCCGGTGTGAAGCTCACGGTACTCGAGTCGCACTGCTGCGGTATTGGTGGTACCTACGGTTTCAAGAAGGAGAATTACGCCACCTCGCAGGCCATCGGAGCACCGTTGTTCCGTCAGATTGAAACTTCGGGCGTGGATTTTGTTTCCACCGATTGCGAGACCTGCAAATGGCAGATCGAGATGTCTACTTCGCTGAAAGTGAAGCACCCCATTTCGGTTTTGGCCGAGGCGCTCGACGTGGAGGCGACCTTCAGGTTGAATTCCCGTTAAAAAAAAGTAACAACTTCGGCAAAATCTCTTAACTTTATAGTAATACGAATTTTGAGGAATATGTAACTTTTGACTTACTTTTGCAAAAAATTTTGAAACAATAAAAACCTAAATCTTTAACATTATGTGGAATTTATTAACGCCTCCTGCCTTCAAGGAGGAGATGCCCGCCGACAAGGTGGACGCTACCTACAAGAGCCTGCGCTGGCAGGTATTCCTGGGTATATTCATCGGTTATGCCGGTTTCTACATCGTGCGCAAGAACTTCTCCATGGCAATTCCTTTCCTGGGAGAGTTCGGCTTCGACAAGGGTGAACTGGGTATCGTCCTCTCGATGAATGCTATCGCCTATGCGCTGTCGAAATTCCTGATGGGTTCGGTTTCGGACCGCAGCAACGCGCGTGTGTTCCTGCCTCTGGGTCTGGTGCTGGCCGCTCTTTCGATGATGTTCATGATCGTTCCCGTCATGGCGTTCGGCCCCGAAAACAAGATGTGGGCTATCGTGCTGATGACCGTACTCAACTTCCTGGTCGGTTGGTTTAACGGTATGGGCTGGCCTCCGTGCGGTCGTGTGATGACTCACTGGTTCTCACAGAACGAGCGCGGTATGAAGATGTCGATTTGGAACTGCGCCCACAATGTGGGTGGTGCCGTTATCGGTCCTATGGCTGCTTATGGTGCTATGTGGTTCGGTTCGTGGTTCTATGGTGCCAACGAAAGCTACTACTTCCTCATCGGTACTTATGTATTCCCCGCAGCCGTTGCACTCTTCATCGCTGTTTTGGCTTACCTTCTGATTCGCGACACTCCGCAGTCATGTGGTCTTCCCTCCATTGAGCAGTATCGCAACGACTACCCGAAGAACTACAGCGAGAAATCGGAAGAGGTACTATCGTCAAAGGATATTTTCTTTAAGTATGTATTGAACAACAAGATGTTGTGGTTCATCGCCATCGCCAACGCCTTTGTTTACATGGTGCGTTACGGATGTTTGGACTGGGCACCCAAGTTCCTCATGGAGACTCAGGGTTACAACATCAAGGAGGCCGGCTGGGCTTACTTCGCTTATGAGTTCGCCGCTATCCCCGGTACTCTGATTTGCGGTTGGATTTCGGATAAGGTCTTCAAGGGCGGCCGTGCACTCACCACTTCCATCTTCATGGCTATCGTGGCAGTCTTCATTCTGCTCTACTGGCAGTTCTCCGACAACTCGACCATCGTTACACTCTCGCTCATCGGTATTGGTTTCTTCATCTACGGTCCTGTGATGCTCATCGGTGTGCAGGCTTTGGATTTGGCTCCGAAGAATGCGGCAGGTACCGCAGCAGGTCTGACCGGTTTCTTCGGTTACTTCTTCGGTACGGCTATCCTTGCCAACATCGTCATCGGTTATGTATCTGAGGCCGGTTGGAACTGGACCTTCCTGATGCTGCTCGCTGCTTGTGCACTGGCCATCGTCTTCACGATGTTTACCTACAAAGACGAGAAAGTGTTATTATCCAAAAAATAATAGAATCATTTTTTTTAAAACTAAATTTTTAATTATGATTAAGAACCTTGTCAAATTTGGTGCAACCATTAGTGTGGCAGCGTTGATGCTCACCGGCTGTGAGCATCAGGATTTCGTGAACATCAACGAAGATGCCACCCGTGTATCCGTGAATCGCATCTCGCCTGAAATGCAGGCTGTACGTGATTATGTTCCTCCCTTTGCAGTCATGGCTCACCGTGGCTCTACATTTTGGGCTCCCGAGGAGACCGAGGCCGCATGGCGTTGGGCGCGTGAGATGGGTGCCGACTATCTGGAGTCGGACCTCCAGTGCTCGAAGGACGGTGTGATTCTGGCCAACCACGACGACAACCTGTGTCGTACCACCGACATCGAGAATGTCTACGGCGAGTATGTGCCCCACACCCGCAAGCAGTTCTACATCGACCACGGTTGCACGCCCGAAGAGGCCGAGAAGCTTTACAAGCGTGACGTGGCTACGTTCCGTCCCTACAACGCCAGCTCTTACATGTACGAGGAGCTGTTGAAACTCGATGCAGGTTCGTGGTTCAACGAGTCGAGCATGGAGCAGGCTCGCGAGGGCTTTGTCGACAAGCAGCTCTACATCTCTTCGCTCGAAGACCAGATTCGTTATGCCGAGGGTATGCGTCTGAAGAGAGACGAGAACGGCAAGCGTATCTACAAGATTACGGGTAAATGGGACGACTCGAACAGCGTGGGCAAGTTCAACCACTCGCTGACCTATACTTTCGAGTATGAGAACGACCCCGCCGATACAGGTAACCGTCCCGGTATCTACATCGAGTTCAAGGAGTCGTGGTTGAACCCCTCTGACTTCGAGGAGCGCGTATATGCCGAGTTGGATCGTCTGGGCTGGAACATCATCACAAAGCCGGAATCGGATACCGCTTTTTATAGAAATGGTAAGGTGAACGTAGGTAATACCAACGGTAAGGTAATTCTCCAGACCTTCTCGCTCCAGTCGCTGGGTCGTACCGCACAGAAGTTCGAGGGTAAGGTTCCCATGTGCTTCTTGTTGTGGGCAGGTGAGGGTGCTACCGACCTCAAGGAGGTAACTCCTGCCGGTTACGCCGACTTCATCAACCTTGCTCTTGCCAACAGGGCTCACATCATCGGTCCCTGCATTGCTGGTGCTCCCAACAACTATCCCGAGTTGAACGCTCCCTGGATGGCTTACCTCATCAAGAAGTCGGGTATGCTCAATCACCCCTATTCGTTTGACTCTTACGCACAGATGGGTAAATATTTCGGTTTGTACAACTGGGGTAACACCGTTCCCTTCGATGACCTGCTCCACGGCATCTACGGCGACGGCGCTTTCACCAACCGTACAGAGTTGACCTTGAAGTACTTCATCGACAACGGTCTTCGCTCGAAGGATGCTGCACAGACAGTTCGCGAGCCGGTCGAGGTTCTTGAGGCACTGGGTTACTAAAAGATTGTTTTACTCAATTTTCTAAACTAAACTTGAATATACCGATATGAAAAAATATTATTTCTTACCCGTTTTTGCGGTCATGGCTCTTGCATCCACTGCGGTTCATGCACAGGATTTCGACAGTGACCCTGTTATCAAGGTAGAGAACAAGAGCGAAGAGGTGAAGTTCACCGTCGGCGCACGTTTCATGGCCGATGCTGCTTACTACCATTCAGATTATACTCCCGTGAAGTCGGGTGCTGCCATCACCGATGCGCGTATCCGTACCTCGATGTCTTATAAGGATTGGTATTTCTATGCCGACTTCGATTTCTCGGGTGGCAAGTTCTCGCAGAAGAACATCTTCCTGCAGTACACTCTGCCCACCGAGTGTGGTTTCCACGCTTTCAAGGCTGGTTACTATAACAACCCCGCATCGATGAACAACAACACCAGCCGTGGTAGTATGCACTTCATCGCACGTCCCGGTGCTGTCAGCGCATTGTCTATTGGTCGTGAACTGGGTATCAGCTACAAGTTCTACAACGACAAGTTCTTCGCCAATCAGGGTATCTTCGCCGAGAACAAGTACAACGATCAGATTGCCGGTTTCCAGGGTGTTTCTGTCGGCGGTCGTTGGTTGTATCGTCCCATCAATGACAAGCAGAAGACTTTGCATGTAGGTGCAACCTTCCGTTATGCCAAAATCTCTACCGGTGAGGTCATCAGCGGCAACGTATTGAAGACTTCTCACTCTATGGGTACAGCTTTGGAGACTTATGTCGACAAGTTCCAGTTCGTTTCGGCTACCATGCCTTGGGCCGACAACATCTACAACTTCAGCGTTGAGGCTCTGTACAAGACTCCCGACTTCTTCGTTCGTGGTGAGTACCTCTACAAGGCCGTAACCAAGGACCGTGACGATGAGACACTCTTCTTCAACGGTTTGGGTTCTATCGACTCTTGGGGTTCGTTGGAGAGCTGGAGAGGTGGTAATCCTCTCGGCACAAACAACTTCATGGGCGGTTACATCGAGGCAGGCTACAAAATCTTCGGTGGTGACTACCGTTACAGCAATGAGGATGGTGTGCTGAAGGGTCTCAATGGCAAGTCGCTGGAGGTTGTCGCTCGTTACAGCTTCACAGGTTTGAACGACCTCGTTGACGGTGAGTACTACTCGGCAGCTCGTGACCAGTACTATCCCAACGGTGTGATTGCCGACTATCCCGCTACTTCGAAGAGTATCGGTGGTGGTAACATGCACTCTGCAACCGTAGGTCTGAACTACGCTTTCAACAAGTTCGCTCAGTTCATGGTAAGCTACACCTATAACCACCTCGACCGCGACAAGTACGTTTATGACAAGAACTTCCACGTACTCCAGGGTCGTCTGGTATTCCAGTTCTAATGTGATTGTTTATTTTGAACTTTAGTTTCGTTGAGAGAGGGTTGCCCTTGGGTAACCCTCTCTTTTTTTGCGTTGTGACGTTCGCATGATGTCGTAGCCGGGCGAATGCCCCATCGCGGGAAACAGGGGCGCAAAAGCCCGTAAAAAAGCCGTGTCCTTTCCAGTGGGGGGGGCACGGCTTTTGTTGTTGTGGTATTTCGACCGAAAGACGGCTTTTTACAGACTGCTTCCGCCGATGAAACTTCGGATAAGCGATGTGGCAGGAATATCCTTGTCCGACACGGGGGTGAAGTAGCTGAGGAACTTCTTCAGACGGTGGGCATCGCTGTATTCGGGACAATTCTTGGGTATGGTCATCAGAATATGCTCGGCGTGGGCACGCAGGACGGCAAACTCCAGAATATAGGTCGAGTTGAACATCACATCGGCATTCTCCTGGAACGAGTAAATCCATTTGACCTCCGCGCGGCGCACGTTGGGCCAGTTGGAGATGGACTCGCGCGCGGTGAAGGCACCCTTGTTGAAGTCGCGCATGATGCGGCGCAGCAGACGGTTGTCGCTGGTGGGAATGCAGTTGTGGTCGTCGAGCGAGATGCTGGTGATGGTGTTGATGAAAATCTTGTACTTCGACTCGTCGGGCACGCGGTCGGTGAGTCGGGGGTTCAGCGCGTGGATACCCTCCACGAGGAGCACCATGCCCTCCTCCAATTTGAGACGCTTGCCGTTCATCTCGCGGATACCGGTTGTGAAGTTGTACTCTGGAACTTCCACCGTCTCGCCGTTGAGCAGACGGATGATGTCGTTCTGGAGGTATTCGTGGTCCACGGTGTCGAAGTTGTCGAAGTCGTAAGAGCCGTCGGGCAACTTGGGGGTGTCGAGTCGATTGACGAAGTAGTCATCGGTGGAGAACGACACGGGGTGGAGTCCGCACGCCTTGAGCTGTATGCTCAGTCGCTTGCAGAAGGTCGATTTGCCGCTGCTGCTCGGACCCGTAATCAGCACGATGCGTGTGGGCGTCTCGAGGTGTACACGGCGGTTGATTTCCTCGGCGATTTGTACGATTTTCTTCTCCTGGAGCGCCTCGGCGACCTTAATCAGGTCGGAGGCCTCACCGCGAGCACATGCCAGATTCACATCGCCAACATTCTCCAATCCCATGATTTTGTTCCAGCGCAGGCTCTCCGAGAAAATCTCGAAGGTCTTGGGCTGCTCGTGGAAGGGGGCGAGCTGTTCGGGGGCGTGACGGTCGGGAACGCGCAGAAGCAGACCTCCGCGGTACATGGAAAGACTCCACACCTTCATGTAACCCGTGCTCGACAACAACACATCGTAGTAGTAGTCGGGGGTGTCACCCAAGGTGTAGTAATTGACATATACATCGTTCGAGGTTTGCAGGAGTTTCACCTTGTCGTCATAGCCGAGGTTCTTGAAGATTTCAATGGCTTCGTCCAATCTCACCTCCCAGCGGCGGAAGGGCATATCCAGCTCCACAATCTCGGTCATGCGGCGGCGTATCATCTCCAACTCCTCCTCGGTGAGGGTGGTGCCGTCGCCTTTGTCGATGGTGCAGAAGTAGCCCTTCGAGATGGGGCGTCTGATGGTCACCTTGGCCTTGGGGAAGATGTCCACGGTGGCCTTGCACATCAGGAAGCAGAGCGAGTTGCAATAGACGCTGCGTCCGAGGTAGGATCTGTAATCCAAAAATTCGACTTGGCGGCTGTTGAAAGCGCGGTATTTCAATCCTTGGCTGACGTTGTTCACCTTGGCGGAGAGAATGGGGTAGGGCTGTTCGAACTCAAATTCGGGCAGCATCTCCATCAGAGTCGTTCCTTCGGGAAATGTTTTACTGGTTTGTGTATTTACACAGAAAATCTTTACCATAATTTCTGGGTCTTGAATTTAATGAGTAAAAGTAGACAAATTTTTAGAAAATATGGTCTTTTGTCGGGGAAATATTTGTTGAAAGAAAATAGCAGGACGGTGGTGGAGCGAGAGAAAACAGTGACAGAGGGGCGCCATGTTCCTTTCGTTAGCCCGTACTCCGCCCTCAAACTATAATTCTATAACTATATAAACCTATAATTATGTAATTATATATTCTAATATCGACAAAGTATTGATATATTGCCCGTTTGCAGTATGATGAACTACATAAAAAACTGCCGACCCGTGCTATGCGGAGTCGGCAGTTGTTGTGAAATATCTTCTTCTGTCGGGCTGTGGCTTAAAGACCTGCCGCCTTGAGAAAATCATCTAACGAGGAATATTTGGCTTTGTGGTGAGCGAGCCATGCCCTGTAAATTTCTTCATTGACCAGCTGTTTCTTGATGGGAATTTGCGAAAGATACTCCTCGACATTCGAGCTGTCGACAAAGAGTGGAAACTCCTCCTTGAAATCGGAAGCCACGGGACGGCGGTGGAAACGCTCGGCGATGCTTCGTGCGAACTCTATGGCTTCCGCCTCGCAGCGTTCCTGTCGCTTGGCATAGTAATCGTCCAGCGTGCAGAGCACCTTGGCAGGCGAACCTCCGGCGATGCTGTTGGAAGGAATGTCGCGCATGACCATTGAGTTGGCGGCAATGAAGCAGTTGTCTCCGATGGTCACTCCCTTCAGTACGGTGCAGTTGATTCCGAAACGTACATTGTTGCCGATGGTCACATGACCCGACGAGTTGATGAAATCGCTGTATTTGCGAAGGAATACACCGGAGACGAAATCGTGGGTGAAGAGTCTGAAGTTGCGGTTGAAACTCACATTGTCGCCAATGGTCACCAACGAGGGGCGTGTGTCGTCGATGTCCAGCGTTTGAGGGTCTACGACTCTCATATTTTCGCCGATGCTCACACCTATCTTGCGGAGGTATTTGATGTAGCATTGGGGCGATTTGTGTTTTCTGCGTTTCAGAATATGAATGTAGAGATGATGTATCAGATCGTGTATCATATTTGGAAAATTTGATGAGTCGGGTTGATTGATTTTACATCAAACAAAAATATCCATATTATTTGAGCTTTGCAAAAAATACGGGGCTTTTGCGCGTGAAAAAAGTCGCTGATGAAGCGGTGCAGAGTGGTGAAACAAAAACAGAGCAGACTTCTCGTCGGAAGTCCGCTCTGTTTTTATCGTAATATATAACTCAATAATTATGTAGTTATATATTTATATAATTATTACTCTGTGTCCTCCCGATTACAAATCCTCGATAACCGACTCGTTCTCTTCGATATAGGTCATGATGATGGCAGCTGCCAGCGAGCGTAACGGAATGTTGCGGTCGGCGTTGGCGCGTATCAAATCCAGCCGTTTCTTCACCTCGCGCGGTAACCATATCGCCACACCCTGCTCGCTGACGCCCGTGTAGCGGTTGAGGTTGTCGTCGAGCCGGCGTTGTGCGGCTGTCGCGCGCTTGCGCGGTTCCTTTGCGGCCTTGACGGCAGTGGAGTGGGGGGCTTCCGCAGTCGGAGCGACCGGTTCTGCGGTGGGGGTGGTGATGCCTCTGACGATGTCATCGAGTCCCAGTCCTGCCAGCGGATTTTCGATGGAGGGTCTCTCTTTCTTGGTGGCCATACGCTTACAGGTTGATTTCCATTTCGTCCGTGATTCTCTTGAATGCCCCCTCAATGGCGTTGAGCTGCGTCTTCTCGAGCGGATAGAGGGTGGTGTAGCGTTTGATGACCACACTCTGCTTGATTCTGGGTGTCACCGTGCCGACCAGCCCCAGAAATTCGGTGGTCTGTGCGCGCTGTCGCAGCTCCTCGGCCTTACCTTCCGAAGCCGATATACGGTTGGGGACGAAGACCAGCCGCGCCTGTGAGATGGTTTTCATCGCCTTGACGAAGATACCCGTTGCGTCCACCGTGTCGGGATCGAACGACAGAGGTATGACCGCAATGTCGGCCGCCGCGTAGAGCATGGCCAGATTCTTGTCGTTGAGGTTACCCGGACAGTCAATCAACACCACGCCCGGCACACTCTTCATTTTCTCGATGGTGGCCTGCAGTCCTTCGGTGTCGGAGGTGTTGAGCAGCTCCACGCCCCACGGAATCTGAGTGTCGCCGTCGACATCGGTTTCGCGCTGGCGGTGACGGAAGAGTGAGGCCTGAAGGTCGGCATCGATGGCGATGACCGGTGCGCCCTTTTCGGCCAGATAGCTGGCGAAGAGCGCGCAGAGCGAAGTCTTGCCCACACCGCCCTTTATGTTGCTGAATAATACGATTTTATTCTCCATTCTCGTTAAATAGTTACATAATTATATAGAGCAAATGTATTGATATTATTTGAGTTGTGCAACACCCCGTGAATATTATTTTATGAGGTTATATAATGTAAATATATAACTATGTAACTATATAAGTATATATTTGCGAGTCTCCTTACCCCTCTTTTCCAGACCTTTTGGTGCGTTGCTCCCCTTTTCGAGAAAATGTGTCGGAAATGCGAACACGGGGCATAATCAGGCGGAATGTCGGCGGTGAAGTTTTCGCAGGTGCGAAAAAAAACGTAATTTTACTACCTCAAAAAACAACGCTAAAAAACTTCACAGAACATGAAAAGAATCGTGGCTTCGAGCCTGTTGTGTCTTGCCATGGCTTTCGGCCTGCTGACTACCTCCTGCGGTGCATCGTCATCGCCGTCCTCGCCTTCGGAATCGGAAAATCCCGTCATCGAGACCATCATGGCGCGGCGCAGTATCCGCAAATACAAACCTGTGGCCGTGGAGCAGGACAAGTTGCAGACCATTCTCCAATGCGGCATCAACGCCCCCACGGGACGCTACCGCCAGTCGTGGCAGGTGCGTGTGGTGCAGAATCCCGAGTTGCTGGCCGCCATTGATGCGCGCTTTGAGGCCGGCCGCAAGACAAAGGACGGCGCGCGTGCCTTCTACGGTGCGCCGTGTCTGATATTCATCGCCTACGACCGCGGCTACGACCTCTCGCAGGTGGATTGCGGACTGCTGGGGCAGAACATCATACTTGCGGCGCAGTCGTTGGGACTGGGTACCTGCTGTCTGGGTCAGGTCGTGCGGCTGATGACCGACGAGGGGTCGCGTGACCTGCTGGAGCGTCTGCAACTGCCCGACACCCACGAACTGCTCTATGCCATTGCCCTCGGCTATCCCGATGAAGCTCCTGATGCCAAACCGCGCGATATGTCAAAAGTGAAGTTTGTGGAGTAGAAGTGAATGTTTGATGCTTTTTTGACGGAATATATCCTTCGGTGAAGGAGGGCTGATGGCCTCTAAAATAGGACTTTTTTCGAAAATAATTCCGTACATTTGTAAAGATAATACGTAACAAGATAAATAATTTTTTTGTCACCCTTGCCGGTGCGGCGTTGGCTTTTGTAGCGGTGGGCTGCGGTCTTTCCGCGTCCCTCCTGTGACGGGAAAAATAACGAAAATCGCGCTTCGGAAACAGATTTATAATTTATGGTGGATTTTGTATAACTCCCCACTGATGAAAAGTCTCTACTTTTGCACTGTGATTGGTTCACGAAGAAATTTGACGTTTAACCTTTATAATTTTAGATGATGGCAGAACTTACAAACGCTGTTGTAGATTTGCAACAGAGGGGTATCGCATTCAGAGAATATACCTATCCCACCGTGGACGGACCCGTGGCGGCCATAGATGTGGCCAACTACATGGGATTTTCGGTGGAGCGTCTGGTGAAGACACTCGTCACTACAGACCTTCATGGGGGTTATTATGTTTTCTGTCTGCCTGCCGCCTGTCGTATCGACATGAAGAAGGCGGCGCAGTTGGTCGGAGTTCGCAATCTGACCATGTTGCAACCAGATATGTTCGAGGAGCTGACGGGCTATGTGCATGGCGGCTGTTCACCCTTCGGACTGAAAACCCGATTGCCGATATTTGTCGATGAGGATGTTCTCCGCTGGGAGACCATCTACATCTCGGGCGGTAGGGTAGGACTCACCGTCGAAGTCGCCCCGACAGTGCTGCAAAGCGAGCTGAATGCTCAGACAGGACATTTTACACGTTAATTTTAAAAAGAGTAGAAAGATGAATTTTCAGGAATTGATAAAAGAGCGCTATTCGTGCCGCAAGCTCTCGGAGCGCAAGGTCGATGACGCGCTGGTAGAGCAACTTATCGAGGCGGCAAACCTCGCACCCACGGCGGTCAACCGCCAGCCTTTCAAAATCTTCTGGATGAAGTCCGAAGCCGCGAAAGAAGCTGTCCGCGCGACCACCCGCTACACCTTCGGTGCCGATACCTTCCTCGTGGTGGGTTATCGGGAGAGCGAGGGCTGGACTCGTTCGTTCGACAACCACTCATTTGCCGAGACCGATGCCGCCATTGCCGCCACTCATCTCATGCTGGCCATTACCGACCTCGGACTGGCTACCACATGGGTGGGCTATTTCGATGCTCCCCGCTTGCAGACGCTCTGCCCCGAAATGGCGGGCTACGAGCTTATCGCCCTCTTCCCCGTGGGCTATGCCGCCGAGGACGCCGAACCCTCATCGCGCCACGCCGTAAGAAAACAGCGCGGTGAGATGGTCGAGGAGTTATAATTTTCGATTACGGAGGGGGAAAACAATAAGGGAAACGCCCAAAAC
Organism: Alistipes sp.; assembly: GCA_020026375.1. Taxonomy (GTDB): domain Bacteria; phylum Bacteroidota; class Bacteroidia; order Bacteroidales; family Rikenellaceae; genus Alistipes. The sequence continues at coordinate 20,113 of JAHHQN010000005.1, read as the reverse complement.
TGGGACAGCTCCCAAGAAAAGGGAACGCCCCAACACCCCCTCCCTCCAAAAAACATTACAGCGATGAAAAGTGATAAGATACGTGTGTTCGATGCCACGCAGAACAATCTGAAACACGTTTCGGTGGAGATACCGAAGCATCAGATTACCGTGGTTACGGGTGTTTCGGGTTCGGGCAAAAGCTCGCTGGTGCTCGATACCATCGCGGCGCAGTCGCGGCGTGAACTCAATGACACCTTCCCCAGCTTTGCGCAACGTTATCTCCCCAAATATGGTCGTCCCGTTGTGGGGCGCATCGAGAGCCTGCCGCCGGCGATAGTCATCGACCAGCATAAGCCCTCGGGACAGACGCGCTCGACCGTGGGTACCTACACCGACATCTACAGCCTTCTGCGCCTGCTCTTTTCGCGTGTCGGCCGTCCGTTTGTGGGCTACTCCGACTCCTTCTCGTTCAACCACCCCCAGGGTCGCTGTACACGCTGTGACGGACTGGGCGAGATTACCGAAATAGATGTGCATAAGCTGGTCGATTTCGACAAATGTCTCAACGACCCCGGCGTCATCAACTATGTGGCCTACGAGCCGGGACAGTGGCGCTGGCTCTACTACGGGGCGTGCGGTCTCTACGACCCCAACAAGAAAATCCGCGACTTCACCCCCGAGGAACTGCACCTGTTCCTCTATCAGGAGCCGATGACGCTGAAAAATCCCCCTGCCGAGTATTACAAAAACGGCAAGTATGAGGGTCTGATGTACCGCATGAACCGCATGCTGAAGCGTGACGATGCCAAGGTGCATTGGAAGAAACTCGAACCCATTGTCACACAGGGCGTGTGTCCCGAGTGTCACGGTCGCCGCCTGAACCCCAAGATTCTGTCGTGTAAGATTGGCGGGCGGAACATTGCCGACATCACCCAAATGGCTCTGCCCGACGTTCTCACGTGGTTGGACGCCATCGAAGACCCCGTGGCAGTGGATATGAAGTCCGCGCTGAAGAGCCGCATCGGCGCACTGATAAACATAGGTCTCGACTATCTAACCCTCGACCGTCCTATGGGCACACTTTCGGGCGGAGAGGCACAGCGCTGCAAGATTGCCAAATACAACAATTCGTCACTGAGCGATATGCTCTACGTTCTCGACGAGCCGAGTGTCGGTCTCCACAGCCACGACATCCACCGCTTGAGCGATGCCATTATCGAGCTGCGCGACCGGGGCAACACCGTTCTTATGGTCGAGCACCACAATGAGATGATGGAGATTGCCGACCACATCATCGACATGGGTCCCGGAGCGGGAGCACTTGGCGGAGAGGTGCTGTTCGAGGGAACATACGAGGCACTCAAGCAGGGCGACACCCTCACAGGTCGTCTGCTCCGCGAACACAAGGGTTTGAAATTTCCCGTTCGTAAGGCGGAGGAGTGGTTCGAATTGCAACACCTCACGCTCCATAATCTCAAGGATGTGAGCGTGAAGTTGCCCAAAGGACTTTTCACCGTCATTGCCGGAGTGGCAGGTTCGGGTAAAAGCTCGCTCATGCAGGTGTTCCACGACCGTGAGGGCGACAAGGTGACCCTCATCAGCCAAAAGAGCATCGGGGCAAACCTGCGTTCGACCCCGGCCACCTATCTTGGTGTGGCAGACGACATCCGTAAGATGTTTGCCAAGTCGAGTGGACGCAAGGAGAGTCTCTTCTCGTTTAATGGTGATGGTGGGTGTCCCGTGTGCCAAGGTAAGGGTGTTATTGTGTCAGAGATGGCGTTCATGGACTCCATTGAGACGGTCTGTGAATCGTGTGGCGGCTTGCGCTATTCGAAAGAGGCTTTGGCCTACAAAATGGGTGGGCTCAACATTGCCGAGGTCATGGATCTCACCGTGCGTCAGGCGATGACCCGTTTCCGGGGTACGGTCATCGAGCATAAGCTCCGTCCCCTGTCGGATGTGGGTCTTTTCTACCTCCATCTCAATCAGGCACTCTCGACTTTGTCGGGAGGCGAACTTCAACGTATGAAATTGGCGTCCCACCTCGACAAGGGAGGGCAGATATTGGTGCTTGACGAGCCTACCGACGGACTTCATCTGCAGGATGTACAACACATCATCAATCTCTTTGACAGCCTTGTGGAGAAGGGCAACTCGCTCTTCCTCATCGAACACAATCTGGAGGTACTCAAAGCCGCCGATTATGTCATCGAGATAGGTCCGGGGGGTGGAGATGAGGGTGGAAATGTTATCTTCGAAGGCACCCCTCAAGAGATGCTGGAACATCAGCGGTCGGTCACAGCCGGCTATTTACAATCTGCTATTAATTAAAAGAAAATATCACTAACGAAAATCTCCGAAGAGGTCAGCCCCTTCGGAGATTTTTCCTTTTATTTGATTGACTTGTTGAAGAATACTGTACGCCTTTTTCTCCACTTCTCCGTATTGTTGTTTGACGTACTTCCACGGCAAGGAGGGCGGTCTGGTGGTCGATTACATCGGCATAGCGCGTGCGCTCAAGGAAGCGATGCACGACTACACGGGACGCGACCGTCAGAATTTCGGCAATCCCGACATCAAGGTGATCGCACTGGTGAAGTTCCGCGAGAAGCTGGAGGTGTGCCGCGGACTCTTTCACGGTTTTGACCATTCGCACTTCCGCACGGGAACGGACGCCGACCGTGCATTGTTGATTAAGGGGGGTGTCAACTTCATGCTGGCTGTCGAACGGCAGGACGACAAGACCCTCTTTGTCCGTGAGGCGACCCTTCTGCACAACTCCCTCACGCTGTGCCGCAGTCTGCTGGACGAGGCGCAGCGCTTTGAGGTGGCCTTCTACGAGGCAGTGCGCACCTCGCTGACCCGTATTGTCGGCAAGGGCAGGGTGTCGAAGAAGGAAATCAACACCCGCATCGCCGAGTTGCTGAAACAGAGCATTAAGAGCGACGGGGTGGTGAATCTTTTTTCCGATGTGAAGTCGGAATTTTCGCTCTTCGATGCCGCCTTCCTCGACGAAATCGCCCACATGAAGGAGCGCAACATTGCCATCGAATTGTTGAAGAAACTTTTGGCCGAGCGTGTCACGCTCTACAAGCGCACGAATCTGGTGCAGGCCGAGAAATTCTCCGAATTGTTGAATATGCTGTTGTCCAACTACCTGAAGGGCATGCTCTCCAACGAGGAGGTCATCGAGCAGCTGTTGGGACTGGCCAGGGAGATTGCCGACTCCGAGCAGCAGGGCAACGACCTGGGACTGACGGCCGTCAACATCACGATGCCGCTCACCAGCTTCTTCTTCAGTGTGGCCGTCATGATTGTGTCGGGCGGTGTGGTCATCTGCGGCATTGCGCAGGGACAGAACGACCGGCAGCGCATGAGAGGATATACCACCCTCACGCTGGTGGTGCTGGCGGTGACCTGTGTGCTGCTGTCGGTGGTGGTGCTGGCCTTCCTTCGCGAGGTGTGCTATGCCCTGGGGTGCGATGACGACCTCTATCCCTATGTGCGCGACTATCTCTCGGTGTTTGCGCTGCTGCTCTTCTTCTATGTGTCGCCGGCCTTCACCGAGGCCTTTGTGCGACTCTGCCACAAACCCCGGCTGGTCTTCGTGAGCGGCTGCATCAGCTGTGTGACCAACATCATACTCGATGCCGTGCTGGTGTTGGGACTGGGCTGGGGCATGCGCGGTGCCGCCATTGCCACGGTGGCCGCGTCGTGTGTGTCGGCCGCCGTTCTTGCGTCGCACATCGAGCTGGGCCGCCGCATGGGCGGCTGGAGCGAGATACGGCGTATCTTCTTCAACGGCAGCTCCGAGCTGGTGACCTGCATCGCCTCGTCGGTGACCACCTACATCTTCAACCTCTATCTCATGCGTCATGTGGGTTATATGGGTGTCGCCGCGCTGACCATCGTCTTCTATCTCAACATGGTGGTCAACTTCTCGACACTGGGCATGGCGCAGGCACTCTATCCGCTGATTGCCCGTAATCTGGGTGCGCGTAACATCGACCATATCCGCCAGCTGCTGCGTGTGTCGATGGCTTATAGCTTTGCCATCGGTCTGGGCTTCTTCGTGGTGGTGCTGCTGTTCCGTGAGCCGATTGTCGGCTGCTTCACCAACGGCAATGCGGAATTGTCGGAGATGGCCTGTCAGGCGGCCGCCTTCATGGTGCCGGCCTACCTCATCTCGTTTGTCAACATCATCGGGTCGAGCTTCCACACCGCCATCGAGAAACCGCTGGAGTCGGCTGTGATAGCCGTGTGCAAGTCGCTGGTCTTCGTGTTGATACCGCTCCTGCTGCTGCCCGGGGTGTTCGCCGCCTTCGGAGGCGAGGAGCGTCTGGGAATATGGCTGAGCATACCTGTGGGCGAGCTGCTCTGCCTGTCGGTCACCCTTCCGCTGATGTTCCGCTCGATGAGGGGGCTGCAGCGCATGGAGGAGCGCAAGATTTAGATTTCAATTTCAATTTCAATCACCTCTTGTATTGTTGAGGTGTCTGCCGAAGAAGGCCGGATTCAGACCATATCAACGGTCTGAATCCGGCCTTCTGTCATGAGATTCTCGAAGCCGGTGTCATTGCGGCAAAGTTCTGTTAGGGCTGAAAGGTCAATGGAATCTGTTCCTTGCGGGATTGCACCTGCCGTGAATTTTTGAGTGTTGTTTACGATTTCACCACCAGAAAGATTAAAAATGGTCGAAAATATTTGGCATATTAAAAAAAAAAGATTAATATTGCTATCGTAATTGTTATTTTCAAAAATACAATTTCGTTTGATAAGTCCGAAACCAATTTTTAACTGTAGATTATGAAAGTTTACGGGAAGGGTGTCTGCTTTTTGTTGAGCATTGTCTTATTTGCGCTCTCTGTTCATGCCCAGGAGCATCAATCACTGCGAGGGCGAGTTCTCGACCCGCAAGGAGAGGCTGTTGTGGGAGCTGTCGTCTCCTGTATCGAATTGCCGGACAGTACTGCCCTCGCTCACTGCGTGACAAGCGTGGAGGGTGTTTTCCAATTTACAGAATTGAACGGACCCGGTGAGAAGTACCTGCTTGAAGTATCCCATCTGGGATATGAGAGGGCCTATGTAAAACCCGCATCCGAAGAGACTGTCATTACACTCAGGGAGTCTGCCACGGCAATGGAAGAGGTGGTGGTCAGAGGAGCGGCTCCGCGGTTGAAGCAAAAACCGGGTAAGTTTATATATACCCCTCATCTTACGGAGGTTCAGGGCCTTGACAGTTATGACCTGTTGCATTACACCCCGCTGGTAACATTGGAAAACAACTCCGTCAGCATATTGGGCAAGGGTACGTCTACGATATATATCAACGGCCGAAAACCGCTGATGGACAACGCCTCGCTGATGGAGATGCTGCGTTCCATACCGGCCGGTCAGATTGAGAACATTGAGATTATCATGTCGCCCAACAGCTCTTACAGTGCATCGACCACGGGAGGCGTCCTGAATATCGTAATGAAGAAGAATCCCAGTCAGGGATTTAACGGAAGTGCGAGCATCAGCGGCGAATATCTCGGGGAAAGAGTATCTCCGAGAACGAGCCTCTATGTGGGTTATTCCAGGAAAAAGTTCAATGCCTCGGCCAACTTGAGCTATGCCTATCATAATTCTCAAAGTGAAACCGATGAGACCTATAACTACACCACTACCTCTACGGATATTTTCAATTCCAACCGACAGGAATCATCGGGTCACTTCCTGGGGGGAAATCTCAATATGACCTATGATTTGACCAAGCGGAGTGTTGTGGGAGCATCATTCCATATCGGGAGCTCGAAATATAACAGCAACTCGACCACCAGAAGTTCTCGTTATCTCAATGGTGTATTGGACAAGTCCTCGATGGCGGTCAGTCAGACCGACAACCCGTTCCGCAGACCGGAGATGAGTGTTGTGGCATACTATAATCTCAGGACGGATAACAAGGGCAGCAATCTCGATATAAGTGCCAACTATTCAACATCACTGAACACCTCTTTGGGACAGATGGAGTATGCAAATGCGACCGACACAACCGGTTTTATTCCCTATTCCCTGTTCCAGCAGAACAGCACGGTCGATAGTTATGGATATGAATTTAAGGGGTCTTACAAGCATTGTTTTGATGAAGAGAACAATCTCTCGGCCGGATATGCCTTCAATGCCTCACATCTGTCGAACGACTTTATCCGCAACGATTTCGACGGCAGCGAGTATGTCCCCAATACGACCCTCAGCAACCATTTTATTTATGAGGAGAAAGTCCATGCGCTATATGTTTCCTACGAAAGAAAGTGGTGTGATGTGTTGAGTACCTCGTTGGGTATGCGCGCGGAGCATACCGGTATCGATGGCAATCAGATGACCTCCAGGGAGAAATTTCATCGAAACTATTGGAATTTCTTCCCCGAGTTGAGCATCTATGTGGATTTGGCCGACGGGGATCATGGTATCTCACTGGATGTTTCCCGTTCGATAACAAGACCGTTCTATAATAACCTTAATCCGTTCAAGATCTGGACCTCGGAAAACACTTACACAATGGGTAATGTCCATCTCAAACCCATGATATACAACGATGTGGATTTAAGTTACTCGTTTTTGAACGATTACATCATCGGCGCTTCCTACAGCTATGGTTCCGACGCTTTCAGTGACTACACCTATTCGGCAGAGGACAATACAACGGTGAGGAGTATCGCGAATTTCGGTCACGAACAGTCGCTCTCCTTCTATTTCAATATGGACAAGGTCTTTTTCAAGGGGGTATGGCGAATGTCGCTCAGCGCAAGTGCCGACTATGATGTCACCGATGGAACTATCGACGGCAATGATGTCAGCTACAAATCGTGGATGGGCAATGCCGGCATTCGTAATGTCTTCAGAATTTCACAAAAGAGAAGCATCAGGGCTTCCATGAGCTACAACTACTATACTCCCTCACGGGGTATTCTGAAAAAAGGCCACCACAAACATCTGCTCAATGTCTCCTTGAGCAAGGTGTTCAAGTTTGGCGGTGCTTTAAGTATCGATGCGCTGAACCTGCTTAACTACAAGCCGTCGGATCACTATGTCACAGATGCCTATTCGTATAATATCGATCCCCGAACGAATAACATCACCATTCAGATGAGATATTCGCACAAATTTGGCAGGAGCCGTGTTCGTGGAGCCGATGACCATTCCGATACGAAGCACCTCGGACGATTCAAGAAATAATGCCACAGACTGAGGAATCCGAAAAGACATAAAGGGTAATGGTGCCAAAAGTAGTTGGCGGGGACCATTGGGCATCGATTTCAAAATTTACGTTTTCACCACCTCGTGAAGTACCGTCCTAAGTTGCCCGCGAAGAGGGAATTTGCGGGACTGCTCCGTGACAGGATCCATATTGATACCCTTTGGCTTCGGTACGAAAGCTGGTCTTTTCCGAATGTCAGCCGCAATGTCGTGATGGTATGTTCATAATGTCCGAAATCCTATTTTCACCCGGGTGGAATTGGAGATTCGTTCATTCCGGCAAAGTTCCATTACAGCTGAAAGGTCAATGGAATCTTTTCCATAGAGGATTGCGTTCACCGTGTATTTTCGAGTGATATTCTCGATTTCTCCACCCGAAAAATCAAATTGGGTGGCAAGTGTTCGTGCATCGTTTTCGGCCAATGACGGCATCATGGTCTGCCAGATAGCGGTTCGGGCTTCTGCCGTAGGACGGTTGAACTGAATTTTATAAAGAAAACGGCGTTCAAAAGCCTTGTCAAAATTGTTGGTGAGATTGGTCGTGGCAATCATGATACCGTCAAGTGTTTCCATTTCCTGCAGAATAATATTCTGTATGGAGTTTTCCATCTTGTCAACAGCGTGGATTGCACCCTCCATACGTACTCCCAGAATGGCATCTGCCTCGTTAAAAAGCAAAATCGGAGCGAGGCCAGAATTCTTGCATATATTGCGGTATCTGTCAAACAACTTCTTTATGTTTTGCTCGCTCTCACCCACCCAGCAACTCTTGATTTTATCCACATCCACCCGAAGAATATCCCGTTCGGTTGCCCGTGCTATCTGATATACGGTTTCGGTTTTACCTGTACCGGGAGAGTCGTAGAATAGACAGCAAAAACCAGTCCTCATTCCTGCATTGCGTAATCTGGATTGGACTTCATTGAAACGCTCGGACGAAAGTATTGCAGAAAGTTCTTCGACCTGCTTCTGTTCCGACTGATTGTAAATCAACGTCTTTTCAAGGACCGAGTTTGTTTTTATCAGATTATGGTCTGATTTGGTTTTGATGCCCAAGTTCAATTCCGAAAGCAAATCTGTCTTGGCATATTCGGTCAGTTTGAAACAGTCCGAACGAGCCATTCCGTTTTCATTGGCATTCTCAATTAAATCATGTTCAAAAAGTTCAGAGGTATGACTGCGAAGTTCGTTTTTGCAACAGTTGGGAATTTTATCATCAAATAGTTGGTCAATGTCGCCAAAATTGATGTAATCATCATCGTTTTCAACGAAAAGATGTGCCATAAAGATGAATAACAAACTGTTTTCGTCGCAAAGATTCAACCTTTTCAGTGTACGTGTAAAATAAGAATCCTTAATCTCGGAAAGACACTCTTTCGTTTGTAGAAGAAGAACTTCATGTGTTATCTCATCGTTATTCATTTCTTCCATCAAATCATTGAAACGGTCAAAAAACTCCTGAAGATTTGTTATCGGTTGGATAGTGTGAATATATGGCTGGTTCATTCTTAATGATTTCAGGACATCGCCCGGAACACGGTATGAAAGGCAGTTTCGGGAACGGGAAGCGCGTAAATAATGTTTCTCTTCCAGTATGTCGATTTCGGAAGAGAGCCGAAGAATCCTTGTGGTACGGCATCCCACATAACCGGATATGTCTGAAATCATAATGGTGTTATACTCACTTCGGTCAACAAAAAGAGCAAGGAAGACCGTTTGCATCGGTGTCAGCTTCAACTTGCGAGATGCATATTTGATATAAACCGATGCTTTTTCAAATAAATCGGAACTTAAATTTGAACCTTCAGCCTGCTCTACGATATGCTCGAATGCTTCAAGCAAACTTTGGGGACGAATTTTGACAATCGTTTCCTTTTGCTTTGTTTCATTAATTGTTTGCGGTTCCATCTTGATGCTACATTTGAATTTATAGTGCAAATGTAGGGTCGGTGTGTCTCATTCACCGATACAAGTTGAGGAGAACGGATATGGTGTCAGATAAAATTCTCCTTGCAATAATATCCTGTCAAAAAAACGCTATGAGGTTGGGTGTTCTTAAACGGGACGGGTCGTCATTCATTATTGCGCCATTGGAAAACAGGGTGTTGTTGAGGATTTGCACGCCAAATTGGGAATGGATATGTCCGAAAAGATGCAAATGTGGCTGTACCGTGGCAATGCGGGTCAGAAGTTCTTCGGAACCGTAATTGACATCGTCATCAAAATCCAGTATGCCCAGTGGAGGAGTGAGGGTAATCAGAACATCCGTGTCATCGGGAATGTTGGCATAGTGAAGCGTCTGACGACTTGTTGTGCAATCGTTCATAAACATCGGGACGCCGTAGAATTTCATGCCTTCGATGGTTACGGCTGAGTTGCACAGGTAATGCACATTATTGTCGAGACCGTCGATATTGGCACCATAAAGGCAATCGTCGTGATTACCGCAGATGAATATCTTGTGAGGGTAATCGAGCCGGCAAAACCAGTTCATGAAATCAATGGCTTCCCGCTGGCTGCCGTTCATGGTGAAATCGCCGGAATGCACAACGATATCGGCTCGGGGCAGAGCCGACAGTCTGTGGTGAAAACCGTGAGTGTCGGAGAGATGCAGTATTTTATAAGGCATGATGGCGTGTTTTTTTAATTTTGCAGTTCGGCTGAACGATGAAAATCGTTCCTGTGCGCTTCCAAAGTCCAAAATTATGGTATCGGTGTCTCATTTCCCGATACAACCATTACAGTACGAAATATTCCATGTTGTATCGCAATATGAGACATGCGGACATTACTTTTGCTGTAAATAACCATGAATAACAATTTTTGTTTAATTTAGTGGAAGTTAACGAAGAAACCATGATTCAACTGCAAAAATACACATGGCTGATAGATACCATTCGGCGTACCGGCAGGATTTCTTTTGAAGAGATTTCCGAGCGGTGGCAACGGAACAGGGATTTGAGCGATTGCAGACCTTTGAGCCGGGCGACATTCAATTGATGGAAAGACGCCATTCTCAGTCAGTTCGGGATTATCATCTCTTGTCAGAGGGCCGGAGGCTATCTGTACTATATTGAAAATTCGGAAGATATTGACGATGATGAATTGAAAAAATGGATGTTAGATTCATTTGCTGTGGGGCATCTTATCGGTGAAAACCTTTCATTGAAAGACCGTATTCTCGTCAGTCAGGTCCCGTCGGCCCACAGCCATCTGGCGACATTGCTCGACGCGATGAGGGAAAACCGTGTCGTGACAATCACTTATTGTGCTTTCGGCAAGACGACAAGCCACACGTTTCCTGTCGAACCGTATGGGGTGAAGCTGTTTGAAAACAGGTGGTATCTTCTGGCTCATAATGAGCATTATGACGATGTCAGAATTTACGGACTCGACCGCATCGACCACATGGAAATCACCGAAGACACCTTTCATCTTCCCTAAGATTTCTCAGCATCAGATTACTTCTCGGAATATTATGGCATTGTGACAAGCGGTGAGGTGAAGCCGGAGCGGATTGTCATTCGGGCATACGACAACCATATCCCTTATTTGCAGTCCCTTCCGCTTCATCACAGTCAGAAACTGCTGGAGAATAACGGCGAATATGCCGATTTCGAGTTGTTTCTTGCTCCGACCTACGACTTTGTCATGAGCCTGCTCCGTGCGGGAGCGATGGTCGAGGTGATTTCTCCGCTTTCGCTCCGAAAGACCATGAAAGGCTGGATTGAGGAAATGCACAGCCTCTACGAAAACGATTGACGCTAAAGAGTACAGTATATGAAAGATAATATCATTGATCTCAAATCAGTCGGGCAGTTGCTCGGTATGAATTTCTATATTCCCGATTATCAGCGCGGTTATCGATGGACGAAACAACAGGTCGAGGATTTGCTGAACGATATCAGGGATTTTAAGTCTGGCGATCTTCAGCCCGGTCAGTTTTACTGTGTGCAGCCTTTGGTCGTGCGCCAAATGACCGATGGTGAGGTTGAGAAATTGGGTGGCGGTGTCTGGTATGAGGTCATTGACGGACAGCAGCGCCTGACCACAATATACCTTATACTTCGTGCATTATGCGCCGAAGAAAAGGACCACCATCTGTATTCCCTGCAATACCATCGGGAGAATAAGGTGGAATCCTTTTTCGACAATCGGGAAAAGAAAGACTCGGGAATAGACGGGTACCATGTCTTGAATGCAGATGAGACGATAAATGACTGGCTGAAACTACATTCTGGTTTCAAAGGTACATTATTGCATCTTCTCACCTCCTCCAAATTTGATGATGATGAAAAAAAGCATGACATAGAAAATAACGTCCGTTTTATATGGTATGAATCGGTAGATGAAAATCCGATCAAGGTGTTTACCCGCCTCAATATCGGGAAAATATCACTTACAAATGCCGAACTGCTCAAGGCGATGATGCTGAACCGTAAGAATTTTGTCGGGCAAAATGTCTGCGATACGGCCTTCCGCCAACAGGAAATGGCAAGCCAGTGGGATACGATAGAATATCAGTTCCAGAAAGATGAATTCTGGCTTTTTTTGAATAAACCCGGTTATCAGTATCCGACACGAATAGATTATATATTCAATCTGATGTGTGACCATGATGTATTGAAACTTAAATTGACATCAATCGGGAACGACAAAGACCGTACATTCCGCTACTTTTATGAATATTTCAAACGGGGCGGCAAGGTCATCACCTGCTGGAAGACGGTCATGAAGTATTACAATACATTTATGGAGTGGTATGACGACGTACACCTTTATCACTACATCGGTTTCTTGGTGGAGCAGGGAACAGATGTCCATGAGCTGTGTGATGAATGGGATAGGGCCGCAACAAAATCATCGTTCATCCGCGAATTGAAAGGGAAGATAAAAAGTATTGTCACAAAAAACTCACTTGATTATCAATATGATGTTGATGGTAAGAAAAAAGATAGATGTCGTCCTGTCTTGTTGTTTCATAACATTCAGTCGGTCATAAACAGAAATGTAGCACAGAAAGAAAACGACAAATATAAATTGGCGGTATTCTATAAATTCCCGTTCCATCTCTACAAATTGGAAGGGTGGGATGTGGAACACATCAACTCCAACACCACCAACCCCGAAGAGGATTCGGCCACTTGTGCAGAGTGGTTGGCCAATGTCTATTGGAGTGTTTCGGTGGAAGATCAAAAGAAGATAGAGAAATATTTTTCCACATCGAGTGATGAGACAAAAAACACGATATATTCTGAGATAAAATCCAGTTTTCCATTAATGAATGACTGGACTGCGGAGGAGAAGAATCGGATATGGAATTACACACTTTTGGATTCTTCTACAAATCGTGGATATGGAAATGCGATATTTTCCGCCAAACGGCGCATCATCATCGGGAAGGACAAGGGAGAGTTGTTGAAGATACCTCGGATTACGGCAGGCAGATTAGTTATGGTCGATGCCCATAAGGGAAAATCATCGTTTGTGCCTCCGTGTACAAAAAATGTATTCCTCAAATATTATTCGCCTTCGGTGAGCGAGAATAATTATTGGACTGAGTTTGATGCGCAATGCTACAAAGATGATATAGAGGCTTGTATTCAACAATTAGACACAGAGCAATAAGGCAATGACGACAAAAAAAAATTACATTCTGGGAATTGCTCCAGAGTACCCGCATAGAGATACCCGTAATTCAACGTGATTATGCTCAGGGAAGAGAGGGAAAGGAGTATCTCCGCAAGAATTTTCTTGCGTGTATAAAACAAGCGTTGGACGGCGAACCATTGAAGTTGGATTTCGTATATGGTTCTGTCGAAAATAACAAACTGCAACCGCTGGATGGCCAGCAACGACTTACCACGTTGTGGTTGCTTCATTGGTATATTGCATTATTTGCGCATAAATATGAGGAAGCCTTTAGTGTGCTTCTCAGGTTTAGCTACGAGACTCGAATCTCCTCACGGGAATTCATGCAGAATCTTTGTAACCCGGAAAACTTTAAAAACTTTGATTTTGGTGATGTGACGAAATTTATTCAAGATGCCACATGGTTTTATTCCGCATGGCATCAGGACCCCACCATATCGTCGATGTTGCGGATGATTAAAGGAACGGACATCGGTGATAAGAATGGGGAAGATATTGTTGACGGATTCGATGAATTGTTTGAAGGTGCGCGAAAGGAAGATTTTGAAAGTTATTGGAAACGGTTGACCGAAACGGATGCAATAGTGTTCTATCGGCAGTCGCTTGAAAATTTCGGGTTGTCGGACGATCTCTATGTGAAAATGAATGCCCGCGGCAAGCAGCTCACTCCATTTGAAAATTTCAAGGCCGATTTGATTGATTATCTTCAGGAGCAGGAGAGAACGACAGAAAATAGCAGGGAATTGAATTCGGAATGGAAGGATGTTCTTGACCCTCTTGAGGGTATTCCCATCAGACTCGACAGTGAATGGACGAATCTTTTCTGGAAGAATAGTTCGGCTTGCAGGATTGATGAGATTTTCTATGCCTTTATTAATCGGTTCTTCTGGAATGAACTTTTTGTGGCCAAAGATGACAAGGAGGACTATGTTTTAAGATTGTCCTCTGAATCGAAAAACATGTCGTATGAATATTTCAATGCCGATGCTTTCGACAAATATGTCGGGTTTGAACCCTATAAATTTTACAAGGGTTCCATTCCTGTGGCATTTTTTAAGAAGCTTAAAGTCATTTTGGATAACTACTGTTTATTTCAAGGTGTCATTCCGGAACCAAGTTGGATGAAGGGATTCAATTTTATTCCCATCTACAAGAGCAGGGAAAGCGGGAAAGAAGAAAAAACAGAGATATCGGGAATCAATCAGTTACAAAGAATCGTTTTCTTTGCAATATGTAAATATTTCAGTGAAGGAGTCGCCGACCAACAATCCTTGAATCGGTGGATGCGTGTGGTCTACAATCTGATTTCCGGTGTCGATCATACAGGTGGTGATGAAATTCGTGATGTTTCAGGTGTCAGAAACGCAATAACTTATATAGCAAAACTTGATAGTCATAGCGTGCTTAAAAGTCTCGTGAATCAAGAAACAGGAACCGGTGAAGAGACTAAATCTTCGGCACTGACCCTCCGTTGGAATGAAGAGATAGCGAAAGCCCGTCAGATCATGGGAAATTCGGATTGGGAAAGTAAAATTATCAAAGCGGAAGAATATTCGTTCTTCCACGGTTCGATACGCTTTTTGTTCCAAAATGAAACCGGAGCACCCGATTGGAAGAGATTCGATGAAAAATGGGCTTCGGTTCAAAAGTTCTTTGCGCCTGACGAAGGACAGGGTAGCATAATGAACGAAGGGTATGATAATACAGAATTGCTGAAGACATTGTTCAGCCGATTTACCGTTGACAACTTTGGGAATAGACTATGGGGGCACTATCGCACGTTCAATAACAGCGCCGACAGTTGGAGGTATTATCTTCTTTCGTCTGATTTGTGTGGACCGATACATTATTTGTTGCTTGAATACTCACCTTGTGAGCAATGGGAAAAACGTAATAAAGAAGATGTTGCTGAAAATGTATTGTATCTTCTCACCCAAACAGGTTTGTTGGACTATGTCAGCGCAAAAATGGGAAGTTCGTGGATTAGACAATACAACGGTCACGTTGCCATCTATCCCAGTGCGCCGGGTATTTATCTTAATGCCTATTTTCGAGACAGTTTCCTGCTTGACACATGTGGTGTTGAGGTCGATGATGCGGTGAAAATTCCCGATGCGCCTCTGTTGTTTGGTTGGGATGTCAACTTCCGTTACAGGCAGTGTAATTTTCAATGGTATCGCACGGATTATATCTATCTCATGGAATCTGATGATTGCAATAGTTATGTGAAAAATCAAGTTGACGGTCAGACAGATGAGGAAAGATATTTTTGTTTTAAAGCCGACGGCAACGGCATGTCAAAAGAAGACATTATCAAAAAGTTGGATGAATTAATTCAAAAATATGAACGGTAAATACATTGATTCCATCAAATTCCAGGGGACAATCGAACAAGACTCCTATTTGCTGGACATTCCGTCGGTGCAGTATCTGATGAAAACGAAGGTCCTTGACCTGACCAGCAATGTCACATTTTTTGTGGGTGAGAATGGAACCGGAAAATCTACACTCATTGAGGCGATAGCCATTGCCTACGGATTCAATGCCGAAGGAGGAACGAAGAACTTTAATTTTACTACGGCAGCGTCTCATTCTGAATTATGGAAGTGTTTGACACTTGTAAAATCCAAATTCGCAAAAAATGGTTTCTTTTTGCGGGCTGAGAGCTTTTATAATCTTGCGTCAAATATTGACGATATGGACAGGGAATCGTCATTGGGCAGAAAAATTGTTTCCAACTATGGCGGCAAGTCACTTCATTGCCAATCCCATGGCGAGGGGTTCATGGCTGTAATCAAGCACAAATTCGGCGAAAACGGATTCTATATTCTTGACGAGCCGGAAGCAGCGCTGTCGCCGATGAGACTTCTGTCGCTGATGGTCGTAATCAACGATTTGGCAAAAAAGGGTTCACAGTTCATTATCTCGACACATTCTCCGATTCTTATGGGTTTCCCCGGAACACAAATTCTGCAATTATCGGAAAATGGAATCGAAGAAGTGGAATATGAATCTACGGACCATTATTTAATCACCCGGCAATTCCTTGAAAATCCGCAAATAATGTTCAAATATTTGTTTGATGAAAACTGAGATATAGTAACTTTCCTTGAAAAGTTAAATAAGGGTAATGATGCAAAAATATCCTGATTGTTTTTTGCATCATTACCTTTTTGTGTTACTTGACATCTCCTATTATTTTCTCGAATTTGGCAAAGTATTTGTGATGCCTGTAAGCATATCCGCTACCAATGGGAACATGAATTTCTGTTGATGAGCTAATATTGCAAATAAACTCAAAAAAATCATTCGGATTCTTATGATGAAATGTTATGGAATAAAGATTCATACAATTCTTAAAGGCATCTTCCCCGATTTGCGTCACACTGCTCGGAATCTCTATTGAAGTCAGGCCGGTACAATTTTCAAAGACCCATTCCCCGATTTCAGTCACATTGTTCGGTATCTTGATTGATGTCAGTCCTGTGCAACCCTCAAAGGCCCAATCCCCGATTTCAGTCACATTATCCGGTATTTTGATTGAAGTCAGTCCTGTGCAACCGAAAAAGGCACCTCTTCCGATTAGAGTCACACTGTTCGATAGCTTAATTGAATTTAGTCCTGTGCAAGTTCTGAAGATACTGTGATTGATGTCAGTCCGGAACAACCGGAAAAGGCATAATCCCCGATTTGCGTCACACTGTCCGGAATTTCAATCGAAGTTAATCCGGAACAAATGATAAAGGCATATTCCCCGATTTGAGTTACGCTATTGGGAATCTCAATCGAAATGAGTTTATCGTTATAAGTAAAATCCTCTATTGTTTCGGTTCCGTAGGGAATTACACAATGTCCATTGGAGTCTATAGGGAATAAATTTGACATACGATATTTGTTTGTGAGTTATTGGGTCGATTTCGTTCAGTGTGTCTGTGGTAAGTCCTCAGACCTCTTAATACCACAAATATAACAATTTATACATTAAAATAATCTGAGCGATGCGTGTTTTTTATTTGTTGGAGCAAAGATTTATGGTTGGATAGTTTTTCGGAATCTGCTTCCATTCGTCTCTTGTCGGTTTCACAGCATAGTTTCTGTATGCTTGTATATTGGCTCGGAAATTTGTCTATTGGTGAAGACCATTATGAAAAACAGAAACAATATTGCTGGACTACTTCAGAATCGACTATAAAGACTGAAAAGCAAAAAGTTTCAGTAATGTTACAGTAGAATAAAAACAAAGGCTTGTAATCTTTTGAATTACAAGCCTTTAATTGAATGCTTCTGTACTCGGAGCGGGAATTGAACCCGCACGACCATTGCTGGTCACAGGATTTTAAGTCCGGCGTGTCTACCGATTCCACCATCCGAGCAGCCGTCACTTAATTGCTAAGGACGCGCAAAATTACAAAAAATTTTGTTATTCGCAAATATCTATCCATTTTATCATCGCAGAATCTTCGTCGGGACGGAACCAGTGCACCTCCCCGTCGCGGCGGAACCAGGTCAGCTGACGCTTGGCGTAGCGGCGTGAGTTGCGCTTGATGAGCTGCACGGCCTCTTCGAAATCGATGTCGCCGTCGAAGTATTCGAACATCTCGCGGTAGCCCACCGTCTGCAGAGCATTGAGGTCGCGGTAGGGATAGAGCGCGCGTGCCTCGGCCTCGAGACCTTCGTGCAGCATTTCGTCCACACGGCGGTCGATGCGGTCGTAGAGAATGTCACGCGGCAGGTCGACACCGATTTTTATGATGTCGAACGGACGCTCCACCTTCTTGCCGGTGCGCTGCTCCGAGAAGGGGCGTCCGGTTTGCAGACACACCTCCAGGGCTCTGACCACACGGGCAGGATTGGCACGGTCGACACTCTGATAGTAGACGGGGTCCAACTGCTTGAGTTCCTCGACCAGCGGGGCGAGGCCTTCGACCTGAAGACGGAAGTTGAGGCTCTCGCGCAGGGCTTCGTCCACCTCGGGCAGGTCGTCCATGCCTTCGCACAACGCCTTGACGTAGAGACCCGAGCCGCCCACGGCGATGACCATGTCGTGCTGGCGGAAGAGGCCGTCCAGCACTTCCAGTGCCTCGGTTTCATACTCGCCGCAACTGAGGTTGTCCTCCTTGTCGTGGTTGGCAATCATGTAGTGGGGTGCGGCCTGCAATTGCTCGGCGGTGGGCTGTGCCGTGCCGATGGCCATGCCGCGATAGAGTTGTCGCGAGTCGGTCGAGAGAATGGGTATGCCGTAGTGACGGGCGAGACGTATGCTCAATGATGTCTTGCCCGATCCCGTGGGGCCCACGATGACAATGAGTCGTTTAGTACTCATCGTCGTAGTTGTCGTCGCCCTGGAAATCGTTGAACTCGCTCATCATGTCCTCGTAGATGGAGCCTTCTTCCTCGTCGGCATTGTTCTTCGAGGGGTCGTACTGGTCGGGAACCTCGGCCTGTGCGTAGATTTCGCGGGGATACGTTGCTCCCTCCTCGGTCTGATAGGTGCCTGTCAGCTCGAGATAGTAGGCTCTGTCACCGAACATGTCGAACAGATAGATCAGACGGTCGCGGTTGTTGTGGATAATCTGTCCGAGGCGAACCTTGGCCATGTCGCGCGGAGCACTCTCCTCGTCACCCATGTCCATCGAGGTGAATTCGGCCAGTTTCTCCCAGCGGTCGTCGGCCGTGAAGAACGAGGTCATGCAATCCTCATACTCCAGTGTTTCGAGCAGGAATTTGTGAAAATCGAAGAGGGTCATGTCATATAACACCTCGTAGTCGCGAACAAAATTATCGTTTTCGTCGCTCAGCATTCTAAATCTGAAAACCATCGACATAATATATCAGCTTTTAGTGGGTTTTTATTGTTTGCAAAGATAATGTTTTTCTTGGTTATTGGGCCAGTCCTGCGAGAAACTCCATGACATCGCGGTCATCGGCATAATCGGTCAGCTGTGGTGACTGGGCATGTCCGAAGTCCACGCGGCGCGAGTGTTCCACACATTGTGTGACCACACACTGCAATTCTGCGTCGTGTGCCGCGAGCCATTCCTCCACCTGGCGGAGATCGGTGTAGCGGCAGAGGGCTATGGAGCTGAGTGCCGCCGGGAAGTCGTCCTGTTCTATGGCGGTGGACGCTCCCCAGTCGACGAACGGACGTCGGGTGAGGGTGAGCAGTGCGCGTGTGTGGAGATGGTTGTTGCGGTATTTGGGGTTCATCTCCGGCATTCGGAGGCGAGGGGTGTAGCCTTCGGGCAGGAAGAGCAGCGATACGTTGCGGCAGCCCAGACCCGAGTAGGCCCAGATGTCGTCGGAGAGTCCGGCCAGCTGCTCCTCGGTCTCGTGTCCGTCGAGTACGGCCACCGACTGCCGCGAACCTCTCAAGAGGGAGGGAATCCCCGCATAGTGCGATTCGAAGTAGAGCTTTGCCTCGTCACTGCCGGTGGCAATCACGGCCTGAGGCACGGTCTGCGGTGTAGCGAAGCCGACGGGCGCCGCGGGGGCGATGTCGTGAATCAACTCCACGATGTAGTGCATCATCACGCTGTCCTTGGCCGAGGGTTTGATGCGGCACTCGTGTCCGGCCATCATCACGCACAACAGGTCGAAGAATCCCACCAGCGGAATGTTGCCGGCCATGACGACCAACACACAGAGGGGCTTTCCCTCGCAGGTGGGGTAGTGTGCCACCCATTCCGTGAGTTTGTCGGCCTGCAACATGTCGTGGGCGATGGCGCGCACGGCACGGCAGATGGAGTGAGGGGTGAACCAGGGGTTCTCCTCGCAGGCGCGCGCGATGATTGCGCGTGTGCGTTCATCATTACCGAAGGGGGAGAGCCGTCTGCCCAGCTCGGTGAAAAGTGCGATTCTGTCTTTCATACCGCAAAGATACTACATCGCATCTTAAATCTGCGAAAATTTTTGAGACTGATGTCTGTTTTTTGTCGGTCGGGGGTATTGCGACGGGGCGTGGGGAAGGATTGAAGGCGACGGGAAGACGATGCCCCGACGCACAACGACAGAAAACTCCGATTTTGGGGTAAAAATTCTTGAAATTTTAAAGTGTTGGTTTTTAATTTGTTGCGAAAAACTGACGAAAAAAGTTTGAATTTTTATTCCGAAAAATTTGCAAACAAAGATTTTTTGCCTACCTTTGCACTCGCAATCACGAAATGAGTCATACCAACAACGACAACGGATTGCTGAAAAGACCTTATGCGGAAATAGCTCAGTTGGTAGAGCACAACCTTGC
>JAHHQN010000043.1 GCA_020026375.1 Alistipes sp. | reverse complement strand
GCTACGAGGACATAGTCATAACGGGGGAGGACGAGCGCACGGTGGAGTACGTCGGTACCGTGGTTTGGTTCCAACCCGCGGAGGAGATGGAGTAGGAGGGGGCGCCGAAGGGGTGATTGTCTATGGACCTTCAGGGAGTGGTGCAGGCGGTCGTTATCGCCGGCGGGACGGTCATAGTCTCCTCCGTCGTATCGGTCATCTCGGGCGCGAGTTGGAGGCTGTCTGCCAGGCGCGACCTCGAGCTGCATGATGATCTTGCCGCCCATGCGCGTTGCGATGAGGAGCGCGAGGTGGCTGAGGCGATGCGCATAAGGGCCTTCGAGAGGGCGAGGCGCGGTGCGACGCGCAAGAACAGGGTGCTGAGCGCGCTCGGGTCGGCTTTCGGCTTCGCGCCAGCGACCATGATCTGTCTGGCGATCTCGGGCTTCTATATCCTTATCGACCCCGATGGCTTCGGTTCCCCCAAGAGCATCCTCGCGATCATGGGGGTCGCCATCTCAATCGACGCCGCCTGCCATGCCGCCCAGTGGGCGCTAGACAAAAAGGCTGAACGGGAAAACAGTCCAGCCGAGAAGGATGTGAGCCGCGAGCGACAGGAGGAAGTAAGCATACGGGTAGATGATCAGGAATCGAGTTAAGAAGTCGGGCATGGCGGACCCTTTCGGAGTCTTTGGCTGCTGGGGCCACTGTACGAGATGTGTAGCCAACGGTACCGTGGTTTGGTTCCAACCCGCGGAGGAGATGGAGTAGGGATATGGGGCTGTTCGATATTTTTAAGAAGAAGCCGGAGGGGCATTGCGTCGAACGGGCGGAGTACGTTCCCGCTAGAAGGCCGCTTCCGAGCGGTTACGGTGTACGTATAGATGAGTTCCACCCGAAATGGCGCGACGAGTTCCCTGACTTCCCATATGAGTTCGACGGTCGCCCTGCATTGCGCACCGGGTTTACGGAACGCATGCGCGACGTGTTTAGCTTCGCGCCGGAGGATGCCGCGAAGGTCGAGGCGATATTCGAGAGGGCGGACGAGCTGCTTGCTTCCGCTCACGAATTGGCCGAGTTCCCGCGCTTTTCCATCCCGAGGCCCGATCTCTCTGAAGGTGGCAGCATCTCGTCATTTCCGACGTGCTGGATCAGGTGCATACCGTTCACGGAGAAGACGAAGCGCATATCGAAGTTCCCGTTCAGGCTCGAGTACTCAACCGGGATGATGCATTGCGCTGGACGGCCGGACGCAACGGTCGAGCTCAGGGCGGATCTGTTCCCGGATGGCACTCCCGGGCGTATTGAAAGCCAGTACGCGGAATTCAAACGAGGGGGCAGCTTCGGCCATTTTTGGACCGTCACGGCAAAGGGCGTCAAGGGCGAAATGGTTGTTTCGCGCATAGCCGAGTCGTCGCCCGATGGTGGGATGCCGACCCTATATTCGATTGGCAGATGATTGGCGGTTACATGCATATGATGCGATACATGCACCAGACGATGGAAGCATACAGTGCGATCTTAGCCGCCCTTCCGGCTATGCGCCCCATCTTGCGAGTCAAGTCGTGCACCTCCATGCGCGCTCCTTTCTATTATTTGCATTTTGAGGACGGTGTCGCATGTTGAGAGACCAGTTAGACCAGCGCACTGAGGCCTATCTAGCCGAGTTGGTCGCCAACGCGGATGAGGCTGGCGATGTTGATATTGTCGATTTCTCGACACCGGAGTATCGGGAACTTAAGCGTCTTGGCGCATTCGACAGTACGTCTGAGTACATCGACATGACCGCTCGCGTGACGCTCTCGTATTCGGCTCTATCACATATCGGATCGAGGGAACGCGAGGACGCTCAACCCGGTGGACGTGGCGTTGGCAGGAAGGTCGCAAGTTTTCTTGGGTCGTTGGTCGGGTCCGCGATTAAGGAATTCATGGAGTGAACGCCGTAGGCATCTACGTCGATGGTTGATGAAGGCGCCTCGTCAGCCGAGCGGGAACACGGCCCGTCCGAGGAGGATGTGGCAGGTGAGCGCCATGACAAGGTGGGCGTACGGGTGGATGACCAGAAGTCGAGTTAGGAAATCGGACATGGCGGATCCTTTCGAAGTTATCGGATCATATGGACACCATATGTGATGTGTAGCAACGGTCGCCATGCGCCCGCGCATAGTGAGGAAAGGGATGAGGACGTGATGGGCGAAACGGAGAAGGGTGGGTCGGCAAAACTCGAATCCGACGCACAGATCGTGTGCGACGCGGTCGTCGCGATGGTATCCGGCTTGGGGTACCCGCGCGAGGTCGCTGTTGCCGTGTCCGTGACGGCC
>JAHHQN010000042.1 GCA_020026375.1 Alistipes sp. | reverse complement strand
GGCGGTCGAGGACTGGAAAAATCTTTACATTCCCCTCTCGCTCTCCCCTTTGAGAAAGGGGAGAAGTTGCTCGCCCTTCGGTCTCGCGGTGGCACGGTTTTGCGTTGGCGCGTCTGCTCGGTTTGCGTCGACGTGTCAGCACTGTTGTCGGGTCGCCTGCGTCCTGTGGTGGCGGACGGCAGGGCGTTTCCCGATGTAAAAATACTTAAAAAATTCCGTTTTACACCTCCATTGGTGCGAGAGCAACCGATATTTGATGTGGTGCATGGACGATAAAGCCTCTTTTTGTCGTAAATTTGCACCGCCGTCGACCTCCGACGGTTAAATACATCTGTTATGAACGAAAAAGTTAAAGGTTATCTTCTCGGATTCATCGCCGCGGCCACCTATGGCATGAATCCGCTGTTCTGTCTGCCGCTCTATGCCGACGGGGTCGATCCCGACTCGGTGCTGTTCTTCCGCTACCTCTTCGCCATACCCATTTTGGCGGTGATGCTCAAGGTACGCGGTCGCAATTTCAAGATTCAGAAGCGCGAAATCCTGCCCCTCGCGGTGCTGGGTGGACTGATTGCCCTCTCGTCGCTGACCCTCTTCCTGAGCTACCACTACATGGCGGCCGGCATCGCGTCGACCATACTTTTTGTCTATCCCATCATGGTGGCACTCATCATGACGATATTTTTCCGCGAGAAGCTCACTCCGCAGACCCTGCTCTGCATCTTGCTGGCGTTGAGTGGTATAGGTCTGCTCTATAAAAATGCCGAGGGCGACACCCTCAGCCTGATGGGTGTGCTGCTGGTCATGGCGTCGGCACTCTCCTATGCGGTCTACATCGTGGGAGCGAACCGCCCGATGTTCAAGAACATCGCCACACTCAAGGTCACCTTCTATGTGCTGGTGTTCGGCTTCTTCCTCTTTCTGTTCCGTGTCGACTTCGGACAAAGTCTCCACTTCGTCAGCAAGTGGTATCTGTGGCTGAACCTCTTTGCGCTGGGTTTGTTCCCCACGGCCATCTCGTTCCTCTGCACCACGCAGGCCATACAGTATATCGGTTCCACCCCCACGGCGATTCTCGGGGCGATGGAACCCGTCACGGCCATCTTCTTCGGCGTGCTGCTCTTTGGCGAGGCGCTCACGCCGCGTATTGTGTGCGGTGTGGTGCTGATTATTCTGGCGGTGACGCTGGTCATTGCCGGCGGCAACCTCACCGCCTACCTCATGCGCCTCAGAAAGCTGTTCCCCTCGCTGCGCCACGCGAAGAAATAAGGTGCTGCCCCCGATATGAAACACCCCCGAACGATGTGATGAAATCATCGTTCGGGGGTGTCCGTTTTTGGAATGCGGGCGCAAAAAATGTCTGTCCCTCCATACACCTATATTTATTGGGACATCAGCCCTCACCGGAGAGATGGGGCGTCAGAATGCGCGCTCGCGGTTCTCCTCGTTGTCCTTCTCGTCCTTGAGTTTCTCGTCCTCCTCCCAGTCGAACCACGGGAATTCGGTACGGCCGCCCAGCGAGAAACGGGTGTAGGTGATGGGCAGACCCATCTCGAGGAAACGGCTCTCGTAGGCCGTCTTCACCGACAACACCTCGTCGGCATAGCCCGAGCCGTAGATGTCGGGATTCGACACCTCGCAGGGGAGTCCGTATTGGCGAATCACCTCGTTGGTGTAGCCGTAGAGGTGTTTGGAGTCGGTCTTGAGGTTGATGAATCCGTCCTTGCGGAGGATATGGGCGTAGCGTTCGAGGAAGAGCGGCGACGTGAGACGCTTCTTTGCGCGGCGTCCCTTGAGCTGGGGGTCGGGGAAGGTAATCCATATTTCCGACACCTCACCCTCGGCAAAGAGTCCCAAGATGAACTCGATGCGTGTACGCAGGAAGCCCACGTTTTTCATGCCCTTTTCGGTGGCGGTCTTTGCGCCGCGCCACATGCGTGCGCCCTTGATGTCGACACCGATGTAGTTGCGCGAGGGGTCTCGCTCGGCCAGTGCCACCGTGTATTCGCCCTTGCCGCAGCCCAGCTCCAGCACAATGGGGTTGTCGTTGTGGAAGAAGTCGCGGTGCCAGTTGCCCTTCAGGGGGTTGTCGGTGCGGAACACCTCTTCGAATTCGGGTTGTACGAAGCAGTCGAAGGTCAGATTTTCTCTGAATTTGCGCAGTTTGTCTTTGCCCATATTTGTTTTTTGCGGTTTATTCTGATTTTGAAAGTTGTATGCCCACTGCGGCCACACCTTTGACGGGGCGCAGAGGGGTGATTGTTATTTTATAGTCGCCCTGACGGTCGAAGACCACCTCGCGGCGGTAGGTCACCACATCTTCGCAACTCACGCCCACGGCATTGCGGCGGTGGTGCGGCACGAAGAGCAGCTCCTCGCGATGGTAGAGCGAGTCGGGGGTGGTGGTGGTGATGCGCAGCGACAGCGAATCCTCCCTGAAGTCATCGGTGTGGTAGATGAAGATGCTGATGTCGCGCAGGGTGGTGGTGTCGATGTTGGGCAGCAACAGCTCCGCGCCACAGTCCCACCGCTTGAGGTCGGTGTCTGTGGCGTAGGACTGACGGCCTGTGCCGCACCCCACGAGGGTCAGCAACGCGAAGGCCGCGGCTGCCGTTTGCATGGTTCGTCTCCGCATCGCCGGTTAGTTGTTGTCGCCTTTGGGGGCTTCGCGCTCGACACGGGGGGTATTGTCCGCCGGCTTGCGGTTCTGCTCGCCACGGGGAGCGTTGTCACCCTTGGGTGCCTCGCCTTTGGGCGCGTTGTCGCCCGCGGGACGGTTGTCTTTTCGGGGGGCATTGTTGCGCGGCGACTGCTCACGGGGGGTGTTCTCGCGGCGACGGTTGTCGCGCTCACCGGCTCCGCCCTCCTGTGAAGGGGTACCTTCGCCGCCTTCGCGCTGGCCGCGACGCTCGCCACGGAACTTGTTGTTGCGCTGGCGGTCGTTGTTGCGGCGGTTGCGGGGTGCGCGGTCGTTGCGACGCTCCTCGCCGCCCTGGGGGGTGTCGGCCGCAGGTGTCGGCTCTCCGCCACGGGGTGCGACCGCCTCCTGTGAGGGCTGGGGCTTGTCGGTGGAGAGCGGCTTCTCGCCACGCTCGCCCTTGTCTGCCTTCTCGCCCTTGTCGGTGGGGGTGTTACCGCCCTTGGGGGTATTGCCGCGACCCGCTTCGCGACGTTGCTCGTTGCGGTTGTTGTCGCGCTCGCGACGCTGACGACGCTGCTGCTGGGGCTTCTCC
>JAHHQN010000041.1 GCA_020026375.1 Alistipes sp. | reverse complement strand
ATGGGTTTCTACGAAGAACCCGAAAAGTGCGCCGAAGCACTGCTGAAATTTATGGGTGTCGAGTAACCGCCCCCCCTGTCCGACAAAAGGAGCGGAGACCCCGACGGTTTCCGCTCCTTTTTTGTGTCCTCCGCTTTTTCGCACGGACGCTCCCCCCTCACGCCGACACAAAAAAAGGGAAGGTGCAACACCTTCCCCTTCTGTCTTATGAATTTCCAACTTATTTTTCCGCCTTGAGGGTCACCTCAAGCACGCCGCCCTCGGCTTTGTCACCGTATTTCTCCGTGGCCGATTTTCCCTTCAGCATCGTTATCGATGCAATCTTTTTCGTGTCCATCTTCGACAGGTCGAAATCCTTGCCCATGACCTTGCCGTCGACCACCACCAGCCGCGGCTTTGCAGAAGCAGGAACAGATGAGGTATTGCCGTCATTGATGATGATTCTTCCCTGCGCATTGTTGACCTCGATTTTCCGGTCTCCGACCGACACCGCCACACTTTTATTCTTCTCTTTGGTCGTCACCTCAATAACTCCGCCCTCGGCCTTCTTGCCGTATTTCTCCGTGGCAGATTTTCCCTTCAGCACCGTTATCGAAGCAATCTTTTTCGTGTCCATCTTCGACAGGTCGAAATCCTTGCCCATGACCTTGCCGTCTACCACCACCAGCGGGTTACCGCCCGAAGTACGAACCGAAGAGGAGTTGTCACCGCTGATGACGAGCGTCTGCACGCCCTCCTCGGACGAGGCGTCCTGCGCGCCGTAAACCTTGATTTTCTGCTCACCGAGCGACACCTCCATGCCGTTGTTCTCCGCTTTCGCGGACTTCATCTTCACCTCTATGGCTCCGCCTTGTGCCTTGTCGCCATACTTCTCCGTGGCGGATTTGCCCTTCAGCACCGCCATGGAAGCAATCTGTTTGGAGTCTATCTTCGACAAATCGTAATCCTTGCCCATGACCTTGCCGTCTACAACGATGAGCGGCTTCTCGTCCCCCACGGTCACTGCCGATACTTTACCGGCCAACTCCCCGGCTTCCATTTTTGCCACCATCGTAGCCATCTCGTGTTGGGGTGCCTGCAACTCCATCGTCTTATAGCCGGCACACTTCACCACGACCGTTTCGCCCTGCGGCACCGTCAGAGACACCTCACCTTTCTTGTCGGTGACACCTCCGTTTTTGCCACAGCTGACCTCGGCACCGATGACAGGCTGGTGCTCTGAGTCAATAACAACGACGGTTAATCGACAATTTTCTGCCGTAATCGAAAGATTTTGTGTACCTTTGTCCCATACAGGAACATCAACAGTCTCGGCAAATGCCCCGATGGCACAGCCGACCAGCGGTAACAACAGGAGTGCCTTGACTCCTGCCCACTTTGATGATTTTTTTTGTAACATCATGGTAATACGGTTTTTAAGTTTACTGTGATTAAAGCAGTTGGCGACTGAGTACCACCTCCCGCCGACTGCCTTTTTTATAAGTAGTAATTGGTATTCCCGGGCATCGACCCCACTTCGCAGTACGGCCGCATCGGCCTCATACTCGTGAAGGTCTCTCAAATCACGCTTCAACAGCCACATCGCAGGGTTGAACCACTGCAACACCCCCGCCAGATCCATGAACAGCAAATCCGCCGTGTGGCGAAGACGACGGTGTGCCTCCTCGTGGGTGACGATGACCTCGCCGCAACGCGCATAGTCCTCCTCCGAGATGACGATGTAACGCCCCCAGCTGAAAGGCGTCACCGCATGGGACATCAGCACCAGCACGGCACCATCGTCCAGCACCCTTCTGCGTCCCCGACGAATCACCGCCGCCACCTGTACCAACGCCCACACCGTGCGGGCAAGCATCACCGCGGCACCGAGGAGGAACATCGCCCCCAGCCACGGCTGCCAGTTCCATTCGGCAGCAGCCTCCGACATCTCCCCGACGACAGGCATCTCTGCCATGACGGCGGGCAATGCCACCCGGGGCACCTCCCTGTAAACGGTCACCACCGCCACAGGCAGCACAAAAGAGAGCGCAACGGCCGCAAGAATCAGCACACGGTTCAGACGATGCAGGGTCTCGCGCGCGAGACAGAGTCTGAAAAAGAGGTAGAAGACCGCCAGACAGACTCCGACCTTGAGACTGTATATCAGCAACGCATACATGGCTTCGGTTATTTTTGAGACTCTATTTTCGTGATGAGTTCCTTGAGTTCGTCGACCGAAATCTTGTCCTCCTCGACCAGCGCCGAGACGGCATTCATGTAGGAGCTCTTGAAATAGCGCCGTATCACGCTGCCCAGACTCCGGCGCGAGAAATCCTCCTCCGACACCACGGCATAATATTGATAGGTATTGCCGAAAGCCTTGTGGGCGAGATAGCCCTTACTCTCCAACGTGCGCACGAAGGTCGAGAGGGTGTTGAAATGGGGTTTCGGCTCGGGGGACAAATCCACCAGCTCGCGCACGAACAAAGCCCCGTGCTTCCAAAAACAACGCATCAACTCCTCTTCTTTAGCGGTCAGTTTTTCCATAATCAATCAGTTTTATATCGCCGTGCTCCGCTCTCTGAAACCTCAATTCCATCAGCTCACGCACCGCACTACAAATATAACTAAAAAATCTTCACATACAACTATTTTTTATAGTTATATCAACTAAAAAATATAGTTTGTATATTTTTCCCAACCATCACCTACCTCGCACACCACCCACACCGCATTCCAGACATAACACTCACTTCTTGTTCTTGCTCTTGCTCTCTCTTCCTCCTCTCACTCTCATCATGCTCCCACATCAAAAAAACACTACGCCGCCACCCCCACAAACAAAAAACGGCCGCCCCGACGGACGACCATATTATATAATGTATAATGACTGCAAGGGAAAACCGAGAAGCAGCAGAATGAACGATTCCGCAAAGCATGCGAGCGCACAACCTACCCGAAAGGAAAAGCGGTCGAGTGCGCGCCCCTCATCTCGCACGACCATGAACAGCATGAAACTATGCGGAGAACTCCGCGCGGAAGATACCTTACCGACAGAACGAAGCGGAAAGACCTCGAGGGAGTAGAGGGGGCTGCGCCCCCCCAATCTCGCACAACTGTCGGAAGCGGAAGACCGAGCAATGAACTCCGCGCGGAAGATACCTTACTGACGGAATGGAGCGAAAAAGCCTCGCGGGAGTAGAGGGGGCTGAGCCCCCCCCCAATCTCGCACGACCATGAGCAGCATGAAACTATGTGGAGAACTCCGCGCGGAAGATACCTTACCGACAGAACGGAGTGGAAAAACCTCGAGGTCATAAAAGGGGCTGAGCCTCCCCCCAATCTCGCACGACCATGAACAGCATGAAACTATGTGGAGAACTCCGCGC
>JAHHQN010000040.1 GCA_020026375.1 Alistipes sp. | reverse complement strand
TATGCTCCGAAATTCTAAGCTCCTTGGCTGGGTGGGTATGCTCCGATTTCGCCAGTGAGGGGGAACTGTGTGTATCCAATGTGATTCCGTGGTGTCAGTGACCACACCGCATGGGGGCGGCAGACTGACACCCCGAATGTATCCGTGTCGGACGGAGACAAAAAAAGACCGGGCTCCATCATGGAGTCCGGCCTTTTTCGTAGGGACTTTATAATTTACTTGGTTTCGGGACGCATGACGACTCTCAACTGGTTCTTGTCGTTGAGAATCTGCTGTGCCATCGCCTTGATGTCGTCATAGGTAATCGAGTTGATGGCTGCCTCGGTGTCGGCCAGCGGGTTGATGCCGAAGCCGTAGTACATGCGGAGCATGTTCACCCAGCTGTTGTTCTGCTCCAGCGAGTTGGTCCACTCCTTGAGCAGGTACTGGCGGTTCTTCTCCACATCTTCGGCCACGGGACCGTTCTCTGCCAGGTTGTGAATCTCCTGCATGATGATTTCCATCAGCTCGTCGGCCATCTTCTCGTTGGTGTCGAATACGATGTGCATCTCGTAGCCGTCCTTGGGCAGGTTGCTGACGATGCCGCCGACACCCACACCGTAGGTACCGCCCTTCTCCTCACGGATAGAGATCAGGTAACGCGAGTTGAGCGCCTCGGTGAGCATGTTCATCGTGAAGTTGTTCTTCAGCGAGAAGGGCATGTCACCCGAGAAGAGGTAGTGAACCGATACCTTGGGCTGCTGCATGGCCACCTTGAAGTCCTTGTTGTGCTCGCCCTTGCGGATATCGCAGTGGTCGTCGACCAGCTTGCTGATTTCCTTCTTCGAAGTGGGGAGCGAACCGATGTACTTCTCCACGAGGGGCTTCAGGGTCTCCTTGTCGAAGTTACCGGTCAGCACGAAGGTGAAGCTGTTGGCATTGGGGTAGAGCTTCTTGTGAATCGAGGGCAGCGCCTTGAAATCGAACTTGTCGAGCAGCTCGGTCGAGATGAGCTGGCAACGGGGATTGTTGTCGTAGACGAAGTCCTTGAAGGTGTCCTGCATCACATAGTCGGGGTTCGACTTCACGTTCTCCAACTGTGAGCGCATCATCTTCATGAAGGTGTTGTAGTCACCCTCGTCGAAGCGGGGCTGTGTGAAGTTGAGGTAGACGAGCTGCATCATGGTTTCCATGTCGCGGGGCGAGCAGTGGCCGTTGATGTAGCTGGTGTACTTGCCTGCACGGATATCTGCCGAAGCGTTCTTGCCCGAGAGCTGCTTGCTCAGCTCGTTGGCCGAGAACTCGCCGACACCCGACATTGCGCAAATCGATGCCAGATTCTCACCCATCTGATACTCCTCGTCGGTCAGTGTCGAAAGACCGCCGTTGGCATAGGCGTAGAGAATCACCTCGTCGGCCTTGAAGGTGGTGGGCTTGAGGATAATCTTCACACCGTTCTTCAGCGTCCACTCCGTAGTGCCGTAGAGGTCGTTGGTGGCCTCCTTCTTCACGGGCGAACCCTTCAGTACGACGTTTTCGGCGATGAGGGGCTTCTTGACGATGTTGTCCTCATAGGGCTTCAGCTCGGCCTTGATCACCTCCTCGCGAATCTGGAGAATTTCCTCCTCGGTGGGATTCACCACACCCTCCTTCTTGGGGGCCTTGACGATGATGACCTGGTTCTGGGGGTAGAGAATCTGCTGTGCGTACTGGTTGACGGCCTGCACGTTGATGTTCTTCACCAGCATGCTGTCGAGCTTCCACTCGGTCTCGGCGTCGGGCATGGGGGTATTCTTGCGGTAGTTGTCGAGATAGGTCTGCACATAGCTGGCGTTGGTGCGGTCGTTGCGGTTGGCGTAGGAACGCTCGGCGCTGCTCATCAGCACCTGCTGTGCGCGCTCGAACTCACCCACGGTGAAACCGAAGCGGCGAATCTTCTCCATCTCCTCATAGAGGGCCTTGAAACCGGTGTTGAGCTGGCCGTCCTGGGTGTTGGCGACAAAGAGGGCGCAGTTGAGGGTGGGAATCATACCCATGGCATTGCCGGCAGCCATACCGCCGCCCAGGAAGGGGGCGTTCTCCGTCATGGCCAGATCCTGCAGACGCTGGTTGGCCATCACCGACATGTAGGCCTCGATGACACCGATGCTGTATGCCTGTACCGAGTTGCATACCTCCATGGGCAGTGCGGGGCGCTTGATGAAGAGCTGCACGCTCGAACCCTGCATCTCGGGGTCGGCGAGTATGCTGACGATGGGCTGCTCGTTGTCGGGAACCACGATGACCTCCTTCTGTGCGGCATCGGCTGCGGGAGCCTCGATGTCGCTCATCAGGCTGATAATCTTCTGCTCGGTCTTGTCGACGTCGAGGTCACCCACAACGACTACGGTCTGGTAGTCGGGGCGGTACCACTTCTTGTAGAACTCCTCCAGCTCCTTGTGCTGGAAGGTCTTCAGGTCATCGAGATAACCGATCAGGTTGCGCTGCTCGTACTTGGTGCCTTTGCCGACAGCCTTGAGCATACCGATCATCGAACGCCACTGTGCGCCGTCGCGTGTACGCAACTCCTCCATGATGACACCTCTCTCCGAGTCAATCTCCTTGGGCTCGAGCGAGATGAAGTGCGACCAGTCGTGGAGAATGAGCAGTGCCGAGTCGATGATGCCCTCTCTTACGGTGGGGACATCGGTGATGAGGTAGTTGGTCACGTCCCAGCTGGTGTTGGCGTTGAGGTTGCTGCCGAACTTCACACCGATTTTCTCCAAATACTCGGTGAGCATCTTTCCGGGGAGGTTCTTGGTGCCGTTGAAGGCCATGTGCTCGAGGAAGTGGGCCAGACCCTGCTGCGAGTCGTCCTCCTGAATGGCGCCCACATTGTGGGTAATGTAGAAGTCGGCCTGTCCCTTGGGCTTCTCGTTGTGACGGATATAGTAGGTCATTCCGTTCTTGAGCTTACCCATGCGCACGTCCTTGTCGGCCGGGATAGGTGTGAGACCCTGGGCTGTCACGCTGCCGAATGCCATGACGGCAAGGGCCAGCAACATTAATCTCTGTTTCATAATCTGTTGATTTAAAAAGTTAACTGTCTTTCGCTATTCTTTGTTCTTTGTATCCTCGTCGGGACGCCACTCGATGATGTCGCCCGGCTGGCAATCCAATTCGCGACAGATGGCCTCGAGCGTCGAGAAACGCACGGCCTTGGCTTTGCCGTTCTTGAGAATCGACAGGTTGGCGGAGGTGATTTCCACCCGCTCCGACAACTCTCCGAGCGACATCTTGCGCTTGGCCATCATGACGTCTATGTTGATGATTATTGCCATTCCAATTTATCTGTTTTGTATCTCTTTCTTGTGATTTCCGGTCAGATGGTGTACTCCTGTTCCTCGCTCAGCTGCGAGCCGATGGTGAAGACCTCGGCCATGTAGAGGAAGATGACGCCCATGATGAGGTTGATGTCGTTGAGCGTGAAGGCGGTCTGCACCTCGAGACCCGTGGGGGCCAGTATCTGCGCCGCTTCGAGGTTGGTGAGGTACTGGGCATAGGCGAAGCACAACTCGCCGAAGATGACCAGCACGCCGATGATGCGGGTGAGCTTGATTTCGCGCTTCATGAGCGTGTGTCCGCGCTGCACGGCCTTGCGCAACGAGTAGATGATGACGGCGATGAGGACGAACACGGCCAGAAAGGACAACGCCATGGCTGTGTTGAGCAATATGAGCAGCCAGTTGCCGCCGTATATGCTGTGTGTCGCCGGGGCGACGTTCTTTCGGAGGGTGATTTGGTCGATGTTGAGTTCCACATCGTCGGGCAGTCCCTCGATTTTCAGATTGTCGGGGGTCGATACGATTTGCGAGGTGAGCAGATAGTGGCATCTCTCCTCTGTGCGAGTGTTGTCGTAACCGTCATTGAATGATGCAAACGCCGACACAAAGCTGTAAATGATTACCGCGAAGTAGAGGACGTAGATCAGCATCAGATGCTTGAGCAGTTTTTTCTTGTTGGTCATGGTTGGGATTCTGTTTTTCCGTATTGCAAATATAAAACAAAGATTTCGTAAAACAAATATTTTTTATCGTTTTTCGATAAATATTATCTGATAAACCTTTTGACCTTGTCTGCCGAGATGGATTTCGTTTACTAATGGTTTGACAAGGAGTAGCGTTTAGCAGCTAACTTGGCTTGTTATCAACTTTAATCATTATCATCATATCTTTCTCCTACTTGTGGATCATATAGAGGACACCCATATTCAAACAAAATATCTATAAATTTATTCATATCCTCACCATCCATTCCATAACAATCAATCATTACAGATTGAGAAGTAGTTGTTATCTGAAAGGCTCCTTTGTTGGAATTTTCAAAACTATTTTCATCAACTTTATTCCAATCAGAAAAAGCTTTTGCTATTTTCTCACGGATTTCATCGACTGGGACATTTTCTAATCCTTCAATATTTCCTTCATTACATAATGTTTCATAAACTTTATGATTATCTAAATAGGAATTTTCTTTATATTTCCAAAAACTCAGATTGTAACTCATGATAATTATATTTTGTTGGTTGATAATGGTTTGACAAGAAGCTGCGTTAAGCAGCTAACTTGGCTTGTTAGTCACTAT
>JAHHQN010000004.1 GCA_020026375.1 Alistipes sp. | reverse complement strand
ACAAAATTAGCGAGGCCGAAGCTGCGCTACAATATGTATTTTATCGGACGCTTACCCTTTTTCGTTGCTGACATGTCATTTATTTCATGCTTCTTGTAAACATCTCTTCGGGATAGACGACATCACTCAAGAACAGTCCTTGAGCCGGAGCACCTGCACTCGATTTCGACAAATCGAGACTGCGGACAATCTCCCTGAATTCTTCCACCGAATAGCGGCCTCGTCCCACATCGACCAGCGTGCCGACAATGGCTCTGACCATGTTTCTCAAAAAACGGTCGGCACGTATGGTGAAACACAGAACGCCGTCGTCGTTGCATTGCCACTGAGCCTTCATCACATGACAGATATTGGTCTTGTTGTTGGAGTTGAGTTTGGCAAACGACGTGAAATCCTCCCAGTGGAGCAGGAAATCAGCGGCACGGTTCATCTTTTCGACGTCCAGAGGCACATAATACTGCCATGTTGCATGTCGGGTGAAGGGATTCTTGCGCGGCTCTATGTAGTAGCGGTACTCTCTTTCGCGAGCGCCATAACGGGCATGGGCCTCGTCGGAAACCTCACGGATACTGCCCACGGCAATATCACCCGGCAACATGAAATTCACTTTATATACGATTTGCGAAGGGTCGGCAATGGCTTTTGCGGTGTCGAAATGTGCCACATAGTACGACGCATTCACACCCGTGTCGGTACGTCCGGCACCTGTCACCATAATCTCCTCCTGCAAAAGGGTGGAGAGTGCCTTCTCCAAAGTCTGCTGCACGGTAGGCATCGAGGGTTGTCGCTGCCAGCCGCAGTAGGCACCTCCGTTGTAACTCAGTTCTATGAAATAACGCATTCGTCAATAATACCCCGAAGGGTAGGAGTTGCCTCCTACCTTCTGGGTTTGATGTTCAGTTTTACGGGTTTGATCATGTTCTCGGGCTTCAGTACCTCGTCGAGCTCCTCCTTGGTGAGAATCTCGTGCTCGAGTACCAAATCATAGACACCGCGACCGGTTTCGAGCGCCTCCTTGGCAATCTTGGTGGAGTTCTTGTAACCGATGATGGGGTTCAGCGCGGTGACAATACCGATGCTGTCGTGCACATACTTGCGGCAACGCTCCTCGTTGGCGGTGATGCCGTCGATACAGCGGATACGCAGGGTGTCGAAGCCGTTCATCAGCAGGTCGGCCGACTCGAAGCAGCACTGTGCCATCACAGGCTCCATGGCGTTCAACTCCATCTGTGCGGCCTCGTCGCTCATCGACACACACAACTCGTTGCCGATGACCTTGTAGGCAATCTGGTTCATTACCTCGGGAATTACGGGGTTCACCTTACCGGGCATGATGGACGAACCCGGCTGGCGGGCGGGCAGGTTGATTTCGCCCAAACCGCAACGGGGACCCGAAGCCAACAGACGCAAGTCGTTACAGATTTTGTTCATCTTCAGTGCAATGCGCTTCATGGCAGCGGCATAGCCCACCATGCACGAAGTGTCGGAAGTCACACCCACCAGGTCGTCGGCCAGTTTCACGTCCCAGCCTGTGATTTCGGCAATGGCCTTGGTACACTTTTCGGCATAGCCCGGTTCGGCGCAGATACCTGTACCGATGGCCGTAGCACCCATATTGATGGTGAGGAACTCCTCGGCGGCATGGTCGAGGTTCTTCACTTCGTCCTGAAGAATCGAGGCGAAGCCGTGGAAGGTCTGACCCAGTGTCATCGGCACGGCGTCTTCAAGCTGTGTACGACCCATCTTCACGATGTGGGCGAACTCTTCGGCCTTCTTCATGAAGGAGGCAATCAGCTCCTCGTAGTGCTTCTTCAGCTTCAGGTGGGTGGCATAGAGACCCATGTGAATGGCCGACGGATAGGCGTCGTTGGTCGACTGTGAGCGGTTGACATGGTCGTTGGGCGAGCAGAAAGTATATTCGCCGCGCTGGTGGCCCATGATTTCCAATGCACGGTTGGCAATCACCTCATTGGCGTTCATATTGGTGGTGGTACCGGCACCTCCCTGAATCATGTCGACGGGGAAGAACTCGTGGTGCTTGCCCTCCATAATCTCGCGGCAGGCCTGAGCGATGGCCTTGTACTGCTCATCGGTCAGAAGACCCAGCTCGTGGTTGGCCTCGGCGGCGCCCAGCTTGACAATGACTAATCCGTTGACAAACAGCGGATACTCCGACAGACGGAATTTGCTGATTTCAAAATTCTCCAGTCCGCGCATGGTCTGTACACCGTAGAGTACATCTTCGGGAACCTCAACGCAACCCAACAGGTCGCTTTCGGTACGTGTTTTTTTTACCTGTTCCATATCAAAAATTAATATCTGGTCGATTTACATAGTTTTAGGTTATGTATCGTAACCTTATCGGTTTGTAAAGTTAGGAATTATTTTCAAATAAAAAAACTATTTTCGATTCAATCGGGAAAAGCTCATAATTCCGTTAATTTTTATTAAATTTGTCAAATTAATTTTGTACTAAATATATTTCAAGATGAAAGCAGCAATTATAGGTTATGGCAAAATGGGCCATGAAATCGAGAACATTCTTAAAGAACGCGGTCATCAGGTCGCCCTCATCATTGACCTCGACAATGCGGCATCGCTCGATGCCGAGCATCTGAAGCAGGTCGATGTGGCTCTCGAATTTTCGGCTCCCGATACCGCCTATCACAATATCCGTACCTGCATCGAAGCAGGCACCGCCGTTGTCAGCGGCACGACAGGCTGGACCTCGCGTCTGGCCGAGTTGCAGGAACTCTGCCAACAGAAGGGGAGTGCGATGTTCTACGCCTCGAACTACTGTCTGGGTGTAAACCTGCTCTTCCAGCTCAACAAACAGCTTGCGGCCATGGTCGAGCAGCTGGGTGCGCAGTACAACGTGGAGATTGAGGAGGTACACCACACCCAGAAGAAGGACGCACCGAGCGGCACGGCCATCACGCTGGCCGAAGGAGTCATCGACAACCTCTCGACCAAGGCCGAATGGGTCAACTACGCTCCCGGTATCGACAAGGCTACCCGCAGAATCGAACATGCGGAAGATGCTGCAGCCGACCAGTTGGTCGTGCGCTCTGTCCGCGAAGGTATGGTTCCCGGTATCCACACCGTGACTTTCGAGTCGGAGGACGATATTATCTGTCTGAAACATACGATTAAGAACCGCCGCACGTTAGCATTGGGAGCGGTCATTGCCGCAGAATTCCTCTGCGGCAAAACCGGAGTGTATTCGATGGAGGATTTGATGAATCAGACTAAATAGAAGAAAATGGGCAAGATAAAAGCAATTTTTGGCAACAAGTGGGTGAAGTTCTCGCTTGTGACGTTGATTTATGTACTTTGGCTGGTGGTATGGACCGGCAATCTGTGGCTGCTGCTGGGTGTGCCGCTGATTTATGATTTCTATATCTCGCGCATCTTCTACCGCTACATCGGCCACTACAATAAGGAGTGGTGCGAGCGCAGCGCCCTCTACAAGGGTATCTACGAGTGGGTGAACGCCATTCTCTTCGCCACGGTGGTCGCCTCGCTGATTCACATCTTCATCTTCCAGATTTATGTGATTCCCACCTCGTCGATGGAGAAGTCGCTGCTCATCGGCGACTACCTCTGCGTGAGCAAGGTGGCCTACGGACCCCAGATGCCCAACACGCCGCTGTCGTTCCCGTTCGTCCACCACACGATGCCCTTCTCGCAGACCGTAAAATCCTTCTCGGAGGCTGTAAAATGGCCTTACCACCGTCTGAAGGGTTTGGGAGCTATTCGCCGCAACGACGTGGTGGTGTTCAACTTCCCGGCCGGTGACACCGTGCTGCTGGAAAATCAGAATGTCACCTATTACGATGTGCTGCGTCAGTATCAGGAGCAGCTGGGCAAGGCGGAAGGTCGCCGTCAGCTGGAAAAGGACTACACCATCATCAGCCGTCCGGTCGACAAGCGCGAGAACTACATCAAGCGTTGTGTGGCTGTTCCGGGTGACAGTCTTGCCGTAAGAAACGGCGAGGTCTTCGTCAACGGTGCGGCGCAGGAGAATATCCCCGGACTGCAATACCAGTACATGGTGCAGACCTCGGCTCCGCTGACCCAATACGCACTCAACAATCTGAACATCACGGAGTACAGCGGCAACGGTTCTGCCTACTACATGAACCTTACCGACGAGATGGCCGAGC
This sequence comes from Alistipes sp., assembly GCA_020026375.1. Lineage (GTDB taxonomy): Bacteria > Bacteroidota > Bacteroidia > Bacteroidales > Rikenellaceae > Alistipes. Next base: position 132,750 of record JAHHQN010000004.1, on the reverse strand, counting down.
AGCTCAAAAAACTGAAGAACGTGCTGTCGGTACGCCGCTACATCTTCCCTGCCAACACGGAGGTCTATCCCCACTGGGAGACACCGCGCTGGAGTCAGGACAACTACGGTCCCATCTGGGTGCCGCAGAAGGGGGCCACGATATCGCTCACGCCCGACAACCTCGCTCTCTACGGACGCATCATCGATGTCTATGAGAACCACGATCTGGAAATCGACGGCAATGAGGTGAAGATTGACGGCCGCCCCGCAACGGAGTACACCTTCGAGATGAACTACTATTGGATGATGGGCGACAACCGTCACAACTCGGCCGACTCGCGTTTCTGGGGCTTTGTACCCGAGGACCATATTGTCGGCAAGGCCTCGTTCATCATGATGTCGTCGGACCAGAACAAGTCGTTCCCTTCGAGTATCCGTTGGGACAGAATTTTCAAAACAGTGAAGTAAGGTGGAAGAGGACAGCTATTTGACCATTGAGGCCCCCGTGGAGACGGCCATGCGCGAACGCAGCAGCAAGTTTCTGTCGTTCATCTATCCCGTGGAGACCGAGGAGGAAATCAAGACCTGTCTCGATGCCCTCCGCAAGCGTTATTTCGATGCCACGCATCATTGCTATGCCTGGCGGCTGGGCCCTCACGGCGAGAAGTTCAGGGCCAACGACGACGGTGAGCCTTCGAGTACGGCCGGCAAGCCCATTCTGGGACAGTTGCTCTCGAACAACATCACCGACTGTCTGATTGTGGTGGTGCGTTACTTCGGTGGCACGAAATTGGGTGTGCCGGGTTTGATTGCCGCCTACAAGGAGTCGGCCGCCGATGCCATCGCACAGGCGGTGGTTGTCGAACGCACGGTCGACCGCAGGATAAAACTCATCTTTCCGTATCTGGTGATGAACGATGTCATGCACGCCATCAAGGAGTGGCAGCCCGACATCAAGTCGCAAATCTTCGACAATCTCTGCACCATGGAACTGTCCATCAGAGAGAGCAAGGCCGACGGATTGATTGAAAAACTAAAAAAGGCCGGCGGCACCATCGCCGACGAAGAGGAGTAAATGAAACACGAAGAGTCTATATACATTAAGGGAGCAAGAGTTCACAATCTGAAAAATATAGAACTCGAGATTCCGCACAATAAACTCATTGTCATCACAGGTCTGAGCGGTTCGGGAAAGTCGACCCTCGCCTTTGACACCATATTTGCCGAGGGACAGCGACGCTATGTCGAGAGTCTCTCGGCTTATGCTCGTCAGTTCCTGGGTAAAATCAGCAAACCCGACGTCGATGTGATTACGGGCATCGCTCCGGCCATCGCCATCGAGCAGAAGGTCAACACGCGCAATCCGCGTTCGACGGTGGGTACCACCACCGAAATCTACGATTATCTCAAACTTCTGTTTGCACGTGCCGGTCACACCTATTCGCCCGTGACGGGACTCGAAGTGAAGTGTTACAGTGTCGATGATGTGGCCAACCGTATCCTCTCGAAGGAGCAGGGGAGCCGTGTCATCATCGCCGCTCCCCTGGTGTTGAACCGTGAGCAGGGCATCATCGAAAAACTCATGCTGCTGCTGGCCGACGGTATCCTGCGTGTGCAGTTCAGGGGTGAAACGCTGCTCATCGAGGACTTTCTGCCCCGCGTGGAGGATAATATCCGCCCCGAGGAGGTTTCGGTAGTCATTGACCGCCTGCGTCTGAACGGCGAGGACGACACCGAGACTCGCATCCGCGATTCGGTGGCGCGCGCCTTCTCCTATGGCGACGGTATCTGCACCGTCATTGCGGGCGATGAAACGGCGAGCTACTCCTCACGGTTCGAGTCGGACGGCATTGCCTTCGAACCGCCCACGGAGCATCTCTTCAGTTTCAACAACCCCATCGGAGCCTGTCCGCGTTGTGAAGGCTACGGCAAGGTGACGGGTATTGACGAGGATTTGGTCATTCCCGACAAGAGCCGCAGCATCTACGACGATGCCGTGGCGTGCTGGAGGGGTGAGACCATGCGGAAATGGAAAGATGTGTTGGTGGAGAATGCCTCGAAATTCAATTTCCCGATACACACGCCCTTTCACTCGCTGACACCCGAGCAGAAACTACTGCTGTGGCGCGGCAACGAGTATTTCCACGGTCTGAACGACTTTTTCGACTACATAGAGGCCGGCAAGCGCAAGATACAGTTCCGCGTGATGAAGGCCCGCTACATGGGCAAGACCACCTGTCCCGAATGTGGCGGTGCGCGCCTTCGAAAAGAGGCACTCTATGTCCGTGTGGGCGGCAGGAATATCGCCGAGCTGGTACAGATGCCCGTCGACGAACTGATAGCCTTCTTCTCGGGACTTACCCTCGACGAATACGATGCCAAGACCGCGGAACGTATCCTCACGGAAATCCGCAACCGCCTGCAATATCTGGCCGACGTTGGACTGGGTTATCTGACCCTCGACCGTCTGTCATCGACACTGTCGGGCGGCGAGAGCCAGCGCATCAATCTCTCGACATCGTTGGGCAGCAACCTCACGGGCTCGCTCTATATTCTCGACGAGCCGTCGATCGGCCTCCACCCACGTGACACCCACCGCCTGATAAAGGTGCTGGAGCAGTTGCGTGATTTGGGCAACACGGTCATCGTCGTGGAGCATGAGGAGGAGGTTATCCGTGCCGCCGACTGGATTGTCGATATCGGCCCCAAGGCCGGTTACAATGGCGGCGAGGTGGTCTTCAACGGCACCTTCAAGGAGCTGATGAAGTGCCGCAAGAGTCTCACGGCCGACTATCTGACCGGACGACGCGAAATCACCCCTCCCATGACGGCACGCGGCTGGTCGAACTACATCACGCTTCGCGGTGCCCGGGAGAACAACCTCAAGAATATCGATGTGAAGATACCGCTCGGCGTGATGACCTGCATTACGGGAGTCAGCGGAAGCGGCAAATCGTCGCTGGCCAAGGGGATTCTCTATCCGGCTCTGCGGCGCATGCTGTTCGACACGGGCATCAAACCGGGAGACTTCGACGGTGTGGAGGGAGATGTCAGACTGCTCAAGTCCATCGAGATTGTCGACCAGAATCCCATCGGAAAGTCATCGCGCTCCAATCCCGTGACCTACATCAAGGCCTACGACGAGATTCGCAAGCTCTTTGCCGAGCAGCCCTATTCGGTACACACGGGTCTCACGGCCTCGTCATTCTCGTTCAACACCACGGGCGGACGATGCGAGGAGTGTCAGGGCGAGGGAATCATCAAGGTTTCCATGCAGTTCATGGCCGACGTGGAACTGGTCTGCGAGGCCTGTCACGGCAAACGCTTCAAGGACGAGGTGCTGGAGGTGAAATACCACGACAAATCCATCTACGATGTACTGGAGATGACTGTCGATGAAGCCATCGGTTTCTTCGGCGAAGAGAAGAAAAATACCACCTGCCGGAAGATTGTCGACCGGCTGAAACCCCTTCAGGACGTGGGTCTGGGGTATATCAAACTCGGACAATCCTCATCGACACTGTCGGGCGGCGAGAGTCAGCGCGTAAAGCTGGCATCGTTCCTCACGAAGGATTCGTCGTCGGGCAAGGTGATGTTCATCTTCGATGAGCCTACCACGGGACTCCACTTCCACGACATCAAGAAACTTCTGGCGGCCTTCGACGCACTCATCGAGCGCGGACACACCATCGTCATCGTCGAACACAACATGGACGTCATCAAGTGCGCCGACTGGGTCATCGACCTCGGTCCCGAAGCCGGAACGCACGGCGGCGAACTTGTCTTCGAGGGTACACCCCACGATTTGGAGAGGTGCAGGGAGAGCCGCACGGGCGAGTTCCTCCACCTCAGAGCGAAACACGAATAAAAGTAATGGAATTTTATACCTACCGTCTCCCCAACGGAATCAGGGGAATACACCGACAGGTGAAGACCACGGTGTCGTACTGCGGTCTGGTCATCGGCGCAGGAAGCCGTGACGAGGAACCCCGGCAGTACGGACTGGCCCACTTTGTCGAACACGCCTTTTTCAAAGGCACACAACGGCGCAAGGCCTGGCAGGTGAACTGCAGACTGGAGAATCTGGGCGGTGAGCTCAATGCCTTCACCACCAAGGAGGACACCACGATTCACGCCACGACATTGCGCGGCGACTTCAACAAGGCGGCCGAGCTGATTGCCGACATCGCCTTCCACTCCACCTTCCCCGACAAGGAACTGGAGCGAGAGAAGGAGGTTATCTACGACGAAATCAACACCTACAAGGACACCCCTTCGGAGCTGATTTTCGATGCTTTCGAAGACCTGCTCTTCTCGGGGTCCGAGCTGGGACACAACATTCTGGGCAGCAAAAGTTCGCTCACACGCTACAACGGTGACGCGATGCGCTCCTTTGTCGGCCGTACACATACCACCGACCAGATGGTTTTCACCTCGGTTGGTAACTTCTCGCCCAAACGTGCTGAGGCGGTCGCCCTGCGTTATTTCGGCGATGCGCCTGCCACCACCCGCCACTACGAGAGGGTGGCTCCTGCATCTGTGGCTCCATTTGAGCGTACGGTCGTCAAGCACACCCACCAGACCCACTGCATTATCGGTGGCCGTGCCTACGGCATGGAGGAGGACAAACGACTGCCGTTGTCGCTGCTGATCAATATCCTCGGCGGCCCGTGTGCCAACTCGCTGCTCAATGTCGAATTGAGAGAGAAGCACGGTCTGTCGTACAATATCGAAGCCGGCTACACGCCCTACAACGACTGCGGCAATGTGATGATATATTTCAGCTCCGACCACAGCAATGAGGAACAGTGCATATCGCTCATCGATGAGCAGCTCAAACGTCTGCGTACCACCACACTCTCGTCACGGCAGCTGGCGATGGCCAAACGACAGTTCATTGCACAGTTGGCCATCTCGGGTGAGGGTAACGAGAACTATATGCTCAGTGCCGGAAAGAGCCTGCTCAACCACGACGAGATTGACACCATGGAGCAGGTCTATGCCAAAATCAATGCCCTGACGGCCGCACAGTTGCAGGAGGTGGCCGAGGAGGTGCTCGACAACATGTCGCGACTGATTTACAAATAAGTATAAAGCAACCCAAGATATGGATTTACAGGAACAATACGTACATGACCTCACCGAGCCGGAAGGCAATCTGCTCAAGGAACTCGACCGCGAGACCCATCTGAGGGTTATCGCTCCCCGCATGCTGTCGGGACATCTCCAAGGACGGCTGCTCAAGATGCTGACCCTGATGATGCGCCCGAAGCATGTCCTCGAAATCGGCACCTTCACTGGTTATTCGGCGCTCTCGATGGCCGAAGGTCTGGCCGATGACGCTTTGATTGACACCATGGAGGTGGAGGACGAACTGGAGGAAATCGCCCAATCGTTCTTCGACCGTTCGGAACACGGCCACAAAATCCGTCTCCACATCGGTTCGGCACTGGAGCTGGCTCCGCGTTTGGGCTACACGTTCGATATGGTGTTCATGGACGGCGACAAACGCGAATATCCCGACTACTACCGCATGCTGATGGGCGATATCGACGGTAAGCCCTTGCTGCACAGTGGCTCGGTCATCATTGCCGACAACATCTTGTGGTCGGGCAAGGTCGTGGAGCCCGTGGCACACAACGACCGCCACACGCAGGCCATTCTCGAATTTAACCGCATGGTGCTGGAGGACGACAGAGTGGAGAATGTCATCGTACCGCTCCGCGACGGACTCAATGTAATACGTGTAAAATAATGGAGATAAAAGAGTTGCAGGAGACCGTAGACCATTGGATAAAGACCTACGGTGTACGCTATTTCAGCGAACTGACCAACATGGCAATACTCACCGAAGAGGTGGGTGAGTTGGCGCGTGTCATGGCACGCCGCTATGGCGACCAGTCGTTCAAGGAGGGAGAGAAGGACAATCTCAGTGACGAGCTGGCTGATATATTATGGGTGGTGGCCGCAATCGCCAATCAGACGGGAGTGGATTTGACGGAGGCCATGTCGCGCAATATCGCCAAGAAAACCTCACGCGACAAGGAACGTCACAAGAACAACGAAAAACTGAAGTAGGGGAGTTGCCCATCGCTTCAAAGACAAAACCCCACGGATTCATTTCGAATCCGTGGGGTTTCCTTATATTTGGATTGATTCAGGTTACTCAATCTCGACAAGTATCTGGTCGGTGGCCACGATATCGTCCACATTGACCAGAATCTGCTTCACCTTACCCGAGTAATCGCTTGTAATGGAGTTCTCCATCTTCATGGCCTCGAGAATCAGGATATCCTGACCTGCCTTGACCTCATCGCCCACCTTGACCAGGATATCGATGATGTGGCCCGGAAGGGGTGCATTGACCGTATTGCCCGTAATCGGGTCGAACTGCGGTGCAGGAGCTTCGGCAGCCTTTCTCTCGGCCTCGGCCTGCTCTTCTGCCGCCTTGTTTGCCTGATAAGCCTTCACCTTCAGGTCGGTGAGGAACTTCTTGGCCACCATCGGGAAGAGCTCCAGCAGCAACATCTCCTTCTCGGTTTCTGCGAGCTTCACACCGCCGGCCTCGGCCAATACGGGGTTGGGCTGAGTCTGATACTTCGAAGTGTCGTAGGGAATCTCCTCTCTCACACCGCAAATCTTGAATCGGAATTCGGGGTCAATCTTGACGGGAGTCTTGCCGTATTCACCCTTCACAAGACCCACGAACTGCGCGCTGGTCTGCGAATACATGGGGCGTCCGGCCTTCTCGTCGCGCGCACAGTTGACGGCCTGTGCACCCACAATCTGCGAAGTGGGGGTCACAAGGGGAGGAAGACCTGCTGCCAGACGTACGGTGGGAATCAGCTCCATGGCACGGGGCAGAATCTCCTCGCTGTTGAACTGCTTGAGCTGTGCCACCATATTGGAGTACATGCCACCGGGGATTTCGGCCTCCTGCACGAGTTTGTTGGGCGCAGGGAAACCGAAGTAGGCCTCGATTTTCTGACAGGCGGCAATCGTTGCGGCCTCGTCGTCGGCCTTGGCGGCTCTGATGGCCTCGTCGAAGAGCGAGTCAATCTCCTTGGGCAGCTGGTCGGTCAACGGATTGAAGGGTTTGGGTTCGGGCTTCTCGGCACCGAACACCGACATGTTGAGCTCCTTGCGGATTTCGCGCAACTCGACATTGATTTTGGCCACGGCCTCCATGTTGACACCCAGGTCGATACCCAACTTCTTGCAGAATACATAGATGAACTCCAGAGCGGGAGCTCCCGTACCCTCGGCAAAGTACCAGCAGTTAGTGTCGACGATGTCGGCACCGGCGATGATGGCCGAGAGCACCGACGCCAGACCATAGCCCGGTGTGCAGTGGGTGTGGAAATCGACGGGGATATTCACATTCTGCTTGATGAGCTTCACCAGTGTGGCGATACGACGGGGAGGAATCAGACCCGACATGTCCTTGAGGGTAATCATGTCGGCACCCAGAGCAGCCAGCTGCTTGGCCTTGTCGACAAAATACGCATCGGTGAACACGGGCTGGGGATTCTTCTTGCCCATCAGCCGCTGCATGAAGGAGAGGGGAGGATATTTGGGGTCTACGGTGTAACATACGGCGCAGTCGGCAATACCGCCATACTGCTTGACATATTTGATGGTAGACTTGACATTGTCGACATCGTTCAGTGCATCGAAGATACGCATGATGCCCAGACCGCTCTCAATGGCATTGCGGCAGAATCCGTCGATAATCTCGTCGGTATAGGGCGAGTAGCCGAACAGGTTGCGGCCACGCGAGAGGGCGGTCAGCTTCGAGACACCGCCCACCTCCTTGTAGATGGTCTCCAGACGGGTCCAGGGGCTTTCATTGAGGTAACGCATCACGGAGTCGGGTACTGCACCGCCCCAAACTTCCATGGCGTAGAAATTGGCATCTTTGTAAAACGGGAGGCATCGGTTGATTTGTGCCTGATTCATACGTGTTGCAAACGAAGACTGCTGTCCGTCACGCAACGTCAAATCTCTGATTTTTAAAGTTTTTCCCATTCCAGTATATTTATAATTTGGTTTCCATTATTATATATGGCGCGATTGGGCGTCCTCATTAAGGATTGGGCAAAGGTAGTAAACACAGATTGATAAGCAAGAAATTTTGCCATTTTTTTGCCAAAAACGCTAAAAAATCTTCAATTTAGAACATTTTTTAATATCTCAATCTGCGAAATTCTCTACAAAATTTGCGATATTAGGCTTTTACACCGGGGTCGGCTTTGCAAAAACAGGTATCGCATCTTCCGACCAGCTCCTCCAACTTCGATTCGATACGTTGCCGCTCATTGCAGCCCGTAGTCGGCAAACGCAGGAAAGGAATGCCGTACTTGGTCAGAATATCGTCCTTCATGGCATCTCGGACAGCCTGTCGGCTACCGTCCTTGTGGTAGTCGTAGCCGTCGGTTTCGACGGCCAGTACCGCCTTCTTGCTCACACGGTTGTAAATCAGAAAGTCGATGTGTGTGGCTGCACGGGCCGCATATCGTTTTTCGTCGGGTGTCATCAGCGAGAAGTCGCCGATGAGCAGCCGCAACGACTGATGGCAGACAATTCCCAGATGACGGTATCGGGGCGAGGAGGAGAGTATCTCCTCCAGCAGGGCAAAGGTAAGATTCTCGGAAGCATATTGCGAGATATGGCGATGACGGCGAAGAAACTTCTGCAAGGCGACCGTGTAGGGTTGGTAGAGGTAGTCGAAGATGGAACGCAGCCTGCTGTCGCTGACCGTGAAATTGTTGTATTCGATATACCCCAACAAGTCCCCAAGATTGCTCTCCTGTGGCTGCGGATTGCCCGATACCACCAGGCAGAAGCGGCGTTTGGCCCTCGAAACGGCCACATTCAACAGATGGGCATCGTCGGAGAACGGTGTGACGACATCGTCCACCGTCGAGAGGATTATGGTGTCCTTCTCGCGTCCCTGAAACTTATGTACGGTAGCGATATCGGCTACCTCACCCAGTTGCCGGCGCAAGCGGTCGACCTGATGGTTGTAGGGGGCTATGATACCTATCTGGTCGGGAGAGACCTTCAACTGCGGAAGCACCTCCTCGCCGATGACATCTACTTCGCGCTGGTTCATGTGGTCGCGTGAGTGATTGCCCCTCACGGTGCGTATGGCCGTCATCACATTCTCTTCCCCCTTGTCCTCGGTCATATACATCAACTGTCCGCCATAGAACTTCTGATTGCAGAATGCAATGATTTTTGGATGGCAGCGGTAATGCTCCTTGAGCAGGGTACGCGGGACGCCGTCCACGACACGACACAGCGAGTCGAGGAAACTGTATCTGGTGCAGTCATACACCTCGGGCAGCCGCATCTCGCGGGCCAGATTGCCAAGCAAGAGTCTGTCCTCCGCCGTCACCACGTTGGGCAGCTGCATCGAGTCGCCGACAATCACCGCGTTACGGGCGCAGGCCAATGCCAGGACCCCTGTCTCGGAGGAGACCTGCGAGGCTTCGTCCATAATCACATAGTCGAACAATACGCGATGGCCGAAGTTGCCGTAAGAGGAGAACGTGGTACTCAGCACCACGGGAAATTCCTGCAGAAAACCGTCGGGATTCTGCCGCATCATGGTCTCCGTGAAAAAGGGTTTCACCCGATGTCCGCCATAGCGTTCATAGAGTCGGTTGTTGAGATAGATACCCGAAAGGGTATAGAGATACTCCAGCATCTCGTCTCCGTCCGACCTCTCGATAAGTTGCTCCAAAGCGGAGATTTGCCGACCGAGTTCCGCCATTCGCGCACCGTAATAACGCTCCTGAAGGAGGGTGATGCGCTCCTCGGCATCGAGTTGCAGGAAGCGGCGCGCATTCACCCCGAATATTGTGACGGCACGCCAATCCGTCATCAGTGTGCGCCACCATCGTTTCCCTGCCCATACTTTCGGCTCCTCGCCATAGCGTTGCAGCTCCTGCCACAGGCGGACGAGCTGAAGGGACGAAGAGTGGCTCCGCAGAGAGGGCAGCGGGTGATGCACCTCTTCACGGAAATGCCGCTGCTCGAGTTTCAGCGCGTCATACTCTTGTCTGGCATGGAACAACTCCTCCTGTTTCTCGAACAACAGACACAGCTTTTGGGTGAGTCGCTCCAAACGCGAGAGGTAGTTCGGCTTGTCGGCCTCACTGTTTTTCCATGACTTGAACATACAGTGTGGGTAGATTTTGTCGAAGGCCTGCATCTTCAGGAACTGCTCCCTGTTTGCAGCACTGCCCAACTCCGCCACCAGAAAACCATAGTGACGCTGCTCGAGCCGCTCCGCAATGTTTCCTATGGCCGAGTTGCTGTTCGACACCACCAGCACGGTCTGCCCCTTGCAGAGAATATTGGCGATGATGTTGAGTATGGTCTGCGTCTTTCCGGTTCCCGGAGGGCCTTCAATGACACTGAGCTGACAGGCGAAAGCCTGCTCTACGGCCCTCTTCTGGCTGGCATTGCTGCCGAAGGGATAGATCAACGTGTCGTGCTGCCGCTGCAACGGTGGCGAGAGCGTGGGGTTGAGATAGCAGGCTGCAGCCGACTGTCGGTCGATGAAACGCAGATGGTCGTACTGCTTCGAGAGCAGGGGTGTGTTGTCGTCGCCCCGCAGCGGACTGTGCGCCGCCACACGCTCGAAATAGCGGAGAATATGACTTGAGGTGGAATCTTGCAGACACGACTTGCGCACCTCGAGCGCCGCCCTGTCATACTCCGCAACCTCACCGTTGGCGAACTCCACGCGCCAAAAACAGCTCCCGGCATGGCGATACTCCCAGATGTTGCAAATCTGCTGCAACGCCCTGCCCCGATGATTCACCATGCAGTGTCGGGACGGTATGGCGACAGGGTGGGTGAGCAGGGTGATTCTCCGTTGGGAATAGTCGTAGACCTTGTCGCTGCTGCAGAAGGTGATATGATATTTCCGACGACGCTCATCGAAGTCGCATTTCGCGATCCGATGGTCGGGCAATCGGCCGTCGATGAGTATCATGTTATCCGAGAGGTGGTTCATATTGCAATACCGTGAAATGAGTCAATATACAAAGTTAGGAAATTATCTCGGGAGTCAAAACCTTTGGCCGCACACTTTACGACAGGGACAATCGAGCCCTTCGAGAGAGGTGTGACGCGTTTTTTTCGGCGACAAACATGACAATATCCGACGATAATTTGTACATTTGTGTGCTTTTACAAAAACCGAAATGACACCTTCAGCAGTAATCCTCACCGTATTGGGCTATATTGCCATTCTCTTCACCATCGCCTGGTATTCGGGACGCAGGGCCGGGAATGCGGCCTTCTTCACCGGCAACCGACAAACCCCCTGGTATATGGCCGCAACGGCCATGATCGGAGCCGCGATATCGGGTGTCACGTTCATCTCCGTGCCGGGTTCCGTGGCCACGGACGCCTTCTCCTACATGCAGATGGTGGCCGGATTCACACTCGGTCAGTTCATCGTCGCCTTTGTGCTGATTCCGACACTCTACCGACTGAAAGTCGTCTCGCTCTATGAGTACCTCGACACCCGTTTCGGCATGGCCTCCCACCGCTCGGGAGCCGCGTTCTTCTTCCTTTCGAAAATCCTCGGGGCGGCACTCCGCGTCTATGTGGTCTGCACGGTCATGCAGGTGCTGGTCTTCTCGCACTACGGCCTGCCGTTCTGGCTCAATGCCTCGCTTTCGATGCTACTGGTGTGGCTCTACACCCGTCAGGGCGGCGTGAAGTCGCTCATCTGGACCGACACGCTCAAGACACTGTGTCTGGTGGGCAGTCTGGTGCTGACCCTCTTTTTCATCGCCCGTTCGCTCAACTTCAATGTCGCGGACCTGAGCCGTGAGGTCACCGCGTCCCCCCTCTCCAGGATACTGTTCTTCGACGACCCTTCCTCCGACCGCTACTTCTGGAAGATGTTTTTGGCCGGCATCGTCATGCTGGTGGCCATGACCGGTCTCGATCAGGACATGATGCAACGCAACATGTCGTGTCGCACGCCGCGCGACGCACAGAAGAACATCGTGATGACGGCCCTCTCGCAGATTGTGGTCATCTACCTGTTTCTGGTGCTGGGCGTGCTGCTCCACATCTACATGGAGCGCACAGGCATGGCCCTGCCCGAAAAGGGTGACCAGATTTTCCCGATGGTGGCCGTCGACGGCGGACTTCCGACCATTGTGGGCGTGTTGTTCGTCATCGGACTCATCTCCAGTACCTACTCGGCGGCCGGCTCGGCACTGACGGCACTCACCACCTCGTTTACCGTCGATATCCTCGATGGCACGAAACGCTACGACGACATACGGCTGACCGTGGTGCGCCATCGCGTGCATATCCTCATGGCGGTGGGCATGCTGCTGCTGATTATGGCCTTCGAACTGCTGGCCGACGACAGTGTCATCAATCTGGTCTACAAGATGGCCAGCTACACCTATGGCCCGATACTGGGCATGTTCCTCTTCGGTATGTTCACCCCCTGGAAGGTGCGCGACCGCTTCGTGCCGTGGGTGGCTGTCGCAGCTCCGCTGTTGAGCATCGCCATACAGTGGACGGCACGCGAATACTGGAATTACCAGATAGGTTTCGAATTGTTGATTTATAATGCGGCATTCACCTTTGCGGGAATGTTGCTGCTTGTCAGGAATCATGAAAAATAGACTTAAATATACATTTCTGTCCTTCCTGCTGCTGGCCTCCATCGATGTCCATGCGGCAGGCATCAACCGCTCCACGCGATACCAGATCGCACGCAATGTCTCGGAGATGGTGAAACAGACGGTCACCTACTGCAATGTGAGAATTGATGCGGTGACCATCACGCGCAACACCCTCAAATTCTACTTCTCGACAGGTCTTTCCTACTATCCCTTCCGCGAAGACAATGTGAAGGAAATGCGACGCATCATTCGCGAGGGTCTGCCGGCTGCCTACAAAAACTATGCGATTGAGGTCTACACCGACCGTCACGAAATATCGGAACTCATACCGATGGCCTACCGCACAACGGCGGCAGACAAGGGGGCCGAACCCGAAACTTCAAGACGCGGAAAACGGACTTCGTCGCCCAAGCCGCGCGGTCCCATACCCTTTGTCAACACTTGCGCAAAGCCACTGGTAAGACCGCTCTCCGATGCTGTCGACACCCCGACCCACGGACTTTCGGGCCGCCATCTGGCCGTATGGCAGAGCCACGGCTACTATTTCGACCAACCCCGCAACACATGGCGCTGGCAACGCTCCTTCCTGTGGCAGACCTGCGAGGACCTCTACACCCAAAGCTATGTCCTGCCGTATCTGGTGCCGATGCTCGAAAATGCAGGCGCATGCGTACTCATGCCCCGCGAGAGGGATACCCAGCGCAATGAGGCCATTGCCGACAACGATGCCCATGAAACCTACCGCGAGAGCGGTCACGGCTGGCAGACGGGGGTCGGAGGATTCGCCCATCGCCGTCAGGTCTATCGGGCCGGGGAGAATCCCTTTCGCGAGGGTACGACCCGTTACGTGATGAGTGTCAACGGCCGCGCGACAGCCAAAGCCGTGTGGAGTGCCGACATTCCCCAAAAGGGCGATTATGCTGTGTATGTAAGCTACGCCACCTACGACGACAGTGCCGACGATGTCACCTATGTGGTGCATCATGCCGGAGGCGAGAGCCGCTATGCCGTCAACCAGAAGATGGGCGGCGGAACATGGATTTATTTGGGCAATTTTCCGCTCGATGCCGGAAAACAGGAGGTGGTCACCCTGCACAACAGTTCCGACAAGGCCGGTCAGCGCATCTCGGCCGACGCCGTGAAGATAGGCGGCGGCTACGGCAACATGACCCGTGAGGTCAAGGCCTCACTGCGGCACGACGACGGCAGCTACCTGTCGGAGACCAGCGGACATCCGCGCTACTGCGAGGCGGCGCGCTATTGGTTGCAGTGGGCCGGCTACTCGCCCGAGGTCTACAGCCCCAAATCCTTCGGCGACGACTACAAGGACGACATCATGTCGCGCGCCCGCTGGGTCAATGCCCTTATGGGAGGTTCGAAGCGCATGCCCGACTCACTGGGACTCAACATACCCGTCGACCTGGCTCTGGCCTTCCACTCCGATTCGGGAGCCAAGGAGGGTGACGAAATCATCGGCACACTGGGTATCTTCTGCACCCGTGAGGACGGCGGACGCTTCTACGGCGGTGCCAGCCGCTACCGCTCGCGCGATTTGACCGACATGGTGATGACCCAGATTGTCGGCGACATACGCCGCACCTGGGAACCCGAATGGCGTCGCCGCGGATTGTGGAACCGTCCCTATTTCGAAGCACGCATTCCTCATGCACCCACCATGCTGCTGGAGTTGCTCTCGCATCAGAATTTCGCCGACATGCGTTACGGCAGCGACCCGCGGTTCAAGTTTCTGGTCAGCCGCGCCGTCTACAAAGGCATCTTGAAATACATCTCCTCGCAATACGGCACCGAGTATGAGGTGCAGCCACTGCCCGTCAAGTCGTTCGCCGCAACATTCAAGGGCGTCGACAGCGTGCGACTCTCGTGGACTCCCGTGCTGGATTCGCTGGAGGAGAGTGCCGTGCCTACGGGCTACATCGTCTACACGCGCAAGGACGACGGCGGATTCGACTCGGGCCGCTACACTCCCCGTGCATCGTTCGTCACAGGGCAGGAGCGCGGTCACGTCTACAGCTACAAGGTCACGGCCGTCAACCGTGGCGGAGAGAGCTTTCCCAGCGAGATACTCTCTTCGTGCCGCGCCATCGACGAGAAGGGTGAGGTGCTGGTGGTCAACGGCTTTGAGCGTGTCAGTGCGCCGCTCATCATGCGCAACGACTCACTGGCCGGTTTCCGCTACGACCTCGACGGTGGTGTCCCCGACAAACGCGACATCTCCTTCGCCGGTCTGCAACGGGTCTATGACCTCAGGCAGCTGCGTTGTCCCAACGACTCGCTGATGCTGGGTGCCTGCAATACCGACTACACCACCGAAATCATCGGCGGCAACACCTTCGATTATCCCTACCTTCACGGGCGCTCGGTGGCACGTGCCGGCTACTCCTATTGTTCGGCGTCGGTGGCAGCGGTCAAGAACGGTGAGGCGGACATCGAACGGTACGATGCCGTGGATTTGATTCTGGGCAAGCAGTGTCTGACCCCCATGGGACGCGGACTCCGCCAACCCGAATTCGAAGCCCTGCCCCGCGAGCTTCGTACCGCCCTGCGCGGATATGCCGCAAAGGGTGGCGCACTCTTCGTGTCGGGCTGCTACCTGCTCTCCGACCTGCGTGAAGAGGAGGGACAGGCATTTGTCAGCGAAGTGCTGCACTGCCTTCCCGAATCGCGTCTTGAGACACATCGCAACAAGTTGAGAGTCACTGCCTCGAAAGGCAACTTCCGCCGTGGAGATTACCGTTTCAACGACGAGTTGTGCGAGGAGCATTACAAGGTCGAGCGCGTCGAGGAAATCCGCCCTGCGGACGACAAATCGCACACTGTCCTGCGCTATGTCGACAATCAGGGCTCGGCAATGGTCATCTCCGACGAAGGAAACCGCACCGCTGTGATGGGCTTCCCGTTCGAGAGCATCACCGAAGAGGCGGAGAGAGACCGTCTGATGGGTGACATATTGAATTTTCTGATAAAAAATAACCATAAAAATTAACAAAACCATGTCATTAGAACAGCAGATTTCCACAGGAATCATGGCGGCCATGAAGGCCGGAGACAAGGTGCGTCTGAGTGCCTTGCGCAATGTGAAGAAGTATATCATCGAAGCCAAGACCGCAGGTCCGGGCATCACGGAACTCACCGATGACGAAGTGATGAAAATCCTCTCGAAGCTGGCCAAGCAGGGCAGCGATTCGGCACAGATTTTCACCGAGCAGAACCGTCCCGACCTGGCCGGCGAGGAGTTGGCACAGGTCGCCGTATTCAAGGAGTTCCTGCCCCAACAGATGTCGGCACAGGAGTTGGAGGAGGCGCTCAAGGCCATCATCGCAGAGACCGGCGCATCATCGATGAAAGAGATGGGCAAGGTGATGGGTGTGGCCACCAAACGACTGGCAGGACGTGCCGAGGGCAAGGAGATCATGAACAAGGTGAAGGAATTGCTGGCATAATCGTATGGCTGATCTGATTCAGACACTGCGTGCCAATGCCAAAACCATAGCCATGCCCATGTCCATGGTCGTGGGAGCGTTGTTCTACCGCCCCGTCAACTGGGTCGACAACCTGTCGGGCAACATGCTCACGCCCACACTCATCTTTCTGATGCTCTTCATCACCTTCTGCAGGGTGAAACCCCGGCAGATGCGTCCGTCGATGCTCCACTTCTGGCTGTTGCTCTTTCAGGTGGTAGTCAGCGTGGGGGTATGGCTCGTCCTGCGGCCGCTGAGCGATGTCGTGGCACAGGGAGCCATGATTTGCATACTGGCACCCGTAGCCATGGCAGCCGTCGTCATATCGGGCATGCTGGGGGCCCATGTCGCCACCGTTGCCACTTACAGCCTGATATGCAACATGAGCATCGCACTCATTGCACCCGTCGTCATCACGATGACCGGAAGCGACCACTGCACCTTTCAGGAGATTCTGTCACGTGTGGCTCCGCTGCTGATTGCTCCGTTCGCCGTGGCGCAGTTCCTGCGTCTGGTCGTTCCGCGGGCCGCCCACTGGGTCGGCAACCACAATCAGGCTTCGTTCTACCTGTGGCTGCTGTCGCTGGTGGTGGTCATCGGCCGCACCACCAAATTCATCATCGAACTCCGCGATGCCGACTATTCGACAGAATTGTGGCTGGCAGCCGTGGCACTGATAATCTGCCTTGTGCAGTTCAAGGTGGGTCGAATGCTCGGCCGCAAATACAATGATGCCGTGGCCGGCGGACAGAGTCTGGGACAGAAGAATACGGTGCTGGCCGTATGGATGGCACAATCGTTCCTCAACCCCATCTCCTGCATTGCACCGACCGCCTATATCGTCTGGCAGAATATCGTCAACAGTTATCAGATTGACCGCTACCGACGACACGGCAAATAGACCTACACATATAGTGGCAAACAAAAATCGTCAGAACCTTTTTTCGGAATCTGACGATTTTTTTGTTTCCACGACAGCGGTCATTTCCTCATGTCGACGAACTTCACACACTTGCGGCTCATCTGCGGAAAATTCATCTGACGGATACGCTCCGCACTGTCAATCTCGATGTCGGGAGCCACACGAATCTTGGCACGGAAACGGTCCTTCAACTCCTTGACCACATCGAAATCCACCTCCTGTTTCAGACTCACACGCACCACGACCTTGTCCTTGTCACATTCGTTGTTTTTTAGCTCGACAATGTAGTTTTCCACATAAGGCACATTGTCCAGAATATCGAACAGAGCCGGCGGAAAGAGGGTAGTGCCCTTGTACTTGATCATCTGTCCCTTGCGGCCGATAACAGGACTCAGACGCAGGGTATTGCGTCCGCAGGCACACGGCTCGTGATGGGCATAACACAGGTCGCCGGTCTTGAACCTCAACAGTGGCATGCCTCTCACTCCAATGGTGGTGATGGTCACCTCACCGGGCTGTCCGTCGTCAACCGGACGGTTGTTTTCGTCGAGCAGCTCCACGATAATCAACTCGGGTTGCAGGTGGCCGCCGCAGCCGTAATCACACTCGGTGAACGAACTCTGCATCTCGGTGGAGGCATAGGTAGTATAGAGCTTCAGCGAAGGCCATTTTTCGGCAATCTGACGTCCCAGCGTATTGGGGGTGAAGTCGGTGTTGCGGAGTGACTCTCCGATGCACACCGCCTTTTTAATCGACGATGCATCGGGGTCGATACCGTGGCTCTGCGCATAATCAATCAGTTTGATGATGAACGAAGGAACCACCATGCAGAAGGTGGGGTGGATACGCTGTATGGTATCCCACTGCAATTCGGGAATACCGTTGCCCACACGAATCGAACCGCAACCCAACTCGCGCGCACCCATAAAGTAGGCCAGTCCGGCCATGAAGCGGCGGTCGAGGGTCGTCATCAGCTGCATGATGTCGTTTTTGGTGATTCCGGCCGTGGAGAACGAGAGATATTCGTTGTAGGCCAGACGCTGCAAATCGCTCTCCGTAAGGGCGAAGGTCACCGGATCGCCCAGTGTACCCGACGTGGTGACATAGTCGACAATCTGGCTGCGGTCGACACACAGAAACTCCTCGTTGTGAAGTTGCAAATCCTTCTTTGTAGTCACGGGAAGACGTTGCAAATCCTCGAGACGAGTGATGTCGCCGGGACGGATTCCCTCTCTGGCAAACATCTTCTGATAGAAGCGCGAATTTTTCGACAGGTAATCCAGCTCTTCGGCCAGCCGCTCCTCCTGCCACGACTTGATTTCGGCAGGCGAAGCAAACTGTATGTTGTAATTCTTTTGCATGATTATTTGGTTAATGCTTGTTTCAATTTTATGCGTTCCCCTTCAGGCATCGGCAGTTGTAACGCCATACGCAGCAATGAGTCGGCACGTCGTCGCTGCCCCTCTGTGCGGTAGAAGGCGGCTGCTTGTCGATAAGCCTCCCAGTTGCAGGGGTTGAGTTCGACCAGCGAATCGACATTCTCGTTCCGCGGCTTGCGGACAATACGGCGATAAGCGCGCAAACGGTCGAGGCCGTCATTCATGAAGGACGAATCGGCAGGCAGGCGGTGGGCATTGTCATACAACTCGCGGGTGAAGTCGCAGTGGCCCTGCAAAATATCCCCCACATTGTAGCACACCCATTCGCCCATGCCACAGTGGGCGGTCGACACCCACATCTTCAACTCTTCGGGCAGGAAAACCACCGAATGGTGGGCAATGTTCTGATTGATGGCCATAGGATTGCCCCAACCCAGTTCACGACCGCCGACCGCCTTGTGGTCGCGCAGCACTCCGACAGCCCGCTCCACGGAGAGTGGTCGTGCCTGTGCCACGACTTCGCGCAGACGGTTCAGACGGGGACGGCTGTCCGAGAGGGCGATGTTGCGGAGATTGTCGGCTTCGTCATACAACTCCTTCGATTGAAAATGGTTGGTCAGGGCGATGGTCTGGCCGGAAGAGGTGTAGAGAGACTGTTTTTGGGGCGTTTTCTCTATTACGGCACAACGTCCGTCGACCACCGAACCGATGAGGAATGATTCCGAGACAAAGAGCCTGAAATCCGATGCGATGTCATAAGCCTCGTCGATGGAAGCCGCATGTTGCAGGATTTCACGCGCCAGAATCGATACAGGCGTGGCCGACGAGTAGGGTACAGCCCCCTTGGCGGCGTTTAGCGTGACGGTCAGTCCCTTTTCGTTCATTCCCGACAACACTCCGACCATTCCGGCCCAGCCTATCGACACAAAGCCGTAACCCGTATCGGGACGGCAGAAGGTCAGCACACGGTTTCGTGCAAACGCGTCGCCGACATGAAAGTCGAAGTTGCGTCCCACAATCAGCCCCTGCTGCGAAGCACTGCCCCACGCACCGAAGGCCGAGCAGCCGACCAGCATATACTCCTGCAGGGCATGTCCGATGTCGTGCGCCGCGTGGTAGTTGAGCTGACGCATGTAGGGGGTACCGATGAAGTCGTATTCCGGCGAGCAGAACTCCGACATGGCGGCAATCTCGCGAAGGTACTCCTCGGGGATATGGTGTGCGATATTGCGGTTGTAGGCCACCGTCAGATAGCGCAGGAAACGCAGATAGCCGTCATCGGGTATCATCTCGCGAATCTGCCCGACAAAGGCCGCTTCCTGCACTGCCATCAGCGAATCGGTCAGCGCTCCGAAGGCCGTACCCCGCTGTTCTGCATCGCCGCAGAGCAGAACCTCCCAGAATCCGTTGTCGCTCCGGCGCATGCGGCTTTCGCCGAAGGCCGAACAGTTGTGACCGAGTCGCACTACCTTCTCCTGTGACCCATCGTGCCGCAGCTGCGGAGGGGTGGTGTCGGCCGAGAGGTAGAGTACCGCCCCCGTGATTCCTGCCACCAGCACCACACCCGCTATGGGAAGGAGGATATATGCTGCTATTCTGTAAAAAATTCTCATCTTAAATATCTCCAATTTGATGCGCCACATACGCTTCACCCAGAAGCGCACCACAGGTCGACAATGCCGACATCACCACTCCCAGGGCTCCATGCACGGCGATGTTCTGCCCCGTGAGGTAGAGTCCGTCGAGTTTGGTGGAAGGGCTCAACAGTGTGGTCATTACATTGCGGCAATCGGTCATCATGCCGTAGGCCGACCCGCAGTGTGTGCCCGTATAGTCGCGGTAGGTCAGCGGCGACGAAGTATGCGAAGCAAGAACGGCATGCCGCAGGTCGGGAAAACGGCATTCCGCCCGACGCAGCAGACCTTCAGCCGTCCGATGCTTGAAATCGAGATACTCCTCTCCGCGCCGTCCGACGTGCGAATCGGCCCACTGCTCCACCTCGGCATACGACATGGGCATCATCAGCGACATGCCGCGCCGTCCGCTGTCGTGTACGGTTGCCTGCATGGCGCACACGACCACATCGGAGAGCCGTTCCTCCTCGCGGTTGCGCCATACGGAACTGCCCGACGAATGGAGATAGTAGTTGCGGTTCAGGTAGGGGAACAATGCGCCGTCGAGGGTCAGATTGAGGGTGAAGACCCCCATACTGTTCCGCGCATTGTTGATGCGGCGGACATAGACCTCACGGATTCTGCTTCCGGGAGCAATCATGGGCAACAACACCGCAGGGTGAATGTCGGAAATGACCGTGTCGGCAAAGCATGTCTCTCCCGAGGCCAGCCGTACGCCCGTCACCGCATTATCGGCGTGAAGCACCTCCGTCACTGCATCGCCGCACCGCACTTCACCTCCGTTATCGACGATGGTGCGGCACAGGGCTTCGGCCCATCGGCTGCTGCCGTCCGCAATACGGTACGCACCCCGAATATAGGAGTGTTGTATCATGGCGTGGTGATAGAAGGGCGTGTAGTTGCGTATGCCGTCCTCAAGAAACGAAGTGCCGGCCAGAACGCGCCGCAGGTGTTCGTCCCGCGTAATGGAGTCGATGACCTCGGAGGCCGACAGCGACATGTACTGCAAACTGCCGGACGAGATGACACCCTGTCTGAGACGTTCCACACCGATGACTTCGCCCACCTCACGCACCGCGGCAGTATAGCGTCTGATACTGTCCCTTTCGTGGGGAAAACTGTCGCAAAGCCGCTCCACAAAGCGTTCGTCGCCCTGCGCAAAGGCCACCTCGCGGCCGTCAATTCCCACTACGTCGTAGGCATCGGTATCGAGCCGCTGCAATGTCAGCGACTCCTCCACACCGGCATATCGCATGAACTGGCGGAGTATCTCCCCCTCATTCATGCTGCCGATGTAATGTATTCCCGTGTCGAATGTCACACCGTCGCGCCGATAAGAGCGCAGACAACCGCCTGCGTGGGGTTCTTTCTCCACCACACGGACCTTCATTCCCGATTTGGAAAGTATGACTCCGCAACACAGACCACCGAGTCCGCTGCCGATGATGATGACCTCCGATTTATTCATAACGTATCTCTCCTTTACAAAGTGGGGCAAGACGGCGGCGCACCTCCTCCGTAAGTTCCTCCGTGAAGATATAGCAATCGGCCTCAGGAAGTTCTTCCATCCGATAGTCGGTCAGGAAGAACTCTACACCCGAAATATAGGCGCAGCCGTGACGGGCAATCCGCAGTGCATCGGCGTCCGAGCCGTAAGCCATTACCCTGCGTCGGGGTGAGAGCCGGGCGATGAGCAGCGCCAACTCACCCTGTCCTGCCCCGAGGACCACTATCACGCCCTCACGCGGCAGTCCGTCAGTCAGCTCTGCAAAGTCATGCGCACGACGGAAGCGACGTCGTGCCTTCTGCTCCGCACCGTTCATCTTGAAGATATAGTTCTTGAGTACACTCTCTCTGAAATAGGGATTTTTCACCGTATCCAGCTCCGTACACCACGCCTCATACGCTCTTCTGAAATAGCGTGATATGGCCTTTGTCCGTGCGCGATAGCCCTCGCCGAAATCCTCATTGCCAAAGGCGATTTTCGGCAGCAGCTTTGCACCGTAAAATCCCTTCTGAACACTGAACGGCTGACGCTTCGGGCAAATCATGCCTGTGCCGTAAATCAGTATCGGCAGCATGTCGGCACGCAGTTGCTCCGCAAGATAGAAAGCCCCCTTGTGGAAACGTCCCACCGTGCGGCCGTCTTTCGAGCGGGTGCCTTCGGGGAAGATAATCACCGAATATCCCTCCTTGAAATTCTGCTCCACCACGCTCTGCATGTCCTCATATCCCAAATCGGTGCAGCAGAAGCCCAGATAGCGGATAATACGGCCGAAGACAGGTGATTTCCACACCCAGCGGTTGGTGACCATCACCACCTTGGGCGAGAGGCTCAACAGCAGCAGGATATCGACAAACGAGTGGTGGTTGGCGATGATTATCGACGGAGTGTCGAACACCCGACGGTCGAATCCCGCCAGCACCTTCTTCTCGGTGAGCGATATGAGCAGGAGCAGCCAGCGACACGAGTAATAGGTTACATGGTGCAGCCAGCGGCGACGGCATCGGCCGCTCAAGGGCGAGAAGACCAGTGTGGGAACGACTATCTGCGCCACAATGCACATCAGCAGGAAGATGAAGAACGAATACAAGGTTCGCAAACATGAACCGAGCGTGTAGGGCATGTTGCCGTGGGCGACGGGACGGGTAACCGTCCATCGGAATACGAGCGGCAGAATGGTGTAGGACGACAATATGACGGCCACCATGCCGATGATGGATATCAGCGAGGTGGATCTCAACACGGGGTGGTGGGCGAACATCAGCGCACCGATACCGATAATGGTGGTCAGTACCGAGAAGAAGATGGCCGTCTTGTGGTTGGCCAGCATCTTGCGGCCGCTGCTGTATTCGCGCTGGAGACCGTCCATGATGAAGATGCTGAAATCATCACCTATTCCGAAAATAAAGGTCGAGAGAATGATGTTGACGATGTTGAACTCCAGACCGAACAGAAACATGAGTCCCAGAATGACGGTGAAGGCGATGAACATGGGCAGGAAGGTCATCAGCGTCAGCTCCCAGCGGCGATACGAGGCCATCAACGCAAAGAAGACCAGCAACCCCGACATGTAAAGCACATAGTTGAAATCGTCGTTGACCGTCTGTGCCATCTTGTTGGCAAAATAACCCCGGTCGACCGTAATGACTCCGGGGATACTGTCGAGACGCGCATAGACACGCTCCTTGTTCCGTTCATCGATGTCGATTTGCGCCAGCACCAGCGTCGCACGATCATTGCTGCTGATCCATGCTTCGAGCAGCGGTGTGGCAGGTATCTTGCCCTCGGTGTAGTCGATGGGAGTAAACGAGGTGTAGAGCAACTGTTCGAACTCATAGAAGGCCTTGGCCGAGAAGCCGACCCGAGCACCTGTCTCCGCCACGCTTTTCAGCAACCGCTCGCGGCGGTTGTCCTCCTTCCAGAACTGCTCCCAGCGGCGTATCTTGGCTTCCTGCTCCGAGGGTGCCACAATAAAGCGTTCGGCCGAGACCATTCCTCCGATCTCACCTCGCGACAATTCGCTGCGCAGCGTGTCGCACAAACGAGTATATGTCTCTATCGATTTTTCGGGGTTTTCCGCCGCCGACAACACGGTCACCGAGTGGGCGTTGATGGCAAAGAGTCTTTCCAGACGCGACTCCGTTTGTGCCATGCGGGGCGGTATGTAGCTCAAGTGCGACATGTCGTTGTCGAATCCCACACGGTGGCAGGTGAACGCTCCCCAGGCAAACAGAACGAGGATAGCCGTCACCAGCCACTTGTTGCGCTCGAAAGGATAGGTGTTGAACCGCTCGATGTAGTCGAGCAGACGTCCCGTCTTCTCCTCCTCGTCGCCGCCCAGCAGATGCGGAAGACAAACCAGCGAGAAGAGGGTGGTGCCGACGAGTGCCAGCGCCGCAAAGAGACCAAAGTCGCGGAGCAGCGGCGAGGAGGTGAACATCAGCCCCACGAATGCACCGATGGTGGTAAAGCTGCCGACCACCATCGGGTAGGCCAGCTCCTCGACAATGGTGCGCAGGTCGGTGGTGTGGTTGGCATGACACACCACATGGGTGGAGTAACTGATGGCAATACCCAACACCGCAGCTCCTGCCCCGACGGCTATCAGCGAGATATGTCCCGTGGTCAGCGCGATGACACCCAGCGCAAAGAGTCCGCCGAAGCAGACCGGCAGGGTGATGAGCAGTACCGACCACCTCTTGCGGAAGGTGTGGGAAATGGCCAGCATTATCAGCAGTAGGGCCACCGACATGGTGATGTACATGTCACTCTTGATTTGTTGGGCATTGTAGACCGCTATGGCCGGTGTGCCGAAATACGACACCTCTACTCGGTCGGTATTGCTGCTGTCGACCAGCGTGTCGAGCTGGGCCAACAAAGCATCATTGCCTTGTGTATCGCTGCCGGCATGCACCGATTCGAGAATGAGGATACAGGTCGACCCGTCGGCCGAGAAGATATGGTCCTCACACAGACGATACGATAGCGAAGGGTTGAAATTCTGCAACTCGCCCAGCGTTTCTCCTGCGATACCCAGAGGGTCACGTGCGATGAAACCGCTCAGGCCGATACCCACGGGCGAAAGCATGCGCCGGTAGTTGCGCTGCATGACCTCATGGAGGGCAGCATCGTCGAGCAGCGAGTCGATGCGGGCATAGTCCTCCCCGGTCAGAAATACGGGAAGGTGATCATAGATAAATTCCGTGGTGCGCGATATCTCATTGCTGCCCACCGTGGTGGTCAGCTGGCGTATGTCCTTGCGCACGGGAGATTCGGCCAGACGACGCGCAAAGTCGTCGCACGCATCGATTAGCTCCTCCTGCGAGGTCGCCTCGTCATTTGCCGAAAAGAGTACCAGCATACGGTCCTTCGATTTCAGATTCTCGAAGACCATCGACATGTTCTCTCCGGCTTCCGTCGTGGGGAATATGTCGGTGATGTGTTCGTCAAATCTGACTCTTGTAGCCAGAAGGGTCAGCAGTACCACCACCAGCATGGTCAGCGAAAAAAGGAGGCCTCTGCGTGTGCTGAAATAATCGTATATCGAAAGGAAAAATCGTGTCATGAGGGGCGGTTACGTTTGAAGAGGTGGAACAGAAGACGGACAATGGGGTAGGTCGCCGCTCCTGCCAGCACCGCCATAGCTACACTTCCCACACCGTACTGCACCAGCGAGCCGGCCAGCGATTCCCAGGTGATGTCGTGCAGCGAAATCCTGACGGGAAGTCCCAGTATCACACCGCCCAGCGCATAACCGCCGTAGAGAATCAGCGGAATCATGGGCGGGACACTGATGTTGGTGGCCGCAAAGGTCACCACCTTGTTGAGTCTGAAGAAGCAGCCTGTCGCCACCGCTACGATTCCCTGCCAGCCCCACACGGGCATCAAGCCCCACATGACGCCCCAGGCCACCGACAGTGCCATCGTGTGGTTGCTCTGCGGAGCATGGATAATATGGCGGTCGATGAAGGCCTTGAGATTGGCCCATCGCAGCCATTTGAGGAAGCGGAAAGGGTAGTAGACCAGCAGGGCGTAGGTCACCAGACAGGTGTTGAGTATCGAGATGCGGGTGAAGTCCTTGCCCGGACGGAAATGCGACACACGCTCTCCCTGCGGCGGATAGTAGACCTTTATGGGAATGTTCTTCACCGTTATGCCGCGCCAGGCGGCCCGTACAATTACCTCCACCTCGAACTCATAGCGCGAGGTGAAGAAGTGCATCTGCTGCAGGGCACGCACCGGATAGAGACGGAATCCCGACTGGGTGTCGTCGAGACGGCTGCCCGTTTCGACATGGTACCAGAAATTGGAGAAGCGGTTGGCAAAGGTATTCTTCGAGGGCATGTTTTCGGCTGACAGCGAACGCGCTCCGATAACCAGACTGCCCGGGTCACGCTCCAGCTCCTCCACAAATGCAGGAATGTCGTCGGCATAGTGCTGGCCGTCGGCATCAATCGATATCACATAATCGAAACCGTGACGGACGGCACACTCCAATCCACAGCGAATGGCGCGCCCCTTTCCGCGGTTGGGGGTATAGCCTGTACGGATAACACCCTCCACTCGGTCCAGCAGTGCGGCTGTTGAGTCGGTGGAACCGTCGTCGATGACGATAACATCGTAGCAGAAGGCCTTGACCTCCTCTATCACATGGCAAACAGTCCCGGCATTGTTGTATGTCGGGATCATCACTGCGCACTTCAAACGGCGCATTTTCTCTTGTATATTCCCCTGTGAGGTCATTATACAAATATAGCTCTAATTTTTGTTTTTCGGGCTGTATGCGTGGCAAGAACAGCCTCAATCTTCAATTTGTCCCCTTCGGCAACCGATTCCCGCACCGAAAGCAGCAGCTCCGTATCGTCGGGTGGCAGTATAGGGCTCAGAAATTTGATTTCGCGCACCGACTCCCAGCGAATGTCACGGCCATGGAAACGGCACAACACTTCGCGCAGGGCATACATCTGACAGACACCCGGCAGCACCGGCCGTTGGGGGAAATGCCCCTCGAAGACGGGGTGCGAGGGATTGAGCCGCAGGCGGGCCGAAAGCCCCTCGTCAGTGGGGGTGATATTCTCTATGGTAAAAAGTCCTTCCAGCATCTTCATTTCCAATTAATGTGCGGCATCGAACACCCTGTCCGCCACGTCGACATTCGTGCGGCGCGACTTGAACAGATAGCGGGTGTAGTTGCCTGTTTTCTCCACTATACGCAACTCGTCGAGCAGCATGTCGGTCTTCGAGAAGGTCAGCACAATCTCCGAGATATAACGCTTGGCGCGTTTGTTTTCGGGAGTGATGTGAACAATGTAACCCGACGACTGCTCCTCGCAACTGAAATCGTTGCCGTTGGTGAATGCGTTGATGTCGCCCGAGAAGCAGGCCGCGAAAATCTGTTGCAACTGTGCATAGAGAGGGTTGGAGGATATCGCCACCACACTCCTCACACCACCGGCCACAATCTCGAACATCTCCTCGCCCATGACGATGCGGTCTCCCTGCGGAGTGTCGTAGACCAACGACAGCAGGGAAGGGCGTTTAAAATGGAACTTGCCGCTGCTCTTCACATCGGCAGCCAGCATGGAGTTGTGCTTCAGTTGCACGAAATCGCAGACGATGGTCTCCACCTTCGCGCTCTTGGCGTGGAGTTGCTGCATGAACCGCTCCTGCAAGCTCTCCTGTGCGTATCCCACACCGCCCGATACGAGCAGCATGAGACTCAACAAAAATCTATTTCCTAACTTCATAAGGTTCTGTTTCAAAGAGTTTGTCAACCCGTTTTACGCGGTAGCCCTCCTCCTCCAGCACGTCGAGCAGCAAGGCCAGCAATTCGGGTGCACCCTCGCGGTTGTCGTGGAGCAGAATGACGGCTCCCGGCTGCAGTTGGCGGCGGATACGCTGCACCACCTCCTCACGGCTGCCGCGCAGGGTGTCCAGCGAACGGATACTCCACCCGATGACCGTATAACCCCGCAGGCGGACCATTTTTCCGATCATGGGGTTGGTCACTCCGAAAGGAGGGCGGAACAGCCGGGGGGAGCGTCCTGTCGCGGCACAGATGGCAGCATCGCACTTTCGTGCATCGTCGGCCATCTTCCGCGCAGTAGCGAACGGCCCAAGCCCGCCATGATGAAGGGTATGGTTGCCGATGACATGCCCCTCGGCCACCATGCGTCGGAGGATATCGCCGTCGGCCCTGTCACCCACCACAAAAAAGCAGGCCTCGACATGCCGTTGTCGGAGTACGTCGAGCACCTGAGGTGTCAGACGCGGCTCCACTCCGTCGTCGAAGGTGAGGGCCACCACCCGCTCCGAAGTCTCCTTGCGGTATAGCGCATGAACCCAACGGCGCGATGATATGCGGAACGATGTACGGTACACCCACACCGATGAAACGGCAAGAGCCGCCGTGAGCAATCCCCCTACAAGCATCGCACTACGATATTGAAGTATTCGCCTCCGATGACCGCATCACGACGGTCGGTCACTGCCGTATAAAGCTCCCGGGCCGTACGCAGGACATCTGCATCACAGTTGGCTGTGGGAAGGGTGTTCCTTCCGTTGTGGGGGAGCAGTTCCACTTCGGCATATGCCCCCTCACCACATTGCGAAATGCGGAAGAAGTATGCACCATAGCTTTCGGGAATGGTCTCCACCCCCAACCGCTCCATCAGTGTGTGGAGTGTGGGGGTCATCTCATCGACAGCTCCTACCAGAATCCGACGCTGCGTCGCCTTGTCGCCCCACTCGTTCAGCAGCATGGCGGCATCGAGCAGAGCCGATTCGAAACTGCCGGCGCCGTGAGTATAGGTCATGTTGTAGCCATGCACTCCATGGAGCAGGGCAATGGCGGCACCCACCGTGTTGAAGGTCGACTGAATGAACGGGGTGGGCGGCAGCAGCTCCTCGTCGCTTTCGATGACGCTCCTCAAGAACTTCTCGCTGTCGGACAGACAACCGTAGGCCGATGCCGTGAGTATGGCATCGGGACGCTCCCCCTCCAACGCTTCGGCGGCGGCAATGACACCGTCCTTGACAATACGGCTCATACGCCGACGCATCATGGCGTTGGGGACTATGGTCTTGAGGTCGGCCGTCGGTGAAGAAGAGGAGGCCGCCTTGTGCAGATAGAATTTCATCAGGCTGAAAATATTAACGACGAGTCATTACCTCCAAAACCGAAGGAGTTGCTCATCACATGACGGTTCTCCACCCTCTGCTCCCAGTGCAGGCAGGGGCGGAGCGGCGTTGCCGACATCGGCTCCGCGAAGTTGAGATTCGGATAGCGGAGCCCCTCCCTGACGGCCACTACCGCATACACGGCCTCCACACCTCCGGCCGCAGCCAGCGTATGCCCCGTGAAGGGCTTGGTGGAACTGAATGCAGGCACCTCCGTGCCGAACAGACGTACAAGCGCCGCAGCTTCGGCCGCATCGTTGTTGGGAGTGCCGGTTCCATGCACATTGATGTAGTCCACCTCCTGCGCGCCGATGCCTGCCATTTGCAGGGCTTGCGACATGGCATGGAAGGCCCCGTCGCCCTCGGGAGAGGAGGCCGTCTGATGGAAAGCATCGTTGGCATTGGCATATCCCGTGAGGCAGCAGTAGGGTGCTTTGTCGAGTGTGTCGCTGCGCTGCAGCACAATGTAGCCGGCACCCTCACCCAGATTGAGTCCGCACCGCGTTGCATCGAAAGGACGGCACGCCTTCTCGTCGAGGATTCCCAACGCATGAAAACCGTTGAGCGTGAACTTCGACAGCGCATCGCAACCTCCGGCCACCACCACATCGCAAATGTCGTTGGCGATGAGCCGCGCGGCATAGATGATGGCATTGGCCGCCGACGAGCAGGCCGTGCTGAGGGTGGTGGTGAAACCTGTGATGCCACAGTGGGCAGCGATGTGTGCCGTGCTTTTTCGGGGGTCGTGTTCGCGGACGACCGCCACATCTCCCGACGTCTCGTCGCTCATGAAACCGGCAAAGCATCGCTCGGTCAAATCCATGCCGCCCACCGAAGTGGCCGATACCAACCCCACACGCAGGTGCTGCGCCGGGGCGGCATCGCGAAGTGCCTCCCCGGCCGCCGCCATACCCAGCAATGCAGTACGCGACACGGGCCTGGCGGAGACAATACCCAACCGTCGGCAGAATTCCTCGTCGGAGCATTTCACCTCTCCGACCGGCACATGATGACGCGACCCGAAAAGGGTGAGGTCACCCACACCGCTTCGGCCTTCCTTCATCGCCGCCAGATTGTCTCCGACACCGATACCCACGGCCGAAACTACACCGACACCGCTAACAGCAATACGCATGACCCGCTATTTTGTACGGTTCTTCTCCACGAAATCGGCCAGCGTATCCACCGAGTAGAAAATCTTCTTGTTCTCCTGGGGATTGGTCAGTTTGATGCCGTATTTCTTATCGAGGATAATCACGATTTCGAGGGCATCAATCGAGTCGAGGCCCAGACCGTCACGGAACAGAGGCGCCGAAGCGTCGATGTCATCTGAAGTGATGTCCTCCAGATTCAGTGCCTCGATAATCTCTTCCTTCAATTCCTTTACAATTTGCTCTTTCATATCTTTTCAATCAATTTTATATTTACCGAATAATTTTCTTCGAGACATTCACACCAGCCGGTAACCGCTGCGTCGAGAATGTCAGATGCTATCAGGCGGCGCGCATAGTCCTCCGCGACGTGTCCTTCGGGGGAAGATTCCACGAAAAAGAGCCCTTCACCCTTTATTCCGTGGCGAATGGATATCTCGCCAATCACGATGTTGGGCAGCGTGTAGACAAACACCGCCGGTGAAGCACCCTCCTCGGGGTGCGACTCCACAATACGCTGGTGACGCAGGTCGGTGTCAAGCGACGAGGAGCGGTTTGACAGTATGATACCCACACGGAAAGCCCCCCAACGCTCCGCAACCTTATCGTCGCGCAGCAGATGCTCGGCGGCCACATATCCCAATTTGGCAAGATTGTCCATCTTGAAAAACTTGAGATTGGCACTGCCCAATGCCTTATACTCCGCACGGATTCTTTCGGCAAAGTCACCATGACCCGACAACGAGTAGCTGCGTGTGGTGGCTATCTGCACATCACGCACCACAAGAGGGAGTCCTTCATGGTCGCGGCTCAATACGACGGCAGCATTGCAGCCGCCGAATCCCGATGCGCTCTTTACCATCGTGGAGACCTCCATCTTGCGATGGCGGCTTGCGACATTGACCGGCTGCGGTACGCCGCACTCCTCATATCCGGGGGTGGCGAAAACCTCTCCGCGCCGAATCTGCTCGGCCGACAAGATGGCCTCTACCACACCGGCAGCACCCAACGTGTGACCGATGTAGGGTTTGAAACTGTTCAGCGGCTTGTCGCTCAGACCGGCCACGGCCAGCGCCTTGCTCTCCATCTCGTCATTGTAACGGGTGGCCGTGCCGTGGGCATTGACCGCGTCAATCTCCGCCGCCGTCACTCCGCCCTCGCACATGGCCTGCCGTATGGCTGCGGCCAGCTCCTCGCCCGTACGCGAAGGAGCGGACAGATGGTTGGCGTCCTGAGTCATCGCTCCACCTGCAAGCATGACACGGCCGCACTTGGCCCTGGTCACATCGGTGGTCAGCAGCAACGCTCCGCAGGCTTCGCCCAGCGAAAGGCCGTCGCGCGACGCATCGTAGGGTCGGCAGATGTTCTCACTGACCGACTTGAAGGAGTGGAAACCCGACACCACAAACTGCGAGAGCAGGTCGCCACCCACCACCACAACATGGTCGTAGTGGCGCTGAAGCAACTCGCGCCGAGCCACAATCATAGCCGCCAGCCCCGAGATGCAGGCATTGGATATCACCTTCGGCCGGGTCACAAATCCCAACTCACGAGCCACACGCTGCGCCATCTCGAAAAGGAAGCAACGTGTGTCGGGCTTGGGTTCCCGACACAGATAGTCGATGTTGCCCTTCGTGGTGGCGACAATCAGTCCCGTGCGCGGCGATTGGGGTGAGACCCCCGACTCGGCCAGCACATGTTCCACGGCCCTCTTCAGCCACCGCTCCAGTCGGGGCGTTGCCGAATCGGATTCGTCACTCTCCTCCGCAATGCGGCCGGCCGGAAAGGGACGTTCGAAAACCGCAGGGTCGTCAACCTGCCGGATACCCGAACAACCTGCCTCCATCTGCCTGATGTTCTCCTCCGTGGAGTTGCCCAAAGAGCTGATGATGCAGTCGGCACCCAGATATATCGTTATTTTATCCATTTCTTTCTCCATGCTGCAAAAAAATCGGGCTGCAGGAGTATCAGCTCATAGTCGGAGTCGACAAACACCTGCATTGTGGAACCTGTGGCCACCACCTCGCCGTCGTCGGCCCTGCGAATGGTGTATTCAAAACATATCTTGGCCGCTTCGGAGTCGATATAGCGGGTCTCGATGATGGCCGTATCGTTCACACGGAGGGGGCTTTTATACTGCAAGTGGGCGTCGACAACAGGTGCCAGATAGCCCGAACGGGCAATGTCGGCATAACCTATGCCGGCGAACCTGCGGCCGAACTCCTCGCGTCCGTCCTCGAAATAGCGGATATACTCCCCGTGCCAGACCACACGCATGGAGTCGACCTCCGAAAAGCGGACCCGGACCGATGTCTCGTTGACCAGTGCGGCCGTTCGTTGCTGTTTCTTCATGTTATTCCTCCGTATATATTTTCATTCGGCACGAAGCCACTTCCTCCTCTCCGACACAACTTCTGACGGCTATCAGGGCGATGTTCATCACCTGTTCCAGTACCTCGACCGCGGTGTCCAGCACCTCACCCTCCAGCGGAAGGCGGCCGACGGTCAGCGTACTGACCGCACCGATGAATCCCAAATGAACCTCCTCGCCCCGCTGCACGGCCAGATAGCCGGCACGCGCGGCGGCCGACTGTGCCATGTGTTCGGTAAGTCCCTCCACCGACAGACGGCCGTCCTCGCACAACAGGTTGTCGGCACGGACCTCCAGCCTTGTGTGGGCGACGCCCTCGGTATCGATACCGCAAAACGCGTCGACCTCAATCATGGGGTGACGCTGCGGAATCAGTTCGGTGATGGTATCTCTGTTATAGAGCGGTTCCATGTCTACTTGATTTTACAAACCATGATGCTGTGGCCGAAGCCCAGTCCGTCATAGATTTTCTCCACTTGCAGACCTGCCGTGCCGACACACCGTTCCATGTCACCCGAATAGTACATTTTGCTGTTGCCGTTGGCCATGGCTGTGAAGTAGACCGAGGTCTGCGCCAGACAATACGAAGCAGAGGGGTATTTCTGTCTGTCCCAGAAGGTCTCCATGATGTAGAGTCGCGACTCCTCGTTCATGGCCACGGCCGCACGCCCCAGAATGGAGGTCACCTCCTCTTCCGAGAAGCAGTCGAGGAACTGGCTCATCCATATCGCATCGTAGCCCTCGGGGAAAGCGGTTCTGACATCGAGCAAGTCGGCGGCATGGCCGTCGATACGTTCGGCACCCGTCTTTCCGGCCACCGAACGGCGCATCATCTCCAGCTGCGAGGGCAAATCCATCACGGTCACCTTCACCTCCTTGTCGTAGGCCACGCACTGCTCGGCCCAGCGTCCCGTATTACCGCCCACGTCCAACAACCGGCGAGGCGATGTCGAGAAGACAATCTCCAACGCCTCCTTGAACGAGTGGTCGGAGTAGAAGTGGTCGAAACCGAACCAGCTCTCCTGCACATGGGGTTCCAACTGCGAAAGACCCTCATAGATGGTCTTCCAGTCCCCCATGCGCTTCAACCCTTCGGGACGTCCGTTCTTCAGCGACTCCTCCAAATCGAAAAGTCCCAGATAATTGACATCGTGGTTGAAGTTGATGTTGGCCTTCGACATGGGGTCATTCAGCAGAAACCAGCCCGTCTTCGAGATCACGAATCTGTCGCCGTGCAACAGCACGGTCTGCGCCGTGAGCGACGACTCGAGCAGCACCTGCACGGCATAGCGGCTCAGCCCCACATGGTCGGCAATCTCCTCCATGGTGTGACCCTCCCGGCTGTCGTTGAGATATTCGAAGATACCCAGCTTGATCATCAGACGCGATACCTGAAAGACAATCGGTCCCCAGGCAATCTCCTGCGCACGATGCTGAGCCTCGCGTGTGGAGAATTGTTCCTCGGAATAGACCTTTGCTATGGTTTGCGGTAATTTCATTCTTGTTTCCAAAATTTATAAAAATTAAACCATTGTCCCTCGGCTCTTTTCACCTCGCTCTCCAGCAGCGGCAGAAATGCCTCGAAACAACGTGTTCCGTCGCGCCGTCCTCCCAGACAGGGTTCCATGACCCGGAAGCGGAAGCGGTAGGTGCGGTGCTTCTCGCGGGTGGCGAAGTAGAAAATCACCGGCACACGCATCTTTTCCGCAATGAGGAAAGGCCCCTGCGGAAACAACGCCCTGCGACCCATGAAATCGGCCTCGAAGGTACGGTTCCCCTTCAGGAAGCGGTCACCCATGAAGCTCACGCACTCCGAGCGGTCCAATGCCGCCTTGATGTCGAGAATGCTCGCCAGGGGGTCTTCACCCACGGGAATGACCTTCAACTCCAGCTTCTGACCAAAGCGGTCCAGCGCTTCACGCACACGCTTGTGTTCGGCATCATACATCACCAGATTCATTCTGTCGGCATACTTGCCGAAGAAGTCGGCTCCCATGACCGGAGCACCGAAATGGGCTCCAATCATCACCACACCCTCGCCCTTGTCGAAGAGCTGACGGGTGCGCTCATAATCGTCGAACTTGTAGCGGAAGCGGTTTCCCATGCCGTTCTCCACCGCTATGCGGTCGATAATCGTCTGACCGAAGAGGTAGTAGTGGCGCAGGATTCTCCACATCGACTGCCACCGTCCTCTCCTGAGCGAACGACGGTAGTAGTCCCACATGGCTGCGGTGGCCCTGGGCGCAAACGGAATAAAATAGACTGAGACAAAACCCAACAGGACATAGGCTGCCCGAAGGCCGATTTTACGAATCAGGAAGATGAATATCATGTAACCCGTATAACCGCCTCGCGACTTCCCCGTCCAGTCTTTAGGCTTCTGACTCATGCAGCTTGCGAAGGATTAACTCACAGAAGTCGCCAAAGGTCTTGACCCCGGCAAAATCGGGCCCCTGCAACTTGATGCCGAAGTTGTCGTGAATCAGCACCACCACATCGACCAGGTCGAGACTGTCGAGACCGAAAGTCTCCTTGAGCGATGACTCCGCCGTGATTTCGTCCTTTTCGATTTCGAACTCCTCCGACAGCACGTCGGTGAGTTTCTCAATAATTTGTTCGTTAGAAAGCATATTTTTTCCTTTATCTGAATTTTCTGATTATTAACGAGGAGTTCGTTCCGCCGAATCCGAACGAATTGGAAAGCAGGGTGTCGAACTCCACATCGACTCTGTGGTCGGGAATATTGAGACGCTGCGCAAACTCGTCGCCCTCCTCATAGTTGAGATTGGGGGCTATGAATCCGTTCTGCATCATCAGCACCGAATAGATGACCTCGCTGGCTCCGGCCATCCACATCTCGTGACCGGTCTGCGACTTGGTGGAGGTGACATAAGGCTTGTGACTGCCGAACACGGCATCGATGGCCTTGGCTTCGTTGGCATCACCCACAGGTGTGGAGGTGGCATGTGCATTGACATACTGCACCTCACGGGGCGAAATGCCGGCATCGTCGAGCGCACGGCGCAACGAACGCGACGGCCCCTCGACATTGGGCAGCGAGATGTGGTCACCGTTCGACGAGAATCCGTATCCGGCCACCTCGGCCAAAATGGTCGCACCACGTCTTACGGCCGACTCGTAGCTCTCGACCACCAGTGTGGCCGCACCGCCGCTCGGCACCAGACCGTCACGTGACCTGTCGAACGGACGCGAAGCCTTCTCGGGCGCATCTTCACGAATGGAGAAGGCCGCCAGTGCGTCGAAGTTGGCCACCGAGTATTTGTTGACCTCCTCGCAGCCGCCGCAGATGACGCACTCCTGCAATCCGTTGCGAATCAGCAACGCCGCAATGCCAATGGCATGGGAACTGCTGGCGCACGCTCCCGAAACAGTGAGGTTGATGCCCTTGAGGTTGAATATCACCGAAAGGTTCATCGTCACGGTGGAGTTCATCGACTGAAAGATGTTGCCCGAACCCACCATGGCGGTGTCACCGCTCTCGCGCACCTTGTCGATACCCTCGACCACGGCCTGCGCGCTGCTGTCATTGCCGTAGAGAATACCCACCTCGTGGCGGGCGAGATAATCGGCATCGATGCCGGCCTGTTCCAATGCTTCGCATGTGGCCACATAGGCATACTGTCCCTCCTCGGGCAGGCACACACGCTGGCGGCGGTCCAACTTCCCTTTCAAATTGGGTAGAGGGACAATGCCCGACAGCGCGGAACGATAACCGAATTCGTGGCGGCCGGCTACCAGTCCGATACCCGAACGACCATTGTACAATGACTCCTTCACGGCCTCCTTGCCTACTCCGATGCAGGAGTAGATGCCCATGCCTGTTATAACAACTCGTCTTTCCATCAATACAAACCTCCGTTAATTGAAATCACTTCGCCCGTAATGTAGGCGGCACTGTCCGATGCCAGGAAGGCAGCCAGGGCGGCCACCTCCTCCGGCTTGCCGAAACGTCCGGCCGGGATCTGTTTCTTGAGTTCCTTCTCCTCCAAATCGGCAGTCATGTCGGTGGAGATGAAGCCGGGTGCTATGGCATTGACCGTCACTCCGCGTCGTGCCACTTCCTGCGAAAGAGCCTTGGTGGCGGCAATGACACCACCCTTGGCCGCCGAATAGTTCGTCTGGCCGGGCAGACCCTTGAGTCCCGAAAGTGACACGATGTTGATGATGCGTCCCCGGCGATGGGTCAGCATGGGCTGCAGCAGCGGCTGCGTGACATTGAAGAAGCCGCCCAGCGAAATGTTCAACACTGCCGACCAGTCCTCTTCGGGCAACCATACCATCAGGTTGTCGCGGCGTATGCCGGCATTATTGACCACCACCTCGATGTAGGCATCGGGGTGTGCGTCGCTCCAGGCAGCCAAAGCCGTGCGTGTAGCCCGGGCATCGGCTACGTCGAACTTGAGCAGCTCGCCGTCGGAACCGGCCTCTCTGACACGTAGCAGCGTCTCTTCGGCAGCCGCATCGTCACTGCGATAGTTAATCAACAGGCGGAAACCCTCCCCGGCCAGCTTTTCGCAAATGGCCCGACCGATTCCTCGCGAGCCGCCCGTTACAAGTGCATATCTCATCATAATTCAATTTTTCGCTCTTTCAAATAGGCAATCATTCGCTCGATGTCGCGATATTTGGGCGTATCGTCCCTGAAGACGGGAAAGAAGGCCCTTATCTCGTCGTAGATCCTGCGTGAGGCAGGGGCCAGACGCTCCTGCGCGGCGATGCAATCCACGGCCTGCACAACAGCCATCATCAAAATCGACAACACCTGATAGCTGTTCTCGATGACCGTCCGGGCGATGAGCGCCGAATTGGTACCCATGCTCACGATGTCCTGATTGTCGTTGTTGTTGGGAATACTGTGGACATAGTTGGGCATCGAAAGGGTCTGACACTCGGCCGTGGTGGAGGTCGCCGTAAATTGCGAGGCCTGCAGTCCGTAGTTGAGTCCCAGCACACCCATATTGACAAACGGCGGAAGAATGCCGTTGATTCGGTCGTGGAAGAGATAGTTGAGCTGACGCTCCGCCAGCATCGTGAGTTTGGTGACGGCAATCTTGAGCTTGTCCATCTCGAACGACACATAGTCGCCGTGGAAATTGCCGCCATGGTACACGTTGCCGGTGTCGGGATTGACAATGGGATTGTCGCACGCCGAGTTCATCTCGTCGACAAGTACCTGCTCTGCGAAATCAAGAGTCTCCATCACAGGTCCCAGAATCTGGGGAACACACCGCAACGAGTAGTAGGGTTGCACCTTGTGCTCGAACACCTCCTCGCCCTCGTGGCGGCCGTCGTAGAGTTCCTTCTGACGGTCACGCAGACTGCGGCTGCCCTCGAGCCAGCGGCGCAGTTCCGCGGCAATGCGGATTTGGCCGTCGTGACGCTTGGCCGCGTTGATTTCCTCGGAAAGGAAGTCGTCATACGACTCCACGATTTCGTTAATCATGGCCGAAGCCACCTCCTCCCAGCGCAGCAGCTTGCGCGCCATGATGAGGTTGTTCATGCCGATGCCCGTCATCACCGACGTGCCGTTGGTGATGCACAATCCTTCGCGGATATACACCGACATGGGCTGCAGCCCCTCCTGCTTCAACACATCGGCCGTGGCGCACCACCGGCCTCGATAATGCACCTCTCCTTCGCCAATCAGCGCCAGACCCAGATGAGCCAGCTGCACCAAATCGCCGCTTGCACCCACCGAACCGTGACGCGGAATCATGGGGTAGATGCCCCGGTTAACAAACTCGACCAGCAGCTGCGCCACCGAAGCATGGATACCCGAGTACCCCTGCAACAGGGTTCCCAGACGCGCCACCATCACGGCACGCACATCGGCATCGTCGAGCGGCGCGCCGGCACCAGTGGAGTGGCTGCGGATAATGTTGTACTGCAACTCGTTGAGATGGCGGTCGCTCACACGGTACTGTGCCATGGGACCGAATCCCGTATTGATGCCGTAGATGACCTTGTCGGCTGCAAATTCCTTCAGAAAACCGAAGCTCCGCTCCAAACGGGCAACGGCACTGTCGGCCAGCGACAGCGGTTCGCCGCCCCACACGATGCGTTCGACATCGCCCAGAGAGAGTATCTTATCGTATTGTATCATTTCGTCTGATGTTTACAACGTCTTTTTCCTGATTCGGGGATATTGTTTCAATGCCAGACGCACGGCATTGGCCCAATAGTTGCGCAATCCGAAGCCGCCTGCACGGCCCGATATGCGACAACAAGACTCTATCTCGCGACTCCCGGTATCGAAAATCACAAGGTAGAAATCTCCCACGCCGTGTGCCTTGTCGAGCAGATTGGCCACCATCACCATTCCGCGTCCGCCGCCTTCGGGCAGTTCATAACGCTTCAGGAGTCCGGCCACCGAATCGCGGCAGTCGTAATCGGCCTCGTCGAGATAGAACACATCGGCAACATCTGCCGTCGAGAAATGCTCGTCGGACGACTTGCGGGCCACCGAAATGCGATTCGACGCCACCTCCTCACGAGTGAGAGCGGCCACATCGTATTTCTCTTCTTCGCTGACAAACAGTCCGTTGATGCCGGAGAATGCCTCACGGAACTTTGCGATCGACTCGTCAGCTCCGTAGACCCTTGACAACGTGAAGTCCACCCCGTAGAAGGTGACAGGCTCCGTAGCCGAGGCAGAAAAGAAGCTCGCCGCCCCAAACAAAATCGTCAATAAACACTTTTTCATAACAGCAAATTATTTGCAAAGATAAGTAATTCGTCGCAAAATAGCATGGAAACACCTCTGAAATTCACATTTCGGTTCGAAAATATGGTGTAAAAGTCTTATCGATTTCCCATTCCGAAATTTTTGATTATGCTTCTCCGCCGGACTGAAATTCACGTCACACCCCCTCAACAAACCGATGACGATACAAAAATTATTGCGTTTCGTTTTTCCGCTATCTTTCTATTATGTATCTTTGTCAATCAGTAATATGAAAATATCCGACTATCCGGAATGGAAACAACAGATACCATACAACTCAACTCCACAGATTTAGAATCACTTATCCGTCGTAAAATCCCGTTTGCGATTTACCGTCTGCCGGGACAGAGTCTCCCTTCGATGATTGAGGGGCGGCAGGAGGGAGTCACCCTGTGTGAGGAGCTTGCGGAACTCGACGGCCAATCGGGATTCATCATGGCTCCGTTCCACATCACCCCGTCGCACCCCATCGTCAGAATCTGTCCCGAAGGCGCACCGCGCAGGGTGGAACTTCCTCAAATGGAGTGCCGCCCCGGGAGACGCAGCTATGCGCGCAAATCCCCCTCGGAGACCTACTGTGAATGCTTCGAGGTCTTCAAGGCCGCACTCGCAAAAGGGGATTTCAGCAAGCTGGTGCTGTCGCGCCGCATGACGCTGACCAAAGCGGAAGGGTTTCCTCTGTGGGAGGTCTATGCCCGGGCCTGCCGCCAATATCCCGACTCCTATGTCTTCCTGTGCTACACTCCCACAACGGGCGTATGGCTGGGCAGCACCCCCGAAGTGATACTTTCGGGTAACGGCCGACACTGGCTGGCCGTGGCACTGGCCGGCACACAGCCCCTCGCGGAAGGCACCCTGCCCACGGCATGGAGTCTGAAAAACCGTGAGGAGCAGGGCTATGTGGCCTCCTATATCCGCGACCTGCTTTGCAGGGAGGGATATTCCACCACGGAGGAGGGCCCCTTCACCGTGAAGGCCGGCGCATTGGCACATCTGAAAACAGAATTCCATTTCCGCATGAACGATGCCCTTCATTTGGGACAGCTGCTCCGCCAGCTTCACCCCACACCTGCAGTCTGCGGCCTGCCCAAGACGGAGGCCGGGGAGTTCATTCTCGCCAACGAAGGGTATGACCGAGGCTATTATTCGGGATTTGTGGGCATGTTGTCCACCTCCGGCCCCACGGACCTCTATGTCAACCTCCGCTGCATGAACATCACCGACAAGGCACTGCACCTCTACGCCGGAGGCGGTCTGGTGGCCTCCTCGGAGCTTGACGACGAGTGGCAGGAAACCGAGAACAAGTTGCAGACCATGCTCAACATCATCTAAACCAACGACAAACCATGTATTCCGACATCAAAAGCATACTCCAACTCGTGTCGCTGACAACGGCACACGGCATCGAGGAGGTCGTACTCTGCCCGGGCAGCCGCAACGCCCCGATTGTGGAGACCTTCTCGCGTTGCGCGGCGGTGAAATGCCACGCGGTGACCGACGAACGAAGCGCCGGATTCTTTGCTCTGGGAGCAGCCTTAAGGACAGGTCGCCCCACAGCCGTGTGCTGCACCTCGGGGTCGGCACTGCTCAACCTCTATCCGGCGGTGGCGGAGGCCTATTATCAGCAGGTGCCGCTTGTGGTCATCTCGGCCGACCGTCCGCAGGCATGGATCGGACAGATGGACGGACAGACGCTGCCCCAGCCCGACGTATTCAGCTCGCTGGTCAAGCGGAGTGTGTCGCTGCCCGAAATCCGCACCGCGGAGGACGAATGGTACAGCAACCGTCTCATCAACGAGGCTCTGCTGGAGGCGACCCACCGCACCTGCGGACCGGTACACATCAATGTACCCATCTCCGAGCCGCTGTTCCGCTTCACCTCCACAGAACTGCCACAGGAGCGCATCATACGCCGCTACACCTCGAAGGACATCGGTGAGCTGGTCGCCCTCATGAACCGCTATACGCGACGTATGGTGATTTGCGGACAGGCAACCCCGTCCGACAGGCAATACAGTTATATGAGTGGAGAGGGTTTTGTGTGGTTCTCCGAGCACATCGGCAACACCTCCCACCCCGAAGTCATACACAATTTCGACACGGCACTCTACCTGCTTTCCGAAGAGGAGAAACGTGCATTGGCCCCCGAAGTGATCATCACCCAATCGGGACACATCGTGTCGAAGCGACTGAAGAAATTCCTGCGAGACAATCCGCCCCACGTGCATCTCCATCTCTCACCCGACGGCAGCACACCCGACCTGTTCTGTGCATTGAGCGGTGCGGTGGAGTTGTCGGCCGAGGAGTTCTGGACGCTGACGGCCGCCCATGGGGGAGTCACTCCAACGGATTATGCCGCCTCGTGGCACAGCCTCACCGACACAATCCCCTCGCCGCAAGCTTCTTATTCCGAACTGGCGGCCGTCGGGGAGCTGATGCAACGTATTCCCGAAAACTCGGTGCTGCATCTGGCCAACTCGTCGGTGGTGCGCTTTGCACAACTCTATCCCCTGAAGCCCTCTGTCGCGGTGCAGTGCAACCGCGGCACCAGCGGCATCGAAGGGTCGTTGTCGACGGCCGTGGGTTACGCCTCCGCAAGTCCGCAGCTCAACTTCGTGGCCATCGGCGATTTGAGTTTCTTCTACGACATGAACGCCCTGTGGTGCGGTGCCGTCACCCCCAACCTGCGCATCTTGCTGCTCAACAACGGCGGCGGCGAAATCTTCCACATTCTGCCCGGACTCCGGCTGCAGCAGGCGGCTCACGAATACATCGCCGCCGACCACACCACCTCGGCCAAAGGCTGGGCCGAGGAGCGCGGCTTCCGTTACATGAGCGTCACCGACGAAGGGCAACTCCACGCGGCCATGGACCAGTTTACAAGTCCTGCACCGTGTGATTGTCCGCTGCTCATGGAGGTATTCACCACCAAGGAGCAGGACTCCGCAATACTGAAAGCATATTACCATCAATTAAAACATCAATAAATTATGGCAACCAA
Organism: Alistipes sp.; assembly: GCA_020026375.1. GTDB lineage: Bacteria > Bacteroidota > Bacteroidia > Bacteroidales > Rikenellaceae > Alistipes. Next base: position 90,733 of record JAHHQN010000004.1, on the reverse strand, counting down.
AAGAGAATGGACAACAATCAAGGAGTACGAAGATATCCTCTTTGATTACTATAACGGCATCGCCCGTATCACCATCAACCGCGAGCGTTACCGCAACGCCTTCACCCCAACCACAACCGCCGAAATGAGCGATGCACTGCGCATCTGTCGCGAGGACGCAAATATCGACGTGGTGGTACTCACCGGTGCCGGCGACAAGGCCTTCTGCTCGGGCGGCGACCAGAATGTGAAGGGACGCGGCGGCTACATCGGCAAGGACGGTGTTCCGCGTCTGAGCGTTCTCGATGTGCAGAAGCAAATCCGCAGTATCCCCAAACCCGTCATCGCCGCCGTCAACGGATTCGCCATCGGCGGAGGTCATGTGCTGCATGTGGTCTGTGACCTGAGCATCGCCTCGGAGAACGCCATCTTCGGACAGACAGGTCCGCGCGTGGGCAGCTTCGATGCGGGATTCGGCGCATCGTACATGGCGCGCGTGGTCGGACAGAAGAAGGCCCGCGAAATCTGGTTCCTCTGCCGCAAATACAATGCACAGGAGGCCCTCGACATGGGTCTTGTGAACAAGGTCGTACCCCTCGACCAGCTCGAGGACGAATATGTGGCATGGGCCGAGGAGATGATGCAGCTCAGCCCCCTGGCTCTGCGCATGATTAAGGCCGGTCTCAATGCCGAACTCGACGGACAGGCCGGTATTCAGGAGCTGGCCGGCGATGCCACCTTGCTCTACTACCTCACCGACGAGGCCCAGGAGGGCAAGAATGCCTTCCTCGAGAAGCGCAAACCCAATTTCAAGCAGTACACCAAGTTCCCTTAATGGAACAGTGGTCAAACCTCGTTGACAATGAATTGCAAGATAGACATTGAACCCCGTCTGTTGCACTTCAAGCAACCGGCAGGGACTTCACGCGGTGTGTATCTGACGCGCAAAATATGGTACCTCCACCTCTCGTCACCCGACTATCCCGGGCGCGAGGGGGTGGGAGAGTGCGCGCCGCTGCCACAACTGAGTTGCGACGACCTGCCCGACTACGAAAAAATCCTGCGCAACGTGTGCGACGACTTCGAGCAAAGGGGCGGTGTCATCAATTACAACGCGCTGCGCGACTATCCCTCCATGCTCTTCGGACTGGAGACCGCACTGCGCCACTTCGAGAGGGGCGACATTGCTCTGTGGGACACCCCCTTTTCGCAGGGACGCGAGGGGATTCGCATCAATGGTCTGATATGGATGGGTTCCTATGAGGAGATGTACGACCGCATAGCGGAGAAAATCGAGAGCGGCTTCCGCTGCATCAAACTCAAAATCGGAGCCATAGATTTCGAAAAGGAACTTTCGCTGCTGCGCTTTATCCGCAGCCGCTTTCCGAAAGAGAAAATCGAACTGCGCGTCGATGCCAACGGTGCGTTCTCACCCGACGATGCGCTGCCGAAACTGCAACGGCTCGCCGAGCTGGAGCTGCACTCCATCGAGCAACCCGTCAAGGCAGGACAATGGGACGTGATGGCACGACTGACCGCCTCGACACCGCTCCCCATCGCACTGGACGAGGAGCTCATCGGGTGCAACACCCCCGAAGACAAACATCGGCTGCTGGAGCATATCCGCCCCCAATACATCATTCTCAAACCCTCGCTGCATGGAGGTATCAAAGGCTCGCAGGAGTGGATTGCGGAGGCCGAAAAGGCTGGCATAGGCTGGTGGATTACCTCCGCGCTGGAGTCCAACATCGGACTCAATGCCATTGCCCAATGGTGTGCCACACTCGGCAACACCATGCCGCAGGGCCTGGGTACCGGCGCCCTGTTCACCGACAATGTCGCCCTGCCGCTGAAAATTTCGGGAGACTGCCTATGGTTCGACAAACAATGAGACTCACCCTCGCCGAACAATATCTCGACTACGGCGGCCGACGCATAGACGCGGCCGCCATAGCCGCGATACATGCCGCCGGAGGCTGTGACGGCACATCGGCCGAAGCCGACCTCTACCGTTTCCTCTACGCGTGGTTCTCGCCTTCGGATACCCTCACGGTACACACGTCGGGTTCGACGGGCAGACCCAAGGCATTGGAAGTAAGCAAACAACGCATGGTGGAGAGTGCACGCATGACGTGCGAACATCTCGATTTGGGGGCAAAGGACACCGCTCTACTCTGCATGAATCTGAAATATATCGGTGCCATGATGATGGTCGTAAGGTCGTTGGTCGCAGGCATGCGGCTCATCGTGCGACCCGCATCGGGACACCCGTTTTCCGACGTGGAGGAGAACATCAGCTTTGTGGCAATGGTTCCTCTGCAACTCTACAACACCCTGCACAACATCGACGAGCGGCAGAAACTCGACCTCACGGAGAAAGTCATCATCGGAGGAGGGGCCGTCGACGAGACCTTGCAGGAGATGACCTGCGGGCTCCACTGCTCGGTATTTTCCACCTACGGTATGACCGAGACCCTGTCGCACATCGCCCTGCGGCCGCTCAACGGTGAGGCACAAAGCGCTTATTACACCCCTTTTGCAGGGATAACCCTCTCACAGGACACGGACGGAGCATTGATTATCGATGCCCCCACGCTGACACCATCCCCCCTGCACACCAACGACATCGTAAGACTCCGTCACGACGGCAGTTTCTCCGTTGTGGGACGCCGCGATAATGTCATCAACAGCGGCGGCGTGAAAATCCACACCGAGGAGGTGGAACGACTGCTGAAAAGCATCATTCGCACCCCCTATGCCATTACCGCCGTTCCCGATGCGAAATTGGGGGAGGCCGTCACCCTGCTGCTCACCGACACCTCCGACTGCAAACTGCTCCTCTCTCAGATGGAGAAGTTGTTACCTCCTTATTGGTGTCCCAGGCACATCATTACAACCGACCACATTCCTTTGACCGGAAACGGCAAAATCGACCGTGTGGCCTGTCGTGCGCTTGCCTGCCGGCAGGGGTGTTGCACCGAGCAGAAGAACTGACCGTATTCCGCTCTCTGTCAGACACCGCAGACCACATCAACGGACAGACACGAAAAAAGCCGCGAGACAATTCTCGCGGCTTTTCTATTATCGGGGAGTATCGGTCCGATACCCCTTCACTGGATTAGAGCAGGTTCAAATCCTTCTTGATGGCCTCAATCTTCTCGGCCAACTCGGCATGTACTTTGTCGTAGTCCTCCACAGACTTCAACTCGCCCTTCACACCGAAGTAGAACTTGATCTTGGGCTCCGTACCCGAGGGACGTACCGAAACGGTGGTGCCGTCCTCGGTGAACCACTGCAGCACATTGCTGCTGTCCTGCTCGATGGGGGTCTTCTCGCCAGTCAGCACATCGAGCTGCTCAAGCGACTGGAAGTCGTTAATCTTCACCACCTTCGAACCAACAATGGTCTTGGGAGGATTGGCACGGAAATCGACCATCATCTTCTGAATCAGCTCGGCACCCTCCTTGCCCTTGCGGACAACGGGAACCAGCCCCTCCAGGAAGAAGCCGTACTTCACATACAACTGCTGCAACCACTCATAGAGGGTGAGGCCCATGGTATCCAAAGCCCATGCGGCAGCCTCGGCGGCCATCGAGCAGGCCGAAACGGCGTCCTTGTCGCGTACATAGTCGCCTGCCAGGTAGCCGAACGACTCCTCACCGCCACCGATGTACTGGGTCTTGCCCTCGTTCTCGCGGATAATCTTGGCGATATACTTGAAACCGGTCAGACAGTCGTAGCACTTCACGCCGAAGTGTTCTGCCACGGTATTGGCCATCTGTGAGGTTACGATGGTCTTCACCACATACTGCTTGCCGTCGAGTTTGCCCAGTTCTGCCCAACGGGTCAGCTGATAGCTCAACAGCAGGGCCAGTGTCTGGTTACCGTTCAACAGCACATATTCGCCCTTCTTGTTGCGAAGAGCCAGACCGATACGGTCGGAGTCGGGGTCGGTAGCCATCACAAGGTCGGCACCCTCCTTGGCACCCAGCTCGATAGCCATGGCCATGGTCTTGCGCTCCTCGGGGTTGGGGGACTCGACAGTGGGGAAGTTGCCGTCGACAACCGACTGCTCGGGAACCATGATGACGTTGGTAAAGCCGAACTTCTTGAGCGAAGCGGGAACCAGACGTACACCGGCACCGTGCATGGGCGAGTAGACAATCTTCATGTCGTGGTGCTTCTTCACACAGTCGGGCGAGAGCGAGAGGGCGTGGATACGCTCCAGATAAATCTCGTCGAACTTCTCGTCGAGAATGGTGATGTTCTCCTTGTTCTTGCCGCGCTGTACCATGTCGACGTTGGTAATCTTGGCCACCTCGGCAATGATGTTCTTGTCGTGGGGGGCGGTCACCTGTGCACCGTCGGTCCAGTAGGCCTTATAACCGTTGTACTCCTTGGGGTTGTGCGATGCGGTGACAACGACACCCGACTGGCAGTTCAGCTCACGAATGGCGAAACTCAACTCGGGAGTGGGGCGCAGGGCATCGAACAGGAATACGGTGAAACCGTTCGAGGCGAAGATGTCGGCTACATCTTCGGCAAAACGGCGCGAGTTGTTACGGCTGTCATGAGCCACGGCAACACGCACCTCCTGACCCTCAAAACTCTTCTTGAGGTAGTTCGACAGACCCTGGGTGGCAGCACCCACGGTGTAGATGTTCATACGGTTGGACCCCACGCCCATGATACCGCGCAGACCGCCAGTACCGAACTCCAGGTCCTTATAGAAACTCTCGACCAACTCCTTGGGGTCGTTCTCCATGAGGTATTTCACCTGCTTCTTTGTCTCCTCGTCGTAGTTACCGTCGAGCCAGGACTGAGCTTTGCTCAAGACCATCTGATCAACTTCGTTTGCCATAATTCTTTTACGTTTTAATATTATTTAAATTTAATAGTTTCTCAATATCTATACGCAAATATACAGAATTAAAACCATATTTTCAAGACCAAAGAGTTAAAAATTCGTTTCATTGGCCGATAATATTTCCATAAATCATAGATTTTGATTATACTTGCAGTCGGATTTTCGCCACACTCCGATATTTCGCTCCCGCGCGAGAGGGGAGGTGCATTTTTCAGACACAATCCCGGAGGTTGGCACCCGGCGCAGCCCCATCGAATAACAAGCTTCGGAGAACAAAAATCGAGGGTTTTCACACACCCGACACTCCTTCCGCCGACGCGACTCTGCACAAGATTGTTAATAACTTCGCCATTCCATATAAAAAAATAGGAGATTAACAACATCTCCCAGAGCGTTTTTTTAACAAAATTATTCACAACTTTGCACCGTCATAAAAAGCGATTTCCCCGATATGTTAACAAACTCTCAGTCATACAATGAGATATGGCAGCATTGCCTTGAACGCATCAAAACACAGACCAGCTCCGAAGAGTTTGAGAAGTGGTTTCAACCCATTGAACCTCTTGAATTTGATGGCACGACCCTGCGTTTGAGAGTCCCCAATGCCAGCTATGTCCGACAGATTGAGAAGAACTACATTCCGGTTCTGCGACCGATCATCACCCAGTTCTATGGACAGGAGACCCGTCTGCACTATGCCGTACCCCGTGCCACGGTGACCACCAATACGACGGCCTCTTCCAATGCAGAAACAGCGGCGATTTCGCGCTTCAACACACAGACCAACACGGCAAACATCAAGAACCCGTTTGTTATTCCCGGCCTGAAGAAGATGATTATCGACCCGCAGCTGAACTCGGCACTCACCTTCTCGACCTTCATCGAGGGTGATTGCAACCGTCTGGCACGTTCGGCGGGTATGTCGGTGGCCGTTTCGCCCGGTAACAACCCGTTCAACCCCCTCTATATATATGGTAATTCGGGTTTGGGAAAGACGCATATCGTGCAGGCCATCGGTCACGAAGTCAGGGAACGCCACCCCGAACTGCAGGTATTGTATGTGTCGATGAACAAGTTTCAGGCGCAGTTCCAGACAGCCTACAAAAACGGAGAAATTCCCGATTTCATTCACTTCTACCAGATGATAGACGTGCTGATTATCGACGATATTCAGGAGCTGACGGGCAAGACCGGTACCCAGAACGCCTTCTTCAACATCTTCAACCACTTGCAGTTGTCGGGCAAACAGTTGGTGCTGACCTCCGACAAGCCGCCCGTGGAGTTGAAGGATATCGAGCAGCGACTGCTCACCCGATTCAAGTGGGGATTGTCGACACCCATCAACATTCCCGACCACGAAACCAAGGTGAAGATTATCCGCGCCAAGGCACAGAAGTTGGGCATACAGCTCAATGACGATGTTACGCTCTATCTGGCCGACAACATCTCGGCCAACGTGCGAGAGATTGAGGGTGCGCTCACCTCACTGAAGGCCCATGCAGCCTATCTGGGACGCAGAATCACCAAGTCACTGGTCAAGGAGGTACTGAAAATCTATGTGCAGATTACACAGAAGGAGATCACCATCGAGAACATCATCGAGGTGGTATGCGACTACCTCAATGTGGATTTGGCGCGCCTGAACTCCTCGGAACGCACACGCGAAGTGGCGCAGGCCCGTCAGGTAGCCATGTATCTGGCCAAGCAGCATACCAAATCGCCGCTGACCTCCATCGGTGCGGCCATCGGCGGCAGAAACCACGCCACGGTACTGCACTCGTGCAAGGCGGTGAGCAATCTGATTGAAACGGACAAGAATTTCCGCCACACGGTGGAGGAAATCGAAAAACTCGTCATGTCGAAATAGAACGACAGAGAGGGAGAATTGAAAGGTTGTGATGCGGAATCACAACCTTTTTTGCGTATATTTGCACGACATGGAACGCGGCAGGGTGGAACCATTCCGAAAATCAGATTTTCACACACCGCTCCCTCACAACAAAGCACTATGGACCAACCCAAATTAGAGAGACTCCTGCGTCTGATGAAGATGCTGACGGCCAACACCACCTACAACGTGGACCAACTGGCCGAGCGGCTCGACATGTCGCGACGCACCGTCTACCGCTATATCGACACCTTCCGCGAGGCCGGCTTCGTCATCAAGAAGTCGGGCGACTGCATACGTCTGGACAAGGAATCCCCTCATTTCAAAGACATCTCACAGCTGGTTCACTTCACCGAGGAGGAGGCCGTGATACTGAAACGTGCCATCGAGAACATTGACGACACCAATCTGCTCAAGCAGAATCTCAAGCGCAAACTCTACTCGGTCTACGACAACAAGACGCTGGCCAACACCGTCGTGAGAGGAAAGAACGCCTCGAATGTCCACCGTCTGATTGAAGCCATCGAAGCCGAAAAGCAGGCCGTGTTGTGCGGCTATCAGTCGGCCCACGGCGGCGGAACACGCGACAGAAGGGTGGAACCCTTCGCCTTCACGACCAACTATGTGCAGGTGTGGTGTTACGACCCTCAGGACGGCGTCTGCAAACTGTTCAAGACTACACGCATCTCGTCGGTGGAGGTCACCGACGACGACTGGCAGTTCAGGGAGGCCCACAAGGAGGGATTCATCGACGCCTTCAGAATGCACGGCGAGGTACATTACCCCGTGAAGCTCGAAATGGGTCTGCTGGCCTACAACCTCCTTTGCGAAGAGTATCCCCAGGCCGAAAAGGACATACGTTCCATCGGACACGACCTGTGGCTGCTCGATACCCAAGTGGCCGGAATGGCCGGTGTGGGCCGCTTCGTGGTCGGTCTGCTCGACGACATACGCATCATCGAATCCCCCGAATTGAAAGATTACATCACCCGTTACCTCGAAAAATTCAGCCATCGTTAGTCTGTGTCACAAGTTGTCACTCCACTGCCGTTCCTTTGCAGTGGATAACCTTAAAACACGACTATCATGGGAAAATCTTACACCGTCATCTGCCGATACTGCGGAGCGCAGTTCGACCACTACGTATTCTGCGAACACGACGCGCAGCTTCCACAACCGGGGCAGGGAGAATACATCGAAACGGAAATGCCGATACGCTGTCCGTGTTGTCATCGTAAACTGAATACCTCCCATGCCGAGTCGGACAGACAAATTGAGGTGACATATATGTAATTTTTACGTAAAAAAGTAGGGGATATGGTTTAAAAATCCAATAAATTTTTATTATCTTTGAAGGTAAATTCCGGGAAAGGGATTTCCATCGACCTGCAACCGTGCCGCCCGGCGATACGGCAGCAGGCAACCACAAACCACCGCACGTGAAAGGTGCAGCGGACAATGTTTGACAAAAAATACAACAAGATATGACAAAGTTACAGGAAGGGGAGTTGGCTCCCGATTTCGAATCGACAACACAAGACGGTCAGCCTCTGACACTTGCCGATTTGAAAGGGCAGCGCACCATTCTCTATTTCTATCCCAAGGACAATACACCGGGCTGCACGCTCGAAGCCAAGAGCCTCCGCGACGGCAAGGCACAACTTCAGGAGATGGGCTTCAGAATCATCGGCGTGAGTCCCAATACGGAGAAGTCGCACCAGAACTTCTGCGCCAAGCATGAACTGAACTTCACGCTGCTGGCCGACACCGACCACTCGGTGGCCGAGGCCTACGGCGTGTGGGGCGAAAAAACAATGTGCAGCAGAAAATACATGGGTATCCTGCGTACCACCTTCATCATCGACACGGAAGGACGTATCGAAAAGATCATCACAAAGGTGGACACCAAGAACCACTACCAGCAAATCATCGAGGCTCTGAAATAGTTGCGCCCCGATAAAGGAATCAATAACGAAAAAAAATAAAACGAAATAAAATGGCAGAAAAAACACAAGTAAACCCCGACAAGCTGAAGGTCCTGAACGCCGTAATGGAGAAAATCGAAAAGGATTTCGGCAAGGGTTCGATTATGAGAATGAACAGCTCGGAGGTCAACGACATTCCGGTCATTCCCAGCGGTTCCATCACTTTGGACATGGCACTGGGTGTGGGTGGTTACCCCAAGGGCCGTATCATCGAAATCTACGGTCCCGAGTCATCGGGTAAGACCACTCTGGCCATTCATGCCATCGCCGAGGCACAGAAGGCCGGCGGCATTGCGGCATTCATCGATGCCGAGCATGCCTTCGACAGTTTCTACGCACAGAATTTGGGTGTCGATGTTGACAGCCTGCTGATTTCGCAGCCCGACAACGGCGAGCAGGCCCTCGAAATCGCCGACTCGCTGATCCGCTCGAGCGCCATCGACATCATCGTCATCGACTCGGTGGCTGCACTGACCCCCAAGGCCGAAATCGAGGGTGAGATGGGTGACTCGAAGATGGGTCTTCAGGCACGACTCATGTCGCAGGCCCTCAGAAAGCTCACTTCGAGCATCTCGAAAACCAAGACCGTCTGCATCTTCATCAACCAGCTGCGTGACAAAATCGGCGTGGTCTACGGCAACCCCGAAACCACAACCGGTGGTAATGCACTGAAATTCTATGCCAGTGTGAGAATAGATATCCGCCGCGTGTCGGTCATCAAGGACGGCGAGGAGCAGCTCGGTACCCGCACCAAGGTCAAGGTGGTGAAGAACAAGGTGGCACCTCCGTTCCGTCGTGCCGAATTCGACATCATGTTTGGCGAGGGTATCTCCAAGATCGGTGAAATCATCGACTTGGGTGTGGATTACGGGATCATCAAGAAGGCCGGTTCGTGGTTCTCTTACGGAGACAGCAAAATCGGACAGGGCCGCGATACAGTGAAGGAACGATTGAAGTCTGACGAAGCTCTTGCAGCGGAAATCGAGGAGAAGGTTCGTGAAGCGATGAAGAATTCAAAATAGCTGATATGGGATACAGTGCTGAGGACGAGACTCTGATTAAGGAGAAATGGGACAATCTCTTATTGTCGTGTACCAAGGTTTGCAAGAACGACGAGGATTGGAATTTTATTAAACGTGCATTTTTTCTTGCCAAAGAGGCACATGCAGGGGTAAGACGCCGGTCGGGCGAACCTTACCTCCTGCATCCTATCGCTGTAGCCCAAATCGTCATCGACGAGATTGGTCTGGGTGTGAAGTCCGTGGTTGCGGCCCTGCTGCATGATGTGGTGGAGGATACGGAATACACGGTGGAAGACATGGAACGCATCTTCGGACCCAAAATCGCCTCGATGGTCGACGGACTGACCAAGATGTCGGGCGTGTTCAATGCCGACACCTCGGAGCAGGCCGAATATTTCAGAAAGGTGCTGCTCACCCTGTCCGACGACGTGAGGGTAATCCTCATTAAGATTGCCGACCGTCTGCACAACATGCGCACGCTGGGTTCGATGCCCCTGAACAAGCAGATCAAGATTACGGGAGAGACCATCTATCTGTTCGCGCCGCTGGCCTACCGCCTGGGACTCTACTCCATCAAAAGCGAGTTGGAAGACCTGTGTATGAAGTACCGCTTTCCGCAGCAGTATGCCGAAATCAAGCAGAAACTGGAGGAGAGCGAAGCCACACGCCGCGAATTTATCGACAAGTTCAATGCCCCCATCATCGCAGCACTCAACCGCGACAACTTCAACTACGAGATTTCGGGTCGTGTGAAGAGTATCTACTCCATCTGGAGCAAGATGCAGCGCAAGCAAATCCCCTTCGAGGAGATTTACGACCTTTTTGCGATCCGAATCGTATTCAAGCCGTTGCCTTTCCCCTCGGAGAAGACACAGTGCTGGCAGATTTATTCGACCATCACCGACATCTACGCTCCCAAACCCGACCGCCTGCGCGACTGGATTTCGATGCCCAAGGCCAACGGTTATGAGGCCCTTCACTCCACGGTGATGGGTCCCGACGGTGTGTGGGTGGAGGTGCAGATTCGCACCCAGCGAATGGAGGACATTGCCGAGCGAGGTTTCGCGGCCCACTGGAAGTACAAGAAGGCCACCATCTCTCAAGATGAAGATGAGTTCGACAAGTGGCTCAAGCGTATCCGTGTGGCACTGAACAGCCCCACGGAGAGTGCCGTCGAGTTCCTCGACAACTTCAAACTCTCGCTCTACACCTCCGAGATTGTCGTGTTCACCCCCAAGGGAGAATCACGCAAGATGCCCTATGGTGCCACGGCTCTCGACTTTGCCTACGACATTCACTCCAAAATTGGCAACAACGCCATCAGCGCGAAAATCAACCACAAGCTCGAACCGGTCACCACACAAATCAACAGCGGCGACCAGATTGAGATTATCACGGCCGACAACGCACGACCCAAGCCCGAATGGCTTGACATCGTCACCACGGCAAAGGCCAAGCAGGCCATCAAGAGCTTCATGAAGCGCGAACGACAGCACAACATCGAACGCGGCATGCAGATGCTCGAAGACAAGATGAAATCGCTGGACATCAACCTCAGCGGAAGGGTCCTGCGCAAAATCATACCTATTTACGACAGTAATACCAAAGAGGAGTTATACAGCAAGATTGGTGCAGGCATCATCTCGCTGGACAACCTCGACAAGGTACTCAAAACCAACTCCAAGAGCAAGATTCTCAAGTTCTGGACCCTTTTCATTCCCAACAAGAAGGAAGAGGACGAACTCGACGATGACAGACTCGCGGACACCACACCGGCCAAGGATACGGGCGAAAACAGCGAGCCGCAATTTATCATTGCGGAGTGTTGCAAACCCATTCCGGGCGACAAGGTGGTGGGGTACAGAGACCCAGCATCGGGCAATATCATCGTACACAAGGCCACCTGCGACGAGTTGAACCGTCTGGCCGCACAGTACGGCAAACACATCGTAAAAGATGAAATCAAATGGTCACAGCACAAGGCCATGTCCTATCTGGTCACCGCCGACATTCGCGGACTCGACCGCAAGGGCCTGCTGCTGGAGCTGGCCAAAGTCGTCAGCGACGACTTCAATATCAACATACGTGAGGTCAACATACACAGCCACGACGGTATTTTCGAGGGCAGTGTGAGCCTCTACGTCAAAGACACCGAAAGCCTCAATGCCGTGATGGACAAATTGCGTATCATCAAAGGTATCGAGAGCGTAAAACGAAGATTGAACTAAAATGATGTATCTGGCAAGCGGCAGCACCGCTGTTATCATCTGGATTGCATTGTTGGTGGCAATGAGTCTCATCAACTCCAACAAACGCCGTAAAAAGGCACAGGAATCCGGTCATGAAGAGTCGTGGGGTACGACTCTCCTCGAAGCCATGAAAGAGGCTTCAAGAGAGTTGACACACGAGGAGGAAAGCCCCAAAGAAGAGCTGCAGAGCGAGCGCGAAATCGTCCAGGACAAGCAATACGACAGGGCTTACGAAGAAGGCCGCAAGAGCATGGCCAACCGCGATAACCGGGCCGGCAAACGACTTACAGAGAACGACAGAAACGGTGATGAAGATGCTTCGGAGCATCAATCGGCCGGTCGCCGCACCATCAGACAAAAGCCCCGAAAAGGCTGTCAGCACGCGTATTCCTGCGATAGAGAGGTTGAAGGACGACCTTTCTCGGAGGAGTACGCCTCATTGTCAGAGGTGGCTGCCTCACAAAACAGCCCCATTTACGGCCCCGCAGTCTCGTCGGCCGTAAACGGTCAGCATCATACGGCGGCTGCAAATTTCAGCCGGAAAACAGGTCGCAAACAGGAGGAGACAATTCAGGACGAAATCTCGAAATCGGAGATATGTGAAGAGAACAACCGCACGATAAGCGATGAGTTCGACATTCGCAAGGCCGTCATCTTCTCGGAAATTATCCGACCCAAATTCGACCAGGAGAAAGATTGAGATTCTTCTGCAAAACGACAAAATCTGGGTTCATTCCTTCGACAATAACACCACAGAAAGAGGTGGTAATAATCCGACAAAATGAACAACTAGATCAAAAAGAAGACGAGGAAAAATAGGGGAGTCACCCCGAACCCACGCCTCGTGAAACTCGAAAAACAAAGCATCACCGAATCTCGGAGATCATCATGAAAACAAGATAACGACACTATAAAATTACAGAAAAATGGCATCAATTTTTTCAAGAATCATCGCCGGCGAGATACCTTCCTACAAGGTGGCCGAAGATGAAAATTACTATGCTTTCCTGGACATCAACCCTCTGGCCAAAGGTCACACCTTAGTCATTCCCAAGAAGGAAGTAGACTATATTTTCGATTTAGATGACGAAACTCTGGCTGGAATGATTCTTTTTGCAAAAAAAGTGGCACAGAAAATCAAGAGCAAAATCGAGTGCAAGAAGGTTGCTGTGGTGGTTCTCGGACTCGAGGTTGCACATGCACATATCCATCTGATTCCTATCAACGATGAAAGCGATGTAGACTTCCACAAGGAGAAGCTTCATCTCTCACAGGAGGAGTTCGTACAAATTGCGGCTGAAATTTCAAAATAGATGAGATAAGCCTCCAGGTACGCCCAAAACAAGCGGCAGACTGTCCATAAGAGATGGTCTGCCGCTTTTCGTATTTAACATAATGAAGTGGCGAAGAGTCGAATACATCAAGTATCATTAGCTGCGTATCAAATTCTGGAAAATCCCCATAATAGCATCAGTAGGGTAGTAGTGGTTTTTACAAATGTAATATATTTACATGTGTAAAACTACTCTATTATTTACATTTATAATGTTTGAATTTACATATTTATTTTACATGTGTAATACTTAACAATGCTGCAAATTGCTCAATTCCGCACGCAACAATAATGGTTCAATCGTTAAACTATTTATTTTAATAGGCTATTTATCAGTACTTTACAGAATTTATATCCACATAAAAACCGCGTTATAGACACCTGTATTAATGAAATCATGCTTACAGATAACCATCTGAAACATCTTTGCATTATATCCTATTATTTACCAGCGATTTACCATATTTAACATAAAGTATCTATAATATTTCCAAAGGAATAAGGATTTAACAATATCCGAAAGTTACAAATGTAACAGATGAAGGTGTAAAATTCGTATTACAAATGTTATTTACACACTTGTTTAATTCTGTAAAATGTTTTATATTTGTAAAAATTTTTGAGCCATGAAAGATAAGCTGCTTGAACTGATGAAAAATGAGGATTTGCGCCCCGGACAACTGGCCGAGATGTTAGGAGTGAATCCGGCCGGTATCTCACACATTTTGGCCGGACGCAACAAACCCGGTTTTGACCTGCTGCAAAAGATTCTCAACCGCTTCCCCAACATCAACCCCGACTGGTTGATATTGGATAAAGGCTCCATGTATCGAGATGATGCTGCACATGAAGCAGCCTCTTCCGATATGACAACCGAGCAGTCTGACATCACAACTCCGCAAGCCATCGATTCGCGTCCTTCTGTCGATCGGTCTTCGGAGGTGAACACCGCGGCGACATCTGTCGGAGTCGACCTCTTCTCGAACATGGCGAAAGGTCATGGCAGAGTTCGAAAGATTGTGATTCTTTATGAAGACGGAACATTCGAAAGTTTTTCACCGATGCAGTAATCTTAAAAAAATACAGAAACTATCCCCTTGTTGAAATTGTACCAAACAGACAATTTCAACAAGGGGACTTTTCTATTGATCGGTACTTCCGCCGCCAAAATCCGACGACGCAAAGTACCCTTTGATTTTGCGTATCTTTAACCCTCTGAGAATCGCGTATTCTAAATTTTCCGTGCAATGGTGCGGAATACTCTCGTCTGACGAAGTCTCATGAAGTTGATATTTTGGGGGATTCATCTCATTTGGAATTTCAATTCTCTAATTAGCAAACTGTTGCAACGCAAGTACACCCATTCAAGACTTCAATGAAGTTGATTTTACGAAGCAGGCATCTGGAAAAGGGGAGATTTTCTTTATGTTTTATTTGATTTAATATTATTATTATGTTAAATAATGTTAGGCGATAATCAATCAGACCCTATTCTCGTCTGTTTTTGACGAAAATCATACACGGCTGAAAAACTTTTGGACATCGCAAGGCGTCCGTGTTTTTGCGTGCAAGCGTGCGTATCCGACATCAATATTTTTTTCGGCAACGGCATTGACATCGCTGCGTGCAGAGCCGGCTCCGTTGGCGCACTTCATCAGTGCTCACAGTCGAATCCATTCACCCTCCATCAGTCAAACCTGTGCGCTCCGACAGCTGACATACCGACGTCTCGTAACAAAACTGCACGGCCATGTATTTCTCAGATATGAAAGCAAGACCTGCGTCTCAACGGGAATCATAATACACTGTGAATCGTGATATTATGGCATCACACACCAACAAACCCTTCTTAACAGATATATACTTATATAATATTATAATATAAAGTCATAGCCGGATATTCTATCATTTCTACCAACAACCGACTACCCTATCCTGATGATATTCCATAACCAACAGACATTCAACATGATACATAGCAATATGTTTAGGAACAAAAACCACGAGTCAAAGTCTTGACAGACAATGATTTTATCACTAATTTTGTTCGCACAAACTACAAAAGTATAAACATCAGTTTATGAAGATAACCTCTTTACTCCAACACCAACTGCCCCTGTTGGCGCTCGGTGCGGCCGGAACAACTGCAGCGGCCACACCCCAACAACGCCCCAATGTCGTCATTATCCTTGCCGACGATATGGGATACGGCGATGTCGCCTGCAACAATCCCTATGCACGGACCGCAACTCCGGCCATCAACAATCTGGCGGCTGCCGGTCTGCGTTTCACCGATGCCCACTCGGCCGGCTCACTCAGCGGGCCGTCACGCTACGGACTGGTAACGGGACGCTACTTCTTCCGTGTAGACAACCACCGCGAATATTTCGGCTATCTCGAACCCGATATCGAGCTGCAGCGTCCAACCATCGGCTCGATGATGCAGCGCGCAGGCTATACCACAGGTTGCGTTGGCAAATGGCATCTTGGATTGGAATGGACGGTGAAGGACAAGCGTAAACCGCAGATTCTCACCCCCGAGGTTCTCGGCTACACCAATACCGATTTCTCTGCTCGCGTGGAGCATACCCCCAACGATGTAGGCTTCGACTACTCCTTCATTCTTCCGGCATCACTCGACATGCCGCCCTATGTTTTTGTGGAAAACCACCGGGTGGTCGATCCCGATGTAACGCTCACGGCAGAGGTCTACCCTACCGATAAAGGCGCGGAAACGGAGTATGCCTGGGACCGTATCTACACCAACGAACGCGACATCTACTGGGAACGCGGCACATGGTGGCGCAATGGCGAGATGTCACGCTCGTTTAAGTTCGAGGAGTGTCTGCCCACTGTTGTCTCTCAGGGTGTGGAGTTTATCCGCCGTGCCGTCAAGGACGACAAACCCTTCTTTCTGTATCTGCCGCTGACAGGCCCCCATACCCCCTGGTTGCCCTCCGAGGAGAGCAAGGGGACTACCCTGCTGGGTAGTTATGGCGACTTTGTCCGCGACATCGACAACGCCGTGGCACGTGTCTGTCAGACGCTCAGGGAGTCGGGCGTGGAGGAGAATACCATCGTGATATTCGCCAGCGACAACGGCGCACCGTGGAATGATACCGATATTCAGAAGTATGGCCACAGCAGCAACTGGAGTTCGAGAGGACAGAAGGGTGATGCTTGGGACGGCGGCCACCATATCCCGTTGATTATCCGCTGGCCCGATGTAATCAAGGGTGGCAATGTAAGTCATCACACGGTGGGACTCATCGACCTGTTCGCCACACTGGCCGATATCAACGGAGTGCCACTGCGTCCCGACGAGGCGGAGGATAGCTTCAGTTTCAAGCCCATATTGTACGGCGACACCACCCCGACAAGAGACCATATCCTCTACTTCTCGGGAGATCACACCCTCGCCATCAAGCAGGGCGACTGGAAATACATTGACGGTCTGGGTTCGGCCGGATTCTCCGCACCCCAGAAGGTCAGTCCCACACCAAACGGTCCGAAGGGACAGCTCTACAACATGAAGGACGACCCTCTGGAGCAAAACAACCTCTATCTGCAAGATCCGCAGCGTACCGAGAAGATGTCTCGAGAGCTGGAACGACTCCGCAAACAAGGATACAGCCGCACGCTATAAAGTACCACACATATACCAAAGGCTGCCAATCTTCGGATTGGTAGCCTTTTATATCTTTTCCCCACATCTCCCTACAAAAAAGCAGCCTGTCGACGGTCGTCACGCATGACAACCGAGACAAGCATAAGGTCACCGACGAACGATACTTCGTCCGCCAAGCAAAGACGAAATGAGGAGCAGACTCCCCTATTCCGATTTAGAGATGAATCATCAATTCCTCATGGGCGGCACACTGACTGTAGGTCAAACCCATGACATAGTCGCGTAATTCGAGACGTGTGGACAGACGGTAATATTTATATTCGTCGGGCAACTGACACCACAAATCGAATTCGCTCATGTCGTGACTTGCCGACTCAAGGCAGACCTTACCATCGGCCATCTTGTCGAAGACACCCCATAATGTCCTAGCATTATCGGAAGGGTCTTTCATATCACTGAACAGGTAAAGCTCACCCACCAGAAAATCTTCATTGTGGGGTTCGTCAACTTCAAACAATATCCCGTCTTCCTGTGTATCCAATGTATTTGCGGACGATTCCGCACGCTGTATTTCTATATTATTATCGTTCATAATCGTTTTTGTCATGTTTGTAGAGGTGTGATTACATCTGATTTGCAAATTTGTTAATTCTCAATAGGATATTAATACACAAATATACGATATTATATATTATAAATACAATTATGTGGACAAAATAATATATAGAAGCATTGAAATAAGCAATATTTACCACAATTTCTGACGAATCGGCGATATGTCATACCCTTCAAACATTAAAAAGAACTTTTCAAACAACAAAAATTCATATTTTAAATACATGTTCGCCTTCATGACGACTCTTCAATTTCTCCACACCGTTGGCATATACACCTATAAAATATTCCCACAAGACGACCCCTCGGTCACCTTGTGGGAATTATGTCAAACAAGTCGGTATCTCGCGATTAGAAGTTACTCATAGAGCGTCTGGAAATAGGCTTTGAGGTCGTTCCAACGGTAGAATGGCGCACCTTCCACCGGCAGGGACTCCACATCGCGTTCGTTATGCAGAATACGGACAATCACATCACCGGTCTTGTCGTGACGGTAGAACACCAGCTGAAGGTTGGTAGCCATGGGCGTGGTCATCGACAGATTCCACCCTTTGGCAATCTCGTTGACATCGAAGACACGGTAAGAGCAGTCGTTGATGCCCATCAGACACATCAGCGGCACAATCGTCGAATCGTGACCAAAGCGCAGCGAAGCCGACAGGTCTCGCCTGCCACTGACCACCTCGTCGGCCGTCTCCACGATATTGCGGAGCAGGGGACGTGCATCGGCCTTGATCAGGTCACCGAAACGCAGCGAAGGTCCCATCGTCAGATAGCGGTAGGCATTCTCGACCCTCCACAACGATTCGAGTTCTTCGCGTGTAAAAACATCGAACATCGAGAGATTGAGATACTCCACGTCCTGAAAAATCGAAGCCAATATATAATATCGGTACATCATGTATTGGGGATCCTCGATTCGCTCCTCACAGAACTTCGGGTCCACAAAAAGCGCGGAGAAGAATCTGTCGGGCTTCACCCATGCATGAATGAGGCTGTCGCCTACCACTCCGGCCCTCGGGCGCTGGTAGTTGCGCCCCTTGTCGTTGTTCATGTAATACATATGCTTCCGGCTCGCCTCACGGGTCACATGGATATCGGGATTCAGTTCCTTCAGCCGTTCACTGAAGGCCGCCATGCTGAGAATACAGCGGATAACCACCGTGGAGCGGCACTCCACATTGCAGTCGCGTCCTCCACGGGTGGAGAAGACCTCGGGGAAGTTTTCGAACATACGGCCGGCAATGGCGCGATGCTCCCCCACACCTCGCGGCGAGAGATCGCCCCAGCGGCCGTCGGCATCACGGGTGACCCTCTCCACCTTCTGCAACAGGTCTCTGCCCACGGGGGTCAGCACCCCACAACTGTCGGCACTTCGCAACAGCGACAACGATGCCATGTACTTACTCTCGGAAGAGTGCCAACGGCTGCCGTGACGGCCATAGTGGCTGATGTAGAAGGGGCGATAACCTTTGGGGGCTTTGGTCAGCCGCTCCGTCGGGTGTTCGTAAGAGTGATAGATGCCTGCATAGCGATCGGGGTTCTCCGCCAGCACCTTTTGGTAGTCCTGTGCCTGAACGGCAGGGGTTGCCAGCACAGCCAGCAACCCCAAAGCATGAATGAGTTTCATATTTGATTCTAATGCGCCTTATGCGTCATGATGTCCAAAACCAAACGGTCGGTAGCCAACATGCCGTTGCGGCCGATGTTGGTCAGATTGCGGATACAACGGTCGACATCGTCCTCGATGATACCCTCCATCGACGAGACACAATGTCCGTCGACAGCCATCAGTGCCGAAATCATGGCCGTGCTGACACCACTGGTCAACTTCATGGCACAACTCGGTTTCGCACCGTCGCAAATCATGCCCGTGAGATTGGCAATCATGTTCTTTACCGCAGCCACCACCTGGGGATAATCGCCCCCCATAAGGTAGGTGATGCCACAACTTGAACCGGTGGCCGCCACCACGCAACCACAGAGCGCCGACAGTCGGCCCAGACTCTGCTTGATGTAAATCACGGTCAGATGGCTCAAGGTCAGAGCGCGAATCAGCTGCTCCTTCGAGGCCTTTGTTTCGTCGGCATATACCACAACCGGAAGTGTGGAGGCGATACCCTGATTTCCGCTTCCCGAATTGCTCATGATGGGAATCATGGCACCGGCCATACGCGCATCACACGCCGCAGAGGTGTAGGCCAGTGTTCGCGAGAAGATGCTGTCGCCCATGATTTTGAGTTCGCGCTCACGACGCAGCGTGCGGCCGATGCAGTGGCCGTAGTCATTCTTGAACGACACCTCGGCCGCTTCCTTGTTCACCTTGCCGGCTTCCAGTATGAAGTCAATCTCTTCCAGAGGGGTGGTCATGGCAAAATCCCACACCTTGCGCATCGTCAGCGGCACCACTTCGTCACCGGGTTCCTGTCCCATCATGCCGCACATGGCATTGAGCAGAATCTCCTCATCGCGTTGCAGGAAGACAAAATGGGTATGTCCGCCCGAAATTATGGCCTTCGAGGTATGTCCTCCGCCTTCGGCCTCCACCTCGATGTAGAGTTTCTCGGTGATGTTTTCCTTCAGACGGATATCGATACGTTCCTCGCTGATGTAGCGTTTGCCCTCCTCGACTGCCTCGGGTGTCACATCGTGCAGCACCTCCAGCTGATACTCCGAGCGGCCGACAATGGCACCCAGAGCGATGGCAATCGGCAGACCAACCATGCCGCCCGTGCCGGGGATACCCACACCCATGGCATTTTTCAAGATGTTGGCACTCAGATGCAAGGTTAACTTCTCGGGTCTCACTCCCAAGAGTTCGGCAGCACGTGCCGTACACAAAGCGACAGCCACAGGTTCCGTACAACCGATGGCAGGAACGACCTCGCGATGGATAAGACGTATAATTTCTTGACGTTCTGATGGTAAAAGCATGACTTAATCTTTTTAATTGATATATTTTTCACAAAGATAATGTTTTTTTCGAGTTTATGAACAATTCCGACCACATTTCAGTATCTTTACGCCACACAACAAACAACAATACCATGACAATAGAATCATTACACACCATTTGTTTCTCCCCCACAGGCACCTCTCGGAAAATAGCGCTGGCCGTCAGCCGCGGCATGGTCCGCGAGGAAGAGGTACGCCTCCACGACCTGACCCACACCCAAACCCCGCAACTCGACCTGGGACACCATCAGGCCGCTCTCTTTGCCGTACCTGTCTACGGAGGTCATGTTCCGCCCATCGTCCTGCAGCGTCTCGAAGGGCTGAAGGGCGACAACACCCCAGCCATACTGGTGGCCGTCTATGGCAACCGTGCCTTTGAAAACACGCTCAACGAGTTGTCGGAGTTTGTCTCGCAGCGTGGTTTCACCCCCATCGCCGCAGGTGCCTTTGTCGGCGAACACTCTTACAGTTGCGAGGAGTTCCCGATAGCCGTCGACCGTCCCGACGAGCAGGACATCGCCCGCGCAGAGGAATTCGGCCGTGCCATTGCCGCAAAGCTCACACGCGACGACCTCACACCCATTGATGTCTCCCGGTTGAAGGACACTCCCTCCCCGGAAGCGTCCATGCAGCGGTTTGTCGGTTTCATCATGGAGTACCGCCGCCGTCAGGCCGAGCAGCCCGTGGTACTGCTCCCCCACACCGACGAAGAGATGTGCGCCGGCTGCGGTGCATGTGTAGGAGTCTGTCCCACGCAGGCCATCGATCCCGACGATGTCATGAAGACCGACCCCACGCGCTGCATACGCTGCTGCGCATGTGTGAAGATTTGCCGCACGGGAGCGCGTCAGTTCCACACCCCTTTCTCCAAGGCTTTGTCTGAAAACTTCGGTCTGCGGAAAGAACCTGTCACCCTGCCCGACAGATAATCCACCACACACCTCCCTCCCAAAAGCGAGGAGCCGGACACCAATGTCCGGCTCCTCGCTTTCTTTGTGCTGACAGCATCTTATTTCGTCTTCTTCAAGGCCTGTGCCAGCTGGTCGGGACACGATGTTCCCTTGTTGCGGCAGTTGATACCCTCCATGCGGGCAATGACCTCATCGACCTTCATGCCGCGAGTCAGTGCCGAGATACCCTGTGTATTACCGTGGCAGCCACCCGTAAAGGCGACATTGAGGATTACGCCGTCTTCCACTTCGACATCAATCTGGCGTGAACATGTACCGACACATGTGTGACTAATTTTCTGAATCATAATATTTGTGTGAGATTGTTATTGCGGTGCAAAGATAAGCAGTTGTCGCCCATCTGACAAATCGGAGGGGCAAAAGGCCAACGCAACGGGAAATTCTGCAAAACCACAAATGTGCAACCCCTCTTCTCAAAACTGATAGGAGACCGACAGATATATCGTCCGCGGATAGGAATAGGTGTATCTCGAAGCCTGCGGCCGCCACAGATTGAGATTGCCGGCACGCAGCCGCTGCACACGCATCGACTCGAAACCACGGTAGACCGTATCCTTGCTGCCCGGCAGATTGCTGAGCATGACGTAGGCCGTCATCCGCGAGCGGTGGAAATAGAAACTCTTGAAGACCGACACCCTCGACGAGAACACATCATCGAACCGCTCCTGCCCCATGAAAGCCTCCAGCAACTCCGGCGAATCGCTGCACTCGCGAGCGACACGGTCGGTACGGCGCACCAGCGACGGTTCGACATAACGTCCCGACACATAACCGGCCGACAGGCGGAATCCCCAACCGTGACGGGCGAAATGGCTCAACTCGGCCGAGGCGGCCAGTTGCGGCACATCACCGGGACGGCAATCACCCAGATGGCTCACGGCCTGACGGTCGATGACCGTATTGTCGACATCGGAGATGACGGTCAGCGTCGGGTCGTGGAGAAAATCGCTCAAACAACCGGCCAGCGTCACATCGAGATGCCAGCGATACGACAGATAGAGGTGGGCGGCAGCCTCCACACCCAACGACGAACGGGCAAGGTCGCGGACCGTCAGGTCGCAATACTGCGACGACAAGTCGTCGAAATACCGACGGGTCTCCATTCCGTCGTAGCGAGCCGCGGCATAGGCCGTCAATCTGATGTCGGCCACGCGCCCCACATATTTATAATTGACTTCAGCCGCATAGAAACGCTCGCCGACGGGTCGCTCCACCGTGCGGTGGTTGTAGAGCGGTTGTACGAACAACTGTTCAGGTTGTGGCGTGCGAAGACCGGCCGCACCGCAGATTTCGATATAGCTTCGGGGCGAGAAGGCCCAGCCCACGGCCGCCTTCACCGTGTAGGGCATGAAGTGCATCTTGCGCGAGCGTCCCCACGACCCCCTTCCGGGGAAAAGTTCCTTCTCCATGTATCCTCTACGCAATATCGCGTCGCTTCCCAGCAGTGCCGACACATCGGCCCTCAAGCGGTTGGAACGGTATGCAGCCCCCAAATAGGCAGACACGCCGCTCTGCTGCAGGCAATAGTCATAGCCGAAGCGGTCGCCCTCGCGGATTTTGCGCTGCGGATGGCGGAGATCGTTTTCCAGTTTCGAGGAGTAGGTGGCGTCGTCGATGAGAAACTGGTCGATGTCGATGATGTGGTCCGCCCCCAGAAGGTCACGCATGTTCTTGTAGTTGCGCGAGGTGTGCAACCTGTATCTTACGCCGTAGGTCAGCGTCAGACGGTTGTCGATACGCGACGAAAAGTCGGCTCCGACATGGAGGTGGGTCAGTCTTTCGACCTTGTCCTCCAGCGCATAGACGGCATGTCCCTGCGCCATGCGGTTTTGGTGTATCATCTCGTCCCAGTCAATCTGGGTGTAGCGCGCATCGCCCTGCAACCAGGCCTGCTCGACCTCCAGTTCGCGTCCGAACGACGGCAGGTATCTGTAATTGTCGGGCATGGGTGTGCGCGCATCATACCACCCCAGCATGCTGTATTTCCGCACACCGAACTCACCGCCCAATGTCACATCGAGGTGTGTGGCATCAGTAATCGCAACGCTGTAACCGCCCATCACCAACGGCACAAACTCGCGGCGCACCCTCGAATTGCGCACCTTGCCGTTCTGAAAACCCCACGCCGGATTGTAGAGACAGTCGCCCGTCAGCGCAAAGGTCTCCTCCACCGATGCCAGCCGAGTACCCTTCAACATCGGCGGCACGATGCACAATACCGACAGGGAGTGTCTGTCGGAAAGCGACTTCTTCAGTCTGAAACCCATTGTCACGGTGTTGGAGAACACTCCGTCGACATACAAGTCGCGGCCGGTACGTGCATCTACGGCAAAGGCACAGTTCATCGTCCTGCCGATTTCGCGTTGCAGCGAGAAGTTCGCACCCGCCAGATAATTGCGTCCCGAGAAATTGACCGAACCGCGGTACATCTGCAAAGGCAGGGCATCGGTGAACCTCCAGCGGCGGATACTGCCCAATCCCGCAGCCACATCGCCCAGTGACGAGCTGCCCGTAACCGCCAGTTCCTCGGCACCCATACGGCGCAGGATACCCGTATATCGGTAGTCGAGCCGCATGCCGTTCAGCACGGAATATTCATCTTCGTAGGAGAATCCTCTGCGGCGAATCGCCACATCGGGAAGGTTGAACAGCGAGAGCCGCGCATATTCATCATCGGAGTTCTGAATGGCACGGTAGAACAGTGCCGAGTCGGTCTCAATCATCGGAAGCTCCTCCTCGGGGTAATCATACGGACGATATTCGTCATCATAGGTTTGTGCCGAGACCTCGCAGGCCAACAACAACACGAGCAGGGTAAACAGATTCTTCATAGGCGCGACCGATGGTTCATACGCTTACAAATATAATCATTTCAGACGAATTAATCCGCCGTAAAGACCGATATTATCCCCTCAAAGCCCTCGCATACTACAATTTATGCCGTTCTGGTCCATTCAAGCAGCAGATTCCTCGCTCCGCGTCCTACAAAAAAGACCGACAACCTTTCACAGTTGTCGGTCCGTATCAAAAGGGAGGATTCTCCCCCCCCCATGTGTCACTACAAATTCTTGAGTGTGTCGAGGAGCAGATCCCAGAACTTGGGAACGGTGGCAATCTCCAGACGCTCGTCGGGCGAGTGAACACCGCGGAGTGTGGGGCCGAATGACACCATCTCCAAATCGGGATATTTCTCCAGGAAGAGTCCGCACTCCAAACCTGCGTGAATGGCTCTCACCTTAGGCTCGGTATTGAACAGACGGCGGTAGCTCTCCGCGGTAATCTCCAGAAGTCGCGATTCGGGGTTGGGTGTCCAGCCGGGATAGCCGTCGGAATGCACCACATCGGCACCTGCCAGTGTGAATACCGACTCAACCATCTGCATCACATAGGTCTTGGCACTCTCGACCGACGAACGCTGCGACGAGGTTACCACGATACGGTTACCCTCCTCGAACTTCACCGAAGCCAGATTGGTCGATGTCTCCACCAGACCGGGAACGGCAAACGACATGGCGACCACACCGTTGGGAACACCGACAATGGCGTTAATCAACGCGCGCTGGGTCTTGTCGTCCAGCACCTCGTCGACCTGAGGCATCTCGTTGAGCGTCATCTTGAAGTTAGGCTCGCGGAAGTGGAACTCGTTCTTCAAGTCGGCGGCAAACATTTCGTAGCGTTTCTTGAACTCGTCGACAAACTTGGTGGGGATACCGAACACGGCATACGCCTCACGCGGAATGGCATTGCGGAGATTACCGCCCGAGAAGTAGCTCAAGCGGAGGTCATAGGCGTGAAGACCGTCCCACAGCAGACGGGCCACCGTCTTGTTGGAATTGACACGACCCTTATCGATATCGTCGCCGGAGTGACCGCCCATGAGATCCGACACATCGACACGGAAGAAACTGTAGTTCTTGGGTGCGGCCTCCATCGTGTAATGGAAGGTGGCTACGGTGTCGATACCTCCGGCACAACCGATGAACAGCTCGCCTTCGTCCTCCGAGTCGAGGTTGATGAGGTACTTGCCGTGCAACATGTCCTCGCCCAGCTCGAAAGCACCCGTAAGACCGGTCTCCTCGTCAACGGTGAAGAGCACCTCCAGAGGTCCGTGTACGGCCTCCTCGTCCAGGAGGACCGCCAGACCGGCAGCCATACCGATACCGCAGTCGGCACCCAGTGTGGTACCCTCGGCCTTCACCCACTCTCCGTCGATACGGGTACGGATAGGATCGTTCTCGAAGTCGAACTCCACATCGGAATTCTTCTCGCACACCATATCCATGTGTGCCTGAAGAATCACGGCAGGACGATTCTCATAGCCTGCGGTGGCCGGTTTACGCATCACGACATTGCCGATGGCGTCTTTCTGATATTCTATATGGTGTTCACGGGCAAAAGCCACCAGATACTCAATGATTTTGCCTTCCTTCTTCGAAGGACGCGGAACTTTGGTAATTGCATCAAACTGCTCCCATATCAGGCGCGGTTTCAAAGAGGTTATTTCTGACATAATTTGAAATTGTTTATTCGCAAATGTAATAAAAATTCATAACTTTGACAAAAAAATAAAACAACACCAACACTCATCATGAATTTCAGAATAGGACACGGATATGACGTACACGCCCTGAAGGAGGGGCTGCGTTTTGTATTGGGCGGTGTGGAGATTGAGCATTCGAAGGGTTTTGTGGCCCACTCCGACGGCGATGTTGCCATTCACGCCATCTGCGACGCACTGCTCGGTGCGGCCGCTCTGGGCGACATCGGCCTCCACTTCCCCGACACGGCTTCGGAGTTCGAGAATATGGACTCCAAAATTCTCCTGCGACGCACCTGCTCGCTGCTCGCCGACCACGGATACAGCATCGGCAATGTAGACTGCACCATTCGTGCGCAACGTCCCAAACTGCGTCCCCACATCGACACCATGCGCGAGGTGCTGGCCGCGACGATGGGTATCGACAAGGACGCGGTGTCGGTCAAGGCCACCACCACCGAGAAACTGGGCTTCGAGGGCCGCGAGGAAGGTGTCTCGGTTTCGGCCGTGGCCCTGATTTACAAAGGATAATGTGTTACAGACAACGTCAATGACACGTTCATAAAAAAGACGGACACTCACAAAGAGTATCCGTCTTTTTATTTGTAAGGAAATCGGCTAATAGATTTCAGTTATCGAACCGAAATACTCCACGGGACTGTACCACGGATTGGTGATGGTGAGGTTGGCACCGCCCGTTCGCGAGAAAATCTCGAAGGTGAACGTATAGGTGGCGGCCGAGAAGAGCGAGGTGGAGAAGGTAACCATCCAACCCTCGTGGGTCTGTTCGGTGGTGTAGCCGCTCAACTCGGGTATCGTGTAGTTGATAACCGTGACATAGTAAGGCGGCACATATCCATTGACATAGGGCAGACAGATATCCGCCGAACCGTTCCAGATGTCGACATTGAAGGCCGGATTCATAATTTGGCGCATGGGGCCGGCCGGCTGACGCTGCATGGTCTGGGGATTGAACTCGAAGTTGCGCGACAGCACCAGCGAATCGATGTAGTGTTCGAAGCTGGCGATACGTTCCGCACGGCGTTTCTCACGCGCCTCTCTGCGCTCCTCCTTCGGCGAGAGGATCTTCTTCTGACCAATCACTGTCACCGTCGTCGATACCGCGATGACACTCAAAAGGAAAGCGACACAAAATAGGACTGTTTTTTTCATGGCACATAGATTTTGGTTACTTTACTTCTCCTCTGCAAAATCAATGCCTAAAAAACCGACCGTCTGTCGCGGCTCGAAATCCATACGCAAAAAGAAGGGCGGAAAATCAGATTTTCCGCCCTTCTTGTCGTTCATTCCTCCTCAGAGTCCCATCTTCTTGAGGAAATGACCCGTATAGCTTCTTTCACATTGAGCCACCTCGTGAGGGGTTCCTGCAACGAGCACTTCACCGCCCGCCATGCCGCCCTCGGGACCGATATCGATGATGTGGTCGGCCACCTTGATGACATCGAGGTTATGCTCAATGACGATGACCGTATTGCCCCTGTCGACCAGTTTGTACAACACGTCGAGCAGCAGACGGATATCCTCGAAATGGAGACCCGTCGTCGGTTCGTCAAGGATATAGAGCGTGCTTCCCGTGTCGCGTTTCGAAAGTTCCGACGAGAGCTTGATGCGCTGGCTTTCACCGCCCGACAACGTGGTGCAGGGCTGTCCCAGTGTCAGGTAACCCAGACCCACATCCTGAATGGCCTTCAGTTTCTGATGTATGGAGGGGATATTCTCGAAGAACTCCACCGCCATATTCACCGTCATGTTCAGCACATCGTTAATCGAGCGTCCCTTGTATTTCACCTCCAGCGTTTCGCGATTGTAGCGGTTGCCGCCACAGGCCTTGCAGCGCACATAGACATCGGGCAGGAAGTTCATCTCGATGGTCTGCACACCGGCACCGCGGCACTCCTCGCAGCGGCCGCCCTTGACATTGAAGGAGAAACGTCCGGCCTTGAAACCGCGGATTTGTGCATCGGGAGTCATCTCGAAGAGCTTGCGGATATCGGCAAAGACATTGGAATAGGTGGCCGGATTGCTTCGCGGCGAGCGGCCGATGGGTGACTGATCCACCACCACCAGCTTGTCGATATGCTCGACACCCTCTATGGTGTCATACTCCAGCGGTTGGTCGTAGGAACGGTAGAGCATGCGCGACAAGATGGGGCGCAGTGTCTCATTGATGAGCGTCGACTTGCCCGAGCCACTGACGCCTGTCACACAGATGAGTTTTCCCAACGGGAACTCCACATCGATGCCCTTGAGATTGTTGCCGCGCGCTCCACGCAGAATAATGCTTCGGCCCGTTCCCTCGCGCAAGGTCTCGGGAACGGCAATGCAGCGTTGTCCGGTGAGATAGTCCGCCGTGATGGTACCGCTGCGGAGGATCTCCTCATAGGTTCCGGCCGCTACAATCTGACCACCGCGACGACCTGCCTTGGGCCCCACATCGACAATGAAATCCGCCGCACGCATCATCTCCTCGTCGTGTTCGACCACAATGACCGAGTTACCGGCATCGCGCAGTTCCTCGAGCGAATGAATCAGACGCTCGTTGTCACGTTGGTGCAGACCGATGGACGGCTCATCGAGGATATACAACACGTTGACCAGCTTCGAACCGATTTGCGTGGCCAGTCGGATACGCTGGCTCTCACCACCCGACAGCGAACGCGAAGCACGCGCCAGGGAGAGGTAGCCCAGTCCCACGTCCATCAGAAAGCCGAGACGTTCGCGAATCTCCTTGATTACTTCCTGTGCAATACGGCTCTCCTTTTCGGAGAGGTACTCCTCGATATGGGAAATCCACTCCGAGAACTCGCTGATCGACATCGCCGACACATCGGCAATGCTCTTGCCGCCGATACGGAACTGCAACGCCTCCTTCTTGAGTCGCGAGCCGCCGCAGACCGAACATTTGCGGTAGACCAGAAACTGTTCCCTCCACTTGCGGCCGCGTGCCGACTCCTCGTCGTAGGTATGGGTAATGTATTCGGCCACACCCTCCCACTGGTGGAGCTGACGGCCGCCCGAGCCGCCGAACTCCGAGAGGTCGACGGTCAGGGGTTCGGAATCGCCATAAAGCACGGCATTGAGCGCCTCCTCCGAGAAGGTATCGATGGGATCGTCGAGGGTAAAGTCATAGCGGCGGCCCAGCATTTCGAGTATGGCGAAGAGCATGTTGTTGTGGTACTTGCCCAGCGGTTCAACGGCACCGTCACGCAGCGTGAGGTGCTTCTGCGGAATGATTTTGTCCATGTCGAACACCGCCTCCTCGCCCAGACCGTTGCAGTGGGGACAGGCCCCCTTCGGCGAATTGAACGAGAAGGTATGGGGTGCAGGCTCCTCGAAAGCCACACCCGTCGACGGACACATCAGATGTCGCGAGTAAAAGCGTTGTTGTTCGGTGCCGTAGTCATAGATGGCCATCGTGCCTTTACCCTGCCGCATGGCCTCCTTGAGCGAGGTCATCAGACGCTCGGCACCCTCCTTCGACACCCTCAGGCGGTCAACCACCAAATCGATGGTGTGAATCTTATAACGGTCGAGCTTCATGCCGGCCGAAATCTCGCGGATTTCGCCGTCGATGCGCGCATAGATATATCCCTTCTTGGCCAACGACTCAAACAAATCGCGGTAGTGACCCTTGCGTCCCCTGACAATGGGGGCCATGACGGCAATCTTGCGCTCCTCAAACCCCGAGAGAATCATCTCTAAAATCTTGTCGTCGGAGTAATGCACCATCTCCTCTCCCGTGACGGGCGAATAGGCACGCGAGGCACGCGCATAGAGCAGACGCAGGAAGTCGTTGATTTCGGTGACGGTACCCACCGTCGAACGAGGATTCTTGTTGGTAGTCTTCTGTTCGATGGCCACCACGGGACTCAAACCCGTAATCTTGTCGACATCGGGTCGTTCCATGGTTCCCACAAACTGACGTGCGTAGGTCGAAAGAGTCTCCAT
Organism: Alistipes sp.; assembly: GCA_020026375.1. Taxonomy (GTDB): domain Bacteria; phylum Bacteroidota; class Bacteroidia; order Bacteroidales; family Rikenellaceae; genus Alistipes. Next base: position 60,735 of record JAHHQN010000004.1, on the reverse strand, counting down.
ATAACGTCTCTGTCCCTCGGCATAGATGGTGTCGAAGGCCAGCGACGACTTGCCCGAACCGCTCAATCCCGTGATGACCACCAGCCGGCGGCGCGGAATCTCCAAATCAACATTCTTCAAGTTATGGACTCTTGCTCCTACTATCTTTATCTTATCCTCTTTCATCTACCTGTTACAACGCAATATTTTCAAATCATACGGAGGACACCATGCGGCAGGTCCTCCGTATCACTGATTTCTATACTATCTTTAAAAATTATTCCAGTGTGAATTTATCGGCATCGAGCCATGCCGGGAACCGCTGTTTGTAGTCCTCCTGCAAATCGCTGTCCCACTCCGCCACACGGGTACACTCCACCGTACCGGCATCGGCAATGGTGTGTCCCTCGAAATCGATGATGGCCGACTCGCCGACATAGTTGCCGTCGGGGTCCTTGCCCACACGGTTGACACCGGCCAGATAACACTGGTTCTCAATGGCACGCGCACGCAGAAGCGTACACCACACATCGCGGCGGTCATCGGCCCACGACGCACTGCAAAGAATGGCATCATAGTCGCCACGGTTGCGGCTCCACACGGGGAATCGCATGTCGTAGCACACCAGCAGCAGGAACCGCCAGCCCTTGTACTCGACAATCACACGTCTGTCGCCCGGCTTGTAGTCTCGGGCCTCGCCGCCCGGACGGAAGAGATGGTGCTTGTCGTAGTGGGTCACCTCACCCGAAGGTTTCACGAAATACATTCGGTTGCGGTACACTCCGTCCTCGGAGATGACCACCGAACCCACTATTGCTTTCTGATACACCTGCGCCCAGCGTTTCATGGAGCTGAGTACCAGACCGTCCTCCGTTTCCGCCACAATCGAGGGTTTGAGTTTGAAACCCGTGGCAAACATCTCGGGAAGTACAACGATGTCTGCATCAGCCCCTGCCACAATGGGACCCAGACGCTCGATATTCAACGAAGTCTTCTCCCATTCCATGTCAACCTGACAAATTGCAACCTTAATTTTCATAGTTAAAAATACATTAGTCTGCGAAGGTAAAAAATATTCCGATAAAGCGGTCAAATATTTCCAAAAATATTAGTCCGCGACTGTCGATTTCTCTCTTTTTCCGCCTTCCGCACCGGGTTTGCAGCCGCTGCAAAAAACACGCCCCGCTGCGCCGCCCCGCCACACGGAGCGACAAAACACGGCAAAAACAGGCCGAGGCGACACAAATCATCACTTCGGACCGTGAAACTTGGGGCAGATAGTTGCAAGACCGCGAAAATAAACGTACTTTTGCAGACCATTTTATAATCTATTTTTATGCTCAAAGCAGGACATACACAACGACTCAAAGTCAGCCGCATTTCAGACTACGGACTCTTCCTGGAGGACGACGAACAGAACGAGGTGCTGCTGCCCAACAGATATGTGTCGCTCACCGACCAGGTGGGTGACGAAAAGGAGGTATTCGTCTACCACGACTCCGAGGACCGTCTGGTGGCCACCACCGAGACCCCTCTGCTGCGTGCCGACGAAGCCGGATTCCTCAAGGTGGTCGACAAGACCCTCCACGGTGCATTCCTCGACTGGGGTCTCCACGGCAAGGATCTCTTCCTTCCCAATCGCAACCAGCAGGGCGGCATTCTCATCGACCACAGCTACATCGTATATCTCTACGTTGACAGCATCACGGGCCGCTGCGTGGCCACCAACAAGCTCAAGAGCTTCATCAACAACGACCTGATTACCGTGTTGCCCCGTCAGGAGGTCGACATTCTGGTGGCCTCGGAAAGCCCCATCGGCTACCGTGTCATCATCAACAACCGCCACTGGGGTATGATTTACCGCAACCAGTTGTTCCGCAAGGTGGAAATCGGCCAGAAGATGAAGGGCTATATCCGTCGCATCACCGAGGACAACCGTATCGATGTCAGCCTCCAGCAGGAGGGCTACGCACAGGTGAAGGATTCGGCAGTGGTGTTGTCCGACCTGTTGAAGGCCAACGACGGCTTCCTGCCGCTCAACGACGCTTCATCGCCCGAGGAAGTGACCCGCATCACCCACATGAGTAAAAAGGTCTTCAAGCGCTCGGTGGGCATGCTGCTCAAGCGCGGCGAGATTGAAATGACCGACAAAGGCATCAAACTCCGCAAGTAATGGCTACGATAAGGACCGCAGAACGAGTATCGGTGGAGGCGTCGGACAATTTCGTGTTCCAGCGTTCGCTGCTGGCCTACCACACGGCAGCCGGACTCATATCGGGTGATGTGCTGGAAATCGGCACGGGGTCGGGCTACGGAATCGAAGTCATCGCCCCCCACGCCACACGTTTTGTCACCATCGACAAACACGCACCGGCACAGGAACTGACTCGTGTAGCCAACGTCACCTTCCGACAGGCCACCGTTCCGCCCCTCCCGTTCCCCTCGGAGAGCTTCGACTGTGTCATCTCGTTTCAGGTCATCGAGCATATCCGCTGCGATGCGGAGTTCGTGCGCGAGATACACCGTGTGCTACGTCCCGGCGGTCGGTTCATCGTCACCACCCCCAACGCCCCCATGTCGCTGACCCGCAATCCGTGGCATGTGAGGGAATACACGGCCGACGAGCTGGAACGGCTGCTCGCCGTTTGCTTTCCATCGATGGAGAAATCGGGCGTGTTCGGCAACGAAAAAATCATGGAGTACTACGAGAAGAACCGCGAGGGTGTACGCCGCATCACCCGTTTCGACATCTTCGACCTCCAGCACCGTCTGCCTCGCCGCCTGTTGCAGCTGCCCTACGACATTCTCAACCGAATCAATCGCCGCAAGCTGCTCAGTCAGGCCACAGAGTTGACCACCTCCATCAAGATGGACGACTATTTTCTGGCTCCGGTCGGTGACCGCTGCTTCGACCTGTTCTATGTAGCCCACAAGGCATAGACTCCCCCCGATAAACGACAAAGAGGAGAGGACACGATCTAGAAATCGTGTCCTCTCTTCTTTTTTTGCGGCCTCATCACCGCAACTTCAATTCACTACTACGCGTGCGACGCGATTTTTTCTGAAAGGGAAGGTCACACCGTCTTAATCAACGAGCGGCCCAGCCATACGAGCAGGAGTCCCAGCGCGAAACTCAAGACGACATAGAGGCTGAAATACAACCAGCTCTTGCTGTCGGCCAACGACAGCATATCGTGGGAGAACGATGAGAAGGTCGTGAAACCACCGCAGAAGCCGGTAATCAGAAAGGCATTCATCGAGGGTGAGATGAGCTGGGTCTTTTCGGCCAGTCCGAAAAAGATGCCGATGATAAAACTGCCGACCAGATTCACCGTGAACGTCCCCCACGGAAAGGCCGTGAGCCCTACCACACTGTAAAACTTTCCGGTCAGGAAGCGCAGGCAAGTACCCAGAAAACCGCCGCAGCCTGCAATAATCATAGCTTTCAACATACTTTTTTTATTTTATTGATTGGTTTCATTGCACCCTCCCCGATGCAAACGGCATGCCACACCCTGCAATTCCCTTTCAGAACCTTCTCACGAGATTGTGGCATGCTATTTGCCTCAAATGCTCTGCGGACCGACAAAGCCTATGCGGTAAGGCACGCTTTCCCGCTGTACTTTCCGCTCCGCAACCAACAAACCATTAAACGATAGAATTATGCATTTGACACCTAAAGAGATGGAAAAGTTGATGCTCCTTTCTCTCGGACAAATCGCCGAAAAGAGAATGAAAAAGGGGCTCAAGCTCAATTATCCCGAAGCCGTGGCCTACATCACTTCCTCGGCTTTGGAGGGCGCACGCGAAGGCAAAACCGTAGAGGAGGTCATGAAACTGGCCGCTTCGGTGCTGAAGAAAAACGATGTGATGGACGGCGTGGCCGACATGATTAATCTGTTGCAGGTCGAAGCGGTGTTCACCGACGGCTCGCGACTGGTGAGCATTCACCACCCCATTAAGTAATCTAAAAAACGACACGACATGAGTACAACCAATCCCACAACCGAACAGGGCCTGTATCCCGACATCAAAGGTTTCAAGCCCGCGGAGAAGGTCCCCGTTGGCGGTGTGCTGCTGATAAAGGACGACATCGAATTCAACACCGACCGCATGGTGACTACCCTCAAGGTACGCAATACCGGAGACCGCCCCATACAGGTGGGTTCCCACTACCACTTCTTCGAGGTGAACCGCTATCTGGAGTTCGACCGCAACGCCGCTTTCGGCACTCATCTCAATATTCCGGCCACCACGGCCATCCGCTTCGAACCGGGCGACGAGAAGGAGGTCGAGGTGGTCAACTTCTCGGGCAAACGCCGCGTCATCGGTTTCAACGGTCTGACGATGGGCTACACCGGCGACGAGGACACCCCCTCCTATTTCCCCACACGCATGCAGGCCGTCTGCCGCATGCGCCGCATGGGCTACAAGGACATGGCCGCAGATGAGGTCACCCCCGCGGCAAATGAAAATCACAAAACCAAAAAAACCGAATAACAATGGCTAAAATTTCACGACAGGAATACAACAATCTGTTCGGTCCGACCGTCGGCGACAAAATCCGACTCGGCGACACGGATTTATATGTAGAGATTGAGAAAGACCTCCGCGGCTACGGCGACGAGGTGGTCTATGGCGGAGGAAAGACCCTGCGCGACGGTATCGCCCTGGCCAACACCACCACTTCCGACGACGGTGCGCTGGATATGGTCATCACCAATGTCACCATCATCGATGCCGTATTGGGTGTGGTGAAGGCCGATGTGGGTATCAAGGACGGCAAGATTGCCGGCATCGGAAAATCGGGCAATCCCAACATCATGAGTGGCGTGGACCCCAATCTGGTGACGGGTGCCGCCACCGATGCCATATCGGGCGAGCATCTGATTCTCACGGCCGGAGCCATCGACGGCCATGTCCACATGATTGCCCCACAGCAGGCCTATGCCGCCCTGAGCAATGGCGTCACCACCCTTGTGGGCGGTGGTGTGGGTCCCTCCGACGGCAGCAACGGCACCACCATCACATCGGGCCGCTGGAACATCGAGCAGATGCTCAAATCGGTGGAGGGCATACCCGTCAACATCGGTTTCCTGGGCAAGGGCAACTGTTCGGGCGAGCAGTCGCTCGAGGAGCAGATTGAGGCCGGCGTCTGCGGTCTGAAGGTCCACGAGGACTGGGGTTCGACCCCCAAAGCTCTGGCCACGGCAATGGACGTCGCCGAGCGTTACGACATTCAGATTGCCCTCCACTCCGACACACTCAACGAGAGCGGCTATGTAGAGGACACCATCGCCGCCATTGACGGCCGCACCATACACACCTTCCACACCGAAGGTGCCGGCGGAGGTCATGCCCCCGACCTGTTGAAGGTGGCCTCGATGGAAAACGTGCTTCCCTCGTCGACCAATCCCACCCTACCGTTCGGCATCAATTCGCAGGCCGAGCTTTTCGACATGATTATGGTGTGCCACAATCTCAACCCCGGCATTCCCTCCGATGTGGCTTTTGCCGAGAGCCGCGTGCGCCCCGAGACACAGGCCGCCGAGAACATTCTCCACGATCTGGGTGTCATCTCCATGGTATCGTCCGACTCCCAGGCCATGGGCCGCGTGGGCGAGTCCTACATGCGTACCTTCCAGATGGCGTCGTTCATGAAGAACGCCTGCGAACGACTCAAGGAGGACTCCGACTCGAACGATAATTTCAGAGTCCTGCGCTACATCGCCAAGCTGACCATCAATCCGGCCATCACCTACGGCATGTCGGACTACATCGGTTCGGTGGAGAAGGGCAAGATTGCCGACCTGGTACTCTGGGAGCCACAATTTTTCGGCGCCAAGCCCAAGATGGTCATCAAGAATGGCATGATCAGCTGGTCGAACATGGGCGACCCCAATGCGTCGCTGCCCACTCCCCAGCCCTGCTTCTACCGTCCGATGTACGGTGGTTTCGGCAAGATGCTGGCACAATGCGGCATCTCCTTCGTGTCGGGTGCGGCCTTCGAGAACGGCGTGAAGGAGCGTCTGGATCTGCAACGTCTGGTGCTTCCCGTCAAGCGCACACGCCAAATCACCAAGCACGACATGTTGCGCAACAGTTTCTCGCCGCGTATTGATGTCGATCCCGAGACCTTCGAGGTAATGGTCAACAACATCAAGGCCTACGTCAAACCGGCCAAGGAATTTGCACTGGGCCAGCTTTACTGGTTCAGCTAAACGGTTCTTCATCATCGGGGGTGTGGTCGACACCACACTCCCGATTTCTAAAAAACACATACGAAACACATGGAAATCTACACAGAAATCTTAGGCAATATCCACACTCCCCAATGGCAGGAGAAAATCAAGGACTACGAAATCGAATACCTCAATCTCGACCAATGGACGGCACAGAAGAGCCGCTTTGTGGCCTTGAGCGACCACGACCGCGAATACGCCGTGGCACTGGCCCGCCATACACAGCTGCTCAACGGCGACATACTCAGCTGCTGCGAGCAGAAAAAGCATCTCATCGTCGTGCGCATCTGTCTCAACGACGTGATGGTCATCGGTCTCGACGCGCTGGCCGGAATGGAGAAGGAGGAAATCATACGTGCCGCCGTCGAACTGGGACACGCCATCGGCAACCAGCACTGGCCGGCCGTGGTCAAGGGCATGACGGTCTATGTGCCGCTGACGGTGGACAAGAAGGTGATGGAGAGTGTCATGCACACCCACAATTTCGAGCATGTCAGCGTCTCGTTCCGCCACGGTGACGAGATTATCCCCTATCTCGCTCCCCACGAAATCCGTCGTCTTTTCGGCGGTGCGGAACCGCTTGAAGGCCACCACCATCATCACTGCCACTAATACCCTCCTTGAGCAATGTTTCAGACAGCAACAACACTCATGCGGCTGCTGGAGTTCACCGACTCGGCTTTCCCCGTCGGCACCTTCTCCAACGGTCTGGAGACCGCCGCCGAAGAACATATCGTTCACGATGCCGCCACACTGGAACACTACACCGAAGACATCGCCCTGCAATCGGCCTACACCGACGGCATCGCCGCCCTTCAGGCCTACCGTCACTGCCGCAAGGGAGATTACCGCCTCATATTGGAGACCGACAAATCGCTGCTGTGCTGCAAGATGAATTCCGAAGCCCGGCGCATGATCTGCCGCATGGGCAAAAAACTCGCCGAGTTGTCGGGGCACATCTTCCCCGACGCCACCATCTCGCTGTGGCTCGAGGACATCAACCAGCGGAATACCCCCGGCACCTATCCCGTAGCGCAGGGGCTGCTCTTTGCAGCCTGTTCGCTCTCGGAGCGCAACCTGTTCTGCTCACAGCAGTACGGAGCCATGAACATGGTGCTGAGCGCGGCATTGCGGTGTGTGAAGGTGTCGCATTTCGACACGCAGCGCATACTCTTCAAATTGAGCGAGAAAACCGAAGCTCTCTACAATGATGTCAGAGAGTTGGACACCGAGGACATGAATGCCTTTGTGCCGAGCATCGATATCCTGGCATCGCTTCACGAAAAGGGTATCCAACGAATGTTTATGAACTGATTTAGCTGACTATTTTATTACAAAAAAAATTCAAGATTATGGCAAACACTTGCAGAATAGGTATCGGAGGTCCCGTAGGTTCGGGAAAGACAGCTCTCATCGAAGCCATCACTCCACGACTGCTGGAAATGGGATACAAGGTATTGGTCATCACCAACGATGTGGTCACCACCGAAGATGCCAAACATGTGAGAAAAATGTTGAAGGGCGTTCTGGTTGAGGAGCGCATCATCGGTGTGGAGACCGGCGCATGCCCCCACACGGCCGTAAGAGAGGACCCCTCGATGAACATCGCCGCCGTGGAGGAGATGGAGTCGCGTTTTCCCGACGGCGACGTGGTACTCATCGAGTCGGGCGGCGACAACCTGACACTCACGTTCAGCCCCGCGCTGGTCGATTTCTTCATCTATGTCATCGACGTGGCCGCCGGCGACAAGATTCCCCGAAAGGACGGCCCCGGCATCTCGCAGTCCGACATTCTGGTCATCAACAAGACCGACCTTGCACCCTATGTCCATGCCGACCTCGAGGTCATGCGCCGCGATTCGGAACTCATGCGTCCGGGCAAACCCTTCCTGTTCACCAACTGCATGACGGGTGAAGGTGTCAACGAACTGGTCGAGCTGCTGCGCAAGATGGCGCTCTTCGACATCGACCTCCACGCAAAGAACCACTCCGAAAACCAAAATCCCGTACAATGAATTTCGCACTCAAGAAAGAGATGAGCCCCTATCTCGAACAACCCAGGGCGATGCCTGTCGGCACAGCCGGAAAGATGGGCTACCTCTATCTGGGGTTCGAACTCGACGGCGAGGGGCGCTCCATTCTGCGTGACCTGGAACGCCACGCACCGCTCATCGTACAACAGGAGCTGTACTTCGACGAGGCGATGCCCCAGATGCCGTGTGTCTACATTCTCTCGTCGGGAGGTCCCAATGTCGACGGCGACCGTTATGAGCAGCACTTCGTGGTGCGCGAAAACGCCTATGCCCACATCTCGACGGGTGCTGCCACCAAGCTGGCCAAGATGCGCTACAACTTCTCGGCACTCGAACAGCACATCACACTCGAGGAGGGTGCTTATCTGGAGTATCTGCCCGAACCCACCATTCCGTGTTGTCACACCCGGTTCATCGCCGACACCACGATCCGAATCGCCCCCTCGGCCACACTCTTCTATGCCGAAATCTACACTTCGGGAAGAACTCACTACAACGGAGGCGAGCGTTTCGAATACGATATCCTCTCGGTGTGTACCCACGCCGAGAGACCCGACGGCGAGGCGCTTTTCCGCGAGAAGTTCGTCATTCGTCCCGACACCTGCTCTCCCACCACACTGGGAAAGATGGGCGGGTACGACATCTTCGCCAATGTCATCGTACTGACTCCCGAGGAGCATGCCGAACGGATTTACTCGCTCACCTCGCCCTTCATCGACCGCGAACGCAGACTGGCTGCCGGCATCACCCGACTTCCCCACCGCTGCGGACTCATCTACAAGGTGCTGGGCTGCGACACGGGACAGGTCAAGCGCCTCCTCCGCCGGTTCTGCTCGACGGTGAGAACCGAAGTCAAGGGCAAACCCCTGCCGGAGGAGTTCCCGTGGCGGTGACTCCATGAACCGATGATATCCAAAACCGAAAAATTATGGTCAACTCAACTACTCAAAAAGTTTCTGTCTTCTCATTTGAGTTCATCAGAATCCTGCTGCGCGGAACGGCACAGGTCATGTTCCAGAACAACGCCTGGACGGGACTGTTCTTCATGGCCGGCATCTTCTGGGGAGCTTACCTCGAGGGACAGGGCATTGTGGCCTGGGGCGCACTGCTTGGTGTCACCGTATCGACACTCACAGGCTGGATACTTCATTTCCCCGAAAAGGACAAGATTCAGGGATTGTGGGGATTCAACGGTGTGCTGGTAGGCTGTGCTTTTCCCACCTTCATGGGCAACACCCTGTGGATGTGGCTGGCACTCATACTCTGTGCGGCACTCACCACATGGGTCAGAACCGGTTTCAACAATGTGATGGCACCCTGGAAGGTCAATTCGTTCACCTTTCCGTTTGTCTTCTGCACCTGGTTCTTCCTCATGGCCGCACGTGCCATGCACGGCATGCCCACCACCCACATGGCCGACCCGTCACTGCCTGCCGTGTTCTCCTCGGTGGAGCATCTCCACGGCTGGGCCTGTCTCCAGTTGTGGCTCAAAGGTGTGGCGCAGGTCTTTCTCATCAACTCGTGGGTCACGGGACTGCTCTTCCTCATCGGACTGTGGTGTTCCGACCGCTGGGCAGCTCTCTGGGCCGGCATCGGTTCGGCCGTGGCTACGGGAGCCGCTCTGCTGTTCGGAGCTTCGGCCTTCGACATCGACAACGGACTCTACGGCTTCAGTGCCGTACTGACGGCCATCGCCCTGGCCACCGTCTTCTACCGTCCCAATCTGAAGTCGGCGATATGGGCGCTGCTGGGCATACTGGTCACACTCTTCGTGCAGGCCGGCATGAACGTGATGATGTCGCCCGTGGGAATAGCCACTCTCACAGGTCCGTTCTGTGTCACCACATGGCTTTTCCTGCTGCCACGCATCAAGTTTGACGAGGTCGACAACCCCGACCACTCCAACTGGGACATTGAAAACAAGAAACATCTCTTCAAGGAACACCTCAAACAGGAAATCGAGGAGTTCGCCGAAGAGGAATTGAAATCTGAAAAAATCGAATAACATGCACATGTCAGACGCTTTGGTCTCCCCTCCGGTCTTCGTCACCGCGGGAGTCCTCTCACTGGGCTTGCTCGGACTCTCGGTCTACAAGCTCAAACACCCCTCGAAAAACAGCACCACCAACGACAACAAGGAGGAATTGCTGCCGCTGATGGGCGTCATGGGCGCATTCATCTTTGCCGCCCAGATGATTCACTTCTCCATTCCGGGAACAGGCTCCAGCGGCCACATCGTAGGCGGCATTCTGCTGGCCGCCGTACTGGGGCCGTGGGCGGCCTTTCTCACACTCAGTGCGATATTGATACTCCAATGTCTGCTCTTGTCCGCCGGAGGTGTCATGGCCCTGGGCTGCAACATCTTCAACATGGCCGCCTTGTCCACGCTGGTAGCCTATCCGCTCATCTTCCGTCCGCTGATGCACAAAGGCGCCTCGCTGGGCAGGATACTCAGCGCATCGGTGCTGGCCTCGGCCTTCGCTCTGGTCATCGGCGCATTGGCCGTCACCCTCGAAACCGAGGCTTCGGGCATCACCGCCCTGCCGCTGGGACAATTCCTGTGGTTCATGCTGCCCATTCACCTGGTGCTGGGCATCTTCGAGGGTCTGGCCACAACCGCCGTCCTCTATGTCGTGCAGCTCAACCGACCCGAACTGCTGGTGTCGGCCTACAGCGAGGGTCGTCCGCGCAATCTGAGGAGCATCAAACTCAAACACTCGCTGGTAGGCATTCTGCTGGCGGCACTTCTTATCGGAGTATGCGCATCGGGAATAGGTTCGTCGCACTCCTCGACCGCGGCACACCACAGCCACTCCACCGAACAGACGGCCGTCGCCCATGACCATAATCATGACCACGGACATGCTCATTCTCATGCTTATGACCATGCACACGGCCATTCGCACTCGCATGACCACACCCACATGACCCAGGTCGTACTCGAAGGCGACACCTCCTCGCTTCAGGAATACGGCACCTCGTTCTCGGGAGTCATCGGTTGCAGCATACTGATTATCGTCGCCCTGCTGGCCGGCGTACTTATAGGTTCACGACATCGCAAGAAGGCATGAGACTCTCTCTCGAAAGAATGCTTTCGGAACTTGATGATATGGAGCGGAGCGCACAAATGGACACTCCGCTCCATTTTATTGATGCGCGGGCCAAAATCATCGTCACCCTCCTGTTTCTCGCCACCCTGCTCTCCACCCCTCTGACTCGACTGTCGGAGCTGATGATGTATGCACTCTACCCCATACTGCTCGCCGCCTGCGGAGGCTTCTCGTTTCCACGTATCTTCCGCCGCTCACTGGTCGTACTTCCGTTCGTCGTTTTCATCGGCGTGTTCAACATCTTCTATGACACTGTGCCGAGCTTTCGGGTCGGTCACATCGTCGTCTCACGCGGCTGGGTGACCTTCACGGCCATCATTCTCCGCGCACTGCTCTCGGTGCAGGCCGTCCTTCTGCTGATGAACGCCACGGGTTGCTACAACCTCTGCCGCGGACTGCAGCGCATGGGCTGCCCCTCGATATTCTCTTCGCTGCTGCTCTTCATCTACCGCTACATTTATGTGTTGCTGCAGGAGGCTCTCAAGATGTCACGAGCCGTCGAGGCGCGCAGTTTCGGACGCAAGTCCTATCCGCTGAAAGTGTGGGGACAAATCGTCGGCCAGCTGATGATACGCACCTTCGACCGCGCCCGGGTGGTGGGACAGGCAATGGCCGCACGCGGTTTCGACGGCACTCTCCCCACCACCGGCCGATACACCGGCCACTGGACCAGACGCGACTCGCTCTTCACGGGAACATGGTGCGTATTCTTTGTCCTCCTGCGTTTTTTCCACCCTGCGGAAGTGCGGTTCCGCCATCTGTTATAATTTCATATCATGAGCCATCATTTCATACGTTTTTCACATGTCTGCCACACCTATCCCAACGGTCGGCAGGCCCTCTCCGACGTATCGTTCCACATCACCCACGGCGAGAAGATTGCCCTGCTGGGGGCCAACGGTGCCGGAAAATCTACCCTCATGCTCCATCTCAACGGGCTACTGATGCCCTCGGCCGGTGAAATCTCGATAGGCGGCATTCCTCTCGACCGCAAGACCGTGAGGAGTACCCGCCAAAATGTGGGACTGGTATTCCAGGATCCCGACAACCAGCTGTTCATGCCCACCGTGGAGGAGGACGTGGCCTTCGGACCGGAGAACATGCAGCTCAACGCCAAGGAGGTGGAACGCCGTGTCGAGGAGTCGCTGCGTCGGGTCGAAGCCCTCGATCTGAGACACCAGTCCCCTTTCCAGCTCTCGGGCGGACAGAAGAAGAGAGTCGCCATCGCCACCGTGCTCGCCATGGAACCCTCCATTCTGGTGATGGACGAACCGACAGCCGCCCTCGACCCCCATTCGCGACGGCAGATTATGCGGCTTGTCAAACAGTTCGACCACACGCTGCTCATCGCCACACATGACATGGAAATGGCCGCCGAAATTTGTGAAAGAACCATCGTGCTCAATGACGGGAAGGTCGTGGCCGACGCCGATATCGACACGGTATTCGGCGACACCGCCCTGCTGGAAGCCTGCTCACTGGAAGCGCCTCGCATCTGCCGTCACACAGGGCAAACCCCATGAGTCGCACCTGCGTCGAAATTCGGTCTTGCAGCCAAACAGGACAATGACTTGCAATTAAAAACGGTGACGGAGAATCGATGTACGGAAATGCAAAGGGTTATTATTATTAAAATTTATTAATATCCATAAACCATTCCTTGTCCTCATCTCTGCCAAATAGCAAGATTCGGAGCCGTACACCACGTTTATTCTATGAGATGCGCCCGGAAAAGCCCGCTATTGCACTACAATTCAATTAATTTCATACAAAAACGAGCGCAAAATGGCTCGCTTTATAGTTTTTAAAATTTTATAATAACAAATTATCCATCATCAATACTCACGGCCGGAAGTACTCTCCGGCCGTTTATCTTGATTATCTGTCACGAACTTTCAATCTCCATCTTACAGTTTTCGTCCCGTTACAATAAACAACACCAACAAGCCTGTTTAATAATTAAAAAATTGCAAAACATTACCACTTTTCGTCATTTGCATTCTTACGATAAAAGCTGACAAAATGAGAATGCACAACAAATACGGAAATCGCCCCAAAAGCCTCATAAATCGACGTTCAAGGCCTATATTTAAATGGTTTTAGTTGCAACCCTGAAATATTTGGCGTATATTTGTAAAGCATTACCCCTCTCCGGCAAAGCATTAAAAACCAAAGGGAGGAAATGATGCTATATTTTAAAATTTATCACTTAATTTGTAAATTTTAAGAAAAACTAAACTCACATTCACGGAATATTCACACAAATAAAAACATAACAAGAAACAGAGAAAAGAAACATTCGAAAAAACCTAATCAACAAATTTATTAATTATCAAAAGTATGAAGAAACATTTACTACATTTCCTCATGACTGCGTCCCTGACGGCCTTCTGTGCATCGACCGCTTTTGCACAGAGCCTCATTTCGGGTAAGATTGTCGATGAGAACGGCGAACCGCTTATCGGTGCCTCCATCATCGTTCCCGGAACTTCGCAGGGTACCAGCACCGACATCGACGGTAACTTCACCCTGAAGACCGATGCCAAAGAGATTCAGATCAACTACATCGGCTACGTTTCGGTGAGCAAGCAGCTGAAAGGCAGCAAGACCGTGCTGGGTACTATCCAGCTCGACCCCGATGCAGTGGCATTGCAGGACGTCGTCATCTCGCAGTCTATCGCCGTACAGCGTAAGACCCCTGTTGCGCTCTCAACCGTCAATGCAGAGCACATCAGCTACAAGCTCGGCGGTCAGGAGTTCCCCGAAATCCTGAAGTCGACCCCCGGTGTCTATGTTACCAAGAGCGGTGGCGGTTACGGTGACTCGAAAATCAACATGCGTGGTTTCAAGCCCGAGAACGTGGCCGTGATGATCAACGGTGTTCCCGTCAACGGTATGGAGAACGGTAAGGTCTACTGGTCGAACTGGGCTGGTCTTTCCGACGTGACCCGTTCGATGCAGACCCAGCGCGGTATGGGTGCCCAGAAGGTGGCTTCACCTTCGGTCGGCGGCTCCATCAACGTGGTGACCAACAGCATCGACGCCAAACGAGGCGGCACCTTCTCTTTCGGTGTGGGTAACGACAATGCCTACAACCTTTCATTCAGCCTGTCGACAGGTTTGAACGAGAAGGGCTGGGCGCTGTCTATCCTCGGCGCAAAGCGTTGGGGTGACGGTTATATCCAGGGTACCGAGTATGAGGGTTACAACTGGTTCGTCAACATCTCGAAGCGAATCAACGTACACCATCAGTTGTCACTGACCGCGTTCGGTGCGCCCCAGAAGCACGCACAGCGTTCGAACGGTCTGACCATCGACGACTACACCAAAATCGGTCACATCGTCGGCGAGAAGATGAAGTACCGCTACAACCCCAGCTACGGTCGCGACAAGTACGGCCGTGTACGCACCACCAACTTCAATGAGTACCACAAGCCCCAGATTTCGTTGAACCACCAGTGGCAGATCAACGAGAAGTCGTCGCTCTCGTCGGCACTCTACATGTCAATCGGCCGCGGTGGCGGTTACTCGGGTGACGGTATCAAGGACGGCTCGGCCGACCTGCGTTACGACTGGTTCTCCACTGCACAGGACGGTTCGCTGAACTGGAAATACCGCAATCCCGACGGTACGTTCAACTACGCTGCCATTCAGGAGCTGAACGCCGCCAGCGACAGAGGTTCGAAGATGATTATGGCCAAGTCGTCGAACAGCCACATGTGGTACGGTCTGTTGTCGACCTACACCAACCAGATTTCCAAGTCGCTGGAGTTGTCGGCAGGTATCGACGTGCGTTATTACATCGGTGAGCACAACAACGAGATCATCGACCTCTACGACGGTCAGTACTACATGGATAACAAGAACCGTAAGAATGTGAATCCGCTGAACAATGCAGCTGCTGCCGACCCCAACTGGAAGTACCAGCACCTGACCGTAGGCGACAAGATTTACCGCGACTACGACAGCCACATTCACTCGGAAGGTGTATTCGCTCAGCTCGAGTGGTCTCACAAGGACCTGACCGCTTTTGTATCGGGTTCGATCTCCAACACAGGTTACTGGCGTTACGACCGCATGTACTACGATGCAGCACATGCCGAGTCGGAGCATAAGAACTACCTGGGCGGTGTAGTCAAGGCCGGTATGAACTACAACATCAACGAGAAGAACAACGTATTCTTCAACGCCGGTTACATCAGCCGCGCCCCCTTCCTCGAGAACGGAGTCTTCCTGAGCTGCTCCAACAGCCACAAGACCAACCCCAACCCCATCAACGAGCATGTGGCTTCCGTGGAGCTGGGCTACGGTTTCAAGACTTCGAACTTCGTATTGAATCTCAACGGTTACTACACCATGTGGATGGACAAGGCTGTTGTCAAGACCTTCAACATGGAGAACGGCAATTACGGTACGGTCAACCTGTCGGGTGTCGATGCACGCCACATGGGTATCGAAATGGACTTCCGCTACACCCCCACCCGTTGGTTGGACATCACCGGTATGCTCTCTGTCGGCGACTGGCAGTGGGACAGCAACTCGAAGGGTTATATCTATGACTCGGAGGGTCAGCCCGCAAAGGTAGACAACAAGGGTAACATCATCGGTGTGGCCAGCGAAATCATGGGTGAAGACCATGGTTGGGTAGAGTTGGCACAGAAGGGTGTAAAGGTCGGCGGTTCGGCACAGATCACCTCGGCTCTCGGTGTTACGGTACGCCCCATGAAGGGTTTCCGTTTCAGCGCAGACTGGAATGTATATGCCAACAACTACACCGACTACAAACTCCCCAAGCTCGCAGCCAACAAGACCATCGTGGTCAACCAGCCCTACAAGCTGCCCTGGGGTCATCAGATGGACCTGTCGGCCAGCTACTCGTTCAAAATCGGCAATATCCGTGCTACGCTCTATGGTAATGTCAACAACGTGTATGACTACCACTACATCATGGACGCAAGCAACATGACCGACCTGAACAGCACATGGCAGAACATCAGCAATGTATTCTACGCCTTCGGTCGTACCTACACTGTAAGATTTAAAATTAACTTCTAATTGAAACAACCATGAATAAGCATATCTTAAAGTATCTTCTGGCGCTTGTCCCCATGGCTTTCATCACAGCGTGTGAAGTTGACGACTACAACAACGAACATCTCGACGGTTATGACCCCGACAAGGAGTTCGTTGATGCACAGACGCTCAAGCACACCCTAACCGATGAGGAGTATTCACAGATTGCCAACAACAGAATCAACAAGAAGCTCGCCGAGAACAACAACCTCACCGAGGAGTTGAAACGTGTGGCTATCGACAAGACCTTCTCCGACAAGATTCAGGCAAAGGACTATCTCCCCGCCTTCCTTCAGGAGGATTTCGCTTACCACCTCTCCAACGGTTCGTCGGTAATGGTCACCTACAACACGCTGCGTTCGGAGTATCCCGAGACCGTGTTGGGTGTATCGGGTGCCAAGGAGTATAAACTCTCCGGCGACGACTACGCGGCAGCATGGGCCGACGAGGGTGTCTCGGCAGCCTATTTCACTCCCGGCAAACCTGCCGAGCGTTACATTCCCGCCATTCTGAAAGAGACTCAGCCCGATGCCAAGGAGGGTGACTATGTCATCGCTTCCTACAAGTTCTCGGAGCAGGAGCCTTCCAACGGCGGCGAGGGCGGTGAGACTCCTTCGGCCTACACCCCCATCAGCAAGTTGTCGGCAGGTCAGACCGCCACTGTAAAGGCGACCGTTCTTGCCACCAACAACTGCGGTCTGGTCATCGCCGACGGTGATACCGAGAAGGACCGTATCTTCATTTTCCTGGGTGCACCTTCCACCTACTCGGTAGGTGACATCATCACCGTGGAAGGCAACGTGGGCGAGCGTGGCGGTCTTCAGTTCGAGAAGCCCGAGCTGGCATACGTCGAGAAGGACACCAAGTTCACAGCACCCGCTGCCACAGCCATGAGCGGTGCAGAGTTCCAGGACTACCCCGCAGCTCCTTCGGTAAAGTATGTGGAGCTGACCGGCAAGTACACCTTCTCCGGCGGCAAATACCACAACTTCGAGGTTGAGGGTTCGTCGCTCAAGGGCAGCTTCCCCTACGCCAACCTGGCAGTGCTCAACGAGTCGGTAGCAGGCAAGACCCTGAAGATAAAGGGTTATATCTACTCTTACAGCAAGAACAAGGACGACGGCAAACCTTCATATATCAATATGATGGCTACCGAGCTGTTGAGCGTTGACGGTACTGCTGCCGAGAAGGTTGCAACCGTTGTTGAGGCACTGAAGGCTGCCGACAAGAGCAACGTGAAAATCAAGGGTCAGATTATGGCAATCAACACCCGCGGCTACATGATCAGCGACTGTACCGGCTACATCAATGTGCAGCCCTCGAACATGGACGCTTCGCTGAAGGTGGGTGATGTGATTTCGGCGGAGGGTACAACCGATGCATGGAACAAAATCAACAAGATCAACGCCACTTCCGTTGCCAAGCTGAACACCAGCGACTTCAATGTCACAGCACCCGCTGCACGCGTAATGAATGCGGCAGACCTGGATAGCTATCTGGAGAACTACACCTCTGTTCACGCAACATACACGGGTACCCTCTCCATCTCGGGCAAATATTACAACATCATCGTTGACGGCACCGCCACTGCACAGGGCAGCCTCAAGGATGTAGACGCCACAATAGTTCCCGAGTCATTGAACGGCAAAAGCGTAGTGGTTACAGGTTATCTGACCGGTGTTTCCGGAGGCAAGTATGTAAATACCTTCGTCACCGACATCAAGGAGGCTTCGGCATCGACAAAGGCCGTATTCGCCACCCGTGCAGCCGTGACCACCACCGTTATTGCAGCCTACAAGTTCAACGGCACAACCTGGGACGCGGCACGTGACGTGATTATGGTCAACCACGAGGATTTCGTCCAGATGGGTGCATCGCACGACAACTTCAGCGACTCGTTCAAGCCCGCAGATTATCTGCCCACCTTCCTCACACTCAAGTACCCCTACGCCAAGCCCGACTTCACCATCACGGTAGGTTACTACTTCTACGCCAACAAGGAGACTTCGTTGCGCGCCGACGAGTACACCTTCATCGGTGGCGAATGGGTGATGACATCGGGTGACAAGATCGAGGAGACCGCTCCCTTCAACAAGAAGGACGGCAAGTGGCTGTATAACCCCAGCCTGGTCATCGAGTTGGGTACCAGAGAAGCAGAGGACCTCGCTGACGAGTACTTCAGTATTTGTATTGATGACATCAAAGCGAACAAGCCCGCATATGCAGAAGATTACAACGGCAAGGTAGAGACCGAAAGATACAGCGGTTGCTCGATCTACAAGCACAACCTCGACTGGAGACTCGGCAAGACCATCACAGCATGGGAGAAAGCCGGTGAGGACATCTCGGTATTCGAGAAGTACAACAGCGGCACTCCCGAGGAGAAGGCTGCCGCACACGCTGCCTTCTACGAGAAAATCGAGCGTCAGTTTGCCGAGTTGATGGTCAAGGCCGTCAACCAGAAGCACTCCGACGTGAAAGTCATTGACGGTATCGAAACTATCTATACCTTCAACATCAAGATTTTCATCGGCAAGACCGTGACGAGCTCGACCCATGCCTTCCGCTTCAAGCTGGTTAAGGACGGTCAGTTCGAGTACATGGACATGAAGCCTCTCAGCGATGAGTTCGACTTCGCCAATCCTGCAAACTTCCAGATGTAGTTCTACACAGGAAACACTTTCAGCTCCGTACCCCAAAAGGTGCGGAGTTTTTTATATCATCATAAAAAATATCGGCGCGAATTTTGACATTCGCGCCGATATTTCATTTCCGAAGATCTTTCGCCTATCCGCATTCCACTCAAGAGGTCGATGCAGACAGGACGTCCCTATTGTCCGCATCGGCAGAGGTGAAAGGACTCCTTTTCCTCGTAAGGTCTGCAACAAAAAAAAGGAGACTGCGCCACGCAGCACAGTCTCCCCAAAAAACAATTAGAAACGCTTCACACGGACATGGCAATAGGGCGTTGTCCCCTTACGGTCGTAGTAGTCCTGATGGTACTCCTCCGCCGGCCAGAATCGGGTGGCAGGGGTAACTCGGGTGACCACATCATACCCCTTGTCACGAAGCAGTGTAATGACTTTTTCGGCCGTCATGCGCTGCTCCTCGGTGAGGTAGAAAATCTCAGAACGGTAACGAGTACCGATGTCGGGACCCTGGCCGTCCCGCTGTGTGGGGTCATGAATCTCGAAGAACAACCGCACGAGCGTCTCATACGACACCTTGTCGGCATCGAACAGCACCCGCACCGTTTCGGCATGTCCCGTGTCATCGCGATAAACTTCTTCATAGGTAGGTGTATCGACATGACCGCCCATGAAGCCCGATACCACGTCCGTCACCCCCTCCTGCTTGGAAAGCATGTACTCCATGCCCCAAAAGCAACCTCCGGCAAAATAGGCGGTCTCACAACTGCCGGACATCTTTTTCTCTGTATTCATCATCGTATGTCCTTTTTCTTCTGTGAGAAGCGCACCCAGTCAATCTCCATCTCGGCCGGCAAATCCTCGGGATTCACCTCACCTACCCACGCACCGCCCAACTGCATGTCGAGCAACAGGTAGAACGGTCTGTCGGCAAAGGGAAACTGTCCCTCCTTGTCGGTCTCGATACGCGGATAGGAGAACGTCTTTTGGTTATTGATGAAGAACACCAGACTGTCGCGGTACATCTCCACACTGTAAATATTGTAGTCGTCGCGACGAATGGCTGCCGTCGTTCCGTTCTTCGGCTCCTTGATGCCCAGATGATGGGTAAAGTTGGAGTGTACGGTCTGATAGGCAATCGTATCGTAATTGAGATGCTCCATGATGTCAATCTCACCGGCCATGGGCCACTTGATGCTGTCGGGCTTCACGGGTTTCATCCACAAGGCCGGCCATGCCCCTCGTGCGGAGGTAAAGCGCGCACGAATGTCGATGCGGCCGTTACTGAAAGCCACCTTACCCTTGGTGTAGACACCGCCGGTGAGATACTTCGAGGTATCGGCAGCATCAACATCATTGACTATGCCGCGCAACACCAGATTGCCGTCGCGCATGGCAAAGCAGTTTTCGTTGAACGACATGCAGTCTCTCCAGTCGGGTGTACCACGCGAGATTTTACTCCATTTCGTTTCATCGAAATGCTCCGTCTGGTTGAAGTCGTCCTCCCAGACCACCTGCCATTCGTCACTGTTTTTCTGTCCGCAGGACACCGCACACGACAGTGCCGCAAACAACACGGGATAAAGAATCCTTTTCATGATATAAAATAATTTAGTTGGTTGTCTCTCCAAATTCGCTCTGCTGGCGTTCCACCTCCTTGAGTCGCAAGGCATTCAACGCACTCTGAAGTTGTTCGACCTTCCGGCGGAGCGCATCGTCGGTGGGTGTGGTCCGCAGTCGGGTCATCTCTTCATCACCAAGCCGCTGCGCCTCACGGGCATCATACACCATCGGCACAGAAGCCTCAACCGAGTGCAACATCAACTCACCGCTTATCGGCATCTGCTCGCCTTCGAAACGTACGGAAGCCGTAATTCTGATTTTGCCGGGACGCAGGGTCGAACGCACCAATACGGGAGCTGTTCCCCACTTCACCGGCGCAGGATTGGCCTGTATCTCCTCGCCGCCCAAAATCACGCCTTCGCCCTCGACAGAGAAGCGAATCTGATAGTTGTTGAGTCGCTTGATGTTCCCGTTCCTGTCGGCCACGGCAGCCACCACTGTCACAAAATCGGAACCGTCGGCACGAAGCGGCAGACCTTCGTTATCGGCCCAAAGCACGATTTTTTCGGGACGGCGCGCCGGCATCACCTTGTGCGTGGCCACAATCTTTCCGTCCTCCAGACCTTCGGCCAGCAGATACACCTCATCGTGACGGTTCTCACGCGACAGGGCCTTGTCCTTCATGAAGTCATAGACATCTCGGAAAGTGATTATCGGTGACGGCATACCCTTGTCGGTGGCAGGCTTGCGGTAGACGAAAGTCTTTCCGCCGCGTGTATAAGTCAGACGCACCTCCTCACAGTTGGAATAAACCGTAACATCGCGTCCCGAGAAGGGGGTCATCTCATGAGCGATATACACCATCGGACCGCTGCCGTATTTCGAAGCCGAAACCTCAACCGGACGCTGCGCCATAAACATATAATAGGAATACTTGGGCTGGCGGAACACGTCCATCAGTCCGCCGTAGAACGGGTCGGGGTGATAGCCGCGCTGATGGTCGAACGCATGCCACAGACAACCGCCCACATGGCGACGCGGCTGACGGTACAGTGCGTCATAGGAGGTCACCTGATAATCGGGACTGGCATAATGTTCAGCCTGCACTCGCATGGGCTGCTCGCCCCAGTTGCGGGCCACACGGCTTGGCGAATTGTGCGACGACCAGTCATCGACATTGTCGCCCCACTCGCGTGTAAAACAACTCTTCGTGCTGTCGACAGACGGTGTTTGCGGGTGCGCGAACTGCACGGGGAAATGCTCATGGCCACGAGCTTCGCTGTCGCTGGCCGAATAGCAGTAGGGATAGGGGTATTCCTCATCGACAATCTCACGCACCCGACGGGCGAAATCGGCCGGATACCAGGTCTCGTTGAGTATCGGCTCCCACAGCCACACACAGGCATGGTTGCGGTCACGGCGCACCAGATGACGGATATCGTCGTATACACGGTCGGCAAATTCGGGAGCGTCGTTCCAGAACTGCCAGCCAGGGGTGTTGACAATGACCAGAAGTCCCAACTCGTCGCAGGCGTCCATAAAGGCAGGGTCCTGCGGGCAATGGGCGTTACGAATGGCCTCCAGACCGAGTTGTTTGAGTTTGCAGGCATCGCGCCAATGAGCCGAATTGGCCACCGCGTTGCCCACCACCGCGTAATCCTGATGGCGATTGACACCGATTACGGGTTTGTCGTAGGGTTTGCCGTTCAGCCAGAAACCGTCGGCTCCCTTGAATTCAATACTGCGGATACCAATGCGCTGACGCAGGCCATCGACCACCCTTCCCCGTCGGTCACGGATTCTGACTTCGAGCCGATAGAGCGAAGGTGAGGAGGGAGACCACAACAGCGGTCTATCGACCTTGATGCTTGTTCTTACGGTCGTCTTTCCACCGGCGACGATACGAAAGCGGTTCTTCGACACGGCAACACGCTCGCCGTCGGGACGGAACAGACAATACTCCACCTCTCCCGAGAAGGAGGCTGACAGGGAGTTCTTCACTTCGGTCTGCAACTTCACCTCGGCCGACGCCTCCGACACCTTGTCGAACGACACGAAAAGACCGCCTCCTGCCACTTGTCCCGAAAGCTGGGCATCGGTAATGTACACATTGTTGTGCGCCACTAGCCAGCAATCGCGGTAGATACCTCCGAAATAGGCGAAGTCGAGCATTCCCTGCGGTTTTCCGGGAGGATAGGTCCCATCGTCGCTATTGTCGCACCACACGGCAAGAAGGTTCTCCTCGCCCCATTTCACGCTGTCGGTCAGGTCGGCCGTCACAGGCAGATAACCTCCGTAATGACGGGTCAACAGTTGACCGTTGAGGTAGACCCTGCATTTTCCCATCACAGCTTTGAAGTGGAGCAGCAGGCGCTTTCCCCGCAGACTGTCGGGCAGAGTGAAGTGTTTGCGATACCATACTTCGCCCTGATAATTGACTCCGCCACTGGCCTCCGTCGGCAGATACTCAATGCCGTCGGGCAACGAAACCACACGCCACGACGAATCGTCGAAATCGTTGGTGTGCGCTCCTTCATGGTGACCTTTGCAGGTACGCCAGGCTGGATTCATCGAATAGACCTCACGACCGGTATCGGCCAAAGAGAAAAAACCGGCCGTGGAAAACTCCGGCACAGGTCGGTTTTCGGCCGACAGGGGCATTGTCGCCATACACAATGCGACAACTCCGATTAGAATTTTCTTTATCATCTGTTGTTAAAAAATATTCATCTCTTATGAGTATCATTCCATGGGCCGTAAGGCAAGCATTGTAATGCGGCCTTCATCGAAAGAGCTGTCACCACTTGAAGGAACTCGCAGGAGGGAGTCCTTCCTGGAAGTCCGGCCCGAACATCTTCCGACAAGAACAAAGATACGACAAAAAACCTAATGGGACGACTCCCCATATCGAATTATGATGACAGGCAGCCGATTATAACGCAGAGACACTCCCAAATGGCACAAAAAATCCCCCTTATGAAGAGCGTTATTCCATAATAATTGATATATTTACCCTCGAAAAAACCATTAAACCCGGGAAATTATGAGAAAACTCCTGTTTTTTGCAGCATCACTCACTCTGATGCTCTCCGCTTGTACAGGCTACAAGACGGAAACCATTCCCAATGACCCTCTCAAGACCCAGATCTACACCCTCAACAACGGCATGAAGGTCTACATGAGCGTCATGAAAGAGCAACCCCGAATCCAGACGGCCATCGCCGTGAAGGTAGGCGGAAAGAACGACCCCAAGGAGACAACGGGTCTGGCTCACTATTTCGAACATCTGATGTTCAAAGGCACAAGCAGTTTCGGCACATCGAACTACGAGGCCGAGAAACCCCTGCTCGACGAAATCGAGCGTCTGTTCGAGATATACCGCCACACCACCGACGAAAAGGAGCGCGAGGCCATCTACCACGTCATCGACTCGGTGAGCTACGAGGCTTCGAAATATGCCATTCCCAACGAGTATGACAAGCTCATGACCCAGATTGGCGCCAGCGGTACCAACGCCTACACTTCGCAGGATATGACCGTCTATGTGGAGGATATCCCCTCGAATCAGATTGACAACTGGGCCAAGATTCAGGCCAACCGTTTCCGCGACCCCGTGATTCGCGGATTCCACACCGAGCTGGAAGCGGTCTACGAGGAGAAGAACATGTCGCTGACGCAGGACTCGCGCAAGGTGTTCACCGCCATCGACGAGGCCCTCTTCCCCCATCACCCCTACGGTACACAGACCGTGTTGGGTACACAGGAACAGCTGAAGAACCCTTCGATTACCAACATCAAGAACTACTACAAGACTTACTATGTCCCCAACAACATCGCCATCTGTGTGTCGGGTGACTTCGATCCCCAGCAGATGATTGGTGTTATCGAAAAGTACTTTGGTGACATGGTCCCCAATCCCGACCTTCCGCAGCTCAAGTTTGAGGCCGAACAGCCCATCACTTCGCCCATCGTGAAGGACGTCTACGGTCCCGAAGCCGAGAGCGTGTATCTGGCATGGCGACTGCCCAAGAGCATCGATCCGTCGAACGATGTAGCCAAGATTGCGGCAAGCATTCTCTACAACGGCAAGGCTGGCATGATTGACCTCAACCTCAACCAGGAACAAAAAGTGGCTATGGCTTATGCCTTCCAGCTGCTCCAGCCCGACTACGGTCGTTTCGTCGTGGCAGGTAATCCCATGAACGGACAGTCGCTCGACGAGGTCAGCCAGTTGCTGCTCACCGAGGTGGAGAATTTGAGAAAGGGCAATTTCGACGAGGAGCTGATTCAGGCGACCATCAACAACTACAAGGTCGAGATGATCAACATGATGGACAACTACGAGGAGCGCACCAATCTCTATGTGGAGAACTTCATCGCAGGTGGCGACCTGGCCGATGCCATTCACATGATTGACCGCATCTCGAAGATTACCAAAGAGGATATCGTGGCATGGGCCAACGAATATCTCAAGCACGAGGCCTACGCCATTATCAAAAAGCACACGGGCGTCGACCCCAACGAGCAGAAGATAGCCGCTCCCAAGATTACCCCTATTCTGATGAACCGCGACGCAGAGAGCGACTTCCTGAAGGAAATCAAGGCTACGGAGGTGAAGCCCATCGAGCCGGTATTTGTCGACTTCGACAAGGACATGTCGCGATTCGAACTGAAGGACGGTGTGGAGGTCCTCTACAAGAAAAACGAGACCACCGACCTGTTTGACCTGGTCTACATCTACGACAAGGGTGTGGCACAGAACCATAATCTCTATCTGGCCGACGGCTATGTCGATTACCTCGGCACTGAGGAGATGTCGGCCGGTGACATTGCAGGCAAGATGTATGAACTGGCCTGCTCGTCGAGTTTCTCGACCTACTCCACCACGAGCAACATCAAGATTTCGGGTCTGAGCGAGAACATGACCGAGGCAATGGACATCACCGAGGAGCGTCTGTTCGAAGCACAGGGCGACGAGGAGATTCTCAAGCAGCTCAAGCAGGACATGCTGAAGTTCCGCAACGATGACAAACTGCGTCAGGCCAGCTGCTTCGCCGCCTTGAGAAACTACATGACCCACGGCGAGGAGTGGATCAAGCGCACGACCCTTTCGGACAAGGAGCTGCTCGCAGCCTCTTCCGACAAGATTCTGGAGGCTATCCGCGACTTGAAGGAGAAAGCCCACACCATCGTCTACTACGGTCCTCTCTCGCAGGAGGAGTTGAAGGAGGCGCTCGAGGAGCATCACTACATCGCCCAGAAGCCCGAACCGCTGGTCAAGGAGTACGCTCCCGAACTTCCGCAGGGTGACAAGAGCATCGTCTACCTCTCGCAGTACACCTCCAAGCAGCTCTACTATCTGCAGAACCACACCTCAGGCAAGGCGTTCGACGTGAAGAACGACCCCGAAATCACCCTCTACAACGAATACTTCGGCAGCGGCATGAACTCCATTGTCTTCCAGGAACTGAGAGAGTCGCGCGGTCTGGCCTACTCGGCCATGGCCAGCATCATGCAGCCGGAGACCAAGGACAACCACTACGGCTACATGGCCTTCATCGCTACACAGAACGACAAGATGAAGAACGCCATCGAGGCCTTCGACGAGATTATCAACAACATGCCCGTCTCGGAAACCGCCTTCAAGGTAGCCAAGGAAGGTATGATTTCGCGACTCAGAACCGCACGCATCGTGAAGATGAACGTATTGATGGAGTACTACGCCCTGCAACGCATGGGACTCGACAAGGAGCGCGACCGTCAGATTTTCGAAAAGGCACAGCACATGACGCTCGAAGATGTGAAAACCACACAGCAGAAGTGGGTCAAGAATCTGACCTACAACTACGGTATCCTGGGCGACATACAGGATATCGACCTCAACTACCTGAAGACGCTGGGTGAAATCAAAACCCTCTCACAGGAGGAAATCTTCGGTTACTAATCCGTTAGTGTCCGATATTGCAGAAAGGGATACCGTCTTGGTATCCCTTTCTTTATTTGAAGGCAGACAACCGCTTCGGACGAAAAGGCATATTAAAATAATTAAGAAAAATTGACCGATAGGATTTTTATGCGTATTTTTACCCTTCGGAATCCTAAAATTGATATTACAAATGAACAAGTCACTGGTACTTACCGGAGTTTTAGCCACCGGAATATGCTGCGGCAGCCACGCCGCCCCAAAAAAACAAAACCACACCCAAAGCCCCAATGTGGTGTTCATCATCGCCGACGATTTGGGCTACGGCGACTTGAGCTGCTACGGACAGGAGAAGTTCTCCACCCCCAACATCGACCGTCTGGCTCTGTCGGGCATACGCTTCACGAGCTGCTACTCCGGCACAACGGTCAGCGCCCCCTCACGCACCTCGCTGATGACGGGTCTCCACTCGGGACACACCCCCATCAGAGGCAACAAGGAGGTGAAACCCGAGGGACAGATGTCGCTGCCCGAGGGGTCACAGAATCTGTTCCGGCTCTTCAAGAAGGCCGGCTATACCACAGGCTGTTTCGGCAAGTGGGGATTGGGCGCACCGGGAACCGAAGGCGCACCCCGACAGCAGGGTGTCGATGAGTTTTTCGGCTACAACTGCCAGCTGCTCGCCCACAACTACTATGCCGACCATCTGTGGGAGAATGACACCCGAGTCGAACTGGAAGGTAATGCAGACGGAGGATATGGCACCTACACCCAGGATTTGATTCATCAGAAGGGTCTTGACTTCCTGGACAAATACGCCGACGAGCGGTTCTTCCTGTTCCTGCCCTATGTGCTTCCCCATGCCGAGCTGATTGTCCCCGAGGACGACATTATCCGCAGCGTGAGGGGCAAATATCCCGAGACGCCGTTCAACGGCTGCGATTCGGGCCCCTACTTCCGCAAAGGAGGTTACTGCTCGCAGAAGGAGCCGCACGCCACCTTTGCCGCCATGGTCATGCGACTGGACAGGTATGTGGGAGAAGTGGTCGAGAAACTCAAGACGCTGGGTATCTATGACAATACGCTCATCGTATTCTGCAGCGACAACGGCCCCCATTGCGAGGGCGGTGCCGACCCCGATTTCTTCAACAGCAACGGCATCTACCGCGGCTACAAGCGCGACCTCTATGAGGGCGGTATCAGAGTGCCGTTCATTGCCAGCTGGCCCGGCCACATCACTCCGCGGGAGGACAACACCCTGTTCACCTTTTGGGACATGATGCCCACCTTTGCGGCACTGACCGACACCCCCGTGAAGAACACCTGCCACGACGGCATCAGCCTTCTGCCCACACTCACCGGCAAGGGACGACAGCAACAACACTCCCACATCTACTTCGAGTTCCACGAGGGCGGCGGACGACAGGCCGTGTGTCAGGGCAACTGGAAACTCATCAAGATCAACGTGTCACACGACGAGAAAGAGCAGGTCACCGAGCTCTACAATCTGGCCGCCGACCCGTCGGAGTGTCACAACCTGGCTTCGGCATACCCCGACAAGGTGAAGGAGTTGGAGCGGATTATCCTCCAGGAGCATACCTTCGACCCCAACTGGCCGCTGCTCCACGACGAAAGACAAAAGTTATCAAAATAATCAGACAAGAGATGGAAAACGAACTAAGCTGTGTGGATTGCGGTACACAGAACTGCAAATACAAGACTCGCACCTTCCCCGAATTCTGTCTGACCACTCACCTCGACCCCGAAGACATGGAGTGGGCGTTGGAACGCTACGACGAGGATCGCAACCACGAAATCATGGTGGCCAGTGCCGAGGTCGAATATGAAGGCTACTGCCGGTTGACCCGCGTGGAGGAAATCATGAAATTTGCGCGCAAAATCAATGCGCATAAAATCGGTATCGCCAACTGTATCGGTCTGGTCAACGAAGCGCGCATCTTCGCACGTATCCTGCGCGCCAACGGTTTCGAACCCTACTCGGTCATCTGCAAGGTGGCCGGAAAGGCCAAGTCGTCCATCGGCATACCCAAGGAGTGTGAGAACATCGGAGCGGCCATGTGCAACCCCATTCTTCAGGCTCGCCTGCTGAACAATGCCCACACCGATTTGAACGTGGTCATCG
Source organism: Alistipes sp. (assembly GCA_020026375.1). Classification (GTDB taxonomy): domain Bacteria; phylum Bacteroidota; class Bacteroidia; order Bacteroidales; family Rikenellaceae; genus Alistipes. The sequence continues at coordinate 32,021 of JAHHQN010000004.1, read as the reverse complement.
GTCTGTGTGTGGGGCATGACAGTCTGTTCTACAAATATTCCGATGCCTATGTGACCACGCTGGTCACCAAAGACCGCGTCACGGGCAACAATCCGGCAGCGGCACTTTACACCGCCAACTCCTACTATCGGAAGAAGCTGGGATTGGCCGACAAATAATCGTGAGGAGCGGCAACGGTACAAAAAAACCGTGGTAATTCAGTTACCACGGTTTTTTGTGCTTCCTGGGTCCGTCTATTTCAGCACGGGGAGTTTCAACTCGTATTTCACGGCGATATATCTCACGGCAATGACCACCAGCGAGGTAATAACCTCATTGGCACTGGTCGACACTCCGATGTAATCGCAGATACCGAATGCCACACCGCCGATAACGCAGGCCAGCGCGTAAATCTCCTTACGGAAAATCAGCGGCACCTCATTAATCATGATATCGCGCAGGATACCTCCGGCCGCACCCGTAATCATACCCATAATGATGGCCACCCACAGAGGGAAGCCCTCGCCCAGCGTCTTCTCGACACCCACCACCGTGAACAGGCCCAGACCGATGGCATCGAACAGATAAAAGGTGTTGTTGAGGCGTATGAGCAGTCGCCCCATGAACATCACCAGAATCATGGCAAAGGCCGTCATCACCAGATAGGAGGGGTCCAACATCCAGAACGGTGTCAGCGACAACATCAAGTCGCGCAACGTACCGCCTCCGATGGCGGTGGTAAAACCGACGACATAAGCTCCGAACCAGTCGAACTGCTTGGCCGATGCAAGACGAATACCACTAATGGCAAACGCAATGGTACCCAGAATCTCAATGAATGTAAAAAAGCTCATTTTCTTATTTTATACCTGCTCCGAAAACCGGATTTTAAATTCAGGGTGCAAATATAGTGTAATTCGCGCAAATAAACGTCTCCGCAAAGAGTTATTCGGCATATTTTTCGCGCAGCACCTCCACCAGGTCGGGCATTCCCTCGGCAGCACGCTGATGAATGTGGGTCAGGGGATTACGAATCCACGACAAATCGGGGTTTCCGGGGTCGACCACATAAATCGGAATATCGAGGTCGATATAGCGCACCAGCGAAGCAGCCGGATAGACGGCCAGCGAGGTACCGACCACCACCATGATGTCGGCTGTGGCCGCCGTACGCGCCGCGCGGTCGAACATCGGCACCGACTCACCGAAGAACACGATGTGGGGACGCAGCAACGCCCCGTCGGAGGCGCAGGCATCGAGTTTCTGCTCCCACCCCTCGATGGGTTCTATCAACTCCTCGTCACGCATCGAGCGCAGTTTGGTCAGCTCGCCGTGGAGGTGTATCACGCTCGATGAGCCGGCTCTCTCGTGAAGGTTGTCGACATTCTGGGTCACCACCTCCACATCGAACCACTCTTCGAGACGGGCAATGGCGCGATGGCCGGCATTGGGCTGCGCGGAGAGCATCTCGCGGCGGCGTTCGTTGTAGAAATCAATCACCTCCTTGCGATTGTTATGCAACGCCTCGGGGGTACATACATCTTCTATGCGGTGCGATGCCCACAATCCGTCGGAATCACGGAAGGTGGCCAGTCCGCTGTCGGCACTGACTCCGGCACCTGTAAATACAACAATTTTTTTCATTTCGGATAGTGTTTTAGCATTTTCAAAAATAATTAAAATTTTCCGATTTGCGAAATCTTCCTCCCGGAAGATACCCTTTTTCGCATCATGTGCAATGATGAGCCATGATTTGTCGGCACACCTCTCAAATTCCTCTTATGGACGGAAAAAATAAGACATTTTGAAGAATTTAACCTCCTCCGCAAGGTTTCCGCCCCGAAATATTTTGTGTATTTTTGTTTGATTTATTTACCCTTAAAATCAGACAGATGAAAGAGACATTTGATATTTTTTTAATCGTCATGTCGGTATTGGCACTTTTCGTGTTCATCGCCCTCCATTTTTTCGAGGCCGGATACGGCTACCTGTTCAACCGTAAATACGGTCTGCCCGTTCCCAACAAAATCGGTTGGGTGATGATGGAATCACCCGTCTTCATTCTCATGTATGTGCTGTGGGCCACAAGTCCCCGAATGTGGGAGGCGGCTCCTCTGGCGTTGTTTCTCCTCTTCCAGAGCCACTACCTCCAGCGTTCGTTCATCTTTCCGCTGCTCATACGCGGCAACTCGAAGATGCCCCTCGGCATCGTGGTCATGGGTATGGTCTTCAATACGCTCAACGCACTGATGCAGGGCGGCTGGATCTTCTGGGTCGCTCCCGACGACTTCTACGCCGACTGGTTCTCGAAACCCTACATCTGGATTGGCGGCGCGCTCTTCCTGTTCGGCATGATTATCAATATCCACTCCGACTACATTATCCGTCACCTGCGCAAGCCGGGTGACTCACGACACTATATTCCGCGCGGCGGCATGTTCCGCTATGTATCGTCGGCCAACTACTTCGGCGAATTTACCGAGTGGGTGGGCTTTGCCATCGCTTCATGGTCGTGGGCCGGTGTCGTGTTCGCCTGGTGGACCTTTGCCAATCTGGCTCCCCGTGCCTTCTCGCTCTACAAACGATACGAAAAGGAGTTCGGCGACGAGTTCACCTCACTGAAACGAAAGAAAATAATTCCCTTTATCTATTAAGCCATGTCTAAACTTTTTACGCCCTATCAGTTGGGTCCCGTGACGTTGCGCAACCGCACCATACGTTCAGCGGCCTTCGAGTCCATGGGCAAGGATTTCGGTCCGACACAAGAATTGAAGGATTACCATGTGGCGGTAGCCAGAGGCGGTGTGGGAATGACCACACTGGCCTATGCGGCGGTGTCGCGGAGCGGTCTGTCGTTCAACAAGCAGTTATGGCTCCGCCCCCAGATAGTTCCCGCCCTCCACGACATCACCGATGCCATACACAACGAGGGCGCCGCGACAGGAATACAGATAGGCCACTGCGGCAACATGACCCACTACACCACCGCCGGACAGATTCCCATCGGTGCATCGTCGGGATTCAACCTCTACGCCTACACCCCCGTGAGGGCCATGCGCAAGGACGAAATAGAGAACATTGCCAAGGATTTCGGTCGCGCAGTACATACCGCACATGCGGCCGGCTTCGACTCGGTGGAGGTACACGCCGGCCACGGCTACCTCATCTCGCAGTTTCTATCGCCCTACACCAACCACCGCAAGGACGAATACGGCGGCTCACTGGAGAACCGTATGCGTTTCATGCGCATGTGTCTCGACGAGGCGGTCAACGCCGCACGGCAGGACAACATGGCTCTTGTGGTCAAGCACAACATGTATGACGGCTTCAAGGGCGGTATAGAGATTCCCGAGAGCATCGAAATCGCCAAGGTCATCGAATCCTACGGAGTCGACGGCATCGTGCTGTCGGGCGGATTTGTCTCGAAAGCCCCCATGGCCGTGATGCGCGGACTCATACCCACCTACACCATGAGCTACTATTCGCCGCTATGGCTGCGCTACTTCGTCAGATGGTGCGGTCCGATGATGATCAAGCAGTTCCCCTTCCAGGAGTGCTACTTTCTGGAAGATGCCAAGAAGTTCCGCGCCGCACTCAAATCGCCGCTCATCTATGTCGGCGGTCTGGTGAGCCGTGAGGGTATCGACAAGGCGTTGGACGCCGGGTTCGAAATGGTGCAGATGGCACGCGCACTGGTCAACGACCCCTCATTTGTCAACAAACTCAGGGAGGGCGACGCTACCACACGCAGCGGCTGCGATCACCGCAATTACTGCATCGCGCGAATGTACTCCAAAGACATGAAGTGTTGCCACAACTGCGAGAACCTGCCACGCAAAATCCGTGAAGAACTCGCAAAACTGCCCTGATGTTGAAACGCGGTGAAGTGATAAAAGGCAGTGCCTGGGCCCTGGTGACAGGCTCGGGTTCGGGCATCGGTCGCCAGTATGCCCTGCGGCTCGCGAGGCTGGGTTACAAGGTGGCACTGGTGGGCGACAAGGCCTCTCCCCTCGAGGAGACAGCCTGTCTGCTCGAAAAGGAGTCGTGCGCCGAAGTTCGGACGCTGGTCCTCAATCTGGCACGCATGGAAGCGGCCGAGGAGCTGCAGCAACAGTTGTCGGCACAGGGAATCCACCCCGATGTGGTCATCAACAACGCCGGCATGTTCTCGTTCCTCGACATCACGGCAACGCCCGTAAAACGCATAGAGGACATTCTCCTGCTCCACGACATGACGAACACCAAACTCTGCAAGTACTACGCCGAAGAGATGATTCGACGCGGAGTGAAGGGACATATTCTCAACATGTCGTCCTACTCGCTGTGGATGCCCTTCCCCGGTATGGCATTATACAGTGCGTCGAAGGCCTATCTGCGGCAGTTCTCGGTATGCTTTGCCAAGGAGGTGAAGGAGAAGGGCATCACCGTGACGGCCATCTGTCCGGCAGGTGTGGCCACCGACCTCTACGGTCTGGCCCCCGGGCTGCAGAAACTGGGCCGCAATCTGGGTATACTCATCACGGCCGACAGCTGCGCCAAACGCGGACTGCGCGCCCTGTGGAGCGGCAAGCGGACATCGGTTCCCGACTGGTGGAACAGGTTGTGGATTCCGCTGTGCAAGTTGCTGCCCATGTGCGTCATTCGTCCCATACGACGCTACACGATGCAGTTTCAGAAATAGGGATTGCCCCTACGGCAGGCCGAAAAGCTGCGGAAGGGTCGGGACAAATGGCAGAAACCTCTGTTTTGCATTTGTCCCGACCCTTTCATTTTCGTATCTTTGCCGACACATCAACACAAAATATGGAGCAGATTAAGAATGTAATTTTCGATTTGGGCGGCGTGCTGGTAGGTCTCGACGCCGAAAGATGCCGTCGGGCATTCCGTCATTTGGGCATGAACGCCATTGCCGACATCATCGACCCCTGCTACCCTGCCGAGATGATCGGACAACTGGAACGGGGCGATATCGACTATCAGGAGGCCTGCGACAAGATGCGCACCATCGCCAATGCCCCCGACATCACCAATGAACAGATAGAATGGGCCTACGGTGAATTTCTCATCGACACCCCCGTCGAAAAGTTGAGAATGTTGGAGCAGCTGCGCAAGAAGGGCTACAAAACCTATGTTCTGTCGAACAACAACCCCATTTCGATGAAGCGTGTGAAGGAGATGTTCAAGGCCGACGGCCACGACATGGACTACTATTTCGACAAGATTTATCTCTCCTACCAGTTGAGGGAACTCAAACCCAACGAGGTGGTGTTCCGGCGCATGGTAGCCGACAGCGGCATGAAGCCCGAGGAGAGTCTGTTCATCGACGACGGACAACGCAATGTCGACACGGCTCTCCGACTGGGATTCGGGGTCTACATGCCGGCAGAAGGTGAGGATTTCTCCCATCTTTTCAGCGACATGCTCGGCTAAAGGCGACAACAACAGCAGGAAAATAGCGTTTTCGCGTTTCTAAAATTTGTAATTTAGAAAAAAGCACTTATCTTTGCACTCCGAAAACGAACGGGGTGTAGCGCAGTCCGGTTAGCGCACCTGCTTTGGGAGCAGGGGGTCGTGGGTTCGAATCCCGCTACCCCGACGATAATGAAAAAGAGTTGTATTTCCTATCGAAGTACAACTCTTTTTTGTTTCTATCCCCGTCTCCTTTCTATGACAAACAGTCGGGAATCTCCCCTTCCCATCATTTCCGCCTTACGCGGACATCATCAGACACCACATATATTTATAATCTGAAGCTGAACTCTGAAATGACGTTTCTGCGTTTGTCCCGCACTTCTTCCATACGTTCGCACACGGCACAAAAAAAAGAGAAAACCCATTCAGATTTTCTCTCATTGTCGGGGAGACTGGATTCGAACCAGCGGCCTCCAACTCCCGAAGCTGGCGCGCTAACCGGACTGCGCTACACCCCGAACTGTGTCCCTTTTTCTCTTAAGGACACACAAAGATAATGCTATAATTTGAATTGACAAAATTTTTTAAGAAAAAGATGAATAAAAATTTTTCGTTTCTTCTTCCTCAAGGTCTGTTATCGGCCACTTTTCCACCCCGACCATCGTCTCAAAGTCGCTTATAATGACAGTATAACAACTCTCCGTCATCGTCACGAAGGTGCATGCCGCCGCCCATGCAGAATTTCCACATCTTACAGTCACCACACGCCCCTTTTTTCGTCCATTCCCGATTTCGGAACGGCTCGAAGCGATTTTGCCACACGTCCCAGAACTTGTCGCGATAGATGTTCCCCTGATGAAAATTGGCGCGTATGGAGGTGCAACCCGAAATGGCACCGTCGACACGAATCGAAGCCACGGAAATGCCGGCGGCACACTGATAGAAGTTGTCCCTCACCTCGGCTTCGTAGCCGCCCAAGAAACCCTCACAGGCATATTCGCAGTGAATCAACTTCCCGACTCTGCTCTTGCGGGTCTTACGGATAAATTCCAGCACGGAACAGAACTCGGCGTCCGTCATGCAGAGCGACGGGTCGTTCTTGGCCCTTCCGACCGGGAAAATAGAGAACAGCCGCCACGAACGCACCCCTTCGGAGACCAGCATGTCGCGGAAGGCCTCCAGTTTCGGCACCATCGCCCCCGTGACACAAGTGATGACATCATAGGACAGGTTGGGGTGACGTGCCACCATTCTGACGGCATCGAGCGCCTTGTCGTAGCTGCGCGGATTACCTCTGATATAGTTGTGTTCGCGTTCGAAACCGTCGAGACTCACCGACACACAACGCAGACCGGCATCGACCAGACGGTCGAGTTTCTCCTCCGTGAGCGCCAGACCGTTGGTGACCATACCCCACGGATAACCGCGTTTGGAGACCTCACGGCCGGCCTCCTCCAAATCGGGACGCACCAGCACCTCACCACCCGAGAAGATAATCAGCACCTCCTCGGGAATGACGTGGGGAGTGACCTCCTCATCGAGAACCTTGAGAAAATCGGCCAGCGGCATGTCCTCCACACCGGGATCGACCCTGCAATCACTGCCACAATGCCGGCACGACAGATTGCACCTCAGGGTACACTCCCAAAAGAGTGTATCGAGCCGATGTTCTCTGATGGTCGTCTTATAGAGATTGGAAAATATATTGAGGCCCCACCATTTGCGAAGCCCGAGTCTGCGACGCGAAAACACTTGAATAACCCTTTATTACTTCTTCTTTTTGTCGACCTGCTTCACCTCCTCGTCATCGGCCGGCTGCTCGACAACGGGGTCGATTTCATAGTCCTTCTCCTCTTCTACGCGCGGAGGATTAGGCACGCCGTACATGACTTTGATTCTCGGACGTTCCTGTGTCTGCACTGCCTCCGCCTCAGAGGTCTGATTCGATTTCTTGCTGTCGGCAGACGTGTTACGCACCGTCGAACAGGCTGTCGAGAAGCCCAGCATTGCAAGCAGGGCCAATTTAATCCTTCTGTTCATAACCTTCTGTTTTAGAGTTTATTCTACACACAAATATAACGATTTTATCGATAAAACAAAAAAACATAGAAAAAAGTTTTGATATGGACTTTTTTTTACATTAATTTGCGCCTTGTATTACAACACTTTAATCATTTTTTCTATGAAAGGACAAGTGAAATGGTTCGATAGCAAGAAAGGCTACGGATTCATCACAGCAGAGGGTGGCAAGGAAATCTTCGTACACTTCTCAGGTATTGTTGCCGAGGGATTCAAATCTCTCAACGAGGGTCAACATGTAGAGTTCGAAATTGGCAACGGTGCCAAGGGCGAGCAGGCAGTGAACGTAACTGTAGTTGAATAGGCTATAATTACCACATTTTTTCAATCGAGAGACCCTAATGGTCTCTCTTTTTTTGCTGTTTTGAAAAAATATTAGTAATTTTGGGCGTTTAAAAACGCTGAAACATTCAGGTTAAATATAAAACCACATTATTATCATGAAAGAAGCAATCGCAATTCTGACCGGTGGTGGTCCCGCTCCCGGTATGAACACAGTAGTTGGTAGCGTAGCAAAGACTTTCCTGCGCAAGGGTTACCGCGTAATCGGTCTGCACGAGGGTTACTCGGGCCTCTTCAACCCCAACCCCCGCACCGTTGACATCAGCTACCCCATGGCTGACGGTATTTTCAACCAGGGTGGTTCGTTCCTCCAGATGAGCCGTTTCAAGCCCACTCCCGAGGATTTCGAGAACAACTTCAACCTCAAGTTCTTCACCGACAACAACATCAAGTTGCTGGTAACCGTAGGTGGTGACGATACTGCATCGACTGCAAACCGTATCGCCAAGTTCCTCGAGGCCAAGAAGTACCCCATCGCCAACATCCACGTTCCCAAGACCATCGATAACGACCTTCCTCTGCCCAAGGGTACCGCAACCTTCGGTTACGAGTCTGCAAAGGACAAGGGTGCCGTTATCGCTCGTGCCGTTTACGTTGACGCTCGTACCAGCGGCAACTGGTTCGTATTGGCTGCCATGGGTCGTTCGGCAGGTCACCTCGCATTCGGTATCGGTGAGGCTTGCCACTACCCCATGATCGTTATCCCCGAGATGTTCAACAAGACTGAAATCACCGTAGAGAAAATCGTCAACCTCGTTATCTCGTCCATCATCAAGCGTAAGATCATGGGCATGGACTACGGTGCTGCCGTTATCTCGGAGGGTGTATTCCACGCTTTGAGCGACGAGGAGATCCGCAAGAGCGGTATCCACTTCACCTACGACGACCACGGTCACCCCGAGTTGGGTAAGGTATCGAAGGCTCACATCTTCAACGAGATGATCGAGAAGAAGCTCAAGGAGCTGGGTATCAAGGTTAAGAGCCGTCCCGTAGAGTTGGGTTACGAGATTCGTTGCCAGACTCCTATCGCTTACGACCTGACTTACTGCTCGGAGCTGGGTATCGGTGTTCACAAGCTCTTCGACGAGGGTAAGACCGGCTGCATGGTATATGTTGATACCGAGGGTAACGTATCGCCCCTGTATCTGAAGGACCTGCAGGATCCCACTACCGGCAAGATTCCTCCCAGATTGGTTGATATCCACTCTGACAAGTTCAAGTCGGTTGTTGAGAACATCATCAACTTCATCACTCCCGAGGACTACGAGGCTGCCAAGGCTTACGTTGCCAACCCCGAGGAGTTCGACTTCCGTAAGATTCTGAACTGGTAATATCCACGTAAGGAAACTTATACCACCAATAAAGGCCGCAGTGTTCTGCGGCCTTTATTCATATATGTAAGTATGGCGAAGCATCAGAACAACCGAAGTTCGACACCCACGGGTGCTTCGGGCGAGATGTTGATGACCTCACGCCCCGTCTTTTCGGCACGTCGTACCGTATAGCGCGTACCTCCGGCCGAGCCGTCATAGCAGGCCACGACAACAGCAGAGTGGCTGACCAGATAGTCATTGCGCACCATATATACCCCCTTGTGGTAAATCTGCGACAGTACAACACGCTCGTCGGCACGCCGCAGAATCTCCTCGAAACGACGCTTGTCCTCCTCACTGAATCTCTGCTCCTGCCCCTCGAACGGGACAACCGCCACCAGACGAATCCCCTTCAGACGCTCCTTCAACGACAGGACACACTCTGCGGCAGCCATATCAAACCCTACGGCCATACCGCTCAGAAATGTGGTATAGCCGCCATTATACAGGGCGACAACGGTATCGGCCAGTGCCTGCTGCGCCTCACCGCGGTATTTGCGATGCCCGGTGAATGCAACGGTCGTATGCGAAAATGTAATCATAGGGTAAAGGTAATCTTTTTGGCGCGAAGTTTGCAACTCTCCACCATGAATTTTTAAACCATACTATTATGAAAGACACAGGAATTATTCTCGCTTCGTTGGTAGGTGGTGCAGCCGTAGGTGCGGCACTCGCCATGCTTTTCACTCCCAAATCGGGTCCCGAAATGCGTCAGCAGCTCAAGGACACCCTCGGCGACGAACTCAACAAGATGAAAAACTCGGTGGAAAACCTCCGTGAGGAGATGAAAGCGTATCACCCCTGCAACTGCCAGGAGGAATAACCGGCGACTAAAATCACAAGGAAATGGGGAACAGACCTACCACTTACGGCAAATTTGCCACTTCGATAGCGATATGGATACTGATGATAACCATCGCATCGGTGCTTATCGCAGCAGCCATCGTCATCGGACTGACCGAACTCACGGGTTCGGCCACGGCAGCATTGCTCATCGGAGCTGCCATCTTCCTGCTTCTGGCCGTGATTATCTACCTCGCAGGGATTCGTACAAAACTCTGCAAGATAGAGGTGGAGATGAACCGCGCCGTTGAAGTCATACAGTTCTGGGGCGGCATCTACGATTGGACGAAAAGTACCCTGTCCCCGTTTCTGGAGATTCTATTCCCGAAAAGGAACAAGTAGTTCCGCCAAGATGTGTACAAAAATAAAGGTGACCCGAAAAGGTCACCTTTATTGATTTATGGGATAAGGAACGATTACTTCGCGAAGTAACGCTTGTAGAGACCCTCAAAGCCCTTGCCGTGGCGAGCCTCATCCTTAGCCATCTCGTGAACTGTATCGTGAACAGCGTCGAGATTCTCCTCCTTAGCCAGACGAGCCAGACGCATCTTGTCCTCGCAAGCACCACACTCAGCGTTCATACGCTTCATGAGGTTGGTCTTGGTGTCCCAAACCACCTCACCGAGCAGCTCGGCGAACTTCGATGCGTGCTCTGCCTCCTCCCAAGCGTAACGCTTGTAAGCCTCGGCGATCTCGGGGTAACCCTCGCGGTCAGCCTGACGGCTCATGGCCAGATACATACCTACCTCGGTGCACTCACCCATAAAGTGGTTCTGGAGACCCTCCCAGAGTTCCTTGCTGGCACCCTTGCCGTCACCAATCTTGTGAACGGTAACGAAATCGAGGTCACCCTGCTGCTCTACAATCTCAACGAACTTATCTTTACCTACCTTACACATAGGGCACTGCTCGGGTGCCTCAGGACCTTCGTGGATATAACCACAAACGGTGCAACGCCATTTCTTGTTCATAGTCTTATTCTTTAATTTGTTTGTGTGTGTTATTGTTGTTTCTTGTTTACAGGTGCAAAATTAATCATAAGAATTTAATTTACAAGCAAAAACCTATTGTCTTTATTTATGGGCATATAAGCCAAACTTATAGTTATAAATTCTATCACTTTGCAATATCTATAACATATTCTATAACAGAGACATCTGAAGCGTCTTTGACCAGCACCTTCTTGTCCTTGTCCAACAAATAAATTGAAGGGATTGCCGAAAGGTTGTAGGTCGACTGCTCTTTCATGACACCTTCCTTGTCGTAGGAGTATATCCATTTTGCCGGAACAGACTCACGATGCGCCCTCCAGGCCACTATATCCTCATCGGGATAGACATACAGCACCTTGAGTGAACCCCGCTCGACCATCTCCGAAATCATCGGAGACGAGGCAATCGCCTCCGACACATCGGCACACATCGGACATTCGGGATTGCTGATCAGCAGCAGCACATAATCGGCACGGATATCGTGCAGTCGTCCCTGCTTTCCCGATGCCAGTGTATAGCGGATATCGTTGGCCACCGTACCCAGACGGTTCTGCGATGCGATTTTAAGGTCATATTCGGGTGAGAGCAACTCATATTCGTCGTAATAGCCGCTGCCGATTACGGTCTCCAGCACGGGGATATACATCTCGTCGTTACGCAACGGCGAATTAGGGTCGTGCAGCACCTTGTCGGCAAGCATATAGAAATAGTCGAGCATGGCACGCGACGAGGCAGCCTTCTTCACAATCCGGCGCATCGGCTCTCCGTTCGTCGGCTCGTCGGTCAGCAGAATGACATACTTGGCAAAGGCCTCAATCATATCCACAGTGTCTATCTCGCGGATAAACACCGTATCCGCAAAATTGAAGTTATCCCAATAATGAGTCTTGACATAGTCGCACATCTGCTCGGGAGTCAGTGACGCAGGGGCCACGGGCGGAACGAAAACTCTGGCAGGTCGCGTCTGCGCCGGCAGAGTCGCGTCTTTGGGCGAGGACTGTCGGCCGCCGCATGAAGTCAGCATCGCCGCCGCAGCCAGCATAACAAGTGTACGAGAAAACATAATACTATATATATAGGTTATAACGTGATGTAAAGTTATAAAATTGTCCCGACATATCCCACTTTCGGCCGAAAAAAAGCAGGTATCAGAGCCTTGGCTCCGATACCTGTCCTTTTATTTCGACGCAACAAGGCGTTGAAACTTCATTTTGTGTCCCGCAAGGGACGCTTCTCTCCGATTAGCACTCCTGTTCTACGGCCTTGAAGAGAGCCACATCATCTGTGGTAGAGGTCATCACGTAGGTGTGTGCCTCGGCAATCTTACCCACGGCCAGCTTGCAGAACACGCGCGCCGAATTGATGTAATCCTCGCACTCGCCTGCCTGACGGCACAGAATATAGGTAATGATGATGTGTCCGGCGGTCTCGACCAGTCGGCGTGCGTGGAACTCCTTGAAGCCGGCAACCTCCTTGTCGTTGGCTTCGACATAGTCCACCATCTCGCGGAACTGCTCGGTCAGCGATTTGAGTTTCTCGACAACGGGCTGCACCGCCTCTACATAGTCAGCCTCGGCATAGCGGCCAATCTGCTCCAGGAACGTACCCTTGGTCACGGCATTGATGGCAGCCACCACCTGCAACTGGGAGGTACCCTCGTAGATGTTCATGATACGGGCATCACGGTAGAGACGCTCACAGGGATAGTCCTTCATGAAACCCGAACCGCCATGAATCTGAATGGCATCGTAGGCCAGCTGGTTGGCGTACTCCGATGAGAAGAGCTTTACCAACGGAGTGAAACCGTCGGCCAGACGGGTATAGAACTTCATCTCCTTGCGCTCGTCGCCTTCCAGCGGACGCTCGTGGGAAATGTGGGTGTACTGCTTGTAAATCTCCACGAAACGGGCAGTCTCGTAGAGCAGCGCACGCGCACCCTGCAACTTGGCCTTCATGTTCGACAACATCTCCGACACGGCAGCAAACTGTATGATGGGCTTGCCGAACTGCTGACGCTCGTGGGCGTACTTCAGGGCCTCGCGATAGGCAGCCTCACAGGTTCCCACCGACTGTGCACCGATACCCAGACGGGCAGCGTTCATCAGCGACATCACATATTTGATAAGACCCATCTTGCGGTCACCCACCAGATAGGCAGGAGCGTTGGTAAACACCAGCTCGCAGGTGGGCGAACCCTTGATACCCATCTTGTTCTCGATACGACGCACCTTCACACCACCGTCGCGCTTGTCGTAGACCAGCATCGAGAGGCCGCGTGCATCGGTCGTACCCTCTTCGGTACGGGCCAGCACCAGCGAAATGTCGCCGTCGCCATTGGTGATGAAACGCTTTACGCCGTTGAGCAGCCAGGTCTGCTTCTCCTCCGACCAGGTGGCCTTCAGCATCACGGCTCCCAAATCGGAACCGGCATCAGGCTCTGTCAAGTCCATGGCACAGGTAGCACCCTCCGATACCAGAGGCAGGAATTTCTCCTTCAACTCCTCCGAAGCAAATTCGTTGAGCGTCTCGGCACAATCCTGCAAACCCCAGATGTTCTCGAAGCCGGCATCGGCACGCGCCACCATTTCGTTGGCCATCACAAAGCAAATCAACGGGAAATTCAGACCGTTGTACTTGCGAGGAAGGGTCATACCGCCCAGACCGGCATCGACAACCGCCTTCAAGTTCTCCACAGTACCCGAAGCGTACTGCACATGGTCGTTGACTACCTTGGGTCCCTCCTTGTCGACACCCTCGGCATTGGGCGCAATCACATCGCCACACACCTCACCGGCAATCTCCAACACACGACGGTAGGAATCCATCGCGTCGTCGAAATCGTGGGGGGCATAGTCGTAGGTGTCCTTCTCGCGGAAGTTGCGCTCCTTCAACTCCACAATCTTGCGCATCGCAGGATGCTGAAGGTGGAATTGCAAATCCTTATTATCTGAAAAGAAATTAGCCATTACTTCGAATTTTGTTTGTAGAACTTAATCATCTTGGGAATGATGTCGTTGACATCACCCGTGATGGCATAATCGGCAATCTTGTTGATGGGGGCATCGGGGTCGGTGTTGATGGAGATAATCATCGATGACTGGTCCATACCCGCCGTATGCTGAATCTGACCCGAAATACCACATGCAATGTAGAGTTTGGGACGCACGGTGACACCCGTCTGGCCAATCTGGCGCTCATGCTCGGTGAAGCCGGCATCGACGGCGGCACGGCTGGCACCCACTTCGGCACCCAGCACCTCGGCCAAATCATAGACAAGCTTGAAGTTCTCCTTCGAGCCCATACCGTAACCTCCGGCAACAATCACCGAAGCTCCCTTGATGTCGATTTTGCTCTCGGCAATTTCTCTGTCGATAATCTTTACGACCAAATCGCTGTCTTTGACAAACTTATGCCATTCAATCTGACGAACCTCACCACGACCTGCAGTCGCAGCATACTCCTTGCGCATCACACCCTCACGCACCGTAGCCATCTGGGGACGGTGGTCGGGATTGACAATGGTGGCGATGATGTTGCCACCGAAGGCAGGACGAATCTGATAGAGCAAATCCTTGTACTCGGTCTTGGTCTTGGGGTCGGTGTGGTCACCGATGACCAGCTGGGTACAGTCGGCCGTCAGACCACTGTGGAGTGCCGACGAGACACGCGGCGCAAAATCGCGACCGATACACGTGGCACCAAAGAGTACAATCTGAGGCTTCTCCTCCTCAATCAGACCACACATCACTGCCGTGTGGGGCAAGGTGCGGAAAGGTGCGAACACCTTGTCGTCGGCCACCCATACCACGTCGGCACCATATTTTGCAAGCTCGGTTTCGATGCCCGCAAGCTGCTCGCCCAGAGCCACCGCGTGGAGTTCGACACCCAGTGTCGAGGCCAGTTCGCGGCCTTTGGTGAGCAATTCAAGACTCACATCGGCGATTTTTCCGCCTTCAAGTTCAATATATACGAATATGTTATTCATCTCAAAAAGCGTGATTAACCGAGCGTGTGGCTCGCAATAAGTTCAACCATCAGTGAATTGATATCCTCGTCGGACGCCGTCAGTCGTTTTGCCTCCTTGGCCTGGAAGACCACATTCTCGATCTTCTTCACCTTGGTGGGCGAACCCTTCAGACCCAGCTGTTCGGGGTCGGGATTCACATCAGCGGCGGCAAACTCCACAATCTGGAGATACTCCTTCTCGGCGGCACGCTGTGCGGCAACAGACTCCGGAGCGGCTGCTCTTTCGGAGGTGGCCAGCGCATACTTGAATTTCATCACGCGCTTGGCGTTGCGCGGACGGCATGCCGGAGCCGAAGCATTGACGGTAATCACCGACTTGAGGGGACATTCCACCAGCTCGACACCACCCGACAGGCGGCGACGAATCACGAGCGTATCCTCCTTGATTTCGGTAATCTCCTCCGCATAGGTAATCTGAGGAAGCGACAATTTCTCGGCCACCTGAGGACCCACCTGTGCGGTATCACCATCGATGGCCTGACGACCGGCGATAATGATATCGGGTTCTATCTTGCGAAGTGCGCATGAGAGGGCATAAGATGTTGCCAGGGTATCGGAACCGGCAAATTCACGTCCCGAAAGCAGATAACCGCCGTCGGCTCCGCGGAACATCGCGTCGCGAATGACATCGGCGGCACGCTGCGGACCCATGGTGAGGACTCTGACCTCGGCACCCTCCACGCGGTCTTTCAACGACAGCGCCATTTCGAGGGCATTGAGGTCTTCGGGATTGAAAATAGCCGGCAAAGCCGCACGGTTGACCGTGCCTTCAGGTGTCATAGCATCTTTACCCACATTGCGGGTATCGGGCACCTGCTTAGCCAAGACAACGATTTTCAGTTCTTTTTTCATAGTAGGTTTTGGTTTTGAAGCTTATGGTAGTGTAGTTTATCGAACGATGGTCTCGCTGCGGTCGGGACCGACAGAGATAATCTTGACAGGCACACCTGTTTCACGCTCGATAAACTCGACATAATTCTTGAATGCCGCGGGGAACTCGTCGTAGGACTTGCAGCTGCGCAGGTCACACTTCCAACCCTCGAACTCGGTGTAGATGGGCTTGATGCTGCTCTCGTCGTTGACCGAGAAGGGGAAATAGTTGGTCTTCTGACCGTCAATCTCATAGCCGGTAGCCACCTTGACCGTGTCAAAGTCGTTCATCACGTCGGACTTCATCATAATCAGCTGCGTTACGCCGTTAATCATGATGGAATACTTCAGAGCTACCATATCGAGCCAGCCGCAACGACGCTCACGACCTGTCACGGCACCGAACTCGTGGCCCAGCTGACGCAGCGTGGCACCAGTCTCGTCGAAGAGCTCTGTGGGGAACGGACCGCTACCCACACGGGTGCAGTAAGCCTTAAAGATACCGAACACCTCACCCACGCGGTTGGGGGCAATACCCAGACCGGTGCAGGCACCGGCACATACGGTGTTCGAAGAGGTAACGAAAGGATACGAACCGAAATCGACATCGAGCAGCGTACCCTGTGCGCCTTCGGCCAAGATGCTCTTGTCGTCACGCAAGGTCTCGTTGATGAAGTACTCGCTGTCCACCAGGTGGAAACGCTTGAGGAACGCTACGGCCTCGAACCACTGCTTCTCCAGCTCGGTAATGTCGTACTCGTAGTGGAGGTCGTGGAGAATCTGCTCGTGGCGAGCCTTGTGTGCGGCGTAAATCTTCTCGAAATCGGGACTCAGCAGGTCACCCACACGCATACCGTTACGGCTGATCTTGTCGGTGTAGGTAGGGCCGATACCCTTTCCGGTGGTACCGATTTTGGCACTGCCCTTCGCTGCCTCGTAAGCCGCATCGAGGATACGGTGGGTAGGCAGAATGAGGTGTGCCTTCTTCGAAATATAGAGACGCTGTGTCAAATCGTGACCGCTCTTAGCCAACTCTTCAGCCTCACCGCGGAACAAAATTGCATCGAGAACGACACCGTTGCCGATAATATTGATTTTTCCACCCTGGAAAATACCCGAGGGAATCGAGCGAAGTACATATTTCTCACCGCCGAACTCCAGTGTGTGACCCGCATTGGGACCGCCCTGGAAACGAGCAACCACCTCATAGTGGGGTGTCAAAACATCAACTACTTTGCCTTTGCCCTCATCTCCCCATTGCAGGCCGAGGATAACGTCTACCTTTTTCATTATTTTTCGATTAATTTATAGTTCAAAAATACATTTTTTGCACCCAAAGTTAGAAAATAATCTCGTAAATACACAATTAAAACATCAGACTTTATCAACAAAAAAATCAATACCGTCCGCCGCTCAATCTGCGCCACGACCTATTCCTCACCCGGGTGTTCGCAAAAAAACAGAGGAGTTTTTGACAACTCCTCTGTTTTGCGGTCTGTTATTACATTCGTTCGGGTACGTCGATACCCATGAGTTTCATACCCTTGCGGATTACCTTCGACACCTGGTCGGCCAACTGGATACGCATCTTGCGCACCTCGGCGTTCTCCTCCTTGAGAATCGAGTGGTCGTGATAATAACCGTTGAAGGTCTTGGCCAGCTCGTAGATATAGTTGCCAATCACCGAGGGCGAGAAGGTATCACCTGCCTGCTTGACAACGGCAGGATACTCCGAAATCGCCTTCACCAGTTCAATCTCCTCGAGCAGAAGCTCCACATTGGCAGCACCCGAGAAATCGATGCCCGCCTCGGCCGCCTTACGCATGATGGAGCGGATACGGGCGTGGGTGTACTGAATGAACGGGCCGGTATTGCCGTTGAAGTCGATGGACTCCTTGGGATCGAACAACATGGTCTTCTTGGGATCCACCTTCAAGATAAAGTACTTCAAGGCACCCAGACCCACCATGTTCGACACCTTCTGTGCCTCCTCTTCCGAGCAGTCGTTGAGTTTGCCCATCTCGTCGGAAATCTCGCGTGCGGTGGAAACCATGTCGGCAATCAGGTCGTCGGCATCGACCACCGTACCCTCGCGCGACTTCATCTTACCCTCGGGCAGTTCCACCATACCGTAGGAAAGGTGGGTAATGTGGTCGCTCCAGTCGGCGTAGCCCAACTTCTTGAGGACGAGTTTCAGCACCTGGAAATGGTAGTTCTGCTCGTTACCCACCACATAAATCATATCGTCGAGCTTGTTGTCCTCGAAACGGCGGTAAGCAGTACCCAGATCCTGGGTCATATATACAGAGGTACCGTCGCCGCGCAACAGCAGTTTCTCGTCCAGACCGTCGGCCGTGAGGTCAATCCACACCGAGTTGTCATCACGACGATAGAAGACACCCTTCTGCAAACCCTCCTCGACGAGCGATTTACCCAGAAGGTAGGTCTGCGACTCGTAATACACCTTGTCGAAATCAACGCCGAGTGCCTTGTAAGTGACATCGAAGCCCTCATAGACCCAACCGTTCATGGTCTCCCACAACGAGTAGACCTCGGGATCCTTGGCCTCCCACTTGCGGAGCATCTCCTGCGCCTGCAACATGACGGGGGCATTCTTCTTGGCCTCGTCCTCGCTCTGGCCCTGCGCCATCAACTCCTTGATTTGAGCCTTATAGTGCTTGTCGAACTCCACATAGTATTTACCCACCAGGTGGTCACCCTTCATGCCGGTCGACTCGGGAGTCTCGCCGTTGCCGTAGAGTTTCCACGCCAGCATCGACTTGCAGATATGGATACCGCGGTCATTGACCAGATTGACTTTCATCACATTGTGGCCGTTGGCCTTGAGAATCTGCGCCACCGAATAACCGAGCAGGTTGTTGCGGATATGGCCCAGGTGGAGGGGCTTGTTGGTGTTGGGCGACGAGTACTCAATCATGATGGTACGACCCGTCGATTCCGCCTCACCGAACTTCTCGTCGGCGAAAATCTCCTCGAAACGCTTTGCCCAGAAAGCACCGTCAAGCACCAGGTTCAGGAAGCCCTTGATGACATTGAACGACTTGATTTCGGGAACGTTGGCCGTCATATATTCACCGATTTCGGTTGCGGTGGCCTCGGGCGACTTTCTACTTCGTCGCAACAGGGGAAAGGTTACAAGTGTATAATCACCCTCAAATTCCTTACGGGTTTTCTGAATCTGTAACTGCTCTCCTGCGAGAGGTCCGTAGAGCGCCTCAACAGACTGACGCACTACCTCCGAAATAAAGTTTTCAATATTCATATTCTAAATCTTGACTAAATTGGTTGCAAATTTAGTTTTTTTTCGTCTAATAATCAACCATACACCACTATTTATATCCATTATCTGCACATGATTTTACCAAACGCAAAACATTGCGTATATTTGCAGCGAATTTCAGAATCGAAAAATCACAAAACAGAACGATACGTTTCCAATGAAAATAGCCGATATTGAGTTGGGCGACAAGCCCCTGTTCCTGGCTCCGATGGAGGACGTCACCGACCCCTCCTTCCGCTACATGTGCAAGAAATTCGGTGCCGATGTGGTCTACACCGAGTTCATCTCCTCCGACGGACTGATTCGCGATGCCGCCAAGTCGCTCAAGAAATTGCAGATCGACGAGGCAGAGCGTCCCGTAGGCATACAAATCTACGGTCATATCCTCGAGTCGATGGTCGAGGCGGCCAAGATGGCCGATGCCGCCAATCCCGACATCATCGACATCAACTTCGGCTGTCCGGTGAAGAAGATTGCCGGACGAGGTGCCGGTTCGGGCATGATGAAAGATGTGCCGCTGATGGTCGAAATGACCCGTCAGATTGTGCAGGCGGTGAAGAAGCCGGTAACCGTGAAGACCCGTCTGGGCTGGGACGACGACAACAAGAACATTGAAGAAATTGCCCTCCGACTGCAGGACGTAGGCATCGCTGCGCTGACCATTCATGGCAGAACCCGTGCGCAGATGTACCGCGGAGAGGCGGACTGGACACTCATCGGCAAGGTGAAGAACAATCCGCTGATTCATATCCCCATCATCGGCAACGGCGATGTGGATTCGGGCGCCAAGGCCAAAGAGATGTTCGACAACTACGGAGTCGACGGCATCATGATCGGACGCGCCACCTACGGACGTCCGTGGATTTTCCGCGAGGTGAAGCACTATCTGGCTACGGATGAAACCCTGCCCCAGCCCTCAGTGCTGGAGCGTGTGGCCATCGCCAAGGAACATCTCAAGAAGTCGCTCGAAATCAAGGGCGACTATGTGGGTATTCTCGAGATGCGCCGCCATCTGACCAACTATTTCAAGGGACTGCCCGACTTCAAGCCGACCCGCATGAAGCTGGTCACCTCGCTCGACATCGACGAACTGTTCTCCACGTTGGACTACGTCGCCGAAACATGGGGCGATTTCGACCTGAGCGGCGCCGTGCCTGCCCCCCTCTCCCACGGCATCTGATTACTCAGGTACAGACCCACACAAACTACCGACACTCCTCGACAAAGGGTGTCGGTTTTCTTTTCCCCCAATCATTTCCCAAAGGCGGCAACGCAACAAAAAAGGAGACACCTTCTCAGATGTCTCCCCTTCCGATTGGTATGCACGGATTATTTTCTCTTCAGGATATAGAACTCCGCCAACTCGCCGTCGTTGACCGTTCCGGCCTCGTCGGAAAGCATGAGTCCCTTGCCGTCGATAATCTTGTAGTAGGTCTTGTCACCCGACGAAGGGGTCACCAGCTCGATGAGGTCCTTCTCCACGACATTATACACGCCGTTGGTCTCGAACTTGTTGTCCTTCTCCACACCAAGATACTCGCTTTGCAGCGCATAGGTCTTGTCCTCATTGATGGTCAGCACCACCTTGATGCCTTCGCAATCCGCGGCGGGAATCTCACCTTCATAAGTACCGAAATAGTCGGACACACTTACCACCTGCTCGGTGGCAGCAGCGGCAGCAGCCGTGGTATTGCTCTTTTTCTGTGATGCCCCGTTGCAGGCTGTCAGTGCCGCAGCCAACAGGAACATACATACGAACTTCATTTTCATAACAAAAAAGTTTAATGCGTTAATTTGATAAGTACAAATATAAAAAATTACCCGATATGTTGTACTTCCGGCGAGGATTTATTTCATGCGTTCCTGCATAAAATCGATATAGCCGAGTCGATTAAACCGATAAAACCATTCGATATTTTCCACCGTATCCACCTCGAGCAGCAGCATCAACTCACGCGCAAACTCAAGGTATCCCGTACCGTTGGCCGTCACCAGACCGTCGTCGGAGCAGGCCTGCGCTGCCACATACCCCTCTTCATGGGTATAATTCTCTCTACCCCACTGTTTCAGCTGCTCAAGGCCATTTCCCGTATGCCGTACATTGTTGAGAAATCCGTGCGCCGCAAGGAAAGAGACTGCATTGCAGATGGCTCCAACCACCACACCTTGCTCGCGCATCGTCCTCACGATGGAGACCACCTGCTCCGCCTCTTCGGACTGCCAGCCATAGCCGCCTATCAGCACCAGTGCGGCACACTCCTGGGGCATCGTCGCAAAAGAGTAATCGGGAAGGGTTGCCATTCCGCCACAGGTATGCACCGGACGGAGGGTCGGAGCCACCACACGGTTAACGTATCGGGGTTGTCTGCGCATTCCGCCGCCATCACAGGCAATGGCCGAAGAGAGAAAAGCCACCTCATGGTCGGCATAATTATCCAGGAGCAGGTATAACACCTCGTTTTTCATAATCTATTCTTTTCAAGTTCATCTTTTTCTACCTATGTCATATCGGTAGACCTTTCACAACCGATACCATCATAGCACCCAAATATACTGATTAATCCATTTCACGCAACGGCTCCACGAAAAAAAACGCACCGAACCGATGCAAAAAAAGCGGTGATGCGACTTCCGTCACATCACCGCCTTGCAGCATGGAATAATCCGGCGACTACTCCTCGTCCTCGGGAAGCTTGAACTCCGTGAAGCCGGCACCCACCAGAATGTTGTACCACGAGAAGCACTTCTTGATGTCCGACACATGAACACGCTCACGATCGTACTCGGGAAGAACGGCGGCAAAAGCCTCCTTCAACTTCTCGGGCGACTCCTTGTGGCTGACATACTCCTTGCCCTCGGCCTTCTCGTAAATCTTGGTGAACACATCGGCCAGAGCGATGTCCTCACCCTCGGTGAACATCGAAATCTCGGTCAGGAGGCTCATCTTTGCGCTCATGGCAGCGTTGATACGCTTGCCGTCGGCCAAAGACTCCACGATGACACCGCGGGTCGACTGTGCAACATATTTGTAAAGTCCGGGCATTCCCGAAATAGCAATAATCTCTTTAAGTTCCATAGTTGTTTTGTATTGTTAAATATAGGATAAATCGTCAATGGCAATTTTAGAGCTTCTCCACCTTGACCTTCTCGGGAACATGAATGTCCATCTGAGGGAAAGGGAAGTTGATGCCCGACTGGGGCAGCTCCTTGTAGAAACGCTCGTTGTTGAGGAAGAACACGTCCCAGTAGTCCTTGTTAACCACCCATGCACGCACGGCCAGCACAACGGCACTGTCGGCCAGTTCCTTGACAAACACCACGGCGGCGGGATCGTTCAGAACACGCTTGTCCTCGGAGAGAATCTTGAGAATGGCCTCACGCGCCACGTCGACATTGTCGCCGTAGGAGATGCCGATGTTCCAGTCCACACGACGGTGTTCGGCGGTGGAATAGTTGTTGATGATGGCCGTTGCAATGGAGTTATTCGGCACGTAGATGGTCTGGTTCTCGGGGGTCAGAAGCACGGTGGAGAACAGTTTGATTTCCTTGACCGTACCCGACTGACCGTGGGCATTGATGAAATCACCCACACGGTAGGGCTTCATCACCAGAATCATCAGACCGCCGGCAAAGTTCTGTGCCGTACCGCTCAACGCCATACCAATGGCCAGAGTACCGGCCGAGAAGATGGCAATCAGCGAGGTCACGTTGACACCCAGTGTCTGCACCACAATCAGCACCAGAATGACGGTGAGCACCGCACTGACGGTATTGCGCATGAACGAGCGGAGCGAGATATCGAGTTTACGGCGCTCGAAGGCGATATCCAGAATATGGAGGATACGATGCAGAATCCAACGTCCGATGAAGTAGATGACCAGCGCAATGGCCAGCTTGATGAGAATCCACACGGATTCGGAAAGGAAACTCTTCATGAGATCTCCCATATCCAGGTTCACGAGTTTGTGAATGCTCTCGGCAAAATTTGCCTTCTGAACACTGTCAGGAACAAAAGCCGGGACTTCAGCAGTTTGAAGAAAGGGTAATAACATAATTATAATACTTTTTGATTTGCAAAAATAGCTAAAAATTTGATAAGTTTATTAACTTTGTAGTGATTCTTTATACCGATGAACCTCTAAAAACCTTATAAGATGGACAACAAAGTCGAAATCATACAAATCAACATATCGGGTGAAGACAAGCCCGGCATGACCTCCTCGCTGACGGAAATCCTCGCCCGCTACGACGCTTCGATTCTCGATATCGGACAGGCCAATATCCACCAGTCGCTCACACTCGGCATTCTGATAAAGACCACCGACGACAAATCGGGCAACATCATGAAGGAGTTGCTCTTCAAGGCCTCGGAACTGGGTGTGATGATACGTTTCGCCCCCATCTCGGAGGAGCGCTACAACCAGTGGGTCGACAGCCAGGGCAAGAACCGCTACATCATCACCCTGCTGGGACGAAAGGTCACCGCACGCCACATCGCCGACGTGACCCGTGTGGTGGCGCAGCACGGACTCAACATCGATGCCATCAAACGACTCACCGGCCGCATGCCCCTCGAGGACGAAGACCGCGCCGCCAAGTCGTGCATCGAACTTTCGGTGAGAGGTTCGCTCACACAGGAGGAGCGCAACACCATGCACGAAGGATTCATGAACCTTTCGGACACGGGACTCGACGTGTCGTTCCAGCGCGACGACATCTACCGTCGCAGCCGCCGTCTCATCTGCTTCGATATGGACTCCACGCTCATCGAGACCGAAGTCATCGACGAGTTGGCCATGCGTGCAGGAGTGGGTGATGAAGTGAAGGCCATCACGGCCAGTGCCATGCGCGGCGAGATAGACTTCCGCGAGAGCTTCACCCAGCGTGTGGCCCTGCTCAAAGGTCTCGACGTGTCGGTCATGGAGGACATCGCCCACAACCTCCCCATCACCGAGGGTCTGGAGCGCATGATGACCATCCTAAAACGCGTGGGCTACAAAACCGCCATACTTTCGGGCGGCTTCACCTACTTCGGACACTACCTGCGTCAAAAATACGGCTTCGACTATGTCTATGCCAACGAGCTGGAGGTCGAAAACGGCCGTCTGACAGGACGCTATGTGGGAGAGGTGGTCGACGGACGACGCAAGGCCGAGCTGCTGCGTCTGTTGTGTCAGTTCGAGGGCATCAACATCGAACAGTCGGTGGCCGTGGGTGACGGCGCCAACGACCTGCCGATGCTCAACCTTGCCGGCCTGGGTATCGCCTTCCATGCCAAACCCAAAGTCAAGGCCACGGCCCAACAGTCGATTTCGACCATCGGACTCGACGGCATACTCTACTTCCTCGGACTGAAGGATTCACGAATCGAAGAGCGATAACATGTCTGCGTCGCGCCACATCTGCCTGCTTGCTCCCCTGCTCCTCATGGGCTGCTACGACTCCTCGTTTTCGGAGCAGGCGCCACACACGCCGCCCCCGGCAGTGAACTACACCCTCTCGCAACTCAAAAACGAATTGGTGGGCGAGGAGATGTTCATACGCGGCGATGTGGTGGTGCGCGGACGGGTGACCACCTGTGACAGAAGCGAGAATTTCTACCACACGCTCTTCATACAGGACGAAGGGGCGTCGCTGGAGGTGATGGCCGGTCTGAACCACCTCCACAACAGCTACCCCGAAGGCACAACACTCACGCTTCGCCTGCAAGGGCTGAAGCTCTGCAAGAGCCGCGGCACCCTTCAGGTGGGACGTCCTCCGCTGGCGGGAAGCGGCTATCGGGTGGATTATCTGGCCTCTGCACCTGCCGCCCTCGACAAAATCCTCTTCCGCCCGCCCTCACCTCCCGAAAAGATTGCTCCCGTAAGCCTCTCCGTGGCGGAACTTCATGAAGGGTTGTGCGGCACATTGGTCCGGGTCAGCGGAGTGCATTTCTCACCGCTTCCGCCCGCCGAGGGCGAACAGACCGACCGCACATGGGTCGGCAACAAGCGGTTCGAAGATGCCGAAGGGCGTTGCATCTACACCTTCGTGCGCCGTTATGCACGTTTCGCCCGACAGGAAATTCCCGACAGCGAATGTTCCCTCACGGGCATTCTGCAATACGACAACATCGAAGGCGAAACCTGTTTCAGCATAAAACCAAGAGACGAATATGATTGTCAGACCCAAACTCTACGCAGTGCTGCTGTCAGCGCTTCTTCTGCTGTCATGTAGCAAAAGCACCTCCATCTCGCCGGAAGAGGGACAAGAAAAGATTTCATCGGTGCTTTATCTCAAATCGCTGTGCGCCGCTGCCCACTACCCCATCACCGAGGACATCATCATACGGGGTGTGGTCACGGGCAACAACCGCTACGGCGAATTCAACCGTTCGCTCGTTCTTCAGGACGAAACGGGCGGCATCACCCTCTATGCCGACTACTCGCCCAAACACCCCGTCTATTACAAGGTGGGAAATGTCGTCACGGTACTCTGCAACGGTCTCACGCTGATAGACTACGGCGGAAAAGTCGTGTTGGGCAAGGCAGGCGGGGGCGACGATTTCGCCATTCCCCGCTCAGAACTCGACAACCACATAAAAATCAACTCTTTCCATCCGGAAAGCAGGAAGCCACAGCACC
This sequence comes from Alistipes sp., assembly GCA_020026375.1. Taxonomy (GTDB): domain Bacteria; phylum Bacteroidota; class Bacteroidia; order Bacteroidales; family Rikenellaceae; genus Alistipes. Next base: position 6,181 of record JAHHQN010000004.1, on the reverse strand, counting down.
GTCGCATAGCAGAGCTTTCACCCCGCGACGTCGACACCTACATCGCTCTGGACGACGTACACTTCACCACCCCTTCAACCTGGTGTGACACCGACCCCACGACCGGCCGGCCGGTAACCACAGAACATGTGTTGAAGGAGCGCGGCGGCGATTCCATCATTGTCCGCACCCTGTGGTCATGTCACTACGCAAAAGAGCCGCTACCCGAAGGCAACGGCTCTCTGTATGGAATTCTGGATTTCTTCAACGGCAAATACTCGATACGCATCTCCGCCTTCGAAACCGTGTTGGTTACTCCTCCTGCAGCGCACTCCACAACATGTCCTTGAGCTGGGTGATACCCAAACCCGAAACCGATGAGATGAAGACAGCAGGAATACCCTCGGGAAGATGACCCTTCATCTCCTCGATGAGTTCCTCGTCCAGCATGTCGCATTTGGTGATGGCCAGCAGACGCTGCTTGTCCAACAACTCGGGATTGTACTGCGTCAACTCGCCCAGCAGGATTTCGTAATCCTTCTTGACATCATCGCTGTCGGCAGGCACCATGAACAGCAGCACCGAGTTACGCTCGATGTGGCGCAGGAATCGCGTTCCGAGACCCTTGCCCTCATGCGCACCCTCGATGATACCGGGGATATCGGCCATCACGAATGATTTGTGGCCGCGTGTCTCCACAATACCGAGGTTCGGCTCCAGGGTAGTGAAGGCATAGTTGGCAATCTTGGGCTTTGCGGCCGACACCACCGACAGCAAGGTCGACTTGCCGGCATTGGGGAAGCCCACAAGGCCCACATCGGCCAGCACCTTCAACTCCAGAATGAAGGCACCCTCGTCGCCCTCCTCACCGGGCTGGGCATAACGGGGAGTCTGGTTGGTGGCACTCTTGAAATGCCAGTTGCCCAAACCGCCACGGCCGCCCTGCAACAACACGAGCTGCTCGCCGTCGGCCGTCACTTCACCCACCGGTTCGATGGTTGTCGTGCCGTCCTCATGCTCCACTACGCGTTTGGCCACCGTACCCAGAGGCACGGGAATGATGATGTCCTTGGCATCTTTACCCGACGAACGGGCGCCCGAACCATTCTGACCGTCCTCGGCAAACTGGTGACGCTGGTACTTCAGGTGAATGAGCGTCCAGTACTGACGGTCACCCTGCAAGATGATACTGCCGCCCTTGCCGCCGTCACCACCGTCGGGACCGCCGAATGCCACAAATTTCTCTCTGCGGAAGTGGGCCGAGCCACCGCCACCATGCCCCGAACGGGCGAATATCTTTACGTAATCTACGAAGTTAGAACCTGCCATTATCTATAAATTTTCTGCAAAGGTAATAAAAAAGCCGCTCACAAAAAAATACGGCCGTTATCCTTAATCATTTCATAAAATATGCCGACCTCTTTCCGTCCGGCTTTCATCGAGAAGCTTCTGCACAAAAAAGATAGTTCCTGCGTTTGGGAAATGCAGGAACTATCTCTATCACACTGACGACACAGAGGGTTACCCCCCCACGGTCATCGGCGTTTACTATTTCTGGAGGTCAGAAGTGTCGGCAACCACCATATTCTTGTCGATACGCAGGGTGATGTTACCGTCAACCTCGATCAGGAGGGTCTTCTCCTTGATCTCCTTTACGACACCGTAGATACCGCCGGCGGTGATAATCTTGTCGCCCTTCTTCAATCCCTCGCGGAACTGCTGCATCTCCTTGCGACGCTTCGACTCGGGTCTCCAAATGAACAGCCACAATACCAGCACCATGAGTGCAATCATGATGAAGAAGCTGTAGTTTGCCTGAGGTTCTCCCGGATTAACGGGAATGTTATCTACACCTGTCTGAAGTAAATTAATCATAGTCTCTTTTTGTTTTAGGATTTAATTTGGTTACAAAGATAATAAATTTTAATTACTCTGCAACCCTTAGCGGATATCTGCATCGACATAGAGGCGCAAAGTCCGCTCAAATCCTGCAAAACAGACGTCCGCCACCTTCAGTTGCCAGCCCCATTCGCCACGCGAATCGAAGGTCACCTGCAATTTGAACCGCTCACCACGAAGCACCGGACGGGATTCGTAGTCCATCGTCACACAACCGCAGTTGCGTTTCAACTGCGAGATGACCAGCGGACGCGAGGTCCTGTTCTCGAGCCACACCTCCTTGACGGCCATCTCACCCGACGACATGCGTCCGAAGCCGATGGTATCGACCACGCCCTGCATCAGCGCTGAGTCGGTCAATGCAATCACCCTGCCGCCCTGCGAAGTCTCCGCCGATGTTTTTTTCTGCGCGGCACCGCCGCACGCCATCGACATCAGCACGGCAACGGCTGCCGCTCCCGTCCGCCAATTCATTTTACAGATGGACATTAAATCAGACCGCGGCCTGCCTTCTTGATGCGGCCCTCCTTGGTCAGCGAATCGACCATCTTGTCCAGCACACCGTTGATGAAGTTGCTACTGCCGGGAGTCGAATAGTATTTCGAAATCTCAATCCACTCGTCGAGGGTCACCTTCACGGGAATCGAGGGGAAGGAAACCAGCTCGGCCATGGCGGTACCGATGATGAGGTTGTCCATGAAGACGATGCGCTCCACGTCCCAGTTGGAAGTGAACTTCTCGATATATTCCTGATTGTCGTTGTAGCTCACCAATGCCTTCTCGAAGAGGGTTTTCACAAATTCGGGGTCCTCCTGGCTCTTGTACTTCGACATCACCTTCAGTTCGGTATGCGAGGGACGCAGCGACGAGAGGGTACGCAGAATCATCATCACGGCATAGGACAGGTCGTCGTTCCACAGAATCGACATCTCCTCGAGTACATCGTCGAGCATCTCGAAGTCCTGGATATCCTTGAAGAACTCCTCCAGCAGACGGCGGTCGTCGTCGAACGAACGCTCCTGACGGGCCATGTAATCCTTATAGTACTGACTCTCGCACATACGGGTATAGAGCGAGCGGATAAAATCAGGCTGCTGCTCCCAGCCCAGCTTGCGCGCGGCCACATAATCATTCACCGAGTCACTGTTGGCAATGACACGAATCACGGAATTGTCTACGAATTTGGTATTGGGGTTCAAATCCTCGAATGTGGGCAGTTTCTTCGCTTTTGCCAGCTCCTGACGCTGCAAGGCATAGTTAACAATCTCCACTGGAAGGATTAAAATTTGGAAATAGAGGTCATACGCCTTATCTACCGATGCCATAAGGCTCTTTTCAGATGCCATCATATTGTCGGCACCCGACTTGATGTGCGAAAAAAGTGCCTTAATAACCTTTGTACGAAGTAATCTTCTGCTCAACATATTTTTTAGAACGTTTTATCGGCCGCAAAGATAGAAAAAATTTCTATAAAGAATAAATATTTCGTTATCTTTGCACCCATATGGAACAAATAGAAGAAAAAGATATCGTTGAGCCCGTTGCTTACGATGTCATAGTGATAGGTGCCGGTGCTGCCGGCATGATGGCGGCAGGTACTGCCGCACAGAGCGGAAAGAGAGTCCTGCTGCTCGAAAAGATGGAGAAATCGGGTCGCAAGGTGCGCATCACCGGAAAGGGCCGGTGCAACGTGACCAATGCCCGTCCGGCCGAGGAGTTCGCCTCACAGGTGAGAACCAACGCCGAATTCTTCAAGCAGGCTTTTGCCGAGTTCAACAACAGAGCGACCATACGTTTCTTCGAGCGTCGCGGTGTGAAACTCGACATTGAGCGCGGCGACCGTGTATTCCCCAAGAGCGGCAAGGCGTGGGACATTGCCAACGCCCTGTTGGACTATTGTGTGGAGAACGGTGTGAAGATACTATATAATACGCGCGTAAAGGACATCATGACCCTGGGCGACAAGATTTTCGGCCTCCACTACATCAACAAGCGCGGTTTCGTGCGCAAGGAGGAGTGCTCGCAGATTATTCTGGCCACGGGCGGTGTGTCGTACCCTGGTACGGGTTCGACGGGAGACGGCTATGCCTTTGCCGCCGACCTGGGACACACCATCGAGCCGTTGCGTCCGTCGCTCACCCCTCTGGTGACCTCGCATCCCCAGATGAAATATCTCGAAAAACTGTTGTTGAGAAATATCCGCGCCACCCTCTACATCGACAACGAGCCGGTAAGAGAGGAATTCGGCGAAATCGGCTTCTCGAACCGCGGTATTGAGGGTGCTGTGGCATTGCGCGTAAGCCGCGACGCGGTCGACGCACTCATCGACAACAAGAAGGTGAAACTGGTCATCGACCTCAAGCCCGCACTCACCGAGGAAATCCTCCGCGACCGTATCGCCCGCGAAACGGCCGAGATGGAACCCACAGAATTCTTCGGCGAACTGCTCCGCAAACTCGTTCCCAAACCGCTGGTCATGCCTCTGGCTCAGGAATTGGACATTCACTCGAAGAACTACATCTCGAAACTCACCGAAGCCGAAATCACCCGTCTGATTCGCACACTCAAGGGTCTGACGTTCCCCATCGTGGACTATGCCCCCTTCGAATATGCGGTCACCACGGCCGGCGGTGTGAACTGCAACGAGGTGAACCCCTACACCATGGAGTCACTCAAGGTCAAGGGTCTCTATTTTGCAGGCGAGGTATTGGACCTGGACGCCAACACCGGCGGATACAATCTTCAAATTGCCTTCTCGACCGGACGTTTGGCAGGTTTGCTGAAGAAGTAAGATGGAATTGAGGAAGCTGGATATCAAAAAGGAGTTGAAAAGCAAGGTCTCGCACCTCGGCGACCGACTCTCGAGAGCCCGTTACTTCAGAGGTCACGGGGTACATTCTCCGTTTGTCTATGCCATCGTCAGGGAGGTGTTCATGCGCTCGACACTCATCGAGGGCGAACACCGTCTCTACGAAGAGCTGCTCAAGGGCGGCATACGGCAGAAGAGAGCCATACAGTTGCAGAACCTGGCACTCCACAGCGGTTACTCGACCTTCGATATCGACGGTTGCGATGCCGAGTTGTGTGTGCTGACGCGACACTTATCGCCGGAGGAGACCCTCGACAAGGTGCAGCAGGCACAGCACGACCACAAGACGGTGGTGGTACTCGACCCCTATCAGGACAACGAGCGCGAGCAGTTGTGCCGACAGATTGTCCGCGAGCATCGCTGCACAACGGTGGACAACAGGGCATACTTGTTGATATTTAACAATCATCTGCCTAAACAACATTTCAGAATATGAAAATCTATACCAAGGGAGGCGACAAGGGCATGACTTCGCTCATCGGCGGAGAGCGTGTCTTCAAGACCGATTTGAGGGTCGAAGCCTATGGCACGGTCGACGAACTGTCGGCATACGTAGCGCTGCTGACCGACTACCTGCGTGACGACAAAGCCTTGCAGGAGTATGTGGCGGAGCTGAACACCATCGCCTCGCGGCTGATGAACGTACAGGCCATACTGGCCTGCGGACAAAGCGGTTGCGAGAAGGTGAAGCCCCTGGAAGAGAGTTGTATCAGATGGCTCGAAGAGCGGATTGATGCCATGCAGGCACAGCTGCCGACCATCGACAAATTCACCATTCCGGGAGGTGACATACGTGTGTCATACTGCAACATCTGCCGCACGGTGTGCCGCAGGGCCGAGCGCGCCGCCCTTCGTATTGACGGCGAACAGGAGGTGGAACACAACACCATGGCATGGCTCAACCGTCTTTCGGACTATTTCTATGTGTTGAGCCGCCGGCTCACCGCCCACTATCAGGTGGAGGAGACGTTGTGGATTCCCTGATTGAAAATGCCGAAAAACAGGTGGCAAAGTCACTTTTTATGGAAATAAAGTTGATTGTTTAATTATTTTTTTTATTTTTGCAGTCCGTTTAGAACTGCATTAAGCTCCCAACAGAGTTTAATACACTGATAATTACAACTTTAAAACCTATATTACAGCTATGTACTGGACGCTTGAATTGGCATCGAAACTTGAAGATGCACCATGGCCTGCTTCAAAGGACGAACTTATCGACTACGCTGTTCGTTCGGGTGCACCTCTCGAAGTACTCGAGAATTTGCAGGAAATTGAAGACGAAGGCGAAATCTACGAATCCATCGAAGATATTTGGCCCGACTACCCTTCCAAAGACGACTTCTTCTTTAACGAGGAAGAATATTAATAGCCTACACACAGGCTAAATAATTAAAAACCAACGCGATAAGCAAAGATAATTTGTTTGTCGCGTTG
>JAHHQN010000039.1 GCA_020026375.1 Alistipes sp. | reverse complement strand
GTAATAAACAAATCTTAGCGGCACCCGAAAAGCTCATAGAGTAGGGATAATTAAGACCAACTAGCTATCGAAGCACCTGGTCTTTATGCCGAACTTGTCAGAGGCGGTGGTATTGTTATGAAAACCATATCCAACATTTTGTCAGTCAATGATGTGTTAAATGACATCAACACTATTGATGAGAAAAAACGTAAATTGTTACCATAAGTTTTCATCGCGTATGGCAAGACCGTCGTATTCAGAATCTTTCTGACTCTATAGTTACGGATATAGTAGAACTTTTCTACAAGGTAAAATCTCCTGCCCGTTTTTCTATGGCAATCCGCTCGCCGGTGACGGGGTGTCGGAACGAGAGGTACTCGGCATGCAGAAAGAGGCGGCGGTGTTTGAGTCCGTAAAGCTCGTCGCCCACAATCGGCGTACCCAGTCCATCGGGGTGGGCCATGTGGACACGCAGCTGGTGGGTGCGCCCCGTAATGGGACGCAGGCGCACCCACGTGCGGCCGTCCCTGCGCCCCACCACTTCGAAGGTGGTCACCGCAGGCTTCCCGTAGGTGTAATGCACCATCTGCCGCGGACGGTTGTCGGGGTCGGGACACAGCGGCAGGCATATCTGGCCGCGGTCGGCCGCAATCTCGCCGTCGAGAACCGCCGCATAGCGTTTCTCCACCTCGCGGTTGCTGAACTGCGCCTGCAGCTGCTGATGCACCTGTTTGGTCTTGGCGATGAGCAGCAGTCCCGAGGTGGCCATGTCGAGCCGATGCACAATCATCGGCTCCTCGGCTTCGGGATAGCGGCGCCGCACCACGTCGTAGACCGACAGGGTCTCACCCCTGCCCGGCACCGAGAGCATGCCGTGGGGTTTGTTGACCACGGCCAGCCACTCGTCGTCGTAGAGCGTCTCCAGCCGCGAGCCGTCCTGCTCCGCGCTGCGTTCCATGGGGTTCTCCTCCACCTCGAGTCCCTGCAACATGTGACCCAGTATCGGGCGGCACTTGCCCTTGCACGAGGGATAGAAGTGGCCGTGGCGGCGCAGCTCTGTCCTGGGCGAACCGCCCCACCAGAATTCGGCCATCGCCAGCGGCTTCATACCGTGGAGGAAGGCATATTGCAGCATCTTGGGAGCGGCACATTCACCGGCGCCGGCAGGCGGAATACGTCCCTCCGATTCGCGGAAGATGTCGCACAGGTCACGCACCTCACCCTTGTAGTTGAGCAGGCGGAACTGCTCGAAAAGGCGCTGCTGGAGCTGCGCCGAACGGAGGCGACGCTCCTCCTTCAGATGCTCTATCTCCTGCTCGGCAGCGTGTAGCTCCTCCTCGGCCGCCGCAATGCGTTGCCGCCACAGCAGCTCCTCGCGGTGGTATTCGGCCTTCTGGAACTGGCTCTCGCGAATCAGCCGCTCCTCCTCCGACGAGGTCAGCGGAGCCGACTTCCGCCGTGCGTCGCGCTCCTTCTTGCGGAGTTTAAGCTGACGGCGTCCCTCCGCGAGCCGCGCCGCCGACTCGGCACGCAGCATCGACAACCGCTCCGCCAATTCACGGTGGAGAGGCGACGATTCGAGTTCTGTGATTTGACGGTTGATGGCCGATATCTGCCGCTCCTCGGCCCTGAAGAAGCCGTCGGGACGGGTGAGATCATAGACCGGAGGAACAAAAAACGCATGGACATTGCTTCCGGCCAGAAGCCCCGAAAAGGCCGCCAGATAGCCCACCTCCCCCTCACGGTTGCGCACGACCAGCACCCCGAACATCTTGCCCGAGGAGAGTTCCTCCCGCCACTCCTCTCTGGCGAGCAGGTAGTGCTGCACCTCCTCGGCCGCCATCAGCGACAGGGGGTGGGGCGTATAGAAGAAAGGATAGGTGAACCTTTCGGGCAACGCGATACCGACGATTGATTTCTTGAAGTGATGAAACATGCAGCAAAGATACTACATATTTCCATATTTGGCCTCACACATCGGTTTTCGCATCGTCGGACGACGAAAAAACCTCCGTCTCATCGATACCGTCGAGATATATCTTCTTGAAGATGTCGACACACAGGGCGAACATGGCCAGCACCAGCGGACCGAAAATCACCCCCATGAAACCGAACAGCGAGAGTCCGACAATCACCCCGAAGATAGTGATGATGGGGTGGATATCGGCCATTTTCTTCTGCAGGAGCGAGCGCACCACATTGTCGATCTGGGTGATGACCAGACAGCCGTAGACAAAGAGTCCCACCGCCATGGCCGTGTGTCCCGTCATGAGCATGTAGAGCGACAGTGGAATCCACACCAATGCCGTGCCGACCACAGGAATGACCGACGCAAAGCAGGTCACCACACCCCAGAACAGCGGACTCGGCGCGGCAAAGAGCCAGTAGCCCAGATAGCCGACCAGTCCCTGCGCCACGGCCAGTATCGGCAGTCCGATGGCATTGGAGCGCACCACCAGATGCATCTGTCGCATGATATGGGGGGGGGCAGTGTGGCCGAGAAGGGCAGCACACGCGCCACATAGCGCTCCATGCGGCGGCCGCCGATGAGCATGAAATAGAGGACAAAGAGCAGGACGATGATGTTGACCGTGAAGTCGGCGATGGCCGTCACCGCCCACTGTCCCAGCTGGGGAATACTGCGCACGAGCGACTCCACATTGCTCGGCTGCCACACGTTATAGCCCGTATGCGCGCGCACCACATCGGCCAGATGGGTCAGCGGCGCTACCACCATTGAGGGGTCGGCCACCAAAATCTGCACCTTGTCGACCACCAGCCACACCACCAGCGAGAGTGGCACCAGGAAACAGAGTATGGCTTCCAGCAGGAGCAGTGTGGCGGCAATGCTGCGCCGCCAACGGTATTTGTGGGTGAGGGCATAGACCTGCCGCCGCAACAGCACATAGAGGGTAGCGGCACCCAGCACACCACCCAGATAGGGACGCGACTCCAGCAGAATAACCGCGCCCATGACGATGATGAGCGTGAAGAGCGAGTAACGCCAATATTTTTCGTTGAAAGAGGACATACGCCCCACCCTGCTGCAAGGAATATGCCACAAAAAAGGCAGCCGTCCCTCCATTGCAGGGAACGGCTGTCATTCGGGTGTCATTCGGCGGCGGAATCAGAGCAACATGCGGCGCAACTCGTCGCACGACTTCTGACGGTCGGCATCGTCGAAATTGAAGCCATGGATACCCATCGACTCGGCCATGCGCACATTGTCTACACGGTCGTCGATAAACAGCGTCTGCGAAGGTTCGAGTCCGAAGCGTTGGAGCAGAATCTCGAAGATGCGCGGCTCGGGTTTCACGGTATGCTCCTCACACGACACCACATCGCCATCGAAAAGCGAGTAGACGGGGAACTTGCGCAGGAAGTCGATAAATTCGCGCGACATGTTCGACAACACATAGAGTCGGTAGCCGGCCTGTTTCAGCTCGCCGATGAGCTGCTCGGTGGGACGTATCGGTTCCTGAATGTCAATCGAACGGCGGAGGAAGGCCGCCGTCTTCTCGCGCGAGGTGTGGTTCATCTCGGCCAGGATATCGGTCACCTCGTCGAGCGACAAGACGCCGCGGTCGTACTCCACCCAGAAATCGGGCATCGGATTCTGACGTATAAAGCTGAAGAAGTCGATAAACTCCTGAGTGCATTTGCGCTTGTCACGCGCGAACAGCACGCCTCCCAAATCAAAAACTATATTTTTCATGCCGCAAAAATACAAATTCCGGCTCTGACGACCAACACCCTACTCCCAAAAAAAGAGGACGACCCCCGAAAAGGTCGTCCTCCAATCGTCGGAACAAAAAGATATCCGATTATTTCTGCTCGCCGTTGATGGCGCTGAGCTTCTGGAACAGTGCCTCAAAAGAATCCTCAATCTCGTGGCGCAACGCAGCATAGTGCTTACGGACCAGCGAACGGTTGTGAGGCTCGGCTGGATTCATCACCTTGGTGAAAAGATCGTTACGCAAAGCCACACCCTCCTGCATGACGGCAAAGAGTTCCTCCTCCTTCGAGGGCTGGAAATACATAGCCATATCGCAATCGAAAAGCAACTCTTCGAGAACGTAATCAATATCCTTCTTCAGTCTTCTTAAATTTGCCATATCTGTAAAATATTAGATTTTCACTTCGACAAAGATACAAAATCATTTCGGAAATTCAAACATTTTTCGGAGGGTAACCACTGAAAAATCACCCCGCACAACAACTTTTCCACCACCGGCGACGAGGGGGAGCCGCCCCGTCCACCACGACGGTCAACTCCCCCTCCCGACATGCACAAAGTCGGCTATTGGGCATCTCGTACCATACGCTCGGCGTCCTTGGACAGACGACGGGCATCTTTGGCTTCGCGACGGGCCACACGGCGCGCCTCTCGCTCCGCACGGCGGGCCTCACGACGCAACGCACGCAGCTCCTTGCGGGTCAGCTGCTGCTCGACCACCACAACCTGCTCCTCCACCTGGGGTTGGGGCTGGGGTGTGGGAGTCACCTCAGGGGCTGGACGCTTGTTGATGAGGGTGCGGCTCACCATCTCGTCGTTCTTTGTGAAGGCCACATCGACCTCCACCCTGCGCTGCACAGGCAACACCTCGCGCGCCAGATATTCCCATGCACGCGGCATACGCTTCAGGGCGCACTCCTTCTGCTGCTCGGAACAACCGCCCGACAGAATTTCAAGCACACACTGTTTGTCGGGCATCTGCGACTGCTCAACCATCGGGCAGCACGACTTCCAGTCGGCCACCTGCGACGACATCTCCACACGGCAGCACTCCGACGGACAGCTCTTCGACTCCAGATAGGATTTGAACTCCTCGGCACGACGTTGGGCCAGACGTGCGTTGGCATTGTGAATGCCGTCGGGAGAGGCATAGCCCACGATACGCACCGAACGCAGTTGCGCACCCTCCTCTTTGCCCACACGCGAGATGAAATTCCACAACGCATCGAGTTCCTGCGCGTTGTTGTCGAACGAGGAATTCACCTCCGAGAGGTTGATGCGGTAATGCACGTCGAAACCGGCATCACACGCCTTTCGGACAAGGTACTTGCGCACCAGATAATCACCGTCGGTGTACTCCGTGATTTTCACGGTGTCGACCACCGACTTGACACAACAACCGCTCTGATGGTCGGCCATCGCAGGAAGCGCGGCTCCCATCATCAGCGACAAAGTCAGGGGGATAAAGATTCTTTTCACGATCATAAATTTTTTATTGGTTGACGCTATCTCCCCCACTTCAAGATTCGTACCAGAAAATCGGTCCCCCCATCGGCGGCCTGTGGCAGGGTTATTGATTCACAGTGCGGCACAGACACTGCAATCCATATAAATACATCATACCATGAACAGAGACAAACAAATCGCAAAACTGGGCGACGCCCACAAGGTGTGGGACACGGTCATCATCGGCGGAGGGGCCACCGGTCTGGGCTGTGCCGTCGATGCCGCCCTGAGAGGTTACTCGGTGGCGCTCTTCGAGAAGCACGACTTCGCCAAATGCACATCGAGCCGAAGCACCAAACTCGTACACGGCGGTGTACGCTATCTCCAGAAGGGCGACCTGCTGCTGGTGTGGGAGGCCCTGCGCGAAAGAGGACGCATGAAGGCCAACGCCCCCCATCTGGTCAGAGACCAGCCCTTCGTCATCTCGAATTACAGCCAATGGGACAACCTGCTCTACTTCGCAGGACTCACATTCTACGACCTGTTGTCGCTGGGCTACGGCTACGGGCGGTCGCGCTACATCACCCCCGGCAAGGTGGCCCGCTATCTGCCGGCATCGGTCACCCGGGGACTCAAGGGTGGCATCGTCTACCACGACGGCCAGTTCGACGACGCACGCATGGCGGTGAATCTGGCGCAGACGTGCATCGAGAACGGAGGGTGTGCAATCAACTACACGGAGGTGGTGCAGATTCTCCACGACACCCACGGCAAGGTGGCCGGCGTGAAGGTGCGTGACCTGGAAAGCGGCAAATGTCACCTGGTGCATGCGCGCAGTGTCATCAATGCCGCCGGCTGCTTCGACGACGACATCATGAAGATGGACACTCCCGACCACTCGCCGATGGTGGTTCCCAGTCAGGGTGTGCATCTGATGCTCGACATGAAGTTCCTGAAGAGCAATTTCGCAATGATGATACCCAAGACCTCCGACGGCAGGGTGTTGTTCGCCGTACCCTGGCACGGAAAGGTGATTGTCGGCACCACCGACACCCCTCGCGAAAAGGCACTGAGCGAACCTGTGGCCCTCGACCGTGAAATCGACTTCATACTCTCCACGGCCGGCCGCTACATGGACCCCGCCCCCACACGCAGCGACATACTCTCGGTGTTTGCCGGACAGCGTCCGCTGGCCGCCCCCGACGACAAGGGCAAGAAGACCAAGGAGATTTCGCGCAGCCACAAAATCATTGTCTCCGACAACCATCTGGTCACCATCACCGGAGGCAAGTGGACCTCCTACCGTCTGATGGCCGAAGACACCGTCACCACACTGTCACGTCTGGGGATTCTGCCCCACGCCAAGTGCCGCACCCGTCACTTCAGGATTCACGGCTGGGTGGCACACCCCGACCTGAGCGACCGTCTGCACATCTACGGCAGCGACGCGGAGGAGATACGCCGACTCGAAATACAACACCTCGAGCATCGCCACCGACTCTCGGAGCGCTACCACTACACCGAAGCGCAGGTGGTATGGGCCGTACACCACGAGATGGCGCGCACCGTGGAAGATGTGCTGGCGCGCCGTATCCGCCTGCTGTTCCTCGATGCGCGCGAGGCGGTGAAGGTTGCCCCCCGTGTGGCCGAAATCATGGCTCGCGAACAGCAACGCGACAGCAAATGGCAGGACGAGCAGGTGGAGGCATTCACCGCGCTGGCAGCCAACTACTGCATCGGAGAACATTGACACCCTA
>JAHHQN010000038.1 GCA_020026375.1 Alistipes sp. | reverse complement strand
GCCATAGGGCATGAAAAAAGCCGTACTCCGATGTCGGAGTACGGCTTTGTGTTTTCCCGTACGGGGAGATTAGAACTTGTAGGTTGCGCCCAGCGAGATGACGATGGGGTTCTTCCAGTACTTGTGGGTCTGAACCATCCACTTGAAATCAGCGGTGAGGTCCCAGTGGCGGGCCAGTCTGAAGTCGGTACCTGCACCGAAGTTGAAACCGCAAGACCAGTCACCGAGGTCGTTGGCGCTGATACCTGCCTGGGGATATACGGCCCAGCAGTCGGCGATGTTGAACAGGTAGTGAACATTCACGTTCAGGTCGATGGAGCAGTGGTCCTCGCAGATGGCCATCAAGGTAGGCTCGATGCGCCAGTTGTCGGTGAAGCTATATCGGCCGCTGGCACCGATACCGAGAACGGCGCCGTCAAAACCCGTGTTGGTGTATATACCGAGCTTGGGTCCTACTGCCCAATTACCTTTGTCCTGAGCAGATGCTGCACTGAATGCAAAGATGGCTGCGATGGCCATTAACAAAAACTTTTTCATATTTGAATAGATTTAATGTGTTTCTCAAAAACATTTGTAGAACAAATATAGCATAAAATTGCGCATAATTCAAAAAAAAAATCAACGAAGCCGTCTTTTTTTCGAACCAATGGAGCAATACTGTGGCCCTGTAAGACAAGGAACGGCGGTGACCCTGATCACCGCCGTCCTTCTATCTGTCTTTCGATCAATTATTTCTGTTTCAGAGCGGCGTGAGCGGCTGCCAGACGTGCGATAGGCACGCGGAAAGGCGAGCAGCTGACGTAGTTGAGACCTGCATAGTGGCAGAATTCCACCGATGAAGGCTCGCCGCCATGCTCACCGCAGATACCGCACTTGAGGTTTTCGCGGGTGCTGCGGCCCTTGAACACGGCCTCGCGGATAAGCTGTCCCACACCGTTGCGGTCGAGAATCTGGAACGGGTCGTTCTTCAGGATACCCTTCTCGAGGTAGATGGGCAGGAACTTGCCGATATCGTCGCGCGAGAAACCGAGGGTCATCTGCGTGAGGTCGTTGGTACCGAACGAGAAGAACTCGGCCACCTCGGCAATCTGGTTGGCGGTGACGGCGGCGCGCGGAACCTCAATCATGGTACCCACCAGATAGTCGATTTTGTCGTTGCGCTCCAGGAATACCTGGTTGGCGGTCTTGTCGATGATGTCCTTCTGGTAGCGGAGCTCCTTGTGGTTGCCGACCAAGGGAACCATAATCTCCACATGGACGGGAAGACCTGTGGCCTTGACGTTCATGGCAGCCTCGATGATGGCGCGGGTCTGCATCTCGGTGATTTCGGGATAGGTGTTGCCCAGACGGCAGCCGCGGTGACCCAGCATGGGGTTGAACTCGGACAGCGACTCAATCTTGGCCTTGATTTTGGCCAGCGGCATGTTCATCTCCTCGGCCATCTCCTTCTGTCCCTTCTCATCGTGGGGAACGAACTCGTGCAAGGGGGGATCGAGCAGACGTACGGTCACCGAGTAGCCCTTCATGGCCTTGAACAGACCCTCGAAGTCACCGCGCTGGATAGGCAGCAGCTTCGACAGAGCCACACGACGGCCGGCCTCGTCGTCCGACAGAATCATCTCGCGAATGGCCTTGATGCGGTCGCCCTCGAAGAACATGTGCTCCGTACGGCACAGACCGATACCCTCGGCACCGAACTCGAATGCCTGTGCGGCGTCCTTCGGGGTGTCGGCGTTGGCGCGTACCTTCAGTACCGAATATTTGCCGGCCAAATCCATCAGCTGGCCGAAGTCGCCGCTCAGGTCGGCTGCCTTGGTGGCTACCTGACCCAGGTAAACCTCGCCGGTGGAACCGTTGAGCGAAATCCAGTCGCCCTCCTTCACGGTGAAACCGTTGACGCAGATGGTGCGTGCCTTGTAGTCGATTTCCAACTCACCGGCACCCGATACACAGCACTTGCCCATACCGCGTGCAACAACTGCCGCGTGAGAGGTCATACCGCCGCGTGCGGTGAGGATACCTGCTGCGTCGAGCATACCCTTCAAATCCTCGGGCGAAGTCTCGATACGCACCAGAATGGCCTTCTGACCGGTGGCTGCGAGAACCTTCTCTGCATCATCGGCGAAGAATACTACGGGACCTGTCGCAGCACCGGGCGATGCGGGCAGACCCTTGGTGATGACCTGCGCCGAAGCGATGGCCTTCTTGTCAAATACGGGGTGGAGCAGCTCGTCGAGCTTCTGGGGTTCGCAACGCAGCACGGCGGTCTTCTCGTCGATGAGACCTTCGCGGAGCATGTCCATGGCAATCTTCACCATGGCGGCACCCGTACGCTTTCCGTTGCGGCACTGCAACATCCACAACTTGCCGTCCTGAATGGTGAACTCGATGTCCTGCATGTCGGTGAAGTACTGCTCGAGGTGGTGCTGGATTTCGTTCAGTTCCTTGTAGACCTCGGGCATCACCTCTTCCAGCGAAGGATACTTCGATTTGCGCTCCTCCTCCGAAATCTTCTGAGCCTTGGCCCAACGCTTCGAACCCTCGATGGTAATCTGCTGGGGGGTACGTACGCCGGCTACCACGTCCTCGCCCTGTGCGTTGATGAGGTACTCGCCGTTGAAGATGTTTTCGCCGGTGGCGGCGTCACGCGAGAAGGCCACACCTGTTGCCGAGTTGTTACCCATGTTACCGAATACCATGGCCTGTACCGAAACTGCTGTACCCCATTCGGCCGGAATGTTGTTGAGCTTGCGGTAGAGAATGGCGCGTTCGTTCATCCACGAGCCGAACACGGCACACACTGCACCCCACAGCTGGTCCCAGGGATTGACGGGGAAGTCCTCGCCGGTCTGCTCCTTCACTGCGGCCTTGAACTTGGCCACCAGCTCCTTCAGATCGTCGGTGGTCAGGTCGGTGTCGTTCTTGATGTTGCGGGCCTTCTTCTGGGCGTCGATAATCTCCTCGAAGGGGTCGTGGTCCTCTTTCGATACGGGTTTCATGCCCAGTACCACGTCGCCGTACATCTGCACGAAACGACGGTAGGAGTCCCATGCGAAACGGGGATTGCCCGTGCGCTTGGCCACTGCCTCCACCGCCTGGTCGTTCATACCCAGGTTGAGAATGGTGTCCATCATACCGGGCATCGAGGCGCGTGCGCCCGAACGTACCGATACCAGAAGGGGCATCTCCTTGTCACCGAACTTCATGCCGGTGAGGTTTTCAATATTTTTCATTGCCTTCTCGACATCGGGACGCAGCATGTTGATGACTGCCTGCTTGCCGTGGGCATAATATTCTGTACAAACATCGGTGGTGATGGTGAATCCCGGGGGAACGGGAATGCCGATACGGTTCATTTCTGCCAGGTTGGCACCCTTGCCACCGAGCAATTCACGCATTTTGCCGTTTCCCTCGGCCTCTTTGTTACCGAAGGTATAGACTCGTTTTACGTCTGTCATAGTGTGTTTTAAGTTTTTAGTTTTCTATATTAAAATATCTTATTTTTCACGTTCGTTTTGCGAATATAACGAAAAAAATTTTAAATTCCAAATAAAATTATTCAATATATAGGTATGTGGGCAGCGATTTGCCGTAGCCCCCGATATAGAGTTTCTTGTTGTAGGTCTTTAGTGGCTGACCGCTCTGTGTATCAATGAGAAAGTCGCGGATATAGACCTCGTTTTTCACGATGCGGAAGGTGGTGTCGGCTGCCATGTAGTCGGAAGGTTTCCAACCGAAACGCGAGGTGGTGTTGCCGTAGTGGGGCGTATCGTTTTGTGCGTCGGGGTCGCTGCATCTTACGCCGTAGCGTTCGGCTCCCTTGGGGTCGAAGTTGCCCATGACCACCACCTTGAATGTGGGACGCTCCTTGCGGATTTCGTCGAGTATCGTGTTGACCAGATGGTGTTCGGCGGTGAGCAGCAGCGAGAGGGTGTCGGTGCGGGTGCGTACCACTCCGCGGCGCGCACGTTTGAGTCTGGGGGCCGGTGTGCGGCGGCGGAGCAGCCCCTCGATGTAGAGGAATCGGTTGCCGGGGCGCACGAGGGTCGGGAGGAAGACATCGCCGTAGTAGAGCAGGGCGAAGTCGAGACCGTCGAGCGAGTTGAGCGTGCGATGGAGATAGGTGTAGTCGCCCTTGCAGCGCGAGGTGATGTCGCGCACCACCTCCTCGTTCTCCACGCCCCACAGTGCGATGAGGGGCAGCGACAGCGAGTCGATGACCTGTGCGGTGTTCTCCACCTTGCGCAGGTAGCGTTCCGTGTTCCATTTCAGTGCGCCCTGCGGCAGATAGTCCGAATCGTCGTAGAAGGGCGAGGGGAGGGTGTCGTAGAGGTGATCCACGTCCCAATAGCCCATGCCGATGCGCTGTGCCGACGCCGTGGCGGTGCACAGGAGGAGGGTCAGTGTGATTATCAGTCTGCTCAACTTCATATTTCGAAGTTACGAAATTAATCTTACAAAACGAAAAAAATAGTCTGCCAAAATTGCTTGGACAGACTATTTAAAATTTTTATAAAATACGGACCCTTCTTTCTCCATTCCGCCGTTGTCGGCCTACTCCGAGATGACGCCCGAACCGACCAGTTCGTCACCCGAATACCATGCGGCGAACTGACCTGCGGCGATGCCTCGCTGCGGCTGGTCGAAGAGCAGATAGGCCCCCGACTTGCGGATAAAGAGGCGTGCGCCCTGCAACGGCTGGCGGTAGCGGATTCTCACCTCGAAACGTCGGCTTTCGCCCTCCTTCATGGCCTGCGAGGGGTTCACCCAGTGAATCTCCTCCGGCGAGATGTGGAGTGCCGGCCGCCACAGTCCGGGGTGGGCGTCGCCCTCACCCACATAGATGACATTCTCGTCGACATTGGTGGCGATGATGAACAGCGACTCCTTGCGGCCGCCGATGCCCAGACCCTTGCGCTGGCCGATGGTGTAGAACTGTGCGCCCTGATGGGTGCCTATTTTCTTGCCGTCGCGCACCGTGTAGCGCCACGGGCGTGCCGCTTCGGCCAGTTGTTCGTCGGTGGGTTCCGTCGTGTCGACGGGCAGGACGGCGCGCTGTGCGTACTTGGGCCACGAGGGGAGTATCTCGTGTATGTTGCCGCTCTTCGATTTGAGTTTCTGCTGGAGGAAGACCGGAAGGTCGACCTTGCCCACGAAGCAGATGCCCTGCGAGTCCTTGCGCTTGGCGGTGGCCAGTCCCTGTTCGGTGGCGATGCGTCGCACTTCGGGTTTGAGCAGGTCGCCCACCGGGAAGAGCGCACGCGAGAGTTGCTCCTGCGAGAGCTGGCAGAGGAAATAGCTCTGGTCCTTGTTGGGGTCGCTGCCGGCCAGCAGTTTGTAGACGGTGTGTCCGTGGCTGTCGGTCTCCTCGGCCTTGCGGCAGTAGTGACCCGTGGCCACGAAATCCGCGCCCAGCTTCATCGCCTCGCGCATGAAGACATCGAACTTGATCTCGCGGTTGCACAACACATCGGGATTGGGGGTGCGTCCCTTCTCATACTCCGAGAACATGTAGTCGACCACACGGTGGCGATACTCCTCCGAGAGGTCGGTAACATGAAACGCTATGTCGAGTTTTCGGGCGACGAGTTCGGCGAACACACGGTCGTCGTGCCACGGACAGTCACCTTCGAGGGTGCCTGTGGTGTCGTGCCAGTTGACCATGAAGAGTCCGATGACCTCATGTCCCTGTTGTTTGAGCAGATAGGCGGCCACCGAAGAGTCCACACCGCCCGAGAGTCCTATCACTACACGTGCCATATCCTTAAATATTATTCCAGATTCAAAAGTCCCTCGGGAAGCACCATCTTGATATGCTGCTTCTCGAAATCGATGTGGGCGATGAACTCCTCGGCCGCCGGCACGAGTATCTCGCGGCCGTCGACGGTGATTTCGAACAGCGGATTCATCTCGCTGTCGTAGAAGTCGGTCAGTTCGCCCTCCCTGCCGTTGGCCTCCACCTCGAAACCGATGAGGTCTTCCATGTAGAATTCGTCGTCGTCCTCCTCGTCGTATTCGTTGTTGTCGGGGACGTAGAATTCCTTGCCGAGCAGTTCTCCGGCGCGACGGTCGGTGTCGAAATCCTCGAAGGTGACCACGGCACCCGACACACCGCGTTTTTCGAACGAGGCGCACCAGAGCGGCACTTCGAGCTGGTCGACGGTGACTATCATGGGTGAGGTTTCGGGGTCGAAATCCTCAGGAAAATCGGTGTAGAGCGAGAGCATCACTCCTCCGTTGGTGCCGAAGAGGCGGTTGATTCTGCCGCAAGGTGTTGTCATGGTTCGGTTGTTTTTTTGAATGTCTTGGGGAATTGATAAAAATCAAAAAACCGGTAAATCTCCCGAAGCGGAAAATTTACCGGTGTTATATCGGTAAGAAACCTGTTCTTACTCGGCGGGAGTTTCGGTAGCCTCCTCTGCGTTCTCGGCAGCGGCAGCCTCTTCAGCCTCCTTGGCAGCAGCCTCAGCGGCAGCCTTCTTCTCGGCGATAGCCTTGGCGCGCTCCTCGTTTACCTTGGCCTCAGCCTCCAGGCGAGCCTTGTTGGCCGACTGTGCGTCAGAAGCGAGCTTGTTGGTCTTAGCCTCGATCTTGCCGCTCTTTGCCTCCATCCACTTGTTGAAGCGGGCCTCAGCCTCAGCCTCGGTGAATGCGCCCTTGGCAACACCGCCCAACAGGTGCTTCTTGTACATTACGCCCTTGTACGAAAGGATTGCTCTACAGGTATCTGTAGGTTGTGCGCCTTTCTGTAACCAACCCAGTGCTTGCTCGAAGTTCAGGTCGATTGTAGCAGGATTCGTGTTGGGGTTGTAGGTACCCAACTTCTCGAGGTATTTACCATCACGTGGCGCTCTGCTATCTGCGGCAACGATGTGGTAGAAAGCATAACCCTTCTTTCCGTGACGTGCCAAACGAATTTTAACAGCCATTTGCTATAAAATTTTAATTATGGTTTATAAAAAGGTCACCCTTTCGGGCTTAAAATCGTGCAAATTTAGGCAAAAAATTTGGGGTGGCAAAATAAAATCGTCGAAAAACGGAAATTAATTTCACTTTACCCCGTTAAGTTATAGGAAAATGAAAATAAATTACTATCTTTGCACCTGCATTTTTGAAATGACGATGGTTCCGTAGCTCAGTTGGATAGAGCAACAGCCTTCTAAGCTGTGGGTCGAGCGTTCGAACCGCTCCGGAATCAC
>JAHHQN010000037.1 GCA_020026375.1 Alistipes sp. | reverse complement strand
ATATGCCGATTATATCAGCCTATTATCCTATGAAAGGACTTTTTCAGTGCCCTCCATTTTGGGAGGGTATTTTTTTTTGCTCTCCGTTCACTTTCGACACTATATCACTGTATCACAATACCATAGGCGACCATACGCAAGATTGGCACGCCCTTTGACTCCATCACAGGCAAAAACAAATAATAATAAAATCAAATGAAGTATGATGACATTGTTCTGTGAATTGAGCATCTGCCTGTTGGCAGGTGGAGTATGTTTCGCACTCTTTTACTGGTGCGTAGACGCGTTCGAAAAAATTTAAATGTAGATCGAAATGTATAGTGTCCTTTTTGTAATCGGAATCATTCTGTTCGGCTATCTGAGCTATGTGCTGGTCAAGCCGGAAAAATTTTAATGTGAAAAATCGCAAGAAATTATGAATACTGAAATATTGGGTGTCGTTGCACAAATCGTCCTCCTCGTGGCGTTAAGTTTCCCCTTGGGCAGGTACATCGCCAAAGTCTATCGCGGAGAGAAGGTCTGCACCGACTTCCTGCGTCCCGTCGAGAGGTTCATCTTCCGTTTTTCGGGTATCCGCCCCGAGGAGGAGATGGACTGGAAACAGTTTTTGAAAGCCCTGCTCACCGTCAACCTCTTCTGGTTCGTCTGGGGATTCGTGCTGCTCCTGGCACAGGGCTATCTGCCCCTCAACCCCGACGGCAATGCGGGGCAGAGCGTCCATCAGGCCTTCAACACCTGCATATCGTTCATGGTCAACTGCAACGAGCAGCATTACAGCGGCGAGACGCACGTGACCTACTTCACCCTGCTCTTTGTGGTGATGTTGTTCCAGTTCGTCACCGCCGCAACAGGCATGGCCGCCCTGGCCGGAGTGATGAAGGCACTGAGCCACAAGACCACACAGACCATCGGCAACTTCTGGAGATATCTGGTACTGAGCGTCACCCGTATCCTGCTGCCGCTGTCGCTCGCGCTGGGCTTCCTGCTCATCGTGCAAGGCACCCCCATGGGCTTTGACGGCAAGATGGAAATCACCACGCTGGAGGGCGGTATCCAACAGGTCTCGCAGGGTCCTGCCGCAGCGGTAGTCCCCATCAAGCAGCTGGGTACCAACGGCGGCGGCTACTACGGCACCAATGCCTCCCACCCGCTGGAGAACCCCACCTATCTGACCAACATGGCCGAGTGCTGGGCCATTCTCATCATTCCGATGGCCATGGCTCTGGCCTTCGGCTACCACACCCGCCACAAGAAGCTGGGTTACAGCATCTACGGAGTAATGCTCACCGCCTTTCTCATCGGTGCGGCAGTCAACGTAGCCGGCGAGACGGGCGGAAATCCGCGCATCGACGAGCTGGGAATCGCACAGGACAACGGCGCCATGGAGGGCAAGGAGGTACGTCTGGGTGCCGCTGCCACGGGTTTCTGGAGTGTGGTGACCACCGTCACATCGAACGGTTCGGTCAACGGCATGCACGACTCGATGATGCCCATGTCGGGATTCGTCGAGATGCTCAACATGCAAATCAACACCTGGTTCGGCGGTGTGGGCGTGGGTTGGCTCAACTACTTCACGTTCCTCATCATCACGGTGTTCATCAGCGGACTGATGGTGGGCCGCACCCCCGAATTCCTGGGCCACAAGGTCGAGGCGCGCGAAATGAAAATCGCCTCCATCGTGGCACTGCTCCACCCCCTGCTGATTCTGGGCGGCACGGCACTGGCAGCCTGGCTCTATATCCATGCGCCGCAGTTCGTGACCTCGGAGGGCGGCTGGCTCAACAACGGCGGATTCCACGGCCTGAGCGAGATGTTCTATGAGTTCACCTCCGTGGCGGCCAACAACGGTTCGGGATTCGAGGGTCTGGGCGACAACACCTGGTTCTGGAACATCTCGTGCGGTATTGTCCTCATCTTCGGCCGCTTCCTGCCCATCATCGGACAGGTGGCCATCGCAGGACTCCTGGCCAAAAAACGATTCATTCCCGAAAGTTCGGGTACACTGCGCCCCGACACGGTGACCTTCGCCGTGATGACCTTCGCCGTCATCTTCATCATTGCGGCTCTGGCATTCTTCCCGGCACACGCCCTGAGTACCATTGCCGAACATTTTAGTTGCTAACCTTTTTTTATGAAGATTCCATACGATGAAAAACAATAATTCACTGTTCCAAAAAGAGCTGGTGGTGGAGAGTCTGAAGCAGTCGGTCCTCAAACTCGCCCCCCGGACCATGGTCAAGAACCCGATTATGTTCACTGTGGAGGTGGCCACGCTGGTGATGCTCTGCGTCACCGTCTATTCGTCCTGGTCCGCCGCACAGGGTTCGTTCACCTACAACCTGCTGGTGTTCGTCATTCTGTTCCTCACGCTTCTGTTCGCCAACTTCGCCGAGGCCATTGCCGAGGCACGCGGCAAGGCTCAGGCCGACAGTCTGCGCCGAACACGCGAGGAGACCCCTGCCCGACTGTGTATCGGCACACGGACCCGCATGGTGAACAGCTCGCAGCTCAAGAAAAACGACATCTTCATGTGTCAGGCCGGCGACACCATACCGGCCGACGGCGAAATCATCGAGGGTCTGGCCTCCATCGACGAGAGCGCCATCACCGGAGAGTCGGCTCCCGTAATCCGTGAGGCCGGCGGCGACAAAAGTTCCGTCACCGGCGGCACAAAGGTGCTTTCCGACCAAATCCGCGTGAGAGTGACCACACAACCCGGCGAGAGCTTCCTCGACAAGATGATTGCGCTGGTCGAGGGTGCCAACCGTCAGAAGACCCCCAACGAGATTGCACTGACCATTCTTCTGGCCGTCTTCACACTGGTCTTCCTCATTGTGTGCATCACGCTGAAACCTTTGGCCGACTACTCGGGTACCTCCATCTCGATAGCCGCCCTCATCTCGCTGTTCGTGTGTCTGATTCCCACCACCATCGGCGGTCTGCTCTCGGCCATCGGCATCGCCGGCATGGACCGCGCACTGAGAGCCAATGTCATCACCAAGTCGGGTAAGGCGGTGGAGACCGCCGGCGACATCGACACCCTGCTGCTCGACAAGACCGGCACCATCACCATCGGCAACCGCAAGGCCACGGAGTTCCACACCGTGGGCAACCTCCCCATGCAGGACTTCATTCGCGTCTGCATGCTCTCCTCCTCGTCGGACGACACCCCCGAGGGCAAATCCATTCTGGAGCTGGGACGCAGGAAGGGAATCCACACCCAGACCCTCGAAGGCCAAATCGCACGCATGATCGGCTTCACGGCCGAGACCAAATCGTCGGGTGTGGACATGAAGGACGGCACCCAAATCCGCAAGGGAGCCTTCGACGCCATCATGCGCATGGCGAAGGCCAACGGCGGCGAAATTCCCCCTCACACCGAGGAAATCATACGCCGGATTACGGCCAACGGCGGCACTCCGCTGGTGGTGAGTGTCGACAACCGCATCGAGGGTGTCATCGAGTTGCAGGACATCATCAAACCCGGTATCGAGGAGCGTTTCAAGCGTCTGCGCAAGATGGGTGTGAAGACCGTGATGGTCACCGGCGACAATCCGCTCACGGCCGAATACATCGCCCGCAAGGCCGGTGTCGACGACTTCATCGCCGAGGCCAAGCCCGAAGACAAGATGTTCTATATCCGCAAGGAGCAGGAGGAGGGCAAGCTAGTGGCCATGATGGGCGACGGCACCAACGACGCGCCGGCACTGGCCCAGGCCAATGTGGGTGTGGCGATGAACAGCGGCACACAGGCCGCCAAGGAGGCCGGCAACATGGTCGACCTGGACAACGACCCCACCAAGCTCATCGAGATTGTGGAAATCGGCAAGCAGCTGCTCATGACACGCGGCACGCTGACCACCTTCTCCATCGCCAACGATGTGGCCAAATACTTCGCCATCATTCCGGCACTCTTCATGGTCACCATTCCGCAGCTGGCACCCCTCAACATCATGGGACTCCACTCGCCCGAGAGCGCAATTCTGTCGGCGGTCATCTTCAACGCCCTCATCATTCCGCTGCTCATTCCGCTGGCTCTGCGCGGCGTGAGCTACAAGCCCATCGGTGCGGGCGCACTGCTGCGCCGCAACCTGCTGATTTACGGTCTGGGCGGTCTGGCTGCCCCCTTCGTCGGCATCAAACTCATCGACCTGGTGGTCGGATTGTTCTTTTAAACTGAAAAAAACAGATACACAAAATGAAAAACCTTATAAAATCACTCCGCCTCACACTGGCATTCTGCATCGTATTATCGGGACTCTACATCGGCATCTTGTGGCTCTTCGGGCAGGTCTTCTCGCCCGGAGACGGCAATGCCGAAACCGTGACCCTCAACGGGAAGGTGGTCGGAGCGGCCAATGTGGGCCAACAGTTCACCCGTGACATCTACTTCTGGAGCCGTCCCTCGGCGGCCGACTACCGTGCCGACGCATCGGCCGG
Organism: Alistipes sp.; assembly: GCA_020026375.1. Taxonomy (GTDB): domain Bacteria; phylum Bacteroidota; class Bacteroidia; order Bacteroidales; family Rikenellaceae; genus Alistipes. The sequence continues at coordinate 4,506 of JAHHQN010000037.1, read as the reverse complement.
CTCGAACATGGGTCCCACCAATCCGACCCACCTCAACACCGTGGAGGCACGCATCGACACCCTGCTCGCCCGTCACCCCTACCTCCGTCGTGCCGATATTCCGGCCGAGATGGTCACCGCCAGTGCGTCGGGTCTCGACCCCCACATCACTCCCCGTTGTGCGGCGATACAAATCAAACGTGTGGCCGACGCTCGCGGAATCAGCGAGGAGGCGGTGCGCAAAATCGTCGAGGAGCAGACCGAGCAACCCCTGTGGGGACTGTTCGGCACGGCGAAAGTCAACGTGCTGAAACTCAACGTGACACTCGACCAGTCTACCCGACACGAATAACCCTCTCTCCCATCATCAGCCTATCAACCACCTCATGGAAGACTACAACGACAACGCGCGGCGTTTCCTCGAAATGGTCAAACACTCGCGACGCGGCAAGTTCAAAATCTACATCGGCATGATTGCCGGTGTAGGCAAGACCTACCGCATGTTGCAGGAGACACGCGAACTGATTGACAACGGGGTCGACGCACAAATCGGCTACATAGAGACCCACCATCGCGCCGAAACCGAAGCACTGCTCGACGGACTGCCGGTCATCGCCCGTAAAAACGTGTTCTACAAGGGCAAGGAACTCGAAGAGATGGATCTGGACGCCATACTCCAGATTCACCCCGAAGTGGTCATCGTCGACGAGCTGGCCCACTCCAACATCGAGGGCAGCCGCAATGCCAAACGCTGGGAAGACGTCATGGAGTTGCTCAACGCCGGCATCAATGTCATCTCGGCCATCAATGTGCAGCATTTCGAGAGTCTGAAAAGCCAAATCGAAGAGATTGCCGGCATCGAGGTCAAGGAGCGTGTGCCAGACAGCATTCTCCACGAAGCCGACGAGGTGGTCAACATCGATCTCACGGCCGAGGATCTCATCGCGCGGCTCAAGGCCGGAAAAATCTACCGCCACGACAAAATCGACATCGCGCTGAACCACTTTTTCAAGAAGGAGAACATTCTCCAGCTCCGTGAGCTGGCCCTCGAGGAGGTGGCTTTCCGCATCAAGCACAAGGTCGAGACCGAGATTCTGCCCGCAACCCCTACCCGCAACGAGAAGATTCTGGCCTGCATCAGCAGCAACGCCCACACACCGCCCCACGTCATACGCAAGGCCTATCGGCTGGCCACACGCTACAACACCTCGTTTCTGGCCCTCTTCGTCCAGACCCGCAGGGAGCAGCCCGACAAGATACGCCTGGCCGACCAGCGTCACCTGCTCAACCACTTCGAGCTGGTGACCCAACTCGGGGGCGACATCGTGCAGGTGGACTCCGAGGAGATTACCGATGCCATTCTGCGCGTGTGCCGCGAGCATAAAATCACCATGATATGTATGGGTACCCCCTCGTTCACCATGCCGAAAACCATATTTAAAATCTGGGCCTACCAAAAATTCTTGAGGGAATTGGCCGCAATGAAGATAGATTTGATTATAATTGCATAAAATCTATTCTGACGAGATATGAATATTAAAACCAAACTGACCATAGCCATTGCCGTGCTGGTGGCCATGATTGTGCTGGTGGTCGCACTGTCGATTACCAACCTCCAGATTCTCACGGCCACCGAACCCAACAGCCCGGCCGCAGGACCCGGACTCAACAGGGCGCTGATATGGGTGTCGCTCACCGGCGGCATCTGCATCGTCATCGGACTGACCATACTCATCAAACTCCCCGATTCCATCACCAGACCCATTCAGGAATTGTCGGACAACCTGCTCGAAATCGCCAACCACAACTACAACGTGTCGCTCAATCTCAACGGCAGCCGCGAGCTGGAGACCATGAGCAAGGCCTTCAACCGCATGGCCAACCGTCTGAACGACTACCACAACAGTACGCTGGCCGACCTCAAGACCTCGAAACGCTACATGGAGACCATCATCAACGCCATCAACGAACCCATCATCGGACTCGACATGGAGAGCAACATTCTCTTCATCAACGACGAGGCTCTGAAGGTGTTGAACCTCGACCGCGCAGCCACCGAGGGTCGGACGGCACAGGACATCGCCCTGCGCAACGACCTGCTGCGCAAGCTCCTCTGCGGACTCTGCGACCAGAAGGAGCAGCCCTTCAAGAACGACAACCGACACCCGTTGAAAATCTATGCCGACAACAAGGAGTGCTACTTCCAGGTCAAATACATGAACATCAGCATGAAGGGGTGCGACGGCGAGAAGATGGAGCAACGCGGCAATGTCATTCTGCTGAAGAACATCACCGAATTCAAGGAGCTGGACACCGCCAAGACCACCTTCATCTCCACCATCTCCCACGAGTTGAAAACCCCCATCTCGGCCATACTGATGAGTCTCCAGCTGCTGGAGGACAAACGTATCGGGCAGCTCAACCCCGAACAGGAAGAGCTGTCGGAGAGCATCAAGGAGAACAGCGAGCGGTTGTTGAACATCACCGGCGAGCTGCTCAACATCACCCAGGTCGAGAGCGGCAAGCTGCAACTCAAACCCAAGATTACAAAACCCATCGAACTGATTGAATATGCCCTGAAGGCCACCCGTATTCAGGCCGAGAAATTCGGCATACAACTCGAGGTGGAGTATCCCGACGACAACCGAATCAAGAAACTCTTTGTCGACAGCGAGAAAATCGCATGGGTGCTGACCAATCTGGTCAACAACGCCGTGCGCTACTCCGCCGAGCAGGGAAGAGTCGTCGTCGGTGCACGTCAGCAGGACGACACCCACGTGGAACTCTTCGTGCAGGATTTCGGAAAGGGCATCGACCCCCGTTACCACGAGAGCATCTTCGAACCCTACTTCCGTGTGCCGGGGACCAAGGTGCAGGGCAGCGGACTGGGACTCTCCATCTCGCGCGACTTTGTGGAGGCGCATGGCGGCCGTCTGAGGCTCGAAAGCGAAATCGGCAAGGGCTGTCGGTTCATCATCTCCCTGCCGGTATAGGGCCACAACAGACTTTTTTTGGTGTATATATATTTGGTGCGGAAGGCGAATGCAGGTCATTCGTCTTCCGTTTTTTGTTTTTTTTTTGGGGGGGGGAAATTCTGCTCTTCAAAGGACTTTAAATCCGGAAAAATCTGTATATTTGGTTTATCATTGACTCACCTTTTTTTTCGAAAAGCTTATGAGAATCATCTTATGCCTGCTCTGTCTGCTTTGCGGACAACAGCTCTTCTCACAGGAAAACGATGCCCGAATCGGGTCGCTCATCGCCAACCGCCAATGGTTAGAACTCAACAGAGAGATGACCGCCCCATCGGCAGCGACACTCTCTCCGCTACTCCGACAGATGGGAGACATCATGACGGCCCACTACTTCAACCGCCCGCAGGAGGCCTGTGCAGCCATCGACGCCCTGCTCCGAAATCATGCCTCAGAGCTGCAGTCCGACAATGTGGTGGGCATGATGCTGATGCTGGCCGCTAACCTGGGCCGGTTGAACCGCTATCAGGAGGCGGCCGACATTGTCACACATCTGGTCCGTCAATTCGAAGCGCAGGGGGCAGATGCCGCCACCGTAGCCCAATTCAAGCCCCTGAGCGACCGTTATGCCGCCTATGCGGCCGAAGGCGAGGTCTGTCGGCCGCTTCATCGCAAGGCCGACTATCGTATCCCCTTCACCCCGTCGGAGCAGTCCGGCGACGACCCGCAGCACAGCCTGCTGGTGGCTGGCAGCATCAACCACTCCCCCCAAAAGATGCTGCTCGACACGGGTGCAGGCATGCACGTCATGAGCAGCCGACAGGCACAGGAGTGCGGCTTGCGCTTCTCGACGGTCACCATTCCCATGTCGGGCGTGGGACAACAGACCGGACGGCTCGCCTGGGCGAGATGAAATGGCACAATGTGCCGTTTCTGGTGGTCGATATCCGCACGGGAAATGCTGAGGCCGACCGCAAGACGGAGAATCTGCCTCCCGTGTTGGGCATGCCGCTGATGCTGAACATGGAAGAGCTGCTCTTCGACTTCCGCAACCACGAGTTGCAGATTCCCGCCTCTCCCACACCGCGTCCCTTTCCCCACAGCAATCTGATGCGCACCGACGGCGAATGTCTGCAGGTCGAGAGCTGCGATGAGGAGAACCGTCCCCTTGTCTTCCATTTCGACACGGGTTGTTACGGCACCCTGTTTTCCGCGCACTGGTATGCCCGACATCGGGAGGTCGCACAGAGGGGTTGTCCCGACTCGGTACGCATGGGCGGTGTCGGCGGCGTACATCTGACGCAGAGCTACCGTCTGCCCCACGTCACTTTCCGCTTGGGCAGCGGAGAGGCCACCCTCGACTCGGTGCAGGTGTCCACAGGCAGGGAGCTGCGCAACGGGCAGCCGCTGGAAGCCGACATCTTCAACATCGAAGACATCGACGGAGTGATGGGTCTGAACCTGCTGGAAGCCTATGATTATGTGCGGCTCAACTTCCGCGACATGTATATCGAGGCCGGACACATCGACACCGGGCACTCGGCAGGTCGGAGTC
>JAHHQN010000036.1 GCA_020026375.1 Alistipes sp. | reverse complement strand
AGGGCGAGGAGATGACCGCCCTCGAGATTCCGATACACTACTACGACACGCAGGCTCGCCCCTCGAAGAACATCAAGCTGGTCATCTCCTGCACGGCCAGTGCCTATGGCGACTACATGAACGGTTGCGACAAGAATGTCATGTATGTCGACGACTTCGAGTGGGGCTATTGACCTCCGACCCACTCAACAGGGGGCATCAGTCACCGAAAAACACGATAAAAAAACGCACGACACGAAGTCGTGCGTTTTTTTGTTGCAGCCGAAAGCATCTCCTACCCTCATATATTGTATCCACACGCTTGAAAGCAACTGACATCAGCCTACAAATATCCTGCATCTGTCAATTTGTCTTGCAATATATCCGTTTTCTCTTTTTGTTTTATTATATTTGTTTGACAAAGCAAGAGTTTTAATTATTCATGGAGATTCTGTACGACGATAGATTAACCAGTGCGGAATTAAGCGAGATTTATTCCAAATACTACTCGAAACTTGTCATTATAGCCCTCAGATATGTGCGAGTGAAATCCGCGGCTGAGGATATAGTGACAGACAGTTTTGTGTCGTTTTGGGAGCATCGCGACAGATTTCCGCACGATGTCAACAAAATCGGCTACCTGCTGACCATCGTCAAAAACAACTGCCTGAACCATCTGACCCGTCAGCAGAACCTGCTCAAACTCGAACAGCACCTCACCAGTGAAAACCTCAGAATGACCAACGAAAGCATACGCGCGCTGGGACACTTCGAACCCAACACCTTCTACGCCACCGAGGTGCAGCAAATCATACGCCGAGAACTCGACAAACTGCCCGAAATGACACGAAAAATATTCGAGCAGAACCGCTTTATGGACAAAACCTACGACGAAATCGCCCAAGAACTGGGTATTACACGCCGTAAAGTAACCTCTGAAATACAAAACGTGTTGGCCATTTTAAGAAAAGCACTGGCCGATTATCTGCCCGTCGCAGGCCTTATCTCTGTAATTCTTAATAACTTACATAAATATTAATTTTATTTAAAATATTACTAAATATATTTATTTTGCAAAAATCATTTTTTTTGATGTAAGGTTTTTGCGCAGGATTGTTATATAATAGTATGAACAAAGAGATATTATTAAAATATTTAAAATGCGAAACCTCTGCCGAGGAGGAAAAGGCCGTTCTCGACTGGCTCGACGAAGATGAGGCACATCGCCGTGAACTCGATGCGCTGAGTGCAGTCTTCTCAGCCATGGTGCTGAACCTGCCGCCCAAAACCCCGGCTCAAACCCGACGCCCCCTCTGGCGACGCATCGTCAACCGTGCGGCAGCCGTGGCTGCCGTCATCGCACTGGCGGCAGGTGTCGGCCACGAGGTTTCGAACTACAAGATAGAGCACCTCTCACAACAGATGGTGGCTGTTGAGGTGCCCAAAGGTCACAGAATGAACATGACTTTGCCCGACGGCACGGAAATCTGCCTCAACGCAGGTTCCAAACTGGAATACCCCACGGTATTCTCCCAAAAAAATCGTCATGTCAAGCTGTCGGGTGAAGCCGTGTTCGATGTGGCCGAAGACAAGGACCGTCCCTTTACGGTCAACACCTACGCCTGTGACGTGAAAGTGCTGGGCACAAAATTCTGCGTCAACGCCGACGAGGCACACGACCAGTTCTCGACCCTGCTCATGAGAGGTTGCGTGAGAATCGAACATCTGGTCACCGGCGATGAAGACATCATCATGTATCCCCACGACTGTGTGAAGTTCGAGGGACGACACCTCAGGAAATACAAGGTCAACCATTTCGATGCGGTGTTGTGGACCGACGGCGTCATCAGTCTGCAGGACACCTCGTTCGAGGAGCTGATTGCCCGGTTCGAAAAGGCCTACAATATCACCATCGATGTGCGCCGCGACCGACTCCCACGACTGCTCTGCCGCGGTAAGATTCACATCTCCGACGGTATAGAACATGCCATGAAGATTCTCCAGATAGGCGCCGACTTCGACTATGAATACAACCCCAACGACGCACGACTGATTATCAGATAACTCGAAACCGAAAAAATAGCATTCGTAAATCCCTTAAACCGAGCTGCCTATGCAACATGCCAACTAAATGAACCTGAACAAACCTGTGGATAAAAAAATGAGGCTGCGAATCTCGACCACTCGCAACCTCCAACCACTAAAAAAAATTACTGTCCATGTAACAATTTTTAATGACTTTTAATTACAAAATTATGAATAAAAATGGTATTCAGCAAATGAAAATGCTGTTTACATTCCTGTTCGCGATTGTAGTGACATTCGTCCCCAACATGGTGATGGGTCAGAATGTCAAAGTGACATTGAACAAGTCGAATGTCGCTCTGGAACAGGTAATGAACGATATTGAAAAGCAGACCAAGTATCTCTTCATCTATAACGAGAATCTGGATTTGCAGCGTTCGTGCAGCATCAATGTCAACAATGAGCCTCTGAACTCGGTTCTGAACAAAATGCTTGCCAAGTTCGACATCACTTACACCATTACCGGCACCAACATCGTACTGAAGAAGAGCCAGGTGTCCGACGAGCCTGTCAAGGTGATGGGTTGCATCGTCGACGGCACCAACATGCCCATCATCGGTGCGACAGTATTGGTGAAGGGTACCACCATCGGTACCACCACCGACATCGACGGTAACTACGAAATCACCGTTCCCGGTCCCGCAAACACCAAGGAGCTGGAGGCCAGCTATCTGGGTTACCAGACCTCGACCCACACCGTAGGCAACCTCACCCGCATCGACTTCACGCTGCAGGAGGCCACCACATCGGTTGACGCCGTAGTGGTTACCGCCCTCGGTATCAAGCGTTCGGAGAAGGCCCTCTCGTACAACGTGCAGAAGGTAGCCGCCAACGAAATCACCAGCGCCAAGGACGCCAACTTCATGAACTCGTTGAACGGTAAAGTTGCCGGTGTCAACATCTCGAAGAGCTCGAGCGGTGTGGGTGGTGCAACACGCGTGGTTATGCGTGGTAACAAGTCTATCGCAGGTAGCAACAACGTATTGTACGTAATCGACGGTGTGCCCATTGGTAACCAGGCCGACCGCGAGGGTGACGGTTCGACTTTCGAGTCGCCTTCGTCGGGTGAGGGTATCGCCAACTTCAACCCCGATGACATCGAGTCCATCTCGGTGCTGACCGGTCCTTCGGCTGCCGCACTCTACGGTGCCAACGCTGCCAACGGTGTTATTCTCATCAACACCAAGAAGGGTAAGGAGGGCAACCTGAGAGTCAACTTCTCGACTGCTGTGGAGATGTCGAATCCCTACATCATGCCCGAGTTCCAGAATACCTACGGCAACCGCGCCGGACAGTACACCTCGTGGGGCGACAAGCAGGCTTCGACCGGTTTCGAACCCATCAACTTCTTCCAGACCGGTGTCACCTACAACAACTCGGTGAACCTTTCGGCCGGTACCGAAAAGAACCAGACCTATTTCTCGGCTTCGGCTGTCAACGCCGAGGGTAACGTCGACAACAACAAGTACCACCGTTACAACGTCACCTTCCGCAACACCGCCAAGATGGTCAAGGACAAGCTGACCCTCGACCTGAGCGCCAACTACGTAAGAGAGTTCTCGAACAACATGGTTTCGTCGGGCCGCTACTTCAACCCCATCGTCGGTGTATATCTCTATCCCCGTGGCATGAACTTCGCCGCCGAGAAGTATTTCGAGCGTTACGACGCCGAGGTGGGTTACAACCGTCAGGTTTGGGGCCCCGGTTCGATGGGTCTCGACGTGCAGAACCCCTACTGGATCATGTACCGCAACCTGCGTCCCGTAACCAAGGACCGTTACATGATTACCGGTAGCCTGAAATGGCAGATTATCGACTGCCTGAACATCGCTACCCGTGTGCGTATGGATAACACCTACACCGAGAGCGAGGACAAGCGTTACGCCTCCACCATGAAGACCTTTGCAGCAGAGAAGGGTCGTTACAAGTACACCAGCGAGGTGTATCGTCAGAAGTATGCCGATATCATGATGAACTTTGACAAGCAGTTCGCCGAGAAGTATCACGCCACCATCAACGCCGGTGTTTCGTTCGAGGAGTATGACTCGAAGGGTCACGGTTTCGGTGGTGAGCTGCTCACCCTGCCCAACGTCTTCACATGGGGTAACGTCAACCATGGTCTGGCCGAGGCATTCCAGACCGGCGGTAACAGCCGTACCAACAACTTCGCCACCTTCATGTCGGCCGAGTTGTCGTGGAACGCAGCCCTCTACCTCACCCTCACGGGACGTGCCGACAAGCCCTCGCAGCTGGTCAACGCCAAGGACGAGTGGGTACTCTATCCTTCGGTAGGTCTCTCGGCCATCGTAACAGAGCTGCTGCCCTACTCCTGGAAGGACAAGATGGAGAAGACACTGAGCTACTTCAAGATTCGCGGTTCCTACACCGAGGTAGGTTCGCCCATTCCCTTCACGGGTCTGACTCCCGGTACCGTTACCCACGAAATTGAGGGTGGTGCCATCAAACCTTTTGAGTTCTATCCTCTGGACAACTTCAAACCCGAGCGTACACGTTCGTGGGAGATTGGTTTCGACTCTCGCTGGTTCAACAACACAGTGACTCTGGCCGTGACCTACTACCACTCGAACACCCTCAACCAGCTGCTGAAGGCCGACCTGCCCATCTCTTCGGGTTACAAGTTCATGTACTTCCAGGCTGGTAACGTACAGAACAGCGGTCTCGAGCTGACTTTGGGCTTCGACAAGACCTGGGGCAACTTCAACTACAACACCACCTTCACCGCCACCACCAACAAGAACAAGATCAAGAAGCTGGCTTCCAACGTGAAGAACCCCGTAACGGGCGAAATCATGGACCTCAGCGACATCAAGATGGGTCGTTTCCGTCTGCGCGAGGGCGGTCAGATTGGTGACATGTACGACGAGCGCCGCGTGGCACGCGACGAGGAGGGTTACATTCCCTACACTCCCGGTCAGAAAATCAACCTCGAGACCACCGAGCCTTACAAAATCGGTACCGTGAACCCCGACTGGAATCTGGGCTGGAGAAACGGTTTCAGCTTCAAGGGCTTCAACCTCAGCGCACTGTTCACTGCACGCATCGGCGGTAATGTGATTTCTCACACCCAGGACTACATGGACTACTTCGGTGTATCGAAGGCTTCGGCCGACGCCCGTGACCGCGGTTATGTCATGCTGGGTAACATCAAGATGCAGCCCAAGGACTACTACGACACCGTACACGACCTGGACGCTTACCACGTATATTCGGCAACCAACGTGCGTCTGCAGGAGCTGACCTTCGGTTACACCCTGCCCAACAAGTGGTTCCGCAACGTGGTGAAGAATGTCACCCTGTCGTTCTACGGCACCAACCTCTGGATGATTTACAACAAGGCTCCGTTCGACCCCGAGTTGACCGCAGCAACCGGTACCTACGGCCAGGGTCTCGACTACTTCATGAACCCCAGCAACCGTACCTACGGCTTCAGCCTGAAGTTCTCATTCTAATAACATCGAACTTGAAACTTACCAGATTATGAAAATCACAAAATATTTATTGGCACTCACCGTGGCTGTTGCAGGCATCTCTTGCGATGACTTCGAGGACATCAACAAGAGTACCACAGGCGTCACCGACGAAGAGCTGGGCACCCTGCTCTACCAGACCAAGTTGACCGAGATTCAGAAATATGTCATTCCCATCGGCAGCCCCGCACAGACCACCGGACCGGGTAACGATATGGGTGTCACCGACATCATGTCGTCGGGCAGCTACATCGGCTACTTCGGCATGAACAACAACTGGGGCTTCGGTACCGAGGCAACCTGGGACTTCAAACCCAACCGTATGGACTATGCACTGGAGATTCTCTATGCAAGACTCTACAGTGTATGGACCACCATCGCCCCCTTGCGCGAATCGACCGACGTGGCAGACCACAATGTGGTGGCGCTCTTCGACCTGATCAAGATTGCCGGCTGGCTGCGTACCACCGACGTGTTCGGTCCCATCGTTTACACCAGCGCCGGTAACGGCGACATCGCTCCCAAGCTCGACTCGCAGGAGACCGTCTACAAGAGCATGCTGGCCGACCTCGACAAGATTTCGCAGACCCTCAACGCCGCCACCGCACGCATCATGGCCAACGCCGATATGGTTTATGGCGGTGATCCCCAGAAGTGGACCAAGTTCGCCAACTCGCTGATGCTGCGTATCGCCGTCCGCACCCACTTTGTCGACCAGGAGCTGGCTCGCCAGTACATCGAGAAGGCACTCAATCCGGCAAACGGAGGTGTCATCGAGACCATGGAAGACGAGGCTCGTCTGGGTGACTCGGCTGCGTTCCCCCTGCTCAACCCCTTCATCGCCATCATGGACTACAACGAGGAGAGAATGGGTGCAACCGCATGGCACTACCTCAAGGGTTACAACGACCCCCGTATCGAAAAGTACTACACCAAGGGTGTTTTCCGCGACAAGCAGGACTACTACTGTGTAGCTCCTTCGAACCACATGCCCAAGAAAGAGGGTCAGAACACTCCCGAGTTCGCTTCGAAGCCCAACTTCGAACCCAAGAGCCCCATCTACTGGTTCCGTGCTTCGGAGACCTTCTTCCTCAAGGCTGAGGCTGCTCTCTACGGCCTGACCTCGGGTGATGCCAAGACCTTCTACGAGCAGGGTGTGGCCCTGTCGATGCAGGAGTGGAGCGTATCGGCCAACACCGCTACCTATCTGGCCAACGCACGCGTAAGCATTCCCAAGCTGACCTACAAGGAGAGCTGGGACGACACCTACATGTACGGCGACTGGTCGGAGCCTTACGATTCCGACATCTCGGAGGGCAACGTGGCTCCCAACTGGGACAGCCAGAGCACTCAGGAGAAGCACCTGCAGCAGATTATCACCCAGAAGTATCTGGCACTCTTCCCCAACGCCATCGAGGCATGGACCGAGTACCGTCGTACGGGTTATCCCTACCTGGCCGACAACTACCACGACTTCAGCTCGAAGATTAACTGCACGGGCCGCACTCCCGAACGATTCATCTACTCGCCCAAGGAGTACTCGACCAACCCCAACATGCAGGAAGTTTCCACTCTGCTGGGTGGTCCCGACGAGGGTGGCACCAAGCTCTGGTGGGTACGCAGCGACCGTCCGAAGCAGAACTAACAACTTACTAAATACCAAATCATCTTAACACTATGAAATTGTATAAATATATATTGTTCGGTATGATGTCCTTCGGCGCCGTAGCCTGCTCGGATTGGACTGAAGTAGAACGCGACACGTTCCCCGGACAAGAGGATATCAACCAGCTCATTCCGCTCATCGAGGCGCAGACCGAGGCGGATCTGACTCCCAAGCATCGCGAGCACTTCAAGAAGCTGCGCGAGGAGTACCGCCCCTCGCCCCACGTAAAGGGATTCGGCTGGTACGGTAACTGGACCGGTAAGGGTACCAACGCACAGAACTATCTGAAGATGCTGCCCGACAGCGTCGATTTCGTATCGCTGTGGGGTGCGCGCGGTAACCTCTCGGAGGAGCAGAAGGCCGACCTGAAGTTCTTCCAGGACATCAAGGGCGGTCAGGCACTGCTCTGCTGGATTTGCCAGGACATCGGCTCGGCCATCACTCCCGAAGGTGAGAACATGCACACCTACTGGGTGAATCTGGCCAAAGAAAACGGTGCAACAGGCAGCGAAAAGGAGATCAAGAATGAGGCTGCCAAGCTCTACGCCCACGCCATCGCCGACACCGTAGTGAAGTACAACCTCGACGGTTTCGATATCGACTGGGAGCCCGGCTACGGTCACACAGGTACACTGGCTACATCGCGCGCCCACTCGGCCATCGGTAAGGACAAAACCAATACCGAGGCCTACTGGTTCATCAAGACCCTGCGCGAGCGTTTCGACGAGTTCGAGAAGGCTCCCGAGCGCAACGGCCGTCCCGTGCTGCTCGTAATGGACGGTGAACCCTACTGCGCCGACACCGAGACTTCGGAGATGCTCGACCACTACATCTACCAGGCCTACTGGGAGTCGACCAAAGACGCCGTTATCCGCAAGATTCAGCAGCCCCACCTCAAGGATTGGGAGCGCAAGACCATCATCACCGTGGAGTTCGAGCAGAACTGGCGAATCGGCGGTACACGCCATTACAGAGAGAGCAATCCCGAGTTGAGAAACTATGTCAACGAGGGTGAGTCGACCCAGTTGCTGGAGTACGCATGTATGGACCTGCCCAGCGGATTGAGAATCGGCGGTGTGGGTACCTACCACATGGAGTATGATTTCAAGAACAGCCCCGAATACAAGTGGCTGCGTCTGGCCCTCTACCTCGGTAACCAGAAGTACCCCGGTAAATTCCAATAACCTAAAAACCTGCTATAAACATTATGAACAAGATATTAATTACATTGGCTGCCGGAATGTTGGCACTCACTGCCTGCCAGAATGAGCTGTACAACAATCCGATGGAAGACTATCCCGTAGCGCAGGGCGCATACGTCGATGCTGAAGGCCCCGTACAGATTTTCGTAGAGGAGGGCAAAGAGTATCATGTGAAGGACATCAAAGTCGGCATCACCCAGAAGGAAGAGCAGTCGAACACCATCAAGTTGGAGACCGGCTCGCAGGAGCAGCTCGACCAGTACAATGCCGCCAACGGCACCGCCTACATCATGCTCCCCCAGGAGATGTATGAGGTTCCCGAGCAGATGGAGTTCCAGCCTTCGGTGACCAAGCAGATTCTCCCCGTGGTCCTCAAGAACATTGCCTTCTCGCTCAAAGGCGAGTATGCACTCCCCATCAAGGTGGTGGGTGGCAGTGTGCAGGCCATTCCCGGCTCGAACGAGGGTATCGTCATCCTCGAGAAGCTGACCCGCACCAAGGTGCTGAACCTCAACACCGACGGTCGTAACACCCCCGAGAATGCCACGATGTTCCCCAACGACTTCAAGGTAGACTACTGGACCCTGGAGTTCATGATCAACCGTTCGGCCTACACCCAGAACAACATGGCTGTCTGCGGTACCAAGCAGGTGGAGAACGCCGGTCCCCACGACGAGATCTACACCCGTTTCGGTGACGTGACCATCGACCCCAACCAGTTCCAGATCAAGACCGGTTCGTCGCAGATCGACGTCGACAAGAAGGCGTTTGCCGCTGAACCCAACAAGTGGTATATGATTTCGATTGTCTACGACGGCAAGACCCACAAAATCTATGTCAACGGCGGTCTGGTAGCCGAGCAGGAGATTCGTTCGGGTGCCTACGGTCTGGTAGGTTTCTGGGTTTCGGGTATGAACCGCTATATCCGCGAGATTCGCTTCTGGGATTCGCCCCGTACCGAACAGCAGGTGAAGAACTATGTTTGGAAGATGGTCAACCCCGAAGACGAGGGTCTGTTGCTCTACTATCCCTGCAACGGCAAGAAGCGCGACATGGACGGTAACATCACCGAGGACACAGGCATGATTTGGAACTGGGCGACCAAGTACAAGAAGGCTCACCCCGATGCAAATCTCGACCTTCCTGCCAAGGGCTTCTACTCCGAGGAGGAGTTTGTATTCCCTCTGCAGAACGAGTAACCGCGAGTCGTCGTCAGGACGACACACTCTATAACAAATACCCCGATGTCGATTGACATCGGGGTATTTTTATGGGTAATGGTACACTGACTGCCTCCCCCATTGCTCTACCGGGTCTCCGACACAGCGTAAGCGTCCGATGAAGTACGTCAACTTTTTTCAGAATTAAGTCCGTATCCCGA
>JAHHQN010000035.1 GCA_020026375.1 Alistipes sp. | reverse complement strand
TTTCAGTTACTCTGCAGAGTGGACTGAATAGTGATTACTTTTTCAGTGCCCTCGGATTGTCCACAGCTCTTTTTTTTATCGGGGTGCGTGTGCCGCTACTCTTCGGTTTCCGCTTCGCGTTCGCGGAGCAGACGTTGCAGCAGCTCGGGTTCGTTGGTGGTAATCATGTCGACACCCAGGTCGATGAAGTAGCGCATGTCCTCCTCGGTGTTGACGGTCCACACATTGACCTTCAGCCCCAAATCGTGGCACTCCTTCACCCATTCGGGGTGCTTGCGGTAGGTACCCATCGAGTAGTCCATGCCGGCGAATCCGAAGTCGTGAATCTCCTGCGGAGTGAGGTCGCCGTTGAGGTAGTAGACATCGACATCGGGCTGCTTTTCGTGAAAGAGGTGGCAGGCATTGAGCGAGAAGGAGATGAAGTCGGTGTTGTCGGTCAGATGGTACTGCCTGAGCGCCTTGACAATCTTCTTCACGGCGATTTTCTCGCGCGAGACATCGCGCAGGGGCTTCATCTCCAGCACCAGACGGGTCTCGACATACTGTCCGGCCTTGAGGTATTCGTCGAGTGAGGGAATGACCTCCTTGTTGGAGAGACGTATGGTACGTATGCGGTCGAACTTGTCCTGCTCCATGTGGATATCGGTGCCGGCGAACACACGGTCGTGGTTGACTACCAACTCGTTGTCGGCGGTGAGCCATACGTCGAATTCCGAGCCGAAGGCCGCTATCTCGTCGGCCTTGTGGAGGGCGGTGATGGAGTTCTGTGCCGAGCCTTCGGTCTTCCAGTAGCCGCGGTGGGCGATGACTTTCGGCTGGGCAAGGGTGGCGGTGGCCATCAGAACGGCAGCCGCCGAAAGGAGGGTTTTAAGCGTCATGGTCGTAGGTTTTTGGTGTTTTTTTGTTTACCCAAAGTTACATTTTTTTTTGCACAATGTGTAATTTTTTTTGCACGCCGTTTGCCGCCGTTTTCGTGAGCAGAGGGGCGTAGGGTGGGGAGATGGGCTTCACTTTCTGGTGATTATGTGTCGTGGTGACGTTTTTTTTGCGGGAGGAATTTGCGTAGTATTTAAAATATTTTTATTATCTTCGTTGTAATTAATACTGAAAAACATACTAATCTAATCATCATGAAAGAACAGGTAAAACAGAAATTTGCAGAGCTCTACGGCGAAGGTGCCGTCTGCTATGCATCTCCCGGACGAATTAACCTTATCGGTGAGCATACCGACTACAACGGGGGCTTCGTGTTTCCCGGTGCGGTAGATAAGGGTATTGTGGCGGCCATCAAACTCAATGGTACCGACAAGGTACGCGCCTATGCCCTCGATTTGGGTGAGGAGTCTGTTTTCGGACTCAACGAAGAGGACAAACCTGCTCAATCATGGGCGTGCTACATCTTCGGCGTGTGCCGCGAGATGCAGAAGCGCGGCGGCACATTGGGTGGTTTCGATACCGTGTTTGCGGGCGATGTACCCCTCGGTGCCGGCATGTCGTCGAGTGCCGCGCTGGAGTCGACCTTTGCCTTTGCAATGAACGAGTTGTTCGACTGTGGCATCGACAAGTTCGAACTGGCTCGTGTGGGTCAGGCGACCGAACACAACTACTGCGGTGTGAATTGCGGCATCATGGACCAGTTCGCTTCGGTCTTCGGCAAGAAGGGCAACCTCATGCGTCTCGACTGCCGTTCGATGGAGTATGAATATTTCCCGTTCGATCCCAAGGGCTACAAGCTCGTGCTGGTGGATTCGCGCGTGAAGCATGAGTTGGTGGGTTCGCCCTACAACGACCGCCGTGCATCGTGTGAGCGTGTGGCCAAGGTGCTGGGACAGGAGTTCCTGCGCGGTGCCTCAATGGAGCAGCTCGATGCCGTCAAGGAGCAGATTTCGGAGGAGGACTACAAACGTGCGCGCTATGTCATCGGTGAGGAACGCCGTGTACTCGATGTGTGTGAAGCTCTCGAGAAGGGCGACTACGAGACCGTGGGTCGTCGCATGTATGAGACCCACTGGGGCATGTCGAAGGACTATGAGGTGTCGTGCGAGGAGCTGGACTTCCTGGCCGGACTGGCAGAGGAGTGTGGCGTGACCGGTTCGCGCATCATGGGCGGCGGCTTCGGCGGCTGCACCATCAATCTGGTGAAGGACGAACTCTACGATGCCTTCATCGCCAAGGCCAAGAGCGAATTTAACGCCAAATACGGCCATGAACCCAAGATTTACGATGTGGTGATTTCCGACGGTTCGCGTCGTCTGGAATAAGCGGCATATCCCCCAAACGAAAAACGGGCGGCACAACCAGTAATGTTGTGCCGCCCGTTTTTTCGGACAGTTAGTCATCGTTACCTCATGTGAGGCAAAATGGGTCAGATGTTGATATTAAAATATTTATAAAAGTTGGCTTCCATGAAGTAGGGGTAGCTAACGGTATGAAAAAACACCCTCCGCCATGGTCTTGGCGGAGGGTGTTGTCGTAATTTCTCGAACTATTATTTGTCCATGTAGCTCTTGATGTAGTGGTGGTGTGAACCCCAGCGCTCGAATGCGGCACGATCCAGCTCCTCGCGGGCCGAAGGGTGGGCAATGGAGATGAGCTGACGCGCACGCTCCTGCATGGTCTTGCCGTAGAGGTCTACCGCACCATACTCGGTGACAATCCAGTGAGCGTGGAAACGTGTGGTCACGACACCTGCACCCTCCAACAGGGTAGGGCAGATTTTCGACACACCCTTGTTGGTCATTGAGGGCATGGCGATGATGGCCTTGCCGCCCTTCGACAACGAAGCACCGTAGACGAAGTCGATCTGACCACCGACACCCGACCAGAACTTGGTACCGAGCGAGTCGGCCGACACCTGACCGGTGAGGTCGATCTGCAGGGCGGAGTTGATGGCCGTCATGCGGTCGTTCTGCGAGATGATGTAGGGGTCGTTGGTGTAACCCACGTCCATCATCAATACGCCCGGGTTGTCGTCGATGAAGTTGTAGACGTCCTGCGAACCCATCAGGAAGGTCGAAACAATCTTTCCGGGGTCGGTTTTCTTGGCCTCACCGTTGATGATACCCTTCTCAACGAGGGGAAGAACACCGTCGGCAAACATCTCGGTGTGGATACCGAGGTTCTTGTGGCCGCCCAACTGTGCCAGCACGGCGTTGGGAATGGCACCGATACCCATCTGAAGAGTGGCACCGTCCTCGATGAGCGCGGCGCAGTTCTTACCGATGGCGGTCTCAATCTCGTTGGGGGCCGAGAACTTGGCCTCTACGAGCGGCGTGTCGTCCTGCACGAAGATGTCGATCTTCGACATGGGAATCATCGCCTGACCGAAAGAACGGGGGACGTACTTGTTGATGACGGCGATGACGTAGTCGGCACACTCTACGGCTGCCAGAGTGGCGTCAACCGATGTACCGAGCGATACGTAACCGTGCTTGTCGGGGGGACATACCTGAATCATGGCCACATTGCAGGGTACTGCGCCGCAGCGATACAGCTTCTGAGTCTCGCTCAGGAAGATGGGAATATATCCGGCGTAACCCGACTGAGTCACCTTTCTTACGTTGGAGCCTACGAAGAACGAGTCCAGCTGGAAGATACCCTCGAACTTGGGGTCTGCATAGGGTGCAGGGCCCTCGGTATGAAGGTGGTGTACATGAACGTCGCGGAGCTCACCTGCCTCGCCGCGTGCGCACATCGCCTTGATGAGGCACTGGGGGGCGGAAGCTACTGAACTGAGGTGTACATGGTCACCGGACTTGATCACCTTGACAGCCTCTTCGGGTGTCGTAAAATTAATAGGTGTCTTCATAATAGTTTTAGAATTAATAGGTTTGTATTTGGTCTGCAAATAATCTTCTACTTGCGCTTAACTTCTACCTGTTCGTAACCCTCGACAATATCGCCGACCTTGATATCGTTGTACGATTCGATATTCAGACCGCAATCCTGTCCCAGGGTCACCTCCTTCACATCGTCCTTGAATCGCTTCAGCGAGCCGAGCTTGCCGGTGTGGATAACGATACCGTCGCGAATCACACGAATCGGGGTGTTGCGCGAGAGCTTGCCTTCGCGGACAACACAACCGGCCACCATGCCGACCTTCGAAATCTTGAAGATTTCGAGTACCTCGACCGAAGCCACAATCTCCTCCTTCATCACAGGCTCCAGCATACCCTCGATGGCGTCCTTGATGTCGTTGATGGCATCGTAGATGATCGAGTAGAGACGAATCTCGATTTCCTCCTGCTCGGCCACCTTGCGTGCCGCTGCCGAAGGACGTACCTGGAAACCGACGATGACGGCGTTCGATGCGGCTGCCAGCAGAACGTCGGACTCCGAAATCTGACCTACGGCGGCGTGAATCACGTTCACCTGTACGGTCTCCTTCGAGAGCTTGATGAGCGAACCCGACATGGCCTCCACCGAACCGTCGACATCACCCTTGACGATGATGTTCAGCTCCTTGAACGAGCCGATGGCGATACGGCGGCCGATTTCGTCGAGGGTGACATGCTTCTGGGTCATGATACCCTGCATGCGCTGCAGCTGCTCGCGCTTGTTGGCAATTTCGCGTGCCGAACGGTCGTCGTCCATCACGTTGAAGGTGTCACCGGCCTGAGGCGCACCGTTGAGACCCAGCACACGCACGGGAGTCGAGGGGCCTGCCTCCTTCACGGGAACACCGTTCTCGTTGAACATCGCCTTCACACGGCCGGTGTAGGTACCCGACAGAATGACATCGCCGATACGCAGGGTACCGCTCTGCACCAGAATGGTCGATACATAACCGCGGCCCTTGTCCAGTGTCGACTCGATGACCGTACCCACCGCCTTCTTGTCGGGGTTGGCCTTCAGTTCGAGTACCTCGGCCTCGAGCAGTACCTTCTCGAGCAGTTTGTCGAGATTGAGACCCTTCTTGGCCGAAATCTCCTGATCCTGATACTGACCGCCCCACGACTCCACGAGGTAGTTCATCTGTGCGAGCTGCTCCTTGATGTGGTCGGGGTTGGCACTGGGCTTGTCAATCTTGTTGATGGCGAATACCATGGGGACACCGGCTGCCTGAGCGTGGTTGATGGCCTCGATGGTCTGGGGCATCACGCTGTCGTCGGCCGCCACGATGATGATGGCCACGTCGGTAATCTTGGCACCACGCGCACGCATGGCGGTGAAGGCCTCGTGACCGGGGGTGTCGAGGAAGGTGATTTTCTGACCGTTGAGGTTCACGCTGTAAGCACCGATGTGCTGGGTGATACCGCCGGCCTCGCCCTCGATGACGTTGGTCTTGCGGATATTGTCCAGCAGCGAGGTCTTACCGTGGTCGACGTGACCCATCACGGTGACGATGGGCGGACGCGGAACCAGATGCTCCTGCTCGTCGACGCTCTCCTCCTCGGTGATGGCCTCCTGAATCTCGACAGAGACGAACTCCACCTTGTAGCCGAACTCCTCGGCAACCACTACCAGGGCCTCGGCGTCGAGACGCTGGTTGATGGATACCATCAGACCCAGGTTCATACATGCGGTGATGACCTCGGTGGGGCTTACGTTCATCATGGTGGCCAGCTCGCTCACGGTGACAAACTCCGTCACCTTGAGAATCGAGCGCTCCTGCTCCTCTCTTTCGATTTCGACGTTCATGCGCTCGGCCACGGCCTCACGCTTCTCCTTACGGTACTTGGCACCCTTGTTCTTGGTACCCTTGGCGGTCAGGCGGGCCAGAGTATCCTTAATCTGCTTTGATACCTCCTCGTCGCTTACCTCGGGACGAACCACCGGCTTGGGTGCGTTGTTCTTCTTGTTGTTCTTGTTGCGACGACCCTCGCCCTGACGCTGCTGCTGGCCGTTATTGTTGTTGTGGGCGTTGGCATTGCCGTTGTTGGCATTGTTGCGGTTGCCGCCCTGACGGTTCTTGTCGCCGTTCTGGTTCTTCTTGCCGCCCTCGCCCTGGGTGTTCTTGCCGCCGTTCTGCGAAGCGTTCTTCTGGGCCTTGGTGATGTCCACCTTCTCCTTGTGGATACGCTTGTGCTTGTGTTTGCCGCCGGAGGTGAACTCCGAAACGTCCATGGTACCCAGAATCTGGGGACCCTGCAGTTTGGTGGTCTCCGGACGGAAGATGTGGTCCTTGACCGCCTCGGGCTGCGAGGGGGCTTCGGTCTTGGTCTCCGTCTTGGGCTGTGCCTCGGTCTGAGGCTTCTGCTCGGCTTCCTGTTTTACAGCGGGTTTCTCTGCTGGAGCCACTGTTGTCTCCTTGTGCTCTGCGGCACTCTTCTGCTCGTGATGTGTTGTAGGTTTTTCCACTGTGGGTTTGTTGTCAACTGGGGTAACGACTTCGGGCTTTTTCTCTTCCTCGGGCTGCTGTGCCTTCTCCTCCTTGACGGGCGAGGAAGTGTGCTTGGGTTGGTCCAAGTCTATTTTTCCGAGGATTTTGGGCTGCGGAATCTCATCTTTCACGCTGATGACGTTGCTCTTGATGATTACCTCTTTCTCCTCTTCCTTTTCCTGTTCTTCAGCCTCTTCGAGCGTGATGGTTGCCTGCTTCTGCGAGATGCGTTCGCGCACCGACTCGCGTGCCTTGTTGGCACTGCGGTTGGCTCCAAACTCCTTTTCCAGAATCTCGTATGTGTCCGCATCGACCAGCGAACCCGGCAATCCGTCGCTCTTTATGCCCTTCTTGTGCAGGAAGTCGGTGATGGTGTTCAAACCAACATTAAACTCCTTTGCCACTCGAATGAGCCTTAATTTCTTATCGTTCCCCATGTTATATTTTCTCCTGTTTTCTTAATTGATTATTTGAACTCGGCCTTCAGAATTTCGGCCACCTTCTGTGCCTGCTCCAGCTCGAGGTCGGCGCGCGAGGCTACCTCCTCGACCGAATTTTCCAACACGCTCTTGGCGGTGTCGTAACCGGCATTCTTGAGTGCTTCGATAATCCAGCCGTCGATCTCGTCGGCAAATTCGGTCAGAACGACGTCCTCCTCCTCGATTTCGCGATATACGTCGATATCGTAACCGGTGAGCATCTTCGACAGACGGATATTCAGACCGCCCTTACCGATGGCCAGCGACACCTGGTCGGGCTTGAGGTACACGGCGGCGGTCATCTTCTCCTCGTCGACGGTGATTGACGAAATCTGTGCGGGGTTCAGTGCGCGCTGAATCATCAGCGATGTGTTGGCGGTGTAGTTCACCACGTCGATGTTCTCGTTGCGCAGCTCCTTGACGATGGTGTAGATACGCGAACCCTTCATACCGACGCATGCGCCTACGGGATCGATTCTCTCGTCGTAGGACTCTACGGCCACCTTGGCTCTCTCGCCGGGGATACGCACAATCTTCTTGATGGTGATCAGACCGTCGAAAATCTCGGGAACCTCCTGCTCGAAGAGACGCTCGAGGAACTGGTTGACCGTACGCGACAGAATGATGCGGGGCTGGTTGTTGTTCATCTCCACCGACTTGACGATGGCCTTGATGGTGTCGCCCTTGCGGTAGAAGTCGTTGGGAATCTGCTCGCTCTTGGGCAGTACCAGCTCGTTCTCCTCGTCGTCGAGAATCATCACTTCCTTCTTCCACACCTGGTAGACCTCGCCGGTGATGATTTCGCCCACCTTGTCGGAGTATTTCTCGTAGAGGTTGGCCTTCTCCAGGTCGAGGATACGCGATGCCAGGTTCTGGCGCAGCGACAGCACGGTACGGCGGCCGAACGAAGCGAGTTTGATTTCGTCGGTGTACTCGTCGCCGATTTCGTAGGTGGGGTCGATGGCCTTCACCTCGCTGACAGCAATCTGCATGTTGGGATTCTCGACATCGTCATCTTCCACAACGGTTCTGTTTCTCCAGATTTCGAGGTCGCCCTTTTCGGGGTTGATGATGACGTCGAAATTCTCGTCTGTCTCATACTGCTTCTGCAAAGCGTGGCGGAAAACATCCTCCAGAACACCAATCATGGTTGACTTGTCGATGTTCTTCAGCTCTTTGAACTCTGCAAAGTTGCTGATAAGATTCAAATTGTCCATTGTCGTTATCTATCTTATTTAGTTTATTCTACTTGAAGTCGAGGTATTCCCTGGTCGATTTGATTTCGTCGAAACGGAAGGTGCGGGTGACGGTGACCGTCTGTTTGCGCTTCTTGCCCTCCACGAGTTGTTTCTCCTCGTAGGAGAGGGTGACTCCCATTTCGTCGACCTCGTCGAGACGGGCGATGATTTTCTCGCCTGTGAGCAGCAGCACCTCCACCGAACCGCCTGCGAGCTTGCGTAACTGGCGGATATCCTTGAGTTCCGAACCGATGCCGGCCGATGCCACGGTGAGTGAGAAATCCTCCTCCTCGCGGTCGAGGTCGGCTTCGATGGCGCGGCTCAGTTCCACACATGCGTCGATGGATACCGAGGTGTCGCTGTCGATGAGCAGTTCAATTTCATTGGAGGGTGAGCATTTGCAACCCACCACAAACATGTCGGTGTCGCGGAGTTTCTCCTCCGCAGCGTCAACTATTTTTTTTGTGTCAATCATCTCGCTTTTTCTGCAAATTGGTCGTGTATAACTATAAAATAAGGGGACTTCCCGTCCCCTTACCTCGTGCTTGTGTCTTTCGACTGTGCAAAGATAGTAATAAAAATTGACATACCAATATTTATCACCAATAATTCTTACTCTCTGTGCTTCGATTCATACGGCTTGATGATGCCGCGTTTCGACTCGCGGATAAAGCGCAGCAGGTAGTCGCGCTCCTCGCTCTGAGGCACTGATTTTTCGACCTCTTCGCAACCGTTGATGTAGTTCATGCCGCTCTGGAAGAGGATACGGCATGCCTCGTGGATTTCGCCCACGCGCTCGGGGGTGAAGCCGCGGCGCGACAGACCCACACGGTTGATGCCTGCGAAGCGCAGGGTGTCGTTTCTCACGATGACATAGGGCGGCAGGTCCTGACCCAGCAGTGCGCCGCCCTGAATCATGGCGTGGGCACCGATGTGGGTCCACTGGTGAATGGCCGCGTGGCCGCCGATGACCACCCAGTCGCCCACATGCACCTCGCCGGCCAGCGACACGCGGTTGGCGATGACGCAGTGGCTGCCCACCACGCAGTCGTGGCCCACATGCACATAGGCCATCAGCAGGTTGTGGCTGCCCACGATGGTGGTGCCGGTCGATTTGGTACCGCGGCTGATGGTCACATACTCGCGGATATCGTTGTAGTCGCCAATCTGGCAGGTGGTCACCTCGCCCTCGAACTTGAGGTCCTGGGGCAGGCACGACACCGATGCGCAGTTGTGAATCTTACAGCCTTTGCCGATGCGCGCACCCTCGTGGATAACGGCACCCGAGGCAATCCAGCAATCATCGCCGATGACCGTATCGGCCGCCACGTAGGCAAAGGGTTCTATGGTGACGTTCGCTCCGATTTGTGCGTCGGGGTGAACGTAGGCAAGTTCGCTAATCATTTCTTTCTCTTTGGTCTTACTTCATTTACTTGTTCTTGACAATCTGGGCCATCAGCTCCGCCTCACAGGCGAGGGTCTCGCCCACGAAGGCCTTGGCCTCCACTACGGCCACACCGCGGCGGATAGGCTCCAGCAGTCTGATTTCGAACTGGAGGGTGTCGCCGGGAACGACCTTCTTCTTGAACTTCACCTTGTCGATTTTCATGAAGTAGGTCGAGTAACGCTCGGGTTCTTCGACCGTGCTGAGCACCATGATGCCGCTGCACTGTGCCATGGCCTCGACAATCAGCACGCCGGGCATGACAGGCTCCTCGGGGAAGTGACCCACGAAGAACGGCTCGTTCATCGTCACGTTCTTGA
>JAHHQN010000034.1 GCA_020026375.1 Alistipes sp. | reverse complement strand
CTCGTGACCTCTTGCATGCCATGCAAGCGCTCTAGCCAACTGAGCTAATCCCCCAGAATTGCGTTGCAAAGGTACGCAAGAATTTTAGAAATGCAAATTTTTACGGTAATTTTTTTTTGATTTTTTTGCGGAGCGAGAACCGTCAGATGAGTGTCGGGTTGTGTAATGGACTGTAAACTAGGTGGGTGGGCGGATTAGTGTGACAAGCCGCCGCAACCTGCAATGTCGGTCGAAAGCGCGATGGAGATTTCTCTTTTAAATATAAATGTCGGAGCGGAGTGCGTTTTTATTCGAAAAAAAATATCGTGTGGCACGCAATTTTCTTTCATCTCTTTGCGTTTATCGTGCAGCACAAGTGCCGAAAGGGAAGAATTGCAAATGTTTGCGGATATTCGGCTATTTCCTCCCGTCGGTTTTTTGTCGAATTTTGCACCATAAAATTAAACAACATGAAATTATTTGTTAAATCGGCACTTCTGGTGGTTATGGCGGCTCTGTTCTCGGTAACGGCTTTTGCACAGAAGACCACGGAGGCAAAAAATGTGAAACGTATGAAAGCAACGATTTTGAATGCGGAGGAGTTCCGCGAGAAGGTTTATGATTATACAAAGGGTGGCTCGGAATTCAAATTCGAGGGCGAGCGTCCCGTGGTGGTCGATTTCTTCGCCACCTGGTGCGGTCCCTGCAAGATGATGTCGCCCGTGATGGACGAGCTGGCCGGAGAGTTTGCAGGTCAGGTCGACATCTATAAAGTCGATGTAGACAAGGCGCAGGAGGTGGCCGCCGCATTCGGTGTGCGCAGTATCCCCACCTTCGTGTTCATTCCCAAGGAGGGACAGCCGCGCATTTCGACCGGTGCCATGGGCATCGAGGTGATGCGCAACTACATCAACAAGGAACTGTTGGGAAAGTAGTCCGGCGAATCGGATTGAAAACAGAATAGGTTAGTTTAGTTAGTGTACCGTACTTCGGTACGGCGGGGCGGAATCGCGTGTCGGTTCCGCTCTTTGTTTTCCGATGGGAGAAAGCACAAAAGGCAGCCCGACGTGTCGTTACACGGTCGGGCTGCCTTTTAGTGAGGTGGGATTGGGTCGTCGGGCGAATCATCGGGACGAGGACTCCGTGTCGGTTGCCTTTTGAGGAGTGTGTCCTGCGAGCAGGGTGTAGACCTTCTCCGACAGGGCGGCGATCACCTCCTCGGTGGCTTCGGGGGTCTCGCGCGAATTGCTGATGAAGACGGCGATGGTGTAGTGGCGGCCGTCGGGCAGGGTGACAAAGCCGATGTCGTTGACGGCCAGCAACTCGCCGCGCTCATTGCGTCCGCCTGTTCCGGTTTTGTCGCCGATACGTATGGCGGTGTTCAGAAACGGACGTTTGAGCCGTGCGTTGCCCGTGGTGGCGGAGGTCATGCAGTCGGCGATGAAGGTGAAGCGCGGGTCGCCGTCCGCCTGCCGGCGGAGGAAGATGTCGAGCAGAGTGGCGGCCGAAAGGGGTGTCGACCAATTTGCGTGGCACGTTTGGGGGGATTGCCGCATCTCCTCTTCGGTGGCCGTGATGTCGAAGTGGCGGAGACCCATGTCGCAGAGAGTGGTGCGGCACTCCTCCGTGGAGAGGAGGTGACGGAAGAGCAGGTCGCAGGCGTGGTTGTCGGAGTACTGCACGCTGTATCGGAGCAGGCTGCCCACCGTGATGTCGAAGTCGCGGTCGGGAAGACTGTCGCGCAGGGGACTGTAAGTCGGGGCTTGCAGTTCCTTTCTGCCGATGTGGAGCGTGTGTGTCAAGGGAAGCTGCCGCTGTGCCATGCTGTGGGCGACGGCCACCGCCTGATGGAACTTGAAGACGCTCATCATCGGATAGCGGCCGTTGTTGACCACGGCTACGGGACGGCCGTCGAGGAGTACCGCCACGCCGACCTTCATCGCTCGGCCGCGGAGCAGGGTGTTGATTTCCTGCTCCATGAGGCGGTCGGAGGAGGGACGGCAGGCGGCGGTGAGCAGCGCGCTGAAGACAATAATAAGGCGTAGAATCACGGTCGTCTCGGGAGATTACTTTTCGGGTTCGTTGTCGATGAGCAGGTCGATGGCGACGGGGTAGTGGTCGGAGAGGTAGTCGGTCTCCTCACCGTTGAAGATGAAGCCGTCGACCACCTGTCGGCGCAGCGACGGTGAGACGAAGATGTAGTCGAGTCGTTCGGCATGGCGTGCGCGCACCTCCTTGTGTTTGGACTGTCCCATGAGAATGGGGGTGGGGTATGAGGTGCGGCTGTCGGGGGCTACGTAGAGGCGGCAGGCATCAATCAGGGGTATGGCCAGATAGTTGGATATAACCGAGAAATCGAGCTGCCCGTTGAGCAGGTTGGGGCTTCCCGCACCTCCGTAGTTGGCCTTGAGGTTGACGGAATGGGCTTCGAGATAGTCGGCATCGAAGGGGGAGTGGGAGTTCATGTCACCCATGAGGATACACTTGTCGAGTTGGTGGGTGCGGATATAGTCGGCAATGTGTTGCGACTCGCTGTGTCGGCGACGGGTGTTTGTGGGGTTGAGGTGGGTGACCAGCACATCGAAACCATAGGTGGTGACATGGAGCATGCCGTGTCCTGCGTTTTCCAGCATCTTGTGCTTGAGGGTGATGGGGCGTTTGGAGGTGATGCCTACGGGGTAGCCCTCTTTCTTGATGATGATGGCGTAGGGGTGACCCCAGCGTTGTGCCAGCTGTTCGAGTTTCTCCTGTGTGAAGCCGCACAGTTCCTGAAGACCGAGGATTTCGGGGTCGTGGCGGCGCACCCACTCCACGAGTCGCTCCTCACGTTCGGTATCCTTGCCCCAGTTGAAGCCGTTGAGAATGTTGTAGGACATGACCCTGACCTTTTCCATACTCTTTTTCCAATGACGTTCGAGGTCGGTCTGCTGTTGGGTCTGAGCCTGTGAGAGGCCTGCGCAGAAGAGAAGTGCTGCGCACAAAAATAATTTTTTCATGATGTTTTTAGGGGTTTAAGGGTTATGGCAGCAGTCATGGGACTGCGGCCAATGACAAAGATACAAAAAAAGCAGGAGTGTGACTTTTTACGGTCACACTCCTGCCTTTCAATGGTGTTTTTTCGAGGAGGTCGTTCTGACTTGACAACAGAGGCGGTAGGGATTTGTCCGACGGATAAAGTGTCCGTCAGCCCCTTTGCCTGCCTGTTTGCCCGTGCGTCTTGCCTGCTTCGTCCGTGGAGTTGGCTGCGGTCCTTGTCCGTCCTTTGCCGTCTCCTGCCCCCCCCCTCGAGGTTATTTTACTTCCCATGTCGAACCCGACATCAGCAGGTCGTCGACACAGTGGATATTGCTCTGTGCCTTCACCTCCTCGACTTGTCGCTCGACGGCCAGGTCGTAGACGTTGTCGTCCTCCACCGAGCGGATTACGCCGATGGCTACGGGATATTCGGGGTATTTCATGGCGGCCAGCATGCGGTGGAGGGTGGTGTCCTCTGTGTGGGCGTCGTGGGTCAGCACATCGTCGAGGGTGTAGCCCTCCTCGCCGATGGTGACGACCTTGAGCTTCATGTTCTCGAAGACCAGACCCTTCTCGTTATGCTCGCCGAAGGTCATCTTCTGGCCGTGGCGCAGGGTGATGGTGTTGCGCTGTCGGGTGAGTTTGTCACCGGCAAAGTCGGCGTGGGTCTTGTTGTTGAAAATCACGCAGTTCTGCAAAGCCTCGATGACGGCCATGCCCTTGTGGCGGGCGGCGGCTACCATGCACTCCTTCGAGAGCTGCACCTCCATGTCGATGGTGCGCGCGAAGAACGTGCCTTTGGCACCGATGACCAGTTCGCCGGGGTTGAACGGCTTTTCCACAGTACCGTAGGGCGAGGTCTTGGTAATCTTGCCCAGCTTCGAGGTGGGCGAGTACTGACCCTTGGTCAGACCGTAAATCTCGTTGTTGAACAATATGACGTTGAGGTCGACATTGCGGCGTATGGCATGAATGAAGTGGTTGCCGCCGATGGCCAGCGAGTCACCGTCACCGGTGGTGACCCACACCGCCAATTTGGGGTTGGCCACCTTCACACCTGTGGCCACGGCATTGGCGCGTCCGTGAATGGTGTGGAAGCCAAAGGTCTTCATGTAGTAGATGAAACGCGACGAACAACCGATACCCGAAATGAAGGTAAAGAGGTTGTGGGGGGTGTCGGTGAGGTCGGCGATTTCGGGGAGCGCGCGCTGCACGGCATTGAGAATGGCGTGGTCGCCGCAACCGGGGCACCAGCGTACCTCCTGGTCGCTCTTGAAATCCTGGGGTGTATATTTGTATTCTGCCATGTCGCTTACTTCAATAAAAGTTCAAATTTCTGTTTCAGCTCAACGATGGTGAAGGGCTGTCCCTCGCACTTGTTGAACTGCTCGTAGTGGAACTCCTGGAATTCCGAGCGGAGATAGTTGGCAAACTGACCCATGTTCAGCTCGCAGACCACAATCCTGCGGAACTTCGAGAAGATCTCCTTCACACCGTGGGGCAGGGGGTTGATGTAGTTGAAATGGCACAACGACACCTTCTTGCCCTCCTTGCGCAGCTGGTCGACGGCATTCTGCAGGTGGCCGCGTGTGCCGCCCCAACCTACGACCAGCAAATCGCCCTCGGGGTCACCGTAGACCTCCTGACGGGGAATGTAGTCGGCCACCTTGCGCACCTTGGCGGCACGGGTGTTGACCATCAGCTGGTGGTTCTTGGGGTCGTGAGAGATGGAACCCTTCACGGAGTCCTTCTCCAGACCGCCGATGCGGTGTTCGAGACCCTTCTTGCCGGGGAACGCCCAGCCGCGTGCGAGTTTCTCGTTTCTCACATAGGGCATGAACACACCCTCGGAGGTAGGCTCCACGATGGGCGGACAAATCTGCGGATAGTCGGCCATCTTGGGGATACGCCACGGCTCGGAACCGTTGGCGATGAATCCGTCGGAGAGGAGTATGGTGGGGGTCATGTGTTCCATGGCCAGTCGTCCGGCCTCGAAGGCGTAGTGGAAGCAGTCGCTGGGCGACGATGCGGCCACCACAATCATCGGACATTCGCCGTTGCGGCCGTAGAGTGCCTGCTGGAGGTCGCTCTGCTCGGTCTTGGTGGGGAGTCCCGTCGAGGGGCCGCCGCGCTGAACGTCGACCAGCACCAGCGGCAGCTCGGTCATCACGGCCAGACCCAGTGCCTCGCTCTTGAGCGACAGACCGGGACCCGATGTGGTGGTGACGGCGAAGTTGCCGGCATAGGCCGCGCCGATGGCGGTGCAGACGCCCGCAATCTCGTCCTCGGCCTGCACGGTCTTCACACCCAAATCCTTACGCTTGGCCAGCTCTTCGAGAATGACCGTGGCGGGGGTGATGGGGTAGGAGCCGCAGAAGAGCGGAAGTCCGGCCTTCTCGGCGGCGGCGCACAGACCCCATGCGGTAGCCACATTGCCGTTGATGGTGCGGTAGGTGCCCTTCTCGAGGGGGGCGGCCTCCACACGGTACTGGCTGGCGAACTGATGGGTGTTGGCGGCGTAGTCGTAGCCGGCCTTGATGGCGAGCTTGTTGGCCTCGGCAATCACGGGGTTCTTCTTCGAGAATTTCTTCTCGAGGTAGTTGGCGGCAAAGTCCTCCAGACGCTCGAACAGCCAGAAGCAGATGCCCAGTGCAAACATGTTCTTACACTTGACCACCGTCTTGTTGTCGAGTCCCAGGTCCTTGAGGGCTTCGCGGGTGAGTGAGGTGATATCGGGTACAACGAGGTTGTATTCGTCGAGTTTGAGTTCCTTGAGCGGATCGTCGGTCTTGAAACCGGCCTTCTTGATGTGTTCTTCGGTGAGCGAGTCGCCGTCGAGAATGACCGTAGCTCCCTCTTTCAACCATTTGCGGTTGGCTTTGAGTGCCGCGGGGTTCATTGCCACGAGTACGTCGCAGTAGTCACCCGGATTCAGCTCCTTGTGAGAACCGAAATGTACTTGGAAACCTGATACACCGGCGATAGTGCCTTGCGGTGCGCGTATCTCGGCAGGATAGTCGGGGAAGGTGGAGATACCGTTACCCATGAGTGCCGAGGTGTCGGAAAAAAGTGTGCCTGTCAGCTGCATACCGTCGCCCGAGTCGCCCGAGAAGCGAATCACGACGTCTTGCAAATCACGCACAGAAGATTGTTCCATGTTGTTTTAGAGGTTTGGTTAATGTTGTAATACAAATATAATGATTTATTGTCATATTGTAGCATCATTTCGCACAATTTTGATGGATTATAAGTTAATAAAATTTATTAATTTTCGAACGGTTGTGTAGATATGAAATTCGGTTAAAAATACACGGTGTTGTCTCGAAAATTCGAAAGTGGCCCTGTGAGTTATAATATATATATAGGTGTGACGGCGGTCGGGTGGTCTTTGGAAAATGGGGCGGAAATAAGGGTGAAATGGAATATAATTAATTAAAAATTTTAAAATATAAAAATCTGACGATTCGGCCTGTTTTACTGATGTAGAGGTGAAATTCTGTGAAATAAAGTTGAAATTTCTATGTAATATTTTGTAGTAGATTTTTTAATATTGGGTTAATATTGGTCTTGATGTTCCGGTATTGACGAAATAAGTCTTTTTTGTCGGGAAAGGAGAGATTTTTGTGGGTGAAAAATTTTAATGTACCCATTTGATTTCGTATATTTGTATAGTTATAGATATACTTTTTGTGTCCGATTTCGTCTTTTCTTGATTTACGCTGTAAAAATGTACAGATGAGAACGTCTTCGCGCCGCTGAAGTCTATGATTATTAACTAAAAACACGTATAACTACATTAGAAAAAACAAACAAAATTACACCTGCCTTGCCTTCGGGCAACTCATCAATTCATCACAATTTGTCAAATTTTTGCGTATGCTAAAATTTTAAATCTACTAATTATGCTTAAATCATTCAAGTCCAAACTTGGAGCATTCCTCTCGGTTTTGTGTATGATGACTTTTGCCATTCAGTCGGCTTTCGCTCAGCAGACCACGGTCAAAGGTATCGTTGAGGATGCTATGGGTCCGGTTATCGGAGCTACAGTTATCACTACCAGCGGTGCGGGTACAACCACCAACATCGATGGTTCTTTCGAACTCAAGGTCGAGAACGGTGAGGTCATCACCATCTCGTTTGTGGGTTACAAGACCCAGGAAATTGCCTACACCGGTCAGACCCTTCTTCAGGTGAAACTCGAGGAGGAGACCGCCACTCTCGATGCCGTAGTCGTTACCGCACTGGGTATCAAGCGTTCGGAAAAGGCGCTGTCGTATAGCGTGCAGCAGGTCAAGGCCGACGAGCTGACCACCGTCAAGGACGCCAACTTCATGAACTCACTGGTCGGTAAGGTGGCCGGTGTGACCATCAACAGCGGTTCGGGCGGCCCCGGTGCCACTACCCGTGTCGTAATGCGTGGTGAGAAGTCCATCGAGAAGGGCAACAACGCCCTCTATGTGATTGACGGTATCCCCATGTACAACCACAGTATCTCCGGCGGTAGCGGTGCCTACGGTTCCCCCAGCGGTTCGGAGAGTTCGGCCGACATCAACCCCGAGGACATCGAGTCAATCAACATGCTGACCGGTCCCTCGGCTGCCGCCCTCTACGGTTCCGACGCTGCCAACGGTGTGGTTATCATCAACACCAAGCGCGGTGCCAAGGACCATACCAGCGTGACGGTAAGCAACAGCACCACCTTCTCGAAGGTGTATATGTTGCCCGAGATGCAGAACACTTACGCTTCGTCGAGCGGTTACATGAACTGGGGCGAGAAGCGCAACGACATCACCTACGACCCCGAGAAGTTCTTCCAGACCGGTACCAACATCATCAACTCGGTATCGCTCTCGACAGGTAATCAGAAGAACCAGACCTATATCTCGGCTTCGACCACCAACGCAACGGGTATCATCACCGACAACTCCTACGACCGTTACAACTTCACGGCCCGCAACACCACCACCTTTGCCAAGGACAAGCTCGTCCTCGACCTGGGTGCCAACTTCGTGATTCAGAAGGACCGCAACATGGTGTCGCAGGGTAAGTACTACAACCCCCTGCCTGCCGTTTACCTCTTCCCCCGTGGTGAGGATTTCAACGAGGTGCGTCTTTTCGAGCGTTGGGACCCCGTGCGCGGTTATATGACCCAGTACTGGCCCTACGGCGAGGGTAACCACTCGATGCAGAACCCCTACTGGTTGCAGAAGCGCAACAAGCGCGAGACCGACAAGCGTCGTTATATGCTCAACGCCTCGCTCAAGTGGAACATCACCGACTGGATGAACATCACCGGCCGTGTGCGTGTCGACAACTCGGAGTACCGTCTCAAGAAGAAGTTTTACGCTTCGACACTGACCACCTTCGCTGGTATGAACGGTGGTTATGAGGACGTGACACAGCACGACCGCAACTTCTACGGTGACTTGATGCTCAATATCGACAAGCAGTTCGGCGACGACTGGACACTGAACGCCAACATCGGTGCTTCGATCAACGACCAGCGCTTCGAGGAGGCCGGTGGTGGCGGTGACCTGTTGCTGGTCAACCAGTTCTCGATGAAGAATGTCAACTATGCCGAGAAGTACAAGCCTATCCAGAATGGCTGGCACGACCAGAACCAGGCCATCTTCGCTTCGGTCGAGGTGGGTTGGAAGTCGATGCTCTATCTGACCGTAACAGGTCGTAACGACTGGGCTTCGCAGCTGGCCTTCACCAAGCACAACTCGTTCTTCTATCCTTCGGTAGGTCTTTCGGCCGTGGTTTCCAACATGGTCAACATGCCCGAGTGGGTGTCGTTCCTCAAGGTACGCGGTTCTTATTCGAAGGTGGCATCGGCATTCAGCCGCTTCATCTCGAACCCCTCTTACAAGTTCGACGAGCAGACCCACAACTGGCAGAAGCCGACCACATTCCCCGCTTCGAACCTCAAGCCTGAGGATACCAAGTCGTGGGAAATCGGTATCAACGCCCGTTTCTTCAACCACTTGTCTCTGGACGTGACCTACTATCGTTCGAACACCTACCACCAGACCATCTACGCACCCATGCCTTCGTCGTCGGGTTACAAGGACATGATCGTCCAGACCGGTGACGTGCAGAACCAGGGTATGGAGTTTGCTCTGGGCTACAACAACAAGTGGGGCGAATTCACATGGAACAGCTCTTTCACCCTGACCCTGAACCGCAACCTCATCAAGTCGCTGGCCGACAACGTATATATCGAGGCTACCGGTGAGACCTTCTCGACCGGCGAAATCAAGAAGGACTGGTTGGGTGCATCGAACGTCGCTCCCCAGGTTATCCTGCGTCCCGGCGGCTCGATGAGCGACATCTACATCAACCACGAGCTCAAGCGTGACGACCAGGGTTATGTATTGGTCGACAAGGGTAACCTCGCAATGGAGGAGACCGAGATGCGCAAGGTGGGTTCTCTCTCGCCCCGTTACAACATGGGTTGGTCCAACTCGTTCGGCTTCAAGGGCCTCGAGCTGGGTCTGGTCTTCACCGCACGTGTAGGCGGTCTGGCTTACTCGGCTACTCAGGGTATCCTCGACTACTACGGTACTTCGCAGACTTCGGCCAACTTCCGTGATCAGGGTGGTGTGCCCATCAACTTCGGCCGCATCGATACCGAGAAGTATTTCAGCACCATTTCGAGTGCTGACGGTGGTCACGGTGCCTACTACCTTTACAGTGCATCGAATATCCGTCTTCAGGAGCTGAGCCTCAATTACACCCTTCCCAAGAAGTGGTTCAACAACAAGGCTCGTCTCACCGTTGGTTTCATCGCCAAGAACCTGTGGATGATTTACTGCAAGGCCCCCTTCGATCCCGAGGTTTCGGCTTCGACCAGCAACTCATTCTATCAGGGTGTAGACTACTTCATGCAGCCCAACACCCGCAACTTTGGTTTCAACGTAAAACTGCAATTCTAACCGTTTAGAACTATGAAAAGAAACATTTTTAAGACGACTTGTCTGGTCCTGGCAGCATGCGGTTTGGTAAATTGCACGGGTAACTATGAGGACTACAACAAAGATCCTTATGCCATCTACAAGGCAGACCCTGCAATCCTGCTCCCTACCATGATCGACGGTATTTCATATATCCAGCAGAACGACTCCCAGATGATTGACCAGATGGTCGGCTCGCTGGGCGGCTACTATACGCTGTCGAACCGTTGGGGTGGTCAGAACTTCGATACTTTCAACCCTTCTGACGGTTGGAATGCCACTCCCTACAACACCATGTTCGAGGATATCTATGCCAACTTCTTCGACATCTCGAAGTCGACCAACGCTTCGGGTCACTTCTATGCCGTGGCCAGCCTGGTGCGTGCTGCCGTGATGATGCGTGTGGCCGACATGTACGGTGCGATTCCCTACTCGCAGGTCAAGGAGGGTTCGTTCTATGTGGCCTATGACACTTGCAAGGAGGTCTATAAGAATCTGCTTGCCGATATGAAGGCCGCTTCTTCGGTGTTGAACGACTACGCCACCCAGTTCCCCGGCTCGAAGCCTCTGGGCAATGGTGATGCGCTCTTTGGTGGTGACTATTCGGGTTGGGTACGCTATGCCAACTCGCTGATTCTCCGTCTGGCTGTCCGTATCGGCGACCAGGCTGCTGCCGAGGAGGCTTGTCAGCGTGCAGGCGGTCTGATTGAGACCAATGCCCAGAACGCCATGATGAGCCCCGGTGTGCAGGGTAATCCCTTCCAGCTGGCAGGTGTGTCGTGGGGCGATATCCGCGTCAACGCTTCGATTGTGGACTACATGACCGGCTACAACGATCCCCGTGCGCCCAAGTACTTCCAGAAGGTGGGCGACAAGTATGTGGGTATGCGTGCAGGTACCGCCAACTTCAACAAGGGCGAGGTGACCGGCGTCTACTCCAACTTCAACATCACGTCTTCCGACAAGATTCCCGTATTGCTGGCTGCCGAGACCAACTTCCTCCGTGCCGAGATGGCTTTGAGAGGTTGGGCTGTGGAGAAGAGTGCCAAGGAGTACTACGAGACCGGTGTCCGTCTTTCGATGGAGCAGTACGGTATTTCGGCTGACGAAGCAAACAAATACCTCGATGACAACGAGAAGACTCCCGCTGACCACAAGAACGACCCCCGCGGTGCTTCGCAGGACTACTCGCGCAAGACCAAGATTACCGTGAAGTGGAATGACGGTGCTTCGTTCGACGAGAAGCTTGAGCGCATCATCACCCAGAAGTGGATTGCCAACTACATGATGGGTCTCGAGGCATGGGCCGAGTTCCGTCGTACGGGCTACCCCGAGCTGACTCCCGCACTCGACAACCTGAGCAACGGTGTCATCACCGACAACTTCCGCGGTATGCGTCGTCTGCGCTATCCCTTCACCGAGAAGAACTTGAACAAGACCAATTACGATGCTGCCGTAGCTTCGATGGGCGGTGTCGACAACGAGTCGGTGGATTTGTTCTGGGCGAAGAAAAATTAGTGTCAAATCTTTAGAAACTAACAAACATGAATATAAAGAGCTTTAAGAGCACAGTTGTAGCGTCGTTGCTCCTCTCGGCAGCCGTCACCGGTTGCAGCGACTGGACCGATGCAGAGGCTTTGCAGAAAAATGAATATTCACCCAATGACAGTGCGATGCCCGAGGCCTATTACCAGGCACTGCGCGACTACAAGAATACCGCACACTCGATTTCGTTCGGCTGGTTCGACAACTGGACCGAGCCGGGTGCCGATTACAGCGGTTCGCTGATGGGTGTACCCGACTCGATGGACGTTGTGTCGTTGTGGGCCGGTTCTTCGAACTTGAAGGAGTGGCAGGTCAAGGACCTCAAGATGGTGCAGAAGAAGAAGGGTACCCGAGTGGTTCCCTGTTCGTTCACCAGCTACGTGGGTCAGGGTTATACTCCTGCCGAGTACAACACCGATGACAAGACTCGTAACGAGTTTTGGGGTTGGGTCGACGGCGACGATGCCGCCATCGAGGCTGCCATCAAGAAGTATGCGAAGGCCATCATCGACACCTTGAACAAGTACGACTACGACGGTTTCGATATCGACTATGAGCCTAACTACGGTTATGGCGGTCCTCTGGCCAGCAACAAAGCCCGTATGCACATTCTGATTTCGGAGTTGGGCAAGTACATCGGTCCCATGTCGGAAATCAACCCCGAGAAGCTCCTCATCGTCGATGGTGAGCCTCAGACCTTGAACGCCGAGACGGGTCCCTACATCTCCTACTTCGTGATTCAGGCCTACTCGGGTACCGGCGGCAAC
Source organism: Alistipes sp. (assembly GCA_020026375.1). GTDB lineage: Bacteria > Bacteroidota > Bacteroidia > Bacteroidales > Rikenellaceae > Alistipes. The sequence goes on along the minus strand of JAHHQN010000034.1, from coordinate 3,110 downwards.
CCTGCCGACTGGCGTAACAGCGTGAGCAACCTCGATGGCCGTTTGGACAAACTGATCTCCAAGTTCGGTTCGCTGATGGGCGAAGAGGTGGTGACCAACCGTACGGTGATGACCGAGAACCTCGAGCCTGCACTGGAGGCTTTGAACGGCGGTTATCAGTTCACCGACCGCAATGGCGCATGCGACATCAAGGAGATTCCCTCGATGTTGGGTATGGCCATGTGGGAGCCGCTCAACGGTTTCCGCAAGGGTGGTTTCGGTGCTTACAAGTTCAACAACGAGTCGGTCAACAAGCCCCACTACAAGTGGATGCGTCGTGGTATCCAGGCTCAGAACCCTGCTATCAAGTAGTCGAATCTAAAAACTTTGATTAACAATGAAGAATAACATAAAATTGTTGACCCTCGGTCTGGCTTTTGCGGCTTTCGGCTTTGTTGCGTGCGATGATGCCGATTACGCGACCAGCGAGATGGGTGTTCATGCCTTCCTGAACGAGAGCGCATCGAACAAGAATATCAAAATCACGGTCGGCCCCAACGGCGGTGATGCCGAAATCAATGTCTGCATGACAAATGCAGCACCTGCCGATGCCAAGTTCCGTCTGGAGTATGACCAGGAGGCGCTGGACAACTACAACAAGAAGCAGGCTTCGAGCTATGTGATGGTTCCTGCCGAAATCGTGGAAATCGAGCAGTCGGTAGAGGTCAAGAAGGGCGAGTTCAATGCCCCTGTGACCAAGATTCACGTGAAGAAGATTCCCTCCGATTTGTCGGGCGAGCCTTATGCACTTGCTTTGCGTCTGGTGAGTGAGGACAACGCTATCCCCACCACCAGCACCACATCGGCTTTCGTGATTCCTTTGGAGGAGATTATCGTTTCCGACCTTCCCTGTTTCAATGGTGCTGCAGCTTTGCATTGCGAGGGTTTCCCCGTTGAACTTCCTCAGTTTACCATCGAGGTACGTTTCCAGGTCAGCAACACTGCTAAGCGTAACCGTTCGGTGTTCACCAACGGCGGTAGCGTCCTCCTGCGTTTTGAGGACCCCCAGAGCGACAACGACCAGTACAAGGCCCACTCTCTGGTACAGTTCCAGGGTCAGGGTTGGTATTTGAATCCCGACAAGTCGTTCACCCCCAACAAGTGGCAGCATCTGGCCATGACTTACGATGGTACTACCACCCGTCTTTATGTCAATGGTGCATTTGCAGGTGCGAAGGATGGTGATTGTAATCCCAACTTTGCTTCGGCATGGTGGTTCGGCGGTGATGCCGGCGGCGGTCACGGCACCGGTGACAGCTGGTGGTCTGGCTGTAAGATTATGTTGGCCGAGGCTCGTATCTGGTCGGTATGCCGCACCGAGTCGCAGATTGTCAACAACATGACCGGTACATCGGCCAAGTCCGAGGGTCTGGTAGGTTACTGGCGTTGCAACGACGGTAAGGGCCAGGAGTTCAAGGACTACACCGGCAACGGTCACACCATGAAAACTTCCAAAGAGGTGACTTGGGTCAAGAATGTTCCTTCGACAGCCGAAGCGACAGAGTGGCCTTTCTAAATTAAAACTTTAACTCCCAACAGGTGTACGCGAGTGCACCTGTTGGTTTATTACCTAAATTACAAATAACCTTAAAATCATGTTTAAAAGTTTAAAGTATCTGATGGTCGGTGTCATGGGCCTCTCCACAATGGGTTTTGTGGCCTGTGATGACCTCGATGACGATTACATTCACTATCCTTCTGACGCCTGGACCGGCAACCGTGCCTATATCAAGTACCAGCATCTGGGACAGTCGACCTACGAGTTCGAGATGATGCACATCGAGGACGAAGGTGTCAGTGGTGATACCGATGTCAAGGTTCCTTTCAGTGTGGGTCTGGTCAAGGCGCTCGACAAGGACGCCGTGGTGGCTTTCGATGTAACATCGGTCGGTTTGCCCGAGGGTGTGGTCACTGTGGGTGAGAACAACACCGTAGTGATTCCTGCGAAGCAGACTTTGGTTCCCGTAGAGCTGAAGGTGAATACCGACTGGAGCTTTGTGAAGCCCGAGGCTATGGACTTCACCATCAATGTCCGTCTGAAGGAGTGTAAGGCCGGAAACAGTGATATCGCGTTGGCGGAATCGTTCGCTATCAAGGTGGGTATCCGCAAGCACAAAATGGTGTCTTATGTTGACTATATCCCCAACGAGAAACCTGCCGAGCCTGTCATTACCGGCAGCAACAAGTGGACGCCCACTTGTACTCCCGCCGAGGACCTTTCCAATCCCTGGTATTACTGCTACCAGATTTCCAACGGCAAGACTAATGATTACTTCTTCTTGGAGTCACCTTTCCTGGCATTTTCCATCGATATGGGTAATACTCATGAGATTACGGGCTTGAAATACCTTTGTGGCTTTGGTGCGCCTTATGCTCCCCGTGAGATGAAAGTGTTCACCAGTATGGACGGTGCTCATTGGATTCCTGTAACGGGCGATGATACCCGTGCCTCGATTACTTCCGGCAATGAGATGTATTTGAAGTTCAGCAAGGCCATTATCACACGCTACATCATGGTGCAGGCTTGGGGTGAGAATGTCCTCTGCTCGGAGATGTATTTCTACGGCAAATAGTCGTTCTACGACCTCATTTATTTTAGAGACCGCCTTTGTGGCGGTCTTTTTTTTTGCGGACGGGGGGACGGAAGGGTGTTGGAAGAGCGGGGAAACGTGTGTGGCCGTGGCAATGGGCGACGGAAATCCGCAAGCGTGGAAACACCGCTGTAAGCATGAAAAAAGCGCGCCGATGGAGGGTAGACTCCGTCGGCGCGCTTTGTGTGGTCGGGGGCAACTCCTAACGTAAGCGTCCGATAAAATACATATTGTAGCGCAGCTTCGGCCTCGCTAATTTTGTATAAAAAAGAAACGCATATGATGTCAAGTTCAGAAGTCAATGAAATCGTCAGGTACTGCCATGAAAACGGACAGAGCTACAAGGAACGTCTTAAAGAATTGGGAATATCGCCCTGGAAGTTCTACGATGCAAAACGGCACTATAGCCGGCAAGAAACCGGCGAAGGGAAATTCCTTCAGCTGACGCCAGGCAACAGCGAACAGCTGTCAGAGATCTTC
>JAHHQN010000033.1 GCA_020026375.1 Alistipes sp. | reverse complement strand
GGCTCCTCGGGGAAGTGACCCACGAAGAACGGCTCGTTCATCGTCACGTTCTTGATGCCGGCAATCGACGTCTCGTCGCAGTGGAAGATACGGTCGACCAGCAGGAAGGGGGGACGGTGGGGCAGCATGTGGCGGATATCGTTGATGTCGTAGATGGGGCTCTTGCGACAGTCATAGGTGTAGCGGGGTTTCTCGCCGGCCTTGCGTATGGTGCGCTTGACCTGCTTCATGAACTCGGTGTTGGCGAAGTGGCCCGGACGGGTGGCCCACACACGGCCCTTGATTCTCACACCCAGCAGTGCGAAGTCGCCCAGCAGGTCGAGCAGCTTGTGGCGTGCCAGCTCGTTGTTGTAGCGCAGGCCCGACTCGTTGAGGTAGCCCTGCTCGATTTTCACGTTGGGTTTGTTGAAGGCCTTGCGGAGATGCTCCTGCTGGTCTTCGGGAACGGGGTTCTCGACCACGATGATGGCGTTGTCCAGATCGCCGCCCTTGATGAGGTTCATCTTGATGAGCGGTTCGATGTCGTGGAGGAAGACGAAGGTGCGGCAGGGCGAAATCTTCTCTGCGTAGTTGTCGCCCGGTTCGAAGGTGGCGTACTGGTTGCCGATGACCTTCGAGTTGTAGTCGACATGGAGCGACACCGAAAACTCGTCGTCGGGGTAGAGAATGATGGCCACGCCCTTTTCGGGAATGGTGTAGACCATCTTCTCGGTCACATGGAAATATTTGCGCTCGGCGTTCTGCTCCTCGGTGCCGGTCTCGGTGATGGCCTTGGCGTATTCGCCGGCCGAGCCGTCCATGATGGGGGTTTCGGGAGCGTCGATATCTATGATGGCGTTATCTACACCCAGGGTCCAGAGTGCCGACATAATGTGCTCGATGGTGGCAACTTTCTGACCTCCGGCTTCGATGGTTGTTCCGCGTGAGGTGCTCACCACATTGTCGCATAATGCAGGAATGAGAGGCTTGTCCTCCAAATCTACACGGCGAAATACAATACCCGTATTTGCATCGGCGGGGTTGACTGTCATGGTGACATGTACGCCTGTATGCAGTCCCTTTCCGGAGAAGGAAATGGGTGCTTTCAGTGTTCGTTGTTTTGTTGACATAAGCGGTGTTTCATATAATTTTGTGCTCAAAGATATAAAAAATCGTTAAAATATCCTATTTTTGCTCAAAATTCAAACGATAGTAATGGCTGAAACAGAAGAAGAGAGACTCCCCAGACCCCCGAAACGCCAACGGCTCAAACTGCCGTTCGACGACAGAAAACAAGATGCCGGAACATGGACCTACGACCACAGGATAGGTTTGTGTGTGACGGTCATCGCCTACCTTATTGTGATGATTGCGTTCGTGTCGTCGAAAATCGTCATCGGACGCAAGCCGCAAACCCAGGGCATGTTCATCGACCTCACGTCGCTGGCCGAGCTGGAGAAGGAGCGCGACCGTCTGGCCGAGGAGGTGCGCCGCCGTCAGGAGGCCGACCCCCTCGATTGGAGCAGCATCAAGAACCAGGTGTCGAACGAGAACGCCCTGAACGAGAAACTCAAGGACGACCGCGGCACCAACACCGCCGCGCTCAACGATGCGGCCGAGGCTGCGGCCGAGCGCATGAGGGCCAACCGCGAGGCCTATGAGCAGGGACTGGCCGAGGAGCGCGCCCTGCGCGAGCGCAAGGGTGACAGGGGCGAGAATTCCGAGCGACAGGACCGCAAGGTGAAGGGGCGTGTGACGGTGTCGTTCTCGCTGACCAATCCCGTCAGAACGTCGCGCCGGCTGGTGGTTCCGGCCTATCAGTGTGAAGGCGGCGGCGATGTGGTGGTGAAGATTGTGGTCAACCGCGGCGGCGAGGTGGTCGGCGCGCACATTCTCGAGGGCGGCGACCGCTGCATGCGCGAGACGGCCCTTCAGGCGGCACGCTCCTCACGGTTCAACATCGACGACAGTGCACCTGCGCGGCAGGAGGGTACCATCACCTATATCTTCATTCCCCAGTAGCGGCGGCGGTGGAGATGTCGGACCGATGGCGCCGGCAACGGAAAAAAATAACAAGATTGTAACACGCGCGACGGGGTTCCTGTCGCGTTTTTTTGTAGCTTTGCCACTTCAAAAATCGGAAACCGTAACATGCGAAAACTCATCTGCATATTGTTGGCCGTTGTCGGCGGTCTGTGTCTGGGTGCCTTCGAGGCCGGAGACACCGCTTCGGCGTGTGCCGCGAGTGCGTGTGAGGAGATTGCGGCCGACAACCCTGCACAGGCCGGGTTGTGGTGCAAGCGCATCTACAATTCCGATTTCAATCTTTCGCGACCGGCCTCCGCGCCCCGATGCCGTGTCATGGAACGCCATGACCACCGTCCGTCGTTGCAGCACTTCGCCCAACGCATGGGAGTGTCGTGTGTGGAGAACGGTTGGGGCGAAAGGACGGGGCTGCCGTCGTGTGTGGCCAATCTCTTTGCCCGGACGCATTCGCGCGGATATTATCTCCACGGGTTGCGACGGCTCATCATTTAGCGGTTTTTTGTTTTCCATTTTTTTTCGGCGGACTCCTGCGGCTGTGAGGGTCGGGGAGGACTGCATGTGTACTATTTCCCCCTATAACAAAAAACGCTAAATCTCAAGAAATCATGAATAAGAAAACAATAGGCGAGGCATTGTGTGCCTTGTCGAACGGTCGCATTGTCATGCGCCGTAAGTTCCCTGTAATCTCTGTTGTCCTGCTGCTTGCCGCACTGGGTGTGCTGGTGGGCGAGTGGCTGATGCGCGACACCCTGTCGGCCGACCTCAGTTCGTCGGTGGTGCTGGTGGCCTCGTCGGTGCTGATTTACGCCCTGCTGGCCATCTCGCTGACACTGTTCTACGGCAAGGGTACGCCCTACGACACCCGCGAAAAAGGTTTCCTGAGCTACGAGGAGATTTATTTCGAGCGCGGCAAGCGTGCTGCGGTGACCGAGTGTGTGGAGCATTGTCTGCCGGGTGCGCTGGCCGATGTGGAGCGTTCGCGCATTCCCGAGCTGGCAGTGGTGGTGCTGCGCAGCAAGGACAGCCGTCTGGCAGCCATGCAGATGTTCGAATACACGGAACTGGAATACAAGGCATTAACCGAATTAAAGGTGTGTGGCCTTTAATGTAATTTCTGCATAGTGAGTGGCGGCGATGATTCTGCACGGGCAGGGTTGTCGCCGCCTTTTTTTGTGCCTGAGTGAAGGGACGGCTGCGGTGCCGTGTGTCGGACGTTGCAGAATTGCAGCGTATGTTTTCGGGGTTGTCGTGGATTGTGAAAATCTCCACGACAACCCCGAATCCTTTTGGCATAGACCGAATATCCCGACAATAAAAAAATCCGTGGAATCTTTCGACTCCACGGATTGGAAATGGATTTTAAGAAGGGGCTACAACCACTTCGTGTCAATCATCTCAGGCTTGGAACTGTCGCCGATGGCATCGTAGCCATGACCTGTCAGGTCTCTGACAACATTCTTGCCACCCTCGTAGGGTTCCCACTCATTCATTCGCCAGTAAGCAACCAGACCGTCAGACTGGGGGTCGACATAGTTCATGTTGTTGGCGATTTCGGCCTGTGTGAGGGCGCGTTTCCAGACACGGCACTCCGCCATGTAGCCGTTCAGTGTACGGCCTCTACCGTAGGAGGCACCCAGATAGAACGGCTTCTGTGACAGATCGATTGTCTCGCCCTGAGTGGCGACACCCGATGCAAACTGACCGTCGATGTATAAATCCCATGAAGAACCTGTCCACACGGCAGCTACATGATACCATCTGTTCTTGGAGAAGGGCTTGTCGGTGGCGGCAGGCTGATAGGATTCGTGGCAAATCTGTATGCAGTCCTTGTCGACTTTCACGTCGCCGAAGCGAACCAGACACTCACCCTCAATACCGATTACAGAACTGATGTAGGGATCATGGTGGCAGAAGTCGAGCATGTAGACGCGAGCCTCCAGGGTCAGTTGCGACCAACCTGCGACATCGCTGTTGTCCTTGAACGAATGGATTTCGTAGATGTTGGGCCCCATCATCATGGCTTTGCTGAATACGGGGGTCTTCAATACGATGTACAATACACGGCTGGGTTCCAGAACGGTCATGTCGCCGCTTGCCGATTTGATGGCTACGGGGACACAGTAGGTCACACCCTCGGCGAACTCCGAGATGGAATTGACCACGAAGTTGACTTTCGACGAGGTGTTGTAGCCGGCCAGAATTGTCGCATTGGTGCTTTCCAGCTCGAAGCAACCCTGGGGAGGAAGCTGATAGTTCTTCTGGTATTTGGCGTTGTAGGCTTCCAGAAGGTCGGGACGGATTTCCAGTTCCACATCGATGTCCTGCGATGCGGCTACCGATGACGACACGGTGAAGCTGGTTGCTGCCGGAGGGGTGTCGATAGTCATCGATTTGTCGGTGTTGACCTGTGCCTCTGTGATGTAGAGGGCCGGATAGGTCTCGGCTGTTTCCTGGCAGCCGGCCATTGCAAAGGCCGCCATGAACAGCGAGGCAATCAAATATTTGGGTTTCATAATATGTCTGTGTTTTATTAGTTTGCAGGAGCGTAAATCTCCAGTTCGTCCATGCTGGTATAGCCGTTGCTGAACCGGCCTACATATACACGCAGGTGCTGTGCCTTTACGGGTTGTTTGAATTGTATGATTTTCCAGCCGTCGTCGGTCATGTGAGGCTGGAAGGGGATACCGTAGGCTATCGGTTTCCAGTTCTGTCCGTCCTCGCTGTAAACGACGTCCACAATGTTGGCTTTGGCGTCCTGCTGCCACATATGGCCATGCCAACGCATGCCGCTGACTTCATGCTGTTGGCCCATGTCGACGATGAAGTTGCCGCCTTCACCCCATGACCAGCTTGCACTGTTGCCATACCAACCCTTGCCGAGTGTTCCGTCAAACAGCACGTTGTTGTCGAAGTTCCATACACCGTTGGCTCCCGATGAGAAATCCTGCTGGTAGACCTGCATCTGCCAGCCGTTGGGAGCGAGTTTGTTGCCCGTCACCGCAGTGGCATCTGTCTGAATGCCGGTCTGTACCAACTCGACCAGCAAATAGTGGATATTGCTGCCCTTCATGGAGATTGTCTCGTTCTCGGGAAGTTCTACCACGATGGGAATCAGATAGGAACCCTTGGTCAGTTTGGCAAAGTCGACCTTCACTTCCATCTTGCTCGAAATGTAATCGTTGGCGGCGAAGTTGACCGGACCGATTCCCACCAATGAGGGATCCACCGTCTGGTATTCGGTGCCATGCTTGGTGTTGTACTCCTTCACCAGGTCGTTGTTCAGCGTTGTGGCGAACGACATGTCTGTTGCGACGGGACGGTTGGCGACCAGTTGAATGGCATCATTAACCTCTCCGGTCAGAGAACCGTCGTCTTCGATTACAATCTTGTTGTTGCTTACGTTGGCCGAACTCAGATTTACGATCAGTGCGCCTCCGGAGGGATTGACGTCCTGAATGGCCTGACGCATGTATTTGTAGGGAGTCTCGGTATTGGCATACTCATACTCCATGTGGTAGGCTCCGAAACCGGCTCCGAAACCCTGTGTGGGGTTGAAGCGTGCCATGCCAAGCAGCGAATGTACGATGCGTCCGTCTGAACAGGTGTGATTGACTCCGCCGGTTTTCCAATACGACTCGAAGTTCTCGGCAAAGATGTACTGTTCGGGCTTCCAGCCTTTGGCTGCTGCTTTGTTGAAACGGCTTTGCAGGTCTGTGTAACCTGAAGAGGCATAAGCCTGGACGATACCGTAATCGAAACAGTCTACAACCTCCTTGGCCACAGCAAAAGGAACACCGTCAATCATCAGCAGACGTCCGGTACCCGATTTGGGACCTACATACTTGCTCATGGCGATGATCAGTTTCGAGAACAGTTCATTGTCGTGACCGACAAATGGACCGCTGGCACCGAATCCCGGCTCGTAGTCAATGTCTATACCATCGTAGTTATATTTGTCCATCGAGTCCTTGCAGTAGGCCTTGGCATAGGCTTCAATGGCTTCGTCGGTGTATTCGCCCTTGCCGATTTCAGTCAGGAACGGTTCGGGCATTTTGTCCGAGAAGATGGTGTAGGTGACTTTCGTACCCTTGATTTTCTGTACGAATTCCTTGTCGGCAATCTGCTCGGGGGTCAGCGTATGCCACTGGCTCCAAATCGAGATGATGTCCATCGAGTCGGGAGCCGACTGCAGACGGGTCTGATACGAAGCACCTACTGCGGTCCATGAACCGTACCAGCCGAAAGCGATTTTGTGGTTGGTCTTTTTGTATTCGCGCAAAGCCTGGTAGTAGGCGTCGTCGCGTATGATGGGGGATTGCTCTTCGGGGTGCTGGGTAATCTCACGCTCGTTATCCGTCCAGTCGGAACACCCCACGGCGGATATACCCATGAGAGCAACGGCCAATATTGATTTTAAGATTCTTTTCATCTTTTGTCTGTGTTAAGGTTCTTTTATTTCTGGTCCCACCAAAGTTTTGTGTTTCCGGTGTCGGGACCGCCCAGCAGTTCAACTGCCTGTGCCACACCGTCGGCATTGTTCGAGTACTCCGAACGGCTGAAGGTCATGCGGCGTACCTGTTTGGTGGTGCTGACCTTGCCGCCGCTCATGTTGTCGACGATGGGGATTACCTTGGGGTAACCCGTGCGGCGGAACTCCGACCATGCTTCCTGTCCGTTGGGATACATGGCAATCCATTTCTGGGTGATGATTCGCTCCAGCTTGACCTCGTTTGAAGCCTCTGTCTCCCAGCGGGGAGTGATGGTCGAAGGTTTGGCGGCATTGTGCTTCGACGAGTCTTTCGACATGTCGACAAACTCAACCGGTTCGGCGGTGAGGGCGGCATAGGTCGAGGCGGCATCGGCACTCAGCCCTCTCTCCATGAACGACAACTTGATGCCCTCGTTGTAGAGGGTGGCGTCGTCACCGCCCATGTTCCAACCCAGCATGGCACCCTCGGCGCGCAGGAAGGCCACCTCCGAAGCCAGGAACCATACCACGGGAGTATCCTTTGCTACATTGGGTTGTGACAGGTTGAGGTAGTTGGCCTTCAGCATCGAGCGGATACCCGAACGCACACCGTGGTAGAGACCGTCCTCGCAGGGTTTGAAATAAGCGGCCAGACGCGGGTCCTCATACCCGTTCATGTAGGCGTCCATCGTTGCACCCATGCGTGTGTCCATATAGGCGTTCCACACCTCCTCGAGGGGATTGTAGACCTGCACTGCATTGTAGCTTTTCAGCCAGGCGGCGTCATCGGTCGACGACATCACACCGTCGCGCACGGCCTCTTCGGCATAGGTCTTTGCTGCCTGGGGATCGGCGTAACGGATACGCATCGCCATACGCAGTTTCTGGGAGTTGGCCAACTTCAGCCACTTGGCGTATTCGCCCTGGTAGATCAAGTCCACCTTCTCGAGCGGACGGGCGTTTCCGGCGTTTGCGGTGTACTCCTTCAGCACTTCGATGGCAGCGTTCAGGTCCTTGAACATGTTGGCGTAGATGTCCTGCTGTGATTCGTAGGGGTTGTTCGGTTCGCCGAAGTGCGACACGGGCAGAGGACCGTACATGTCGGTAGTGCGCTGGATAGCCATCACCTTGATGACCTCGGCAATGGCGAAGGTGTCGTCGGTAATCTGGTTGTTCTGGTGGGCGTACTTGAGATTGAGCCATGCGGGCATCACGTTGGTGAACGTACACTCGAACTGCGAATCATTGTAATCCGTACCGTCGAGGTCGTAGGTACAGGTGTAGCTGCCGCCGTTGAAGGCCTGAATCGGCGAGAGATATCCGGCGTAGGCATCTCCAATCAGATTGCAGGCGCGCTGGAACATGTTGGCGGTGATGTCACTGCACGGAATGACTGCGTCCATCTCCATGGTGGTGATGTAGGTCTTCTTGTCAATCGTCTGCGCCGCGTCGGGATTGGTATTGAAGGTGTCGAAGTCGCCTGTGCACGCTGTGAGTGCCAGAGCGGCGAACGAGCCTAAAATATGATTATATCGTTTCATTGATGTTTGATGTTTTAGAATTGGAGTCTGACACTAAAGCCGAAGGTGCGGGTGCTGGGCTGCATGAAATAGTCGAGGCCCTGATAGTAGGTGCCGGTCGAAGCTGTCACCTCGGGGTCGAACGGAGCCTTGTTGTAGAGCATCCACAGGTTGCGGCCGACGAGCGAAACTGTCATGGCGACTTTGTCGTTGAACCACTTCGAGGGCAGATCATAGCCGATGGTCATTTCGCGCAGACGGACGTTGGTCATGCTGTAGACATAGTGCGACAACATCGAGAGTCCGTTGCCGTTGTTTGCGTAGAATACCTTTGCGTCGGGAATCTTCTGATTCTCTGAAATCCACACGCCGCCGTTCTCGCGGGCTTCTGCCGATGCCTGCGAAGCACCCCAGCGGTCCATGAGTGCCTGGGTGGCCGATGTACCGTGGCCGCCGATACGTGCGTCGAACAACACTCCCAGGTTGACACCCTTGTAGGAGAACTGGTTGTTCCAACCCAGACGGCACTTGGCCTCGGTGTTACCGCCGTAAATCCAGGTGTTGGGGTCGGTGGTGACGGTGTTCGAGTTGGGGTCGACATAGATTTGTCCCTGGTCGTCGGTCTTCAGACCCGTCACATAGAAATCGCCAATCGAGCCGCCCTTGCGAATCTTCATGCGATAGCCGCCGTAGTCCTTGTTGACCTCCGTGATGTTGACCAGGTTGCCGGCAACGTCGCGTGTGCCTTCAGGTACCAGCTCCTTGATTTCGTTGCGGTTCATCGAGAAGTTTACGTTGGTCGACCAGCGGAATTCGTTCCATTTGTTCTTGTAGCCCAATACGGCTTCAATACCCCAGTTGTTCACCTTTCCGGCATTGATGAAGGCGCGCTTGTAACCCGACGAGGGGGGAGCGTCGTAGCTGAACAGCTGGTTGTAGGTGTTGGTGTTGTAGTAGGTGAAATCCAGCCAGATCTTGTTCTTCAGGAATTTGGCGTTCATACCCACCTCAAACGATTTTGTGCGTTCGGGAGTCAGATTCACGGCCGGGGCGTAGGTGTCCGAAGAGACGATACCGCCTGTCTGAATGGGGGTGTTGACTCCGGTGATGAAACGCTGGGGGGCATTACCCACCTCGGCGTACGAAGCGCGGATTTTCAGGAACGAGATGCCGATTTTCTCGGTGTTGCACATCGACGAGATGACGGCCGACAGACCTACCGAGGGGTAGAAGATGTTGGTGTTGGGGGTGTTGGCCAACTGCGAGGCCCACTCGTTACGTGCCGTCACATCGAGGAACAACATGCTGTTCCAGCCGATTTGTGCCGTGGCGTAGATGGCCTGACGCTGGTCGTGGTAGCGGTCGGCGTAGGGGATTGTCTGCGAGTGGTTCATGTTGATGTTGGTGACCGAGAATTTGTTGGGAAGGGTGGCGAGGTGTCCCTCGAAACCCTGACCGTCATTCTTGTCGTCGAGGAGGCTGGCACCCAGATTCACCGACAGCGAGAGTTTGTTGTCGCAGAAGTTCTTGTTGATCGAAAGCAGGGCGTCGGCATAGAGGTTGTTGTGGAGTACCTTGTTGTTCTGGAAGTTACCGAACTCCGAGGCGAACAGACGGTTCGACGATGCGTAGATCTTTCGGGTGTAGTTCATTGACAGGTTGTCGGTGCGCACACGTCCGGTCAGGGTAATCCAATCGGCGATGTCCCACTTCAGCGTGGCGTTGAACGAGTAGCGGTGGGCGGTGTTCTCGAACAGCTGGCGGTTGGTGACCCACCACGGGTTCTCGACGCCGGTGATGAACTCCAGCGGCCAGAACTGCTTCATGTAGCCGGCTGTGGCGTCGTAGCGCTCATAGACCTCATACTTGGAGATATCGTCGCCGCGGGGGAACAGATAGATAGGAATCAGAGGGTTGTGGTACAGACCCTGGATCAGAGGGTTGCGTTTGTACTGACGCATGTAGGTCGCGCTCAAGTCAAGTGTGAGTTTGTCCTTGATGAGCATCGTCGTATTGCGGACCGAGAAGTTGTAACGGTTGTAGACGTTGTTGGGAATGATACCGCGCGAATTGAGGGTTGCTGCCGAGAAGTAGGTCTGGTTGGTCTCCGTACCGCCCGAAATCGAGAGGGCGTTGTTCTCCTCAAAACCGGTCTGGAAGAAATCCTCGGGGTCATACGACGAGGGAGTGTCCAGTTTTGCGCCCCAGCTCATCGAGGGTGATGTGGGGTCGGTGCCGTAGGTGTTCTGGAATTTGGGCATCACGAAAGACGACGAGAAGGTGGTGTTGTTCGAGTAGTTGACTCTCACGCGACCCTCCTCACCCTTCTTGGTGGTGATGACGATGACACCGTTGGCACCCTGCGAACCGTAGAGGGCTGCAGCCGTTGCACCCGAAAGTACGGTCATCGACTCGATGTCTTCGGGGTTGAGGTTGGAGATACCTTCGAAATCGCCGCCGTCGGGAGTCTCGAAGGTACCGTCGGTCTGCTCCGAGCGCAGGTCGGGCATGGGGATACCGTCGATGACATAGAGTGCGTTGTTGTTGCCGCTGATGGACTTCACACCACGCATCACCACTCGCGACGAACCGCCGACACCCGAAGCGCTGGCATTGATCTGCAGACCGGCCACCTTACCTGACAGCGAGTTGACGAAGTTGGCGTCCTTGACGGTATTCACCAGTTCTCCGGCCACTTCCTGCACATTGTAGGTCAGCGATTTCTCCTCGCGCTTGATACCCAGTGCGGTCACTACGACAGCGTCCATGTTCATGGCCTGCTCCTGAAGGGTGATGTCAATCATCGAACGGTTGGCGACGGTTACCTCCATCGGCTCGTAACCCAGATAGTTGACTTGGAGTACGGCCTGGCCGGCGGGGGCGGGTACGTTGATTTCGTAGGCGCCTTCAATGTCGGTGGTCACACCGATGGTGGTGCCTTTCACCAGCACGGCGGCTCCAATCACGACTTCGCCTTTGGAATCCTTCACCACACCTTTTATGGTACGCGGACCCGAATTGTCCTTCTGTTTGGGGCTGAGGATAATGTTCGAACCGTTGATTTCGTAATTGATGTCGGTGCCGTTGACCATCTGTGTCAGGGCTGCCGATACGGTGCCATTGGTTACATCTACGCTGCTGGTGGTCTTGTCGACACCGATACCCTTGTCGTAGATGAACAGATATTTGGTTTGTTTCTCTATTTCACTCATGACCTGCGACATCTTGACCTGACGCATGTGAATGGTGACGCTGGCAGCCTGTGCCCATGTGGTTTGGACCGTCAAAAGGCCTAAAAGCGCAGAGAAGAGCGAGATTATCAAGCTCTTGTAGTGCTTGATACTTTTATTCTTCATATATTTGTTGCTTAAAGGGTAAATGATTTTAATCTCAAATCTGATTTTTTGTATCTGTCGTTATCCTGTGTCCGAAACTATTGGCGCAGTCTCGGATATTTTTTTCGTATGCTGTAATCCGGGTGAGGGATAACGATTAAACGGATTTTTTGAAAAATAGGCGGGTCTTATCTCATAGGCAGTTGAAGTTTTTGGGGTTTATTATCAGTTAGTTGTGAAGTGTCGTTTTAGTAGATGACCAGTTGTCTGGTGTCGTGGTTGTAGGTGTATCTGAATTTGCAGTTGTGTTGCAGGATATTGAGTGCGTGTTCCAAACCGTCGGAGATGCGGATTTTACCCATGGCTTTCAGTTCGGGAATCTCCTTGAGTTGTACATCGATTTGCACGCCGTAGCACAGCTCCAGCCGCTCGAGCATCTCCGGCAGGGTATGGTCGGAAATCTGAATCAAATCCTCGGTCCACAGATATTCGTTGGCGTCGTTCGATTCTGAGAGCATCAGATGGCCGTCGGCGAGCAGCTTTACGCGCTGGTTGGGGCGGAGAATCACCTGCTGGTCGCTGCTGTGTGACGAGACTTTCACACTGCCGTCGATGAGCATCGTTGTGAAGGTCTGCTCCTCCTTGTCGGCATTCACGTTGAATTTGGTGCCGAGCACCTCCACTTCGCAGGCATAGGTGTCGACAATGAAGGGACGTTGTTTGTCTTTGGTGACATCGAACAGGGCTTCACCTTTGAGGGTTACGCGGCGCAGGTCGTCGGTGAATAGGGCGGGATATTCGAGCGAAGCTCCGGAATTGAGCCACACTTTTGTGCCGTCCTGCAAGGTGAGATGAATGCGTTGTCCCTCGCCGGCCGCAATCTGGGTGGTCAACTGCTGCCAGTTCTCCTGTTGGCGATCGATGTATGCCCAGCTCATGCCGGCGGCCAGCAGCACGACGGCCGCCGTTTCCATGGCGTAGCGGGTGATTTTTCTCCACGAGATTCTGATTCTTCTGACGGCTTGTGGTTCGGGTCCGTGCAGCAGCAGGGCATTGTAGACGGCACGTTCATGGTCGAACTGCCGGCGGTGGAGGGGTGAGGCGTCCAGCCAGTCCATGATGTCCTGTTGTTCGGCTGTGGAGGCATCACCTCGGAAAAAACGGTATAGTGTTTCTTGCTTCATGTCTGATAGTAAAAGTCTTTTTTGTGGACCTTTTACTATATAGCACTTCATGGAAACGGATTCCCACAGAATTTTTCCGTTTTTTTTGATTTTTTAGTGAATCATCATGATGAATAGGCTCAGAGCCGTTGCCGGAAGGTAATCCTGCAACGCCTTGCGGAGTTGCTCCTTCGATTTTTCCAATTCGGTTTCGACGCGTCGCTCGGTGATGTGGAGGCGTTGGGCGATTTCCCGATAGGAGAGTTCCTCCTGTTTGCGGGCGTTGAAAACCTGGCGTGTCAGTTCCGGCATGCGGTCGACACAGGCCTTGACCAGCGAGCGGATTTCGTCGGTGAAGAGCATGCTGATGTCGCATTGCTCCAGTGAGCGGATATTCTCGTCGATGATTCTCTGTTGCAGTTGTCCGAGATGATTTTGTATGCGGGTCCGGGTTCTGAGGTCGCGCAGGTAGTTGAGGCTTTTGTGACGAATGGTGGTCAGAACGTAGGCCGCGGGGTTGTAGGTGTCGTCAATCTTGGAGCGGTTCTCCCAGAAGTAGACGAATGAATCGGTGACAATATCTTCGGCCACATAGGAATCCTGTACGTAGCCGTAGGCGAAATTCTCGAAACGTGTTTTGTAGGTTTCGTAGAATTTCCCGAACTCGGACTCTTCACCTTTTCGGTCCGCTATTTCCATATTGTTCTCATTCATATTCCGCTTTTCTGATTTTGGGGGCAAAATCATCTGCTGCCCTGTCTGTTTTCGTTTTTTTTGGGCGTCGGCAGGTTGTTGTCGTCTGTTTCCTTTGTTTCTGCAATGTCTGTTCTTATGAATATGCAGGGGGTGCGGGAATATTCACGAGAATTAACATAAAATTTATTAATTGATGGCCTGTACGCAAAATTATGTTATTTTGCGATAATTTGCAATTCATCTCATTTTTAATGGAAAAAATATATATCTTTGCACAAGTATAATATGTATGAACATAATATTTGGCAAATCAAAAAACACGATAAGATATATGTTGCGCAGAATTTTCGGAATCATTGTGTGCGGAGCGGCGAGCCTGATGGCGGCGTGCGGTACTCCGCAGGAGGAGTCGTTGACCCGGTATGTCGAACCGCGTATCGGAACGGCACATTGCCGCTGGTTTCATTTTGCACCGGGAGCCTGTCCGTTTTCGATGGCCAAGCCTGCTCCGGCCACCAATGCCCATGTGGGCAACAAGTCGGGCTGGGAGGCCACGGGCTACGACTACCGTGACGCTACGGTGGAGGGTTTCCCCGTCTTCCACGAATTTCAGGTCGGCGGTGTGGCGCTGATGGCCGCCAGTGGCGAGCTGAAAACCACTCCCGGACCCGTGGGTGATACGACAGGCAGGGGCTACCGCTCGCGTTTTGACCACGCCGACGAGGTGGCGACCGCCGGATATTACTCCGTGCTGTTGAAGGACTACGGCATACGGGCGGAGCTGACCTCCACGCCGCGTGTGGCTTTCGAGCGCTTCACCTATCCGCGTCATGAGCGCAGCCGTCTGCTCTTTAACGTCGGTTGCCGTCAGGGCGAGAGTGGGGCGGTGAGAGATGCCCGTGTGGAGATGAATGCCGCAGGCGATGTCGAGGGTTGGGTCATTACCGAACCCGAATATGTCAGGAAATACCAGCCGGGTGCGAGTGTGACGCTCTATTTCTATGCCAAGGTCGACAAGCAACCCTATGAGGTGGGCAGCTTCCGTTACGATTCGGTGTGCCGCAATTCGAGAGCGGCCTCGGGACAGGGGGCCGGTCTGTATATGGATTTTGCCACCGAAGAGGGCGAACAGGTGACCGCCAGGGTGGGACTCTCCTACACCTCGGTGGAGGCGGCACACGAGAACCTGCTCTCCGAGGCGCGGAATCTGGATTTCGATGCGGCGCGTGCGCTCTCCCACAAGACCTGGGAGGAGTATCTGGGACGTATCCGTGTCGAGACGGACAACCGCGACGACAAGGTGAAGTTCTACACGGGACTCTACCATGCGCTGCTGGGACGTGGTTTTGCGAGCGATGTGTCGGGAACCTATCCGCGTCACGACGGCGGTGTGGGGCAGATTGCGCTCAAGGAGGGCCGCCCCGTCCACAACCTCTATAATACCGATGCCATCTGGGGTGCGCAGTGGAACCTGTCGCAGTTGTGGGCGCTGGCCTATCCCGAATATTTCGCCGACTACATCTCGAGCCACCTGCTGGTGTATCGCGATTCGGGGTGGTTGGCCGACGGTGTGGCCAACAGCCGCTATGTGTCGGGTGTGGGAACCAATCTCCTGCCGGCACTGATTGCGGCGGCTTATCAGTGCGGCATCACGGATTTTGACGAGGAGCTGGCCTACGAGGCGTGTCTGAAGAATGAACTCTGTGGCGAGAACCGTCCTCTGGGTGCCGGCAAGGTCGATACGCACCTCTTCACGGAATATGGCTATGTGCCGCATCGCGACCATGGTGAAGGCCCCGACGAGGCGTTTATGTTCTCCGCGTCGCACACGCTGGAGTATTCCTACACCTCGTGGGCATTGGCTCAGTGGGCCAAAGAGCTGGGTCGCGAGGACGACTACAAACGTCTGATGTACCTGTCGAAAGGCTGGGAACGCTTGTATGACGAGCAGTCGGATTTCGTGCGTCCGCGTCTGGCCGACGGCAGATTTATCTCCGACTTCAAACCCATGGAGGTGTGGCGCGGATTTCAGGAGGGCAATGCCTGGCAATATACCTTCTATGTTCCCCACGATGTGGAGACATTGGTCGACAAGGTGGGGGCGGAGCGGTTCAATGCCCGTCTTGACAGTATCTTTACCGTGTCGGAACCCAAGATTTTCGGTGGCGGCACGCAGGTGAGTGCCTTTGCAGGTCTCGAGACACTGTATAACCACGGCAACCAGCCCTGTCTGCACATCTCGTGGTTGTTCAACGAGGCCGGTCGGGGCGATCTGACCCAGAAGTGGGTGCGCTCCATACTCCACAAATTCTACGGTACGGACGGCATTCACGGCTATGGCTACGGTCAGGACGAGGATCAGGGACAGCTGGGGGCGTGGTATGTCATCTCGTCGATGGGACTCTTCGATGTGAGGGGACTGACGGCGCAGGAGCCGGTCTTCGGTATCGGTTCGCCGCTGTTCGACCGAGTGACCGTGCAGCTCTCGCCGCGCTACTATTCGGGGCGCGAGTTCGTGATAGAGACCGAGGGCAATGCCCCTCAAAACGACTATATACAGTCGATGACGCTCAACGGAGAGGCGTGGACGGACACCCATATCCGCTTTGAAGACGTTGTGCGTGGCGGTCACCTGAAGATTCGTCTGGGCGACCGCCCGCAGATGAAATAGCGTGTCGGAGCGGGAGGACGGTGCATCGTCCTCCCGCTCACGATACGATATCCGCAGTTGGCGTGCCGGGCCTTGTTGAGGGGAGTGGCGTGTGATGTAGAGGCGAAATTTTAAAATTTTTGAAGTTTTTTGCGATTCCGTTTGGATTGTTGGAAATCTTTGTCTATATTTGCACTCCCAAACCACGGAAAACATCTGATTTCGGTTGGGCCGATGATGGTGCCATAGCTCAGTTGGTAGAGCAAAGGACTGAAAATCCTTGTGTCCCCGGTTCGATTCCTGGTGGTACCACTTTGAAGAAAAGTCCGCAATAAGCGGTAAAATCCTGATTCCTGTACGGAATCAGGATTTTTTTGTTTTCGGCCCAACGCGCAACCCCCCCCCTCATGTCCTGTCTGCTGTGTGATTCTGCGGAAGCCAAAATAAAAATTACAGTTCTGTTTTATATCCACTCGCCTTGTCGTATCTTTGTCTGAAGAAACAAACTCTAACCAACCTAACCAAACATGACACTAAAGAAGATACTGCTGGCCTTTTCCCTTCTGGCCTTTTGCAGCTGTTCAAGCAGTAATGCCGAAAAATTCTCTCTGCTTGCCGACATTCACGTTACTCCGGGCAATGCCAACGAGACGCAACTCAAAAAAATTGTTGAGGAGATCAATGCCAATGACTCTAAATTTGTAATTCTGGCAGGCGACCTTTCCAATGAAGGAAGCGATGAAGAACTGCGTAATATCAAGAGCATTCTCGACAACCTCAAAAAACCATTGTATGTCATTCCCGGCAATCACGAAAACAACTGGTCACAGAGTGCTACCCGTACTTTCAATGACATTTGGGGGGACGACCGTTTTGTGTTCGAATCCGACGATATCATATACATAGGCCTTAACTGCGGCCCCTATATGAAGATGGGAGACGGACACATAAAGCAGGAAGACCTTATATGGCTTAAAAAGGAACTTTCAAACCGGGTGACGCCGGGGAAAAAGGTGATATCGATTAACCACTATCCCATCACTAGCGACCTTGACAACTGGCAGGACTATGTAAGCATTCTGCAAAGTTTTCCTACGGTTGCTCACATTTGCGGTCATTACCACATGTTCCGCCAATACAAGGGTGGTGACATTGACGCCTTTATATGCCGTGCGCTTGACATGACAAAGAAGGGGCTTGAATATGGATACTCGAACGTGGAAATAAAAAATGACTCGTTATTCATCTATAATAAGGATCTCGGCAAGGCGCAGACACTTCAGTATGCCATCAAGATGAACGACAAGCACCCTGAGTTCAAATATGCAGAAGCGCAAAAAAGCGAAATGCCTCAAGGTGTTTCACTCAGGCGTATTTACCAGGACAATGCTTCAATCTTCACACGTCTTGCATTCGACGAGGACAAAATCTATTTTGGAAACTCGCTCGGCGAGGTAAAAGCTCTCAACAAGGCTGACGGAACCATAGACTGGTCCTTCAAGACCAACGCATCACTGTTCTCACGTCCTGCAGTGGCCGGCAACTGTCTGGTTGTTCCCACTTCGGACAATCGAATGCTCTGGTGCGACAAACAAGACGGGCGCATTATCCGCGAAAACGACTCTGAAGGTCCATACGTTGCTGACGGTGTCGTCGAAAACGGAAACCTTTATCAGGGTGGTTACAAGAAATTTGAATGTTGGGACACTGCAACAGGCAGCATGAAATGGTCGATCAACGATTTGAACAATTACTGTCAGGCCGCACCGACTATTGACGGAGATGACATATTTTTCGGTGCGTGGGACATCTACCTCAGATGCGTTGACAAGAAAACGGGCGAACTTAAATGGAAGTGGAACAACGGAAGATCTGCAAATATGCTCGGTCCCGGAAACTGCGTCCCTGTTGTTGTCGGAAAGAGAGTGTTTGTTGTTGCTCCCGACAGATACATGACGGCCCTCGACAAAAAGACCGGCGAAGTGATTTGGAGAACAAATTTCGACGGTAAATATAAGGTAAGAGAGAGCCTCGGTGTTTCTAACGACAAAAAATACGTCCTGGCAAAGACAATGGACGGAGAACTCATCGCCGTGAGAACGGACTGCAAAAAACCGGAACCGGCATTCGTCGTTGACGCCGGATTCGGTTACGAGCATACGCCATGTATCGTTGCCGAAAGCAAAGGCATTGCATATCTCGGCTCGAAGAGTGGTGTTCTTGCTGCCGTTGACATAAAAAGCCGATCGCTCCTTTGGACCTACAAATTAGGTTCTTCCGCCATGAACGGTTTTGAAACGGCAGAGGACGGAACAATATACACCTCGCTGATTGACGGTTCAATCTGGGAGATTAAGCAGACAAAATAGATGTTGCATGGAGCTTCCCATTGGGGGGGGGACTCCTGATTCCCGAAGCTGATGCAAAATCCGTGTCACATTACGGATTTTATCTGGGGAATGCTGCAAAAAATAACTGATATTTTAGCAGTCAGAGGAGGAAAACTTATGGTTTTCCTCCTCTGTTTTTTTCGGTTGCTTATCGTTGCTTTGCAAGAATAAATACTATTTTATAAAATCCTTGAAATGACTCTGTAAGAGTCCTCGGTGCAGCCTTGAATTATTCTTTAAATGTCTGAAGAATGCCGCAGCTCCGTTTGATGTTTTCTGAAGGGGAGCGGTGTGATGAATGAGGAGGGGGATATACAAAAAAAAGAGTGATTGAAAAATCACTCTTTTCGTCTGGTGGAGAATAAGGGAGTCGAACCCTTGACCCCTTGCTTGCAAAGCAAGTGCTCTA
>JAHHQN010000032.1 GCA_020026375.1 Alistipes sp. | reverse complement strand
CGTCAGCACACAACCGCCGCCGCAGGGAGACACCGCATCGGGGACTGTCCACCCCACGAAAGGTTGAACACCATAAAAAGTGGAAGGTGCAGCCGACTTTCATCAGCTGCACCTTCCGATTAGCAAAAAGAAAAATTTTCGTTGTATTGACGAACGTCGAAGGAGCTTACTCCTCCTCGTCCTCGTCTACCTCCTTCATGTTGTGGTAGACATTGGTCACGTCCTCGTCCTCCTCCAGACGCTCGACGAGCTTCTCGATGGACTCACGGCCCTCCTTGTCGAGTTCCTTGGTGTCCATAGGCACAAACTCGGCCTCACCCGAAACAATCTCGAAGCCCTTGTCGTCCAACCACTTCTGGATTGCGCCGAAGTTCTCGTAGGCAGCCGACACCACGATGGCGTCCTCGTCCTGGTCGAAGTCCTCGACACCCAGGTCGATCATCTCCAGCTCCAGCTCCTCGGGGTCAACACCCGCACCGGGCTTGAACTTGAAGACACACTTGTGCTCGAACATGAAAGCCACCGAGCCGCTGTTGCCCAGCTGGCCGCCGCACTTGTTGAAGTGCATGCGCACGTTGGCTACCGTACGGTTGGTGTTGTCGGTGGCGGTCTCTACCATGAAGGCGATACCGTGGGCACCGTATCCCTCGTAGATAACCTCCTTATAGTCCGAAGAGTCCTTCTCGGTAGCACGCTTGATGGCGCGCTCGACGTTCTCCTTGGGCATGTTCTCGGCCTTGGCATTCTGGATAAGCAGACGCAGACGGGTGTTCGACGAAGGGTCGGGACCTGCGGCCTTCACCGAGATTTCGATTTCCTTACCGATTTTGGTAAAGACACGTGCCATGTGGCCCCATCGTTTCAATTTACGCGCTTTGCGGTATTCAAATGCTCTTCCCATAGTATATATTTTTTATCGTTTTTTCTAAAGTGCTACAAAGGTATAAAATTGAATGTGAAAAACCTTAAAAAAAATAAATTATCCGCACTCATATATGCAGGTTTATCCGCAAAAACAGTAAATTTGCACATTATATACTCAAAAAAGATGCAGAAAGAGAGCGAAATGAAGCGCGAAGCCCGCGAGGCGGCACGCATAATGAAAGAGGGCGGCATTATCCTCTACCCCACCGACACGGTGTGGGGCATAGGTTGCGATGCCACCAATAAGGAGGCCGTGGAGAAAATCTACCGCCTCAAACGCAGCGAGAACAAGAAGTCGATGCTGGTGTTGTGTGCCAACCCCGACATGGTGGTGCGCTACATCAATTCGGCACCCCCGATTGCCTACGAGGTGATGGAGATGTCGACCACCCCCCTCACCCTGATTCTTCCCGGTGCGGTGAACGTGGCCGAGAATCTCATTCCCGAGGAGGGAACACTGGGTGTGAGGGTTCCCGACCATGCCTTCTGTCAGGAGATGCTGGCCGCCCTGCGCCGCCCCGTGGTGTCGACCTCGGCCAACATCTCGGGTGAGGAGACCCCCACGGGCCTCAACGACGTGACACGCGAAATCATCGACGGCGTCGACTATGTGGTCAACCCCCGTTTCGAGGGCAAACCCACCCGCAAGGCCTCGTCGATTATCGCCTTCACCCAGAGCGGCGAGTTCAAGATTATCCGCTAAGGCATGGCACGCACCGTAACCACACGCATACAACCGCGTTTTGCCGACTTCGACATCTTCCACCACGCCAACAATGTCGCACAGCAGAGTTTTCTCGATGTGGGCAAGGTCGACTACTACGCCCGACTGCTGGGCGAACGTATGCTTTCGGGTCGGGTGAGGGTGGTCAACGTGTCGACCACGACCTCGTTCGTGGGACAGATACGCATGCACGACACCATCGACGTGGTCACCACCTGCGAGAAGGTCGGCAACAAG
Organism: Alistipes sp.; assembly: GCA_020026375.1. Classification (GTDB taxonomy): domain Bacteria; phylum Bacteroidota; class Bacteroidia; order Bacteroidales; family Rikenellaceae; genus Alistipes. Next base: position 17,179 of record JAHHQN010000032.1, on the reverse strand, counting down.
AGCATGACCCTCCACCAGCAGATTGTGGTCGACGGAGAGGTACGCACCGAGAGCCGCACGGTGATGGTGGTCTTCGACTTCGAGGCACAGCAGAGCCGCGAGGTACCCGACGAGTGGCGCGCCCGTCTGCTGGCCGACTGACCCCGCAGGCAGCCTCAACGGCACAACACAAAAAAAAGAGAACCGTTCTCCCCAAAGGGAACGGTTCTCTTTTTTGTCGGACAGGCCCTCTTTTTTTTTGACGGCAGCCTCGCGGTCTATGACCGTTTGACGAGTCCCTCGCGGGCGGCCAGACGCTCCATCAGCGCATAGGCCGCATCGTAGTCGTTGGGGATATCGCCGTCGAGAATGGCATTCTTGATGGCCTCCTTGATGTCGCCGATGATGCGGCACGGACGAATATCGTAGGTCTCCATGATGATTTCGCCCGTGATGGGAGGCTGGAAGTTGCGGATACGGTCGCGCTCCTCCAAATCCTTCATCTTGCGGCGCACCAGCTGGAAGTTGGCCAGAAAACGCTTCACCTTGGCATCGATGCCCGAGGTGATGTCAGCCTCACACAGCGTCATGAGCGACTCCACGTCGTCGCCCGCCTCGAAGAGCAGACGGCGCACCGCCGAGTCGGTGACCATATCCTCCGAGAGGATAATCGGACGCAGGTGGAGGAAGACCATCTTCTGCACGAACTTCATGTGTTCGTTGAGCGGCAGCTTGAGCTGTCGGAAAATCTGGGGGACCATCTTCGAGCCGAACACCTCGTGGCCGTGGAACGTCCACCCCACCTTGGGGTCATAGGCCTTGGTCAGCGGTTTGGCGATGTCGTGCATGACGGCCGCCCAGCGCAGCCACAAATCGTCGGAGTTGCGCGCCACGTTGTCCAGCACCTTGAGCGTGTGGACGAAATTGTCCTTGTGGGCATGCTTGCCGCGCTTCTCCACCCCCTTGAGGCGGTGCATCTCGGGAAAGATGAGTGCCAGCAGGCCGGTCATCTCCAGCAGCTCGAAGCCGATGGAGGGGACGGGCGAGAGGACAATCTTGTTGAGTTCGGTGATGATGCGCTCCTTCGACACGATTTTTATGCGTTCGGCATTGCGCGCAATGGCATCGAAGGTCTCCTCCTCGATGGTGAAACCCAGCTGGGAGGCGAACCTCACGGCACGCATCATGCGCAGGGGGTCGTCGGAGAAGGTGATGTCGGGATCACACGGGGTGCGTATGATACAGTCCTCCAAATCCTCCATGCCGTAGAAGGGGTCGACCAGCTGGCCGAAGGTGTCGCCGTTGAGCGACCAGGCCAGGGCGTTGATGGTGAAGTCGCGGCGACGCTGGTCGTCCTCGATGGTTCCTTCCTCGACCTGGGGCTTGCGCGAATCGTGGGAGTAGGACTCCTTGCGCGCGCCCACAAACTCGACCTCTATGCCTCCGGCGCGCAACATGGCCGTACCGAAGGTCTTGAAGACCGACACCCGGGTGTGGAGTTCACGTCCCAGAGCCTCGGCCACCTCTATACCGCTGCCCACGACCACCACGTCGATGTCGGTGGAGGGGCGATGAAGATAATGGTCGCGTACATAGCCGCCCACCACAAAGGCCTGAATGCCCCGTGCGTCGACTATGCGCGAGATACGTCTGAAAATGGGATTGGATAATGGCACTGCGTTATTTCACATAGTTTTTGATGGCATCTCTCCAGATGACGTAACCCTCCCCCAGCAGGTGGAGGCCGTCGTTGGTGTATGCCGCGTTAAGGTCTCCGTTGCTGTCGACCAGTTCGGCGTAGACATCGAGGTAGGCCACACGGTCCTCGACATTGCCGCCACAGAATCCGCGGAGCAGCGTGTTCAGCTCCACAATCTGGTCCTTCATCTTGTAGTGGGCCTTGAATTTGGAGAACGAGCGGCCGTTGACGGGCAGCACGCTCTGAATGTAGAGCTTGGTCCAGGGTGACTCTTTCTGGAAACGCTCCACCAGTTTCATGACATTGTCATAGACCTCGCGGGGCGGAATGCCGGCGGCCAGGTCGTTGGTGCCGATCATCAGGAACACCTTTTTGGGGTGGCCGGCGATGATGGCGTCCAGACGTTCGAGCAGCCAGCCCGAACGGTCGCCGCTGATGCCGCGGTTCTTCACATGACGGTTGTTGAACAGTTCGGCCCACTCGCCGCCGTCGGTGATGCTGTTGCCCAGGAAGACGATGTCTTTCGACGAGACGGGCAGCACGTCGTAAAGCGAGGTTTTCTGCACATGGTATTCGCTCGTCTTCGATTGTGCGACGGCCGACGAGAAAAGGGTCAGGGCCGCCAGCAAAAGCAATATTCGTCTCATGGTTTTCCTATCGATTTAGAAGTTGATTTCGCGTTTGTAAAGCTGCACGGTGTTCTCCAGACCGTAGTAGAGCGCGTCGCTGATCAGCGCGTGGCCGATCGACACCTCGTCGACCCACGGAATGCGCTCGATGAAGTAGCGCAGGTTGACCAGCGAGAGGTCGTGGCCGGCATTGAGACCCAGTCCCTGACGGCGCGCCTCTTCGGCAGCCGCCACATAGGGGGCGATGGCCTGTTCGCGGTCGTCGCCATAGCAACGGGCATAGGCCTCGGTGTAGAGTTCCACACGGTCGGCACCGCACGCCTTCGCACCGGCCACCATCTCGGGGTCGGGGTCGACGAAAACCGACACACGGATACCCTTTTCGTGGAAACGGCGGGTCACTTCGGTGAGGAAGTCGCGGTGGCGGAGGGTATCCCAGCCGGCATTGGAGGTGATGGCATCGGGGGCATCGGGCACCAGGGTCACCTGCGCCGGCACCACTTCCAGCACCAGATCGATGAAGCTGTCGATGGGGTTGCCTTCGATGTTGAGTTCGGTGGTGATGGTCTTCTTGAGTTCACGCACATCGCTGTAACGGATATGGCGCGCATCGGGTCGGGGGTGTACCGTGATACCCTGTCCGCCGAACCCCTCGATGGCTACGGCAGCGGCCGTCACATCGGGGACATTGCCGCCGCGCGAATTGCGGATTACGGCAATCTTATTGATGTTTACACTTAACTTTGTCATAAAAATCGTTATCTTTGCTTCGGATATGTATCCCTGCCCGCCAGATTGGAAAGACGGGCCTACGGATACGTTTTCGACGTGGTAAAGTTACTTATTTTTCGACATTTCGCCAATGAAAATAATACTTTTTTCTCGCAGCCAGCTCCCCCACACCGCCCCGGCACTCCGTGAGTTGTTCGCTGCGATAAACCGTTACGGATTCGACTACGCGCTCAACCGCGAGTTCGCCGAAGTGGTCGGCCGGCTGCTCGGCATCGACATCGCCCCCGGGGACATCTACGACGAACATATCGGCGAACAGCCCGACCATGCGGTGATGGTGTGCTACGGCGGCGACGGCACCCTGCTCGAGGGTATCCACCGTCTGGGCAACCGCAAGATTCCGGTGCTGGGCATCAACGCCGGACACCTGGGATTCCTGACCGGCGACCACGGCGGCAGTTTCGACGAGATATTCGGCGAAATCGCCGCCGACAACCTCTCCACCGAGCCGCGCTCGATGCTCCAGATCGAGGGCGACTTCCCCTCGGAACCCCACCAGCATCTGGCCCTCAACGAGTTCGCCATACAGCGCTACGGCTCAGGCATGATTTCGGTGGAGACCTATGTCGACGACCAGCTGGTGGCCACCTACCACGGCGACGGGGTCATACTCTCGACCCCCACCGGCTCGACGGCCTACTCGCTCAGCGCAGGCGGCCCGGTGGTGGCCCCCACCTGCGAGTGCTTCGTCATCTCGCCCCTCGCGCCCCACAACCTGACCATGCGCCCCATCGTCATTCCCGACAGCAGCCGCGTGACCTTCAGGGTCAACACGCGCCACACCGAGGCCTCCATCTCGTTCGACGACCGCAGCTACCCCATCACCAACGGCACCACCTTCACCCTGCGCCGCGCCAAACGCAGGATATATCTCTGCGTGCCACACAATATATCGTTTTACGACACGTTACGCAATAAGATGATGTGGGGGATTGACCCCAGAAGCTGATTCGTCGCATTATTTCACCTCAAAGTTGTTTATTTATAGGTATTTTTAATTATATTTGCACCCTATGAGCGAACATAATCGTATACCGCAGCACATTGCCATCATCATGGACGGCAACGGCAGATGGGCCGAAAAACACGGAAAGGAACGCTACGAAGGTCACGCGGCAGGTCTCGAACCTGTGCGCACGTCGTTGCGTTCGTGTGTGAAATGGGGCGTGAAGTACCTCACCCTCTACACCTTCTCCACCGAAAACTGGGGACGACCCCAAAAGGAGGTCGACTCCATCATGGAGTTGTTCTGCCAGAGCGTCATCAGCGAAACCCCCGAACTCAAACAACAGGGCGTGAGGGTAAGAATGATCGGCGACAGAAGCCGCTTCTCGCAGAAGGTACAGCATTATCTCGCCCAGATGGAAGAGGAAACCGCCCACGGAGAGAACCTGACCCTTATCATGGCGCTCAACTACTCCTCGCGCGACGAAATCCGACGCGCCGTAAGCCGCATCGCCGACGACGCACGCAAGGGAATCCTCACCCCCGAGGCCATTGACGAACAGACCATCTCGCAATACCTCGACACGGCCGAATATCCCGACCCCGACTTCATCATACGCACCAGCGGCGAATGCCGGCTCAGCAATTTCCTGCTCTGGCAGGCCTCCTATGCCGAGATGTATTTCCCCGAGGTGCTGTGGCCCGATTTCACGGCCGAGGATTTCGACCGCGCCATCGAGGTGTACCAACAGCGTGATAGAAGATTCGGTCTCGTAAAATAAATGAAGTTGAAGATTAGATTTTAACAAATGAACTATTTTGGTAAGATATTCATGGCTGCCCTCCTTGTCATGTCGGGCAGTGTGGATATATCCGCCCAGGAGCAGGTGGCCGCAGATTCGGCAAAGCTCGCCCAACCGGCATTCCCCGAAAATGCACCCATTTTCAAAAGAAGCGAAAAGCAGAAGAAGTACTATATCCGCAAGATTAATGTCGACGGCGTGAAGTACATCAACCACGATATTCTCAAGGCTTCGGCCGGACTCATCGAGGGTGATTCGATTTACCTGCCCAGCAACTTCATTTCAACAGCCATCGACCGCCTGTGGCGGCAGAGAGCTTTCGCCGATGTGAAAATCGGCGCCGAAATCGAGGGCGACAGCATCGACCTCACCCTGCTGCTCAAGGAGCGCCCCAGAGTCAACCGCTGGGACTTCTCGGGCATCTCGAAGGGCAAGAAGAAGGACCTGACCGAGAAACTCAAACTCAAGCGCAACCAGGAGCTCTCGGACTACATCATCGACAAGAACACCAAGCTCATCAAGAACTACTGGATTGAAAAGGGCTTCCGCAATGTGGAGGTGACCCCCATCATTCGCAACGACTCGGTGCGCAAGCACGCCGTGAACGTCACTTTCCTCATCGACCGCAAGGAGAAGGTGAAAATCGGCAAAATCAACTTCACCGGCAACAACGAATTTTCAGACAAGCGTCTGCGCCGCACCTTCAAGAAGACCCACCAGAAGTCCATCAACTTCTTCCGCAGCTCGAAATTCAAGGCCTCGGACTACGAGGAGGACAAGGAGCTGCTCATCGACTTCTACAACTCGCGCGGTTACCGTAACGCCACGGTGGTCAGCGACTCGATTTACCCCATCTCGTCGAACCGCATGGGCATCGACCTCAAGGTGACGGAGGGCAACAAATACTATATCCGCGACATCTCGTGGGTCGGCAACTCGGTCTACGAAACCGAGGAGTTGCAGCGCATGTTCGGCGTCAAGAAGGGCGACACCTACGACAAGAAGACCATGCACAAGCGTCTGGGTATCCAGAAGGAGACCGACCCCGAAGCCATGTCCGTGTCGTCGCTCTACCAGAACAACGGTTACCTCACCTCGCAAATCGACCCGGCCGAAACCATCGTGGGTGCCGACTCGATTGACATTCAGGTGAAGGTCTACGAGGGCGACCAGTTCACCATCAACAACGTCAACATCACCGGTAACCAGCGCGTCGACGACGAGGTTATCCGCCGCGAGCTGGCCACCTACCCCGGCGACATGTATGACCGTTCGCTGCTCATGCGTACCATTCGACTGCTGGGTAGCATGCAGCACTTCGACCCCGAAAACCTCGTCCCCGATATCCAGCCCGACATGAACGCAGGCAAGGTGGACATCAACTGGGGTCTGCAGGAGACCGCCTCCGACCAGTTCAACATCGCCGGCGGTTGGGGTTCGGGTACCTTCGTGGGTTCGGTGGGCATCACGCTCAACAACCTCTCGATTAAAAACTTCTTCAAGAAGGGCGCATGGCGACCCTACCCCATGGGTCAGAACCAGCAGCTCGCCATCTCGGCACAGACCAACGGTACATGGTACAAGGCCTTCTCGCTGAGTTTCACCGACCCCTGGCTGGGCGGCCACAAGCCCAACTCGTTCACCGTGTCGGCCCACTACTCCGAGCAGAACGACGCCTACTACGTTTGGCAGAAGAGTTCGCAGTATTTCCGCACCTATGGTGTGGCGGCAGGTCTGGGACGCCGTCTGAACTGGCCCGACCCCTACTTCTCGCTCTACACCGAGCTGAGCTACGAGCGCTACTCGCTCAAGAACTGGAACTCGTTCGTGATGTCGAACGGTTCGTCGAACCTTCTCTCGCTGAAGGTGGTCCTGAGCCGCAGCTCCGTCGACCAGCCCTTCTACCCCCGTCGAGGTTCCGACTTCAGCCTCTCGGTGCAGGCCACCCTCCCCTACTCGCTGTGGGACGGCAAGGACTACAACGACCCCAAGCTCAGCGACAGCGAACGCTACAAATGGATTGAGTTCCACAAGTGGCAGTTGAAGGGACAGTGGTTCCAGGCCCTGTCGAAGAACCAGAAGCTGGTGCTGATGCTCAAGGCCGAAATGGGATTCCTGGGTACCTATAATAAGAACAAGGTGTCGCCCTTCGAGCGATTCGAGGTCGGTGGTGACGGTATGTCGGGCTACAACCTCTACGGTATCGACGTGATTGCAATGCGCGGTTACGAAGACGGCGCCCTCGACCCGGGCAACAACTACTCGCGCGCCTACAACAAGTACACCGCCGAGCTGCGCTACCCCGTGATTCTGAAACCCTCGTCACAGATTTATGTGCTGGGATTCATGGAGGGCGGTAATGCCTTCGACTCGTGGAAGAGCTTCTCGCCCTTCAAAATCAAGCGTTCGGCCGGTTTCGGTGTGCGTCTCTACCTGCCGGTGGTCGGCATGCTGGGTATCGACTGGGGCTACGGTTTCGACGCTCCGGCCAACAGCACCAAGAAGAGCGGCAGCCAGTTCCACTTCGTGATGGGACAGCAGTTCTAACAGCAAATACCTCATCTGACGACTCTGCGGAATTCATTTTTCGCAGAGTCGTAGTTTGATAAGCCCCCTCATTCCGCCCCCCGAATCAGGCCGTCGGAACGAAAAAAGCGGAAAGAAGCAATAAATTTGTGAAAAAAGGGTTATATTTACAGAATGGAAGCGCACCCTTGCCGCTCCCACTAACGAAAATATGAACTAAAAAACCGAGATTATGAAGCGTCTATTTTTATTGGCGATGTTTGTTTTGGCAGCGGGAACCCTCTCGGCCCAGAACTACATCATCGTAAACAGCGAAAAGATTTTCAAATCCATAGATGCCTATAACCAGGCCATCACCGCGCTCGACGAGCTGGCAAAACAGTACCAGCAGGAGGTCGACAACCGTTTCGGACAGGTGGAGCAGCTCTATAACACCTACATGGAGGAGAAGGCCTCGCTCTCGCAGCGTTCGCGTCAGGAGCGCGAGGAGCAGATTATCAACCTCGAACAGGAGACCAACAAGTATCAGGAGAGCATCTTCGGCAAGGAAGGCTCACTGATGGCCAAGCGCAAGGAGCTGATCGAGCCTATCCAGAAGAAGGTGTTTGCCGCCATCGAGGTCTATGCCCAGAAGATAGGCGCCGGCGCGGTCTTCGACTCGGCCAACAACCCCGCCCTGCTCTACAAGTCGGCCGACGCCGACCACACCCAGAAGGTCATCGACCTGCTGAAACAGAAATAGAAATTCTGAAAAAAATTTAATCGATAAAACAAAACCATGAAAAAAATTATCAAGTTAACCCTTGCGGTAGCACTGATGCTGGGTGCCACCTCTACCTTCGCCCAGAAGTTGGGCCGCATCAACAGCCAGGAGCTGATTTTCGTGATGCCCGAAACCAAAGAGATGAACACCAAGCTGCAGGCCCTGGGCAAGGAGCTGCAGGACAACATGGAGGCTTTGCAGGTAGAGTTCAACCAGAAGTTCACCGACTACCAGAAGAACCTCAACACCTACACCGACTCGATGCGCCAGCTCAAGGAGGACGACCTGCGACAGATGCAGACCCGTCTGCAGGAGTATGAGCAGATTGCCCACCAGGATATGCAGAAGAAGCAGAGCGAGCTGTTCGCTCCCATCGCCGACAAGGCTTCGAAGGCCATCAACAAGGTGGCAAAGGCCAACGGCTACACCGTGGTATTCGACACCTCGGCCGGCTCGATGGCTTACTTCGACGAGGCGACCCTCACCGACATCGCTCCCCTCGTGAGAGCCGAGCTGGGCATCAGCGACGCTGATGTGGAGGCTGCCAAGAAGGAGGCGCTGGCTGCCGCACAGGGCGCACAGCAGGCTCTTCCCGCCGCTCCCACAAAATAACCGCTGCGCACAAGCAACACCCACAAGAGGGGTGACTGTCCGTTTTGAACAGTCACCCCTCTTTTTTCATGCCCCTGCCGCACGACAATCCAGAACAACTCTCACGGCCAAAATGTCGGATTTGGGAACAAAAAAACAACTGTAACAATAATATAACAATTCATAACTGACGTATTTACAACAAATTAGAGATACATGCAAAGAAAATTGAACATCAGCTGACCTTATTCGGCTTAAATTCGCTATATTTGTGTAAAACATACGACATTATGAATAGTGTAAAAGACGAAAATCCTATTGTAAATTTCTCTCTCAACGAATTGCTGCGCATGACCGGCGACGACGGCCGCAAGGGACTCATGAGAGAGTGCATCATCGCCAACAGCAGTTCGCACATGCACGCCTTCAAATTTCCGTGCCGTATCGATGTCTACATCATCGGTGTGGGCACCAAGGGCGAAACCGTCCTCTCATGTGACCTCAAGGAGTACAAGCTGAAGAAAAACTCGCTATTCATATTCGAACCCAACAACATTCTCCAGACCAAGACCCACGACGATTTCGAGTGCCATGTGCTGCTGGTATCGCCCGACCTGATGCGCAAAATCAAACTCGACACCAAACACATGGTGCCGCTGCTGCTCAAGTTCATGTCGAACCCCACGATGGAAATCACCGACGAGGAGTGTGCCTCCATCAGCAGCTACATCTCGCAAATCGAGTGCGAATCGAAGGCCGCCGACTCGTTTTTCGCCGAGGACATCATCATCAACCTCATCGCCGCCACCAGCTACAAAATCGGTGACATGCTCCACAAGTACCTCACCCGCAATCCGGGTGCCGAGAAGCCGATACACAACCGCGCCGAGGAGTACTTCCGCCAGTTCATGCTGCTGCTGAGCGAGAACTACAAGGAGCACCGCACGGTGAGCTTCTACGCCAAGAAACTCTGCATCACCCCCAAATACCTCACCACCCTCATCAAACGCATCAGCGGCAAATCGGTGTCGGAGTGGATTGACAGCTATGTGGTGCTGGAGGCCAAGACGCTGCTCAAGTTCTCGAACATGAGCATTCAGGAGATTGCCTACTACCTCAACTTCCCCAACCAGTCGTTCTTCGGCAGCTACTTCAAGCGCAACACGGGCATGTCGCCCTCGCAATACAAGACGACCAAATAACCCCGGTCGCCCGAATACCGAAAAGACCTGCACTCCCCGAAGGGAATGCAGGTCTTTTTCTATCTTCTTACGCGCCACTCAGAGCGTCATGCGGTCGTTGTTCATGCGGTACATATACTGCTGAATGACGGCCTTCAGCTCGAGGGTCAGCCGCTCCTCGACGGGCAGCTGTCCCACCAGATTGTCGCGCAGCAGGGGGTCGTGTTTGAAGTCGTAGAGCGCCACCGCCTTCTCGCCGTCGAACTGCAGCATGTAGTCGCCCTTGAAGTACTGGTAGATGCCGTTGTTGTGGTTCACGGCGAAGGTCTCCTCCGCAGGGGTGTCGAGCAGGTTGCAGCCGAACGACACGAAGGGGGCATCGTAGCCCAGATATCCCAACACGGTGGGCATGATGTCAATCTGCTGGGCGATGGCGTCGACATGGCCCTGCAAATCACCGTCGGGGGTGTAGAAAATCACCGGCACACTGTATTTTCCGGCATCGGTGAGATAGATGTCATGCTCCTTCTGGTTGGTGTGGTCGGCCGTCAGCACGAAGAGCGTGTTGCGGAACCACTCCTGTTTCGAGGCGGTCTCGAAGAAGCGGCGCAGGGCATGGTCCGAGTAGCGGATACAGCGGTGTATGGGCAGCGTTCCGGCCTTGAAGACCGACTCGTAGCGCGCAGGGATATTGAAGGGGTGGTGCGACGATGCGGTGAACACTCCCACGGCGAAGGGCTGGCGGAATGTCGAGATGCGCTCGGCGAAGAACTGGAGGAACTCCTCGTCCCAGATGGCCCACTTGCCGTCGAAGTCGTCGTCGTTGGCATAGTCCTCGCGACCGAAATAGTCATCGAAGCCCACGGCACGCGAATAGGCCTGGAAACCCATCGAGCCGTTGCGTGCGCCGTGGAAGAAGGCCGTGTAGTAGCCCTTCTTCTTCAGCTCGCCGCCCACGCTGGTCAGACGGTTCATCGAGGCCGGCGTGAGGAAGAACGGCTCCACGAAACGCGGTATGCCCGACAACACGGAGGGCAGTCCGTCGATGCTCTGCTGGCCGTTGGCGAAGGAGTACTCCCAGACCATGCTCTTTTGAATCAGCGAGTCGAGGAAGGGGGTGTAACCCTTGTAGGTGCCGCCCTCGAGGTCGCGGTTCAGCGCACCGATATACTCCTTGCCGAAGCTCTCCAGCACCAGCACACACACATTCTTGGGACGGAACACCGCCCCTTCGCGGGGTTGGTGGACGGGCGAATAGAGCGCCTCCATTTCGGCCTCGTCGGTGAAATAGCGGGGGGTGACGAAGGGTTTCTTACCCAGTGTGCGGTAGATGGCAAAGGGGGTGTTCAGCACCACGGCCGCCTCGGTGGGACGGTCGACATACTGGTTGGCATTGCTGATGGTGATGGGGCGCACGTCGCGACCCACGCCGCCGCGCATGCCCACCACCGCCACACCGGCCGCCACAATGAGCGACAGAGAGAAGACCGCATAATAACGCTTCGTGTCCGACACGTCGGGGTGCGGGGTGCGGTAGCCCTTCCACAACAGGAAGCCCATCGCCAGCGTGAGCAGCACCAGCGGCCAGTTGTGGAGCAGTTCGATGCCGAAGATGCCCCACAGGTTGTCCTCGTTGGCAAACTGGCTGAAGACCGAAGCCGTGGTGCGGCGCATGGCATAGGGGAAGTAGACCGCATCGACCAGATTGGCGGCGATGGCCGTCATGTTGCTCACCACGAAGAGCCATTTCACCGCGCGGTGGTAGCCCTCGCGCTCCTTGAAGTGGAGCGGCAGGAGCATCAGCACCAGATAGAGCAGGTTGGTGTAGAGAATGGCGGCGGTGTCGAAGCGCAGTCCGGCCGCACAGAGGGCAAACACACGCCCGGCGGACAGATCGTGGAACTGCACATGATTGACCGCGAGGAACACCAGTCGTGCGACGGTGAACCCCACATATACCCACAACAGATTGACCACGACCGACAGGGGTGTCGAGCGCAGCAACTTCACGATTTTATTCATCTCCTTTCAAAATTTTCTTGTCACATTAGAACGGATAGCCCACACCGAAGTTGAGCGCCGTGTTCTTCCACTTCAGGCTCTTGATCCACCGCTCGCCGGCCGGATTGTTGGGGTTGTGGAGCTGCACACCCCAATCGAGACGCAGCACGGCAAACTTGATGTCGAGACGCAGGCCGATACCGGTGTTGAAGGCCAGCTGCTTGTAGAACCTGTCGAGGTAGAACACCCCGTCGCTCGAATAGTCGCCGCTCTTCTTGAGGAACCAGATATTGCCCAGGTCGAAGAACGTGGCACCGTGAATCATGCCCCAGATGGGGAAACGCAGCTCGAGGTTGGCCTCCAGTTTCATGTCGCCCAGCTGTGTGGGGAACTCCGTCTCGGGACGAATCACCGAACCGGGACCCAGTGTACGGGGAGTCCAGCCGCGCATGCTGTTGCTGCCGCCCGAATAGAACAGACGGTCGAAAGGCACGGTCTCGGAGTTGCCGTAGGCCACCGCCACACCGCCATAGAGACGTCCGGCCAGTGCGGCCTTCTCGCCCAGCATGATTTTGCGGCTGATGCTCAGGTCGGTGCGGAAATACTGGGCGTAGCGCAAATCGAAGATGGTGTAGTAGTCGTGGCCGGCCTTGGGCTTCGAGAAAAGATGCTCCAGACCGTCGAGCAGGTTACCCGAGGTCTCGAAGTTGAAGCGTATGTTGGTGGCATTGCGCCCCATGTTCTTCATCTGGTTGTTGAACACATAGCTGAACGTCAGACCCGCAATCAGCTGCGAACGGTAGCTGTTGATGAGGTACTGGTTCTGGGTGTGCTTGAGGAAATCCTCGTCGAGGTAGCTCACGTCGACCACATTGATGTCGATGGGTTTGAGCGAGAAGGTCGAATACTTGGAGTTCGCCCACGAGTAGGTGAGTCCCACACTCGACAGCGTGCGGCGGTAGTAGGGACGGTCCTGGAAGTTGACCGACAGCTCGAGTTTGGTCTTGGGCTGGTTGACCGACTTGTAGCGGCGCACATGCCACGGCAGCAGGAAGCGCGGAAAGGTGAGCGAGGTGTTGATACCCACCTCCGAGGCGCGTTTCTTGCGAGCATCGGGGGCCTTCATGAATTCGTAACCCGTGGTCAGCGACACATCGAACGATTCGGCACCGCGGAAGATGTTGCGGTTCTGATAGCCCACCGTGGCCTTCAGTCCGTAGAAGCTGGAGGTAGTCGAACCCTCCAGTTCGAGTTTGATGCTCTGCTTGAGGGTGGGTGTGCAGAGGATATTGCAGGTCAGATAGCCCTCCTTGGCGGCCACCGACTTCACGGAGTCGACGCCCTGACCGATGTAGGTGACATAGGTGTGCTGCTCCTCGTCGCGCGGCTCCTCCCTGAAGGAGATGCGCGCACTGCGGAAATATCCCAGCGACATGAGGTCGGAGTAGGTGTGGTTGACCTGCGTGGCGTTGTAGATGTAGTTGGGATAGAGGGGTATGGTGTTGCGCAGGATACGCGGACGCAGGGGCATGCGCTTGTCGTAGACGATGTTCAGACCGCGATAGCTCATGGTGTCGAGACGCGCGAAGAGCGTGGTGTCGGTTCTCACGGCCGCCGGATCGAAATTGGGGAACACGTTGATTTTGCCCAGACGGTAGACCATGCTGTTCTCCATGATGGCCTGTCCGCGTTCGTCGTAGCCCGTGAGGTACTGTTTGAAGACCACCTTCACGGCCACCTTGTGGTCGCCCATGAGGGTGTCGGCCACATAGCTGATGTTGCCCACCGAGAAGTTGAAGTAACCCTTGTCCTTGAGCATGGCGGTCACCCGCTCACGCTCGGCATCGAGACGTGTGATGTCGAAAATCTCGCCCTTGCGCACCAGTGTGTGCGCCGTGTCGGGCAGAATGATGGAGCGCAGGGCCTTGTCGTTGAACTCGTAGGAGACCGTGTCGATGATGTAGGGCGCACCCTGATGCACCCGATAACGGATATTGGCCTTCTTCTTTTTGGAGGTGGTGTCGACCTCGAAGGCGGCATACGACGAGAAGAAGCCCTTGGTGTCCATGTAGACCTTGAGGTTCTTGGCACTCTTCTGCGTGAGGCTCATGTCGAGCAGCACGGGAGCCTGTCCCACACGGCGTTTCCAGTTGTTCCACTTGTTCTTCTTTTGGGGGTTGGCCTTGTCGTAGAGCCACACATAGAAATTGGTACCCAGGAAACGCTTGTTGGGGGTCTGACGGATATACTTCTCGAAATCCGACGAGGGAATCCGCTCGCGCTTGGGAGCCTTGTCGTCCTCCTCCACAGTGACCTTGTTGACCAGATACTGCCCGTCGGGAATATGGCGCGTGACGCTGCAGGCCGAGAGTACGACTCCCGACACCAGCAGCAGGGCTATGCGATAGATGGTGCGCACGGCGGTCACTTGTTATTGAAGAACCCCTTCTCGCGGAGCAGTTCCATGTAGCTCTCCGAGATGGCCAGATTGTCCTTGCGCACATAGCGGCGCTCAGTGAATATCTGCGCCAGGTTGGGCAGTTGGTTCTCATCGAGCAGACGGCGGGTCTCCTCCGACATCTCCTTCTCGGCCCACAGCTCGTCGATTTCGGCGGCGGTGTACTCCTGATAGCGGTCGTAATGCACCACGGCATCGAGGGGCAGGCGGTCGGTCAGTGCAGGCGACTCGTCGGGATAACCCACCACGATGGTGGTCAGCGGCACCACACCGTCGGGCAGCTGCAGAATCTCGGAGATACGGCGTGCGGTGTAGAGGGTGGTACCCAGTATGCAGATGCCCAATCCCTGTGCCTCGGCCTCCACACAGAAGTTCTCGGCGGCGAGCAGGGCGTCGGTCGAGGCGTTGACAAACCATGCGAAGTTGTCGTAGGCCGGCTCGGCATCGCGCTGGCGGCACCACATCGAGAAACGGTGAATGTCGGCACACACGGTCACCAGACAGGGGGCATTCTCCAGCATGGGCTGGTTGAAGTGGCAGGGGGCAAGTTGGCGGCGCAGTTCCTCGTCGCGGGTCACAACCAGCGAATAGAGCTGCATGTTGCCGCAGGTCGAGGCCTTCGATGCAGCCAGAAGGCACTCCTTCAACACCTCCTCGGGAATGGGTGTGGGACGGTACTTGCGTATAGAACGGTGTTTGTTGATGTTACTTTTCATAAGAATAATGTTTATAAGCGCTATGCAAAAACAATACGAAACGCAATCCGGGTGATTTTCAGACGCATATTTTTCACAAAAGTAATAAAACTTTTAGAAGTTTTATTACTTTTGTAATAGTATAAGCAGCAGACACACACGTGCAGACAGCATTTTCGAAATACGAAGGCGCAGGAAACGACTTCATTCTTATCGACAACCGCCGGGGCATCTTCCGCGAGGAAGGCACGGCGATAGCCCGACTGTGCGACCGCCACTTCGGTGTGGGCGGCGACGGCCTGATGACCCTCACCACCACCGACGACGGACGCTGCCGCATGCGCTACTACAACGCCGACGGCTCCGAGGGCGAAATGTGCGGCAACGGTGCGCGCTGCTTCTCGCTGTTCATGCACCATCTGGGCATCGGCGACCGTATCAAGGAGTTTGAGGCGACAGACGGTCTCCACCGTGCCGAAATCTGCTCCGCCGACGCCGAACGGGGCATCGTGGAGCTGGGCATGATTCCCGTCCGACAAATCGACACTCTGGGCGAAGGCATCTTCTCGCTCAACACCGGTGTCCCCCACTATGTGGAGTTCACCGCCGACATCAACTCCGTCGACCTGGTGGCTCGCGGCCGCGCCATACGCTACGACACCACCCGCTTTCCGCAGGGTACGAACGTCAACTTCGCCTGCATAACCGGCCCGGGGCAGGTGAGCATGCGCACCTACGAGCGCGGCGTGGAGAACGAAACCCTGGCCTGCGGCACGGGTGCCACCGCTGTGGCCATCGCCGCCAACCGATACGCACAACCCCTGTGCGACCACTTCGAAATCACACTTCCGGGCGGAACGCTCCATGTGAGGTTCTCTCACCGTTGCGACTCCGAGGAGTACCAAAATATTTACCTCAAAGGTACGGCACGCCGTGTCTTTGAGGGTAAATTCGACATCACCAATTTTTAACCATTTATTTTTCAACTTTCAGAAATGAAAACACAGCAGAAGTTTCGCGACCAGGACGCAGACGAACTTCGTAAGGCAAAACGTCTCCAGCCCATGCACAAGAGCGGCAAGGAGCGTCACCAACTCTACCACGACATCGATGAAGACGATGACGAGGAATACCTGAAGCCCAAGAAAAAGGGTATGTCGGCCTACGACTACATCGACAACGGCGATGACGAGGAACTCGACAACGAAAACGAAGAACTCGACGATGAGGAGTACGACGACGAAGAGTATGACGACGAGGAATATGACGACGAAGAGGAGGAAGCTACTCAAGACGACGAAAAATAAACCCCACGATACCAACCGAAATGATTGAAAAATTTATCATGGCAGGTGAGACTCCGCTCCACATCTGCGACTCGGAAAACGGCGACAAGTGTGTCGTCCTGCTGCACGGCTATCTGGAATCGATGCTCGTGTGGGAGGATTTCGTGCCGCTGCTCTACAAGAAGGTGAGGGTGGTGACCCTCGACCTGCCGGGTCACGGCATATCGGTCGTCAGGGGCGAAAGCCACACGATGGATTTTCTGGCCGACACCGTAGCCGATGCACTCCGCGCGCTGGGCATCTCACGCGCCACCATCGTGGGACACTCGATGGGCGGATATGTGGCACTGGCCTTCACGGAGCGTCACCCCGAGATGACCGAGGGCGTGGTACTGCTCAGCTCGACCCCCAATCCCGACACTGAGGAGAAGGCCCAGAACCGACGACGCGAAATCGAACTGGTGAAGGCCGGCAAGAAGGAACTCATCGCGCGTGTGGCCCCTGCGGCAGGATTTGCCGAGGAGAACCGCCGACGCATGCAGGACTACATCGAGGATTTGACCGAACTGGTGGCCATCACCGAGGACGAGGGCATCGTCGCCCTGCTCAACGGCATGATCGGACGCCGCGACCAGAACGAGATGTTGCGCCACACCGCTGTTCCGCAACTTTTCATCTTGGGACGTAAGGACAACTATATCCCCGTGGAGGTGGCCGAAAAGATGACGGCCGACCATCCGCAGGCGCAGGTCGTCTGGCTCGAGAATTCGGGCCACATGGGTTTCTACGAAGAACCCGAAAAGTGCGCCGAAGCACTGCTGAAATTTATGG
>JAHHQN010000031.1 GCA_020026375.1 Alistipes sp. | reverse complement strand
TTGCCCAAAATGTTATCTATGCTTCCCATCGCCTTTTCGTGGTTGTAGCTACACCTTGTACAGGAGGATAGACAGGACAGGATACTTATGTAGAATAGTATTGCGAAAGGTCTCATCATTTTTGTAATACGTATTTGAAAAACCATCGATTATCGACTTCCAAGATAGCGATTTTCTACTATTCTCCGAAACAACAAAGGAAAATATATGCAAAAAAAAGACGACTCCGCAGAGTCGTCTTTTCATGATTGGGTATGATGACGTTTATTCGTACTGTCCCGATTTCAGTCGTTCAACCTCCTCTTTCGAGAGGAAGCGCCATGCTCCGCGCTTGAGGTTCTTCTTGGTCAGACCGGCATAGTAGACACGGTCCAACTTGGTCACTGTGTAACCGAGGAACTCAAAGATACGGCGCACGATACGGTTGCGGCCCGAGTGAATCTCGATGCCCACCTCCTGCTTGTTGTCCTTGACATAGGCAATCTCGTCGGCATAAATCTCACCGTCTTCCAGCGTGATGCCTTCGGCAATGCGGTCCATGTCGGCACGGGTCAGCGGCTTGTCCAAAGCCACCTGATAAATCTTCTTCTTCTTGAACGAGGGGTGAGTGAGCTGCTTGGTCAGATCACCGTCGTTGGTGAACAACAGCAGACCCAGACTGTTCTTGTCCAGACGGCCTACGGGGTAGATGCGCTCGCTGCAGGCACCCTTGACCAACTCCATCACGGTCTTGTCGGCGTGGGGGTCGTCGGCCGAGGTGACAAAGCCCTTGGGCTTGTTCAGCACCAGATAGACCTTCTTTTCGCCCTGCACACGGCTGTCGTTGAACTTCACCTCGTCGGAAGGCATTACCTTGGTACCCAGCTCGGTGATGATTTTACCGTTGACTGTCACCAGACCTGCGGTGATGTAGTCATCGGCCTCGCGGCGCGAACAGAGACCCGACTGCGCCAGAAAACGGTTCAGACGCATCTCGCCAATCTGCTTGGCAGGGTCATATTTGGGATATGATGCAGGTTTGTCGTCTCTCTTGCGGAACGAGGGCTTGTCGGAGAACTTGCGGTCGCCGTAGCCACCCTTGCGATCCGAGAATTTACGGTCGCCAAACTTTCTGTCACCGAACTTGCGCTCGCCCGACTTCTCGTCGGGGAATTTGCGGTCACCGAACTTGCGATCTCCATAGCCGCCCTTGCGGTCCGAGAATTTACGGTCACCGAATTTTCTGTCGCCGAACTTGCGGTCACGGCCACCCTCGAAACTTCTCTCCTCTGCGTTGCGCTCTCTGCGCTCGAAACCTCTTGCCTCTGACTTGCGGTCCTCGTCGGCATAGGTCGAGTAGCGCGACGAACGGTTCTCGCCATACGAGGGCTTCGAGCCGTAGCGCTGTCTGCCGCCGCCGTACTCCTTGTGCGAACCATAGGAGTTGCGCTCCTCCGACACGGGACGGTTGTCACGGGTGAAATTGGGGTTGTAAGATGCTCTCTTGAAACCTCTTGACGGTTGCTCCGAGTCAGCAGCATCACGCTGCGAACGCGTGCGACGCTCGACACGCTCCGTCGTAGCCGACTCGGTACGCTGACGTCTGTCGCGGCCGAAGCGCGAAAGTACCGAGGTCGAGTCGTTTTTAAAATCCTTCATAATTATTCGTTTATTTGACGGCGCAAAGATACACAGAAAAAAACGGATTCCAAAGCAGGCGACAAACAAATAACATTAAATTAACGCGTTCCGCCTCCGCGGCGGATATCTTACTGAAACAGTAATTGCAACCCCGGGCTTTTCACCATAGCTTCGGCGTCCGCTTTTACCACAGATTTTACGTTTTAACGCCTTGCTTTCTAAAATAATAAGAAACCTCTTCCCCCCCCCCGAGACATGACAGGCGGACAACCTCTCTTCATGGGGGAGAGGTTGTCCGCCTGCTGCTGGAATCCACCCAAAGGCTAATGCGCGTAGGCGGGGCGGTATTTGTTGAGCAGGGTGCGGGCCTGCTGCTTGCTGCTGCTGAATTCAAAGCTGTCGACAATCAAATCATCGTCTCTGAAATTGCCGATCATGGGGGCAAGAAGTTTCAGTACCTCCAGCTTCTCGCTGTCGAAATCATATTCGCCGAGAATCTGCGCGCATTGTCGGCTGTTGAAGAAGGCGGTGTGCTGTTTATCCTTGAGCATCTCGATGCGCTCGCTGTCGAAGGAGCGGTTCCTGAATGCCGCCAGGAAGCGGTCGAAAGCGGCATCATCCATCATCTGCACATAATTCGATGCGCGTGAAGCGTCAACAATGATTTTATGCACCTTGCGCCTGTCGCTCTCAAACGCGTCGGCAAACTGTGCCTCGATGAGGTCGCCGTTGTGGTAATCCACCAGATGGGGAGCCACCACTTTGAGACATTGTATGCGTGTATCCCAAAAATCGAAAAGTTTCATGAGACGGACACACTGCCCGCAGGTGAGACGGAGATAGGGCGCCTCTTCCTTGAGTTGGCGCATACGCTCATCGGGAAAGTCCAGTGCCTTCAGAGCCGCCAGGAAGCGGTCGAAGCGTCCATCGTCCCAATAGTCGTGATGTGGAGATTGCGGCGAGGGAGGACAGACGGCGATGACGGGGGGGGCGGGCTTTGCGGCAGTATCGCTGTTCAGGGTCACTACCCTGCCCTCCTCGAAACCGACAATCAGCGTGACCGGCTCATTGTCATAGTAATAGGCACGGCGGTATTCCCACTGCTCAAGGGAGGGAGTGGCTCGCTTGAAGTCGGGTTCACCCATCAGTTCGTTCACCTGCTCGGTCGTCATGCCAATCTTCAGCGCATCGGCCTTCGCCTTGTCGCTGCCGGTAAGATTCATCACCCCGCACGACGTGGCGCAGAGCGTGAGCAGCGACACGGCGGCAACGGATATGGTTCTTTTCAACATGGTTATCTTGTTTTGTGGTTGGCGTTACAACAAAGGTAGCAAAAAAGAAGAAACAGACAATTACTTTCCCACAAAAAGAATATTATTTCACCATGTGACGAAATTTTAATATATCTTTGTCGCCATGAATATGACTCGTGAAATAATGCGCATTGCGCTGCCCAACATCATCTCCAACATCACCGTACCGCTGATGGGTATCGTGTCGACGGCCATCGCCGGACACTGGGGAGATGACTCCACGGCCACCATCGGTTCACTGGCCATCGGAGTATCGATATTTAACTTTATTTACTGGAACTGTGCGTTCGTGAGAATGGGAACAAGCGGACTGACAGCACAAGCCTTCGGTGCAGGCAACTGGCACGAATGCACCAACATGCTGGCCCGTGCGCTGACGGTGGCCGTGGTGATGGGTGTCATACTCGTCCTGCTGCAGTATCCGCTGGGAGAGTTGAGCCTGTGGGCCATGAACGGAGGGCCCATGGCCAGAGCCTACTTCTATGCCCGAATATGGGCCGTGCCGGCAGGTATCCTGCTCTTCGGCTTCAACGGCTGGTTCACCGGCATGCAGGACGCCATCACCCCCATGATTACCGCCATTACGGTCAATGTCATTCACATGGGCTGCAGCGCGCTACTGGCCTTCCATTTCGACATGGGTATCGTCGGCATTGCCTACGGTTCGGTGATTGCCCAGTGGTCGGGTGTGGCGCTGGCCTCGCTGCTCTTGTGGCGCAAATACCGCAAGTTCCTCAAGCCGGTACCCTGGTCGGAAATCCTCGACGTCAAGCCACTCAAGAAGTTCTTTGTCATCAACCGCGACATTATCCTGCGCACGCTCTGCATCGTCATGGTCTACACCTTCTTCACGGCCGCCTCATCGCGTATGGACAATCCGGCATTGCTGGCAGTCAACACCCTGCTCCTGCAGCTCTTCACGCTCTTCTCCTACATGAACGACGGTTTTGCATACGCCGCCGAAGCACTCACGGGACGTTTTGTGGGCGCACGTGACCATGTCGCGCTCAAGAAGTGTGTCAAGGAGTGTCTCCTGTGGGGTGTGATGCTCTCCATCGGTTTTGTAGGACTCTACATCGGCTTCTGGAAGGATTTGCTGGGTATCTTCATCAGCGACGGCAACAAGGACGCCGCCGCACTCATCGAGTTGGCCGGCCACTACATCGGTTGGGTAATGCTGATTCCCGTTGCAGGTGTGGCACCGTTCATCATGGACGGCATCATGGTGGGAGCCACCGAGACGCACATCATGCGCAACTCGATGTTCTTTGCCACACTCGCCTACTTTGCCATCTACTACATCGGCTACCCCATCATCGGCAACAACGCCCTGTGGTTGGCCTTCACCCTGCTGATGGTCATTCGCGGTATCCTGCAATACTTCATGACCCACGGACTCAGAGATATCTACAACAAGACCCTCGACCGACAGTAGATTCACGTCACTGTAAGCCCCAAAGACAGACTCCTCGATTCGGAGTCTGTCTTTTTTTGTCGGCCCTTCACTCCCATCGCGGCACAAAAAAATTACCCGAAGGCATCATGTCTCCGGGTAATTCTGCATATCAGATGACAGCTACTGCATCTGTTGGCTGATGTCGGCGAAACTTGCCCCCACAAATGTGGCAAGGTCTTTGGGCGACAGTTTGAGTTGTAAACCCCTTACACCGGCACTGATGTATATGAATTCGTGTTCCAAAGCAGTCTCGTGGATAAACGTCGGAAACTGTTTCTTCATACCGATGGGCGTGCAGCCTCCGCGAATGTATCCTGTCGTAGGCAGCAGCTCCTTCATGGGAATGAGGTCCGCCTTCTTGTTGCCCGAAATCTTGGCGGCGGCCTTCAGATTCACTTCGTGGTCACCGGGAATCACGCAGACAAAATGACCGTTCTTGTCGCCCTTCATCACCAGGGTCTTGAACACACACTCGATGGGCTCGGACAACTGCTCGGCCACATGTGTCGCTGCCAGATTGTTCTCGTCGACCACATAGGGTATGATTTCATACGCTATTTTCGCACGGTCGAGCAATCGGGCGGCATTCGTCTTTTCGATTTTTTTAGAAGCCATATTTTTGTTCAAAATTTCCTATTAGATACCGCAAAGGTAGTATATTTTAGCTAAATATGTGCAATATTATTAATTTTGTATGTATTTTATGCTTTTGAAGTCCTATGCAAAGAATCATATCACTACTATTCGTCCTCCTCGTGTTCTGCTCCCAGGCGGCGGCGCAAAGTACCCGCGTGAGGGGACAGGTCACCGATGCCGTGAGCGGCGACCCGCTGCAGTTTGCCAGCGTGGTGTTCCCCGGCACGGTGGTGGGCATCACCACCGACGAAAACGGAATATACACCCTTGAGACGCGCGACACCGTGTCGCAGGTCTCGGCCTCGATAGTGGGCTATGCCACCCAGACGCTGCCCGTCAGAAGCGGCACCTTCTCGCAAATAGATTTCAAACTCCAACCCGTGACCTTCGGCATCGGCGAGGTGACCATCACACCGGGCGCCAACCCTGCCTATCCGCTGCTGGAGGGGGTACTGCGCAACCGCAAAAAGAACAATCCCGACGAGTATGAGCGTTACCGATGCGCCACCTACACCAAGATGGAGCTTGACCTGAGCAACATCAAGCCCTACTTCAAGTCCAAGCGTCTGCAGCGTAACTTCGGTTTCATCTTCAACTACATGGACACCTCGGCCCTGACGGGTCACTCCTACCTGCCGGCCATGATATCGGAGACACATGCCGACCACTACCACAGCAAGCACCCCTCCTTCTCGCGTGAGGTGATTCGCGCCAACCGGGTGTCGGGTGTCGAGGACAGCTTCAGCGTGGCGCAGTTCACCGGACAGATGCACGGCGACGTGAATTTCTACGACAACTTCATCGACATCTTCAATGTCCGTTTTGCCAGTCCACTGGCCGAAGGCGGCAAGGCCTTCTACAACTACTTCCTGGTGGACAGTCTCGACGTCAACGGCCGCAAAAACTACAAAATCCGCTTCCACCCCAAGCGCATGACCACTCCCGTATTGGACGGCGAAGTGCTGATTGACTCGGCCACCTATGCGCTCACCTCCGCCTCGGCACGCATGCCCAAGGGGGTCAACGTCAACTGGATTCGCCACATGCGTCTCGACAACGATTTCCGTCTGGTCAACGACTCGGTATGGTTCCACAACCGCGACTATGTGTCGGCCGAATTTTCGCTTACCAATGCCGACTCCACAAAACTGACCTCCTTCATCGGCACACGCGAGGTGTTATACACCGACGTGGTGCTCGACGAGGAGATACCCGACGAGATTCTTCATGCCGACAACAATGTGGTACTCGGCACGGAGGACGTCACACGCAAGGACAACGAATATTGGAACGACGTGCGCCCCTATGCCCTCTCCTCGAAGGAACAGGGCATCTACGCCATGGTTGACTCCATTCAGAACGTGCCGCTCTACCGCAACATCTACACACTCATCAACACCGTCATCTGCGGCTACTGGAACACCAAATACATCGGTATAGGTCCCTACTACAAGTTGGCCAGTTTCAACCGTCTGGAGGGTTTCCGCATGCAGCTGGGAGGCCGCACCACCACGGAGGTGAGCAAGCGGGTGCGGCTGACGGGCTACATGGCCTACGGAACGCGCGACGGGAAGTTCAAGGGAGGCGGTTCCGTGGAGTTGGCCTTCAACCGCAGACTCACCCGCAAGCTGGAGATTGCCGGCCGCCACGATGTTCTCCAGTTGGGTGCAGGACAGAACGCACTGGCCGAGAGCAATATCCTCTCCTCCATGCTGTCGAGGGGTGACCAGCGCATGTCGATGATCAACCGTGGCAGCATCGGCTACGAACACGAATGGCGGCACGGAATCAGCAATACTGTGGGACTGCAGTTGCAACGCATCTACTCCAACCGCTATGTGGAGATGTTGCGTCCCGACAGCTCGAGGGTGAACTCCGTGGCCGACGCCTCGCTGAGCGTGGGCATGCGGCTCTCGAAGAACGAGAACATCTACCGCATGACCTTCGACAAAAACTACCTGGGTTCGAAGTACCCCATCTTCATGTTCAATTTCACTGCCGGTCTTCCCAAACTACTGTCGGGAAGTTATGAATACTATCGCTTCGAGGGCGGTATCCGCTACCGTCCCGAACTGCCGCCCATCGGCAAATCCGACATCTTCATATCGGGCGGCACCATTCGCGGTCAGGTACCCTACCCTCTGCTGAAGCTGCACGAAGGCAACGGCACCTACTTCTACGACCCCCATGCCTTCTCGTGCATGAATTTCTACGAGTTCGCCTCCGACACCTGGGTGGCGGTCTTCTACGAACATAATTTCGGAGGTCTGCTGCTGGGGCGTCTGCCGCTCATCAAGAAACTCAAGCTCCGCGAGGTCTTCGTCTGCAAGGGTGTGTGGGGTACCCTGCGCGACGAAAACAATGGTGCACTGCCTCAGACCAAAGCTCCGCTGTTGTTTCCTGCCGGCATGTCGTCGGTCAACGACCCCTATGTGGAAATGGGATTCGGCATTGAGAATATCCTCAAACTCATCAGGGTCGACTTCATCTGGCGAGTGACCCACCGCGGCCCCATCGCCGGACAGGACATCGACAATTTCGCCGTGAATTTCTCCATGCAGCTGAAGTTCTAAAGCGAAGAATCGGAATCGGGACAAGGTGAAACGCAAAGTTTTTTCTACCTTTGTCCCGATATTTTTTTACATGTTCAAAACCAACGACGGACTTCCGTCCGTCAATGATTAAATATTCGGTTATGATTAAAGCAGCTATTTTTGACATGGACGGTGTGTTGGTCAACAACACCGAGGTACATATAAAGGCTTTTGAGGTATTTTGCGAGCGTTATGGTGTCAAGGGCTGGAAGGAGAAACTCTCCACGGCTTATGGCATGGGCAATGATGACATCATGCGGCTCATCATGCCCGAGGAGGTGATTCGAGAAAAAGGTACTGCGGCACTCGGCGAGGAGAAAGAGGCTCTCTACCGCGAAATCTACGCTCCGACCATCGTACCCGTCAATGGTCTGGCTTCGCTTCTCGAGGCATTTCAAAAGGCCGGTATCCGTTGCGCCGTAGGCTCGTCGGGCTGCAAGGACAATGTCGATTTCGTGTTGTCGCACTGCCATATCCAACCCTTCTTCGATGTTGCCGTCAGCGGCGACATGGTGACACACTGCAAGCCCAATCCCGAAATCTACCTCACTGCCGCCGAACGTCTGGGTGTGAACCCCGAGGAGTGCATCATCTTCGAGGACGCCAAGGCTGGTATCGAAGCGGCACATCGTGCCGGAGCGGCTGCCATCGTCGCACTGGCCACCACCCTTGAACGCAGCGACCTGCAAACGACCGTTGCCGACCTTATCATCGACGACTACACCGATATCCGCCCGGTCGAAGAGCTGATGGCTTCGAAATAGGTCTTTCGGACGAGGATATTGAAGATTGCGCAATTTTTCTGCGAAGCCCGGTACACCACAAATACCAAAGAAGGCGGAGGAAATCACAAGGATTTCCTCCGCCTTTCTTATCTGTATCGGGAGTGTCCGCTACTCGAACGAGTGGATAACGACACCCGAACGGAGTTTTGGCTCAAACCATGTGGTCTTGGGCGGCATGATGTTGCCTGTGTCGGCAATGTTGATCAACTGCTGCATCGACACGGGATAGAGGGCAAACGCCACTTTCATCTCACCGCTGTCCACCCTGCGCTTCAACTCGCCCAAACCGCGGATACCGCCGACAAAGTCGATACGCTTTGAGGTTCGCAAATCCTTGATGTCGAAAATCTTGTCCAACACCAGATTCGAAAGCACCGTAACGTCGAGAACACCAATCGGGTCACTGTCGTCGTAGGTACCCTCCTTGGCCGTCATGCTCCACCAATGACCGTCGAGGTACATCGAGAAGTTGTGCAAACCTGTGGGACGGTACTCCTCGGTACCCTTGTCCTCCACCACAAAGTCCTTCTGCAAACGCTCCAGCAGTTCCTCCTTCGAGAGACCGTTCAGGTCGCGCAAAACACGGTTGTAGTCGATAATCTTGAGTTGCGATGCAGGGAATGTCACCGCCAGGAAGTAGCAGTACTCCTCATTGCCCGTGTGGTTGGGATTCTTGGCCTTGCACTCGGCACCCACTCTTGCGGCGGCTGCCGTACGGTGGTGACCGTCGGCAACGTAGAGGGCCGGAATAGCGGCAAACAACTCCGTGATGCGGTCGTTGGTGGCCTTGTCTCTGATGACCCACATCTGGTGGCCGAAGCCGTCCTCTGCCGTGAAGTCATAATCGGGAATGTTGTTCTTTACCACCTGCTCGACGATGGTGTCAATCTCCTTGTTATCGGGATATGCGAAGAATACCGGCTCGATATTGGCTTTCTGGTTGCGCACATGAATCATGCGGTCCTCCTCCTTGTCGGGACGGGTCAGCTCATGTTTCTTGATGGCACCCGAGAGGTAATCCTCGAAGTGGCAGCACATGGCCAAACCATACTGTGTACGGCCGTCCATGGTCTGCGCATAGATATAGTAATGCTCCTCCTTGTCCTGAATGAGCCAGCCGTTTTCGCGCCAGCGGCGGAAGTTCTCCACAGCCTTGTCATACACCTCCTGCGAGTGCTCGTCGGCGATGGGGGTGAAATCGATTTCGGGTTTGATGATATGGAGCAACGACCTGTCGGTAGCCTCTCGTTTGGCCTCTTCGGAATTCAGAACGTCGTAGGGACGCGAAGCGACTTCAGATGCATATTTCTGAGGGGGGCGCACTGCGCAGAAAGGTTTGATTCTTACCATTTTTTCGACTGCTTGAAAGAGAGTATAAGTGAACCTCGCGAAGGTTCACTTATACTCGGGTTAAAACTCTATTTGTTGACCTGGAAACGGCGATTGCCTGTTGTGAAGAAATCGACAATCTGATTTGCGGCTGCAAGACCTGCATTGAGGTTGGCCTCGGCGGTCTCGGCACCCATCTTCTTGGGTGTGGCGAACACACGCTTGCCGAACGCCTCGCTCAATTCGGGCATGATGGCAGGAGCAATATCGGTGATGTACTTCAAATCCTCACGCTCGGCGAGCGCCTTCTTCAGACCCTCTTCGTCGATGACCTCCTTGCGGGCGGTGTTGATGAGCGTTGCACCGTGGGGCAACTTCATCACCTGCTCGTAACCGATGGAACCCTTGGTCTCGGCGGTGGCCGGAATGTGCAGCGAGAGGTAGTCGGCGGCAGCGTAAAGCTCGTCGAGCGACTGCGCTCTCTTGACACCATCGTTCTCGAATACACTGTCCTCCTTGACAAAGGGATCAAATGCGATGACGTTCATGCCCAAAGCCTTGGCCTTGCGTGCCACCAGACGACCTACGTTGCCGTAGGCCTGGATAGCGAGGGTCTTGCCGATGATTTCGGCACCTGTTCCGGGTGTGAACTGATTACGCGAAATGAATATCATCATGGCGATGACCAACTCGGCGACAGCGTTGGAGTTCTGTCCCGGAGTATTCATGACCACGATTCCGCGTTCGGTGGCGGCGGCCAGGTCGACATTGTCGTATCCGGCACCGGCACGAACAACAATTTTGAGATTCTTCGCCGCGTCAATCACCTCGCGAGTAATCTTGTCACTGCGTATAATCAGCGCATCGGCATCGGCAACTGCGGCCAGCAGTTCCGCATTATCAGCATATTTTTCAAGGAGTGCCAACTCATAGCCGGCTTTCTCTACGATACCTCGAATTCCTTCAACGGCCTTTTTTGCAAAAGGCTTGACTGTTGCAACCAATACTTTCATTTTCTCAACTATTGTTTGTTCAACCAATTCTGTATAATCCCATGCCTTCACTTCTCCGGTCAGGGTGTCATAGCCTGTGGGAATTTTAATGGAGAAGGGCATAGTTACCGTAAATTATTTTTTGTGAAGCTGTTCGAAATCCTGCATGCACTTCACCAGCACCTCGACACTCTCCTTGGGCAGAGCGTTGTAGCACGATGCGCGGAAGCCGCCCACCAGACGGTGACCCTTCACACCCACAATGTCGTGCTGCTTGGTGTACTCCAGGAATTCGGGAGCCAGATCCTCGTAGCCGTCGGCCATCACGAAGCAGATGTTCATCAGCGAGCGGTCCTCCTTGGCCACTGTGCCGCGGAACAACGGGTTGCGGTCAATCTCATCGTAGAGCAGCGCAGCCTTCTCCTGATTGCGACGGTAGATTTCGGGAACACCGCCGATGGACTTGAGCCAGCGCAGCGACTCCTTCAATACGAAGATGGGGAATACGGGAGGTGTGTTGAACATCGAGTCCTTCTCCACATGGGTGCGGAACGACA
The DNA here is from genome assembly GCA_020026375.1 of Alistipes sp. GTDB lineage: Bacteria > Bacteroidota > Bacteroidia > Bacteroidales > Rikenellaceae > Alistipes. Next base: position 7,783 of record JAHHQN010000031.1, on the reverse strand, counting down.
TCATGGTCGGCAGGTCGCGCTCAATCTTGTCGAGCAGATCCTCTCTGATGATGGCAAAAGCCACACCGGCAGGAGCCAGGTTCTTCTGTGCGCCGCCATAAATCATGGCATACTTCGTCACGTCGATGGGACGCGAAAGAATGTTCGACGACATGTCGGCAATCACGGGAACGGGAGAATCAATATCCTCGTGGTACTCGGTACCGTAGATGGTGTTGTTGGAGGTGACATGGAGATAGTCCAGGTCGGCGGGAATCTCGAATCCCTTGGGGATATAGGTGAAGTCCTTGTCCTCGGAAGTGGCAATCACTTCAACCTCGCCGAAGTGCTTGGCCTCCTTAATCGCCTTTTTCGACCATACACCCGTGTTGACATAACCTGCCTTCTTGTTCAGGAAGTTTGCCGGAATGTTGTAGAAGAAGGTGCTGGCACCACCACCCATGTATATAATTTTGTAATTGTCAGGAATGTGAAGCAACTCGCGGAAAAGAGAATCCGCCTCTGCCATAACCGCATCAAAATCCTTTGTTCTGTGAGAAATAGACAACAGGGAAAGCCCCGAACCGTTAAAATCCAAGATAGCCTTCACTGCATTGTCGATGACTTCATCGGCCAGGATTGATGGTCCCGCATTAAAATTGTGCTTTTTCATAATGATTAGTATTAGATTTTGGTGATACAGTTTCTAATTGTTATTTAACTAACACAAATATACTAAAAATTATCATTGTTGCAACAAATTGGAGAGGAATTTTCAATCATAATCCCAAAGTATCTTCATATTTGAATTGTTTTTTGTATTTTTGTCGAAATTTAAAAAAGACATTGTCATGATAAAGTCTATGACCGGCTTCGGCAAAGGCGAAGTCGCTTTGGGAAATAAGAAAATTACGGTGGAAATCCGCTCGTTGAACTCCAAACAGCTCGACCTCAATTTGCGGGTTCCTGCCATATATCGCCAGGCTGAATACGAAATCCGTTCGATTGTGGGCAAGGAGCTCCAGCGCGGCAAGGTCGATGTGACGGTGAGTGTCGAAACACAGGCTGTCGAGACCTCGGCCAAAATCAACAGTGCACTCTTCGCGGAGTACCTTTCGCAGCTGCGACAGACCACGATGGAGACCTCGGGCAAGGAGGTGGAGATGGAGGTATTGTTACCTATTATAATGCGTATGCCCAATGTGGTGTCGGCCGAGGCGGAGACCGTGTCGGAGGACGAGCAGAACGCCCTACTGGAGGCAACACGCCAGGCAGCCCGCCATCTCAACGCCTTCCGTGAACAGGAGGGTGCCATTCTCATCGCCGACCTGCTGCGCCGTGTCGACCTTATCGAGAGCTACAAGGAGGAGATCATACCTTTCGAGAAGGCGCGCACCGAGACCATCAAGGCCCGTATTCTCGACAACCTCTCGAAGTTGCAGGTAGAGGTCGACCACAACCGTCTGGAGCAGGAGATGATTTTCTATCTCGAGAAGCTCGACATCACCGAGGAGAAGGTGCGCCTGACCAACCACTGCAAGTATTTCCGCGAAGTGGCCGCCAATGAGGACGCCGCCGGTCGCAAGCTGGGATTCATCGCTCAGGAGATGGGTCGTGAAATCAATACCACAGGCTCGAAGGCCAACGAGACCAACATTCAGATTCTCGTGGTCAAGATGAAGGACGAACTGGAGAAAATCAAGGAGCAGGTACTTAATATTTTGTAATGGGAAAAGTTTTAATTTTTTCGGCCCCCAGCGGTTCGGGCAAGACCACCATCGTCAATCGCCTGTTGACCCGCTACCCCGAACTGGAATTTTCCATTTCGGCAACCAGCCGCGCACCCCGTGGTACGGAACAGCACGGCAAGGAGTATTACTTCCTCTCGCAGGAGGAGTTTGAGAAGGCGGTTTCCGAAGACCGTTTTGTCGAATGGGAAGAGGTCTACAAAGGCACCTGCTACGGCACACTGCGCAGCGAGGTGGAACGCATCTGGGACAAGGGACATGTCATCGTATTCGATGTCGATGTGCTGGGCGGCATCAACCTCAAGCGTATCTTCGGTCAGGAGGCCTGCTCGATATTCATCATGCCCCCCTCGGTAGAGGAACTGCGCCACCGTCTTGTCAATCGCGGCACCGACTCCGCCGAAGTCATCGAAAAGCGTGTGGCCAAGGCCGAATTCGAGATTACCAAATCTCCCGAATTCGACCATATCGTCATCAACGACAACCTTGAGGAGGCGGTGGAGAAGACCTGCGGCCTGCTCGACAACTTCATAGCCCGATAGCCCATGAAACGTGTAATGCTCTACTTCGGGTCGTTCAACCCGATACACAAAGGGCACATCTCGTTGGCCGAATATGTCGTGGAACGCGACCTTGCCGACCAGGTGATACTGATGATTTCGCCGCAGAGTCCCTACAAGACCCATCAGCAGCTGGCACCCGAAGTGTCGCGCTACGAGATGGCGGAAATGGCCTGCAAGGGTTCGAAGTATCCCGAACGGATTGTCCCCTCGGTGGTGGAGTTTCTCCTGCCCAAACCCTCCTACACGATAGACACACTGCGCTATCTGGAGAGCAACTTCGGCAGCCAGATGCAATTCTCCATACTCATGGGCGGCGACCAGATAGAGCGGCTCGACGGTTGGAAGGAGTATGAACGGATTCTCGAATATCCGCTCTATGTCTATCCGCGACGCGGAGAAAAGGTCGACAAGTTCGCCGACCGTATCCGCCTGTTGGAGGATGCTCCCCTGCTGGACTTCTCGTCGACGGAGGTGCGCGCCACCATCGAGCGCGGTGACGACACCGCACGAATGCTGCATCCCGATGTGGCGAAATATATCCGCGAGAAGGGACTTTGGTCACCGGCACAACGCATGGCCACACTCAACGCTCTGCTCGACGACGACAAGGAGAACATCGCACTGCTGTTGGAGCGCGGACAACTCCACTACCGCATGAACGAATGGGGTGCTGCACTCAATGACTTCAACGCCATACTGCGCATCGAGCCCCAACATGCCGAGGCCCGACAGCTCATCGACATGGTTCAAGACATACTTGCATTCAGATATACAGATTTATACAATCCATGATGGAGAAACTTAAAATAGCCCTTTTGGCAGGAGGCGACTCGCCCGAAAGAGAAATCGCCCTCCAGAGTGCCGCACAGATTGAGGCGGCCCTCGACCACACGAAATACGATATCACGGTCATCGACCTGCATCATCGTGACTGGCATTACACCGCCCCCGACGGCCGTCAGTGGCAGGTGGACAAGAACGACTTTTCGCTCATCGTTGACGGACACCGCACGGAGTTCGACTACGCACTGATTATCATTCACGGCACCCCCGGCGAGGACGGCCGTCTGCAAGGCTACCTCGACATGATGGGTATCCCCTACTCGTCGTGCTCGATGACCTCGTCGCTGATTACCTTCGACAAGATTACCACCAAACGCACGCTGGCCGGCGGTGAAATCAATCTGGCCAGGGAGAAGTTCCTGCGCAAGGGCGAGGAGTGCGACTATCAGGCCATCATCGCCGAGCTGGGACTGCCGATGTTCGTCAAGCCCAATGCCAACGGTTCGTCGTTCGGTGTGAGCAAGGTCAACACCCCCGAAGAGCTGCCTGCAGCCATCAAGGCAGCATTTGACGAGGGCGACGAGATTCTGATCGAAGAGTGCATATCGGGGCGCGAGATGGGTTGCGGCGTGATGATTGCCGGTGGCAGGGAGTACCTCTTCCCCATCACCGAAATCGTGTCAAAAAACTCATTCTTCGACTACGAGGCCAAATATACGGCCGGCTTCTCCGACGAGATTACCCCCGCCCCCATCTCCGACGAGGTGAAGGCCACGCTCAACCGCATGACACTCGAAGCCTACAAACGTTGCCGCTGCTCGGGAGTGGTACGTTGTGACTTCATTGTCACTCCCGAGGGTAAACCCTACTTCATCGAGCTGAACTCCATTCCCGGAATGAGCGGAGGCAGCATCGTTCCCAAACAGGTGCGCACCATGGGCATGACGTTGGGAGAATTGTATGACATAGTTATAGCCGACACCTGCCGCAAATGATAGATATAGATAACAAGATTGTCAGCACAGATCTGCTGAAGGAGTGTTTCGCCTGCGACATCTCGAAATGTAAGGGTATTTGCTGTGTGGAAGGCAACGCCGGAGCACCGCTCGAAGAGGAGGAAGTGGCGATTCTGGAGAAGGAATACCCCAATTACAAGCCCTATATGACCGGTCTGGGAATACAGGCCGTGGAGGAGCAGGGGTTCATGGTTCTTGACGAGGAGGGGGATTTGACCACTCCGCTGGTCAATGATGCCGAATGCGCCTACGCCTATGTGGAGAACGGTGTCACGCTGTGTGCCATCGAGAAGGCATGGGCCGAGGGCAAGACCCCGTTTCGCAAGCCCATTTCGTGCCATCTCTACCCCATTCGTCTGATAAACTTCTCGAACGGCACCGTAGGCCTGAACTATCACCGATGGTCGGTATGTTCCTCGGCGCGCGAATGCGGCAAGAAGTTGGGACTCCCCGTCTACAAGGCACTCAAAGAACCCATTATCCGACGTTTCGGCGAAGATTTCTATCACGCGCTCGAAGCTGCGGAGCAGTACATCAAAGAACAGTAATCAAGCATGGAAAGAAACATCTTAGCTCTCATGGCTGCCTGCGCGCTCTTCACGACCACGGCGTATGCGCAGCAGAACGATTCGCTGGTCGTGGCCACACCCGAAAACACCATTCCTACGGCGGTGGCCGACTCGCTCTCCACCCGACAGCGTGAAGCCGACTCACTGGCCGCACTCAAATACAAGTTGCGCCGTTGCCAAATCAAGTCGGTACCCGAAATCCAGGACCTGACGGTCATCGACACCCTCGATTCGGGCGATGACGCAGTGAAGGTGGTGCTTTACAGCAACAGCACATGGCGATATATCCGTAACCGCGAGTTTCAGCGCGACAGCCTGATATTCAAGAAATACTGGAGTAATGACGTGTTGTTGCCCTACAAGGACGTCGACATGTCGAAGGCCATGCCCAAGGCCATTGTCATCGAACTGATTGACTCCATCACCGGCTATCACTGCCCCTATCAGGGTACTCCCCACCCCAGAGGCAAGTTCGGTCCGCGCCGCGGCCGCCGTCATCAGGGTATCGACCTGCCGTTGAAAACCGGCACACCTATTTATGCCACTTTCAGCGGCAAGGTGCGTGTGGCCAAGTTCACCGGCCGCAACAGCTACGGTAATCTGGTCATCATCCGCCACGACAACGGTCTGGAGACCTACTACGGCCACTTGTCGGAGATACTCGTCGCGCCCAATGCCTGGGTGGAAGCCGGACAGGTAATCGGTCTGGGCGGTTCGACAGGTCGCTCGACAGGTCCCCACCTCCACTTCGAGACCCGTTACTACGGCCAGTCCTTCGACCCCGAGCGACTTATCGACTTCAAGACGGGTATTCTCTGTCGCGAGTCGTTCCTGCTGAAAAAATCGTTCTTCAGCATCTACTCGAAGGCCGGACAGGATTTCGAGGACGAAATTGCCAACGAGGAGCAGGACAAGAAGGAGGCAGCCGAAAAGGCCGCCCTGCGTTACCACACCATACGTTCGGGTGACACCCTCGGTGCATTGGCACGCAAGTACCACACTTCGGTCAGCAACATCTGCCGTCTGAACGGCATACGTTCGACCACGGTACTCCGTCTAGGTCGCAGACTCAGAGTCAGATAATATATAAGTATCGGACATCATCACAGGCAGGACGCTTTTGTAGCGTCCTGCTTGTTTTTTTTATCTGAAGACTTGACGCTCCGCGATGGAGGCTACGCCCTGCCAAAATCTCTGAAAATCAAATCCGCAGCACCGAAAACAGAGGCAAATGGAGGTCGTTTTTAAGATAATTTTTTATCTGATTATTCACTTTTTTGCCGATATTTTGCATTTCAAACCGTGGTAGTTCCGAAAATTTTTTCTTACCTTTGTTTGAACTTAACAATACAGTTATGGCTAAAATAAAAGGAACAATCGTCGTCGACAAGGAGCGATGCAAGGGTTGCGGAGTGTGTGTGGCTTCGTGTCCGCTTGAAGTATTGGCGCTCTCGGCAGAAGTAAACAGCAAGGGCTACCCCGTTGCTTACATGGCTAATCCCGATTCATGTACGGGTTGCGCTTCGTGTGCAGAGATATGCCCCGACAGTGTCATCACGGTTTATCGTCAAAAATTTGAGTAAGCTATGGCAGAGAAAGAGGTGAAATTAATGAAAGGCAACGAGGTGATAGCCCACGCGGCGATTCGCTACGGTTGCGACGGATATTTCGGATATCCTATCACTCCGCAGTCGGAGGTGATGGAGACTTTGATGGAACTCAAACCCTGGGAGACCACCGGTATGGTCGTCCTTCAGGCCGAGTCGGAAGTCTCGTCAATCAATATGGTCTATGGAGGTGCATCGACAGGCAAACGTGTCATGACATCGTCATCGAGCCCCGGTATCAGTCTCATGGCTGAAGGACTGAGCTACCTGGCCGGTGCCGAGTTGCCGTGTCTGGTCATCAACTGCCAGCGTGGCGGTCCGGGTCTGGGTACGATCCAACCTTCGCAGGGTGACTATTTCCAGGCCTGCAAGGGCAGCGGTCACGGTGACTTCCACCTGATTGTACTGGCCCCCAACTCCGTGCAGGAGATGCACGACCATGTGGCTCTGGGCTTCGACCTGGCCTTCAAGTACCGCAATCCGGCCATGATTTTGGCCGACGGTGCCATCGGTCAGATGATGGAGAAGGTGGTGCTTGCCCCCCAGCGTCCGCGCAAGACCCACGAGGAAATCGTGGCAGAATGCGGTTCGTGGGCTGCCATGGGCAAACCGGCCGACAGAGCGCGCAATGTAGCCACTTCACTCGAGTTGCAGTCGGAGAAGATGGAAATCATCAACAAGCGCATGCAGGAGAAATATCGTACCATGGAGGAGAACGAAGTGCGCTATGAGGCCATCGAATGCTACGATGCCGACTATGTCATCGTAGCCTTCGGATCGTCGGCACGTATCTGCTCGGCAACCGTTGAAATGGCCCGCGCCGAAGGTCTCAAGGTAGGTCTTCTGCGTCCCATCACCCTCTATCCCTTCCCCACAAAGCCCATCGCCGAACTGGCGGCTCGCGGTGTCAAGGGTTTCCTCTCGGCCGAGTTGAATGCCGGTCAGATGGTAGAGGATGTCCGTCTTGCTGTGAACGGCAAAGCTCCCGTGGAGCATTACGGCCGTCAGGGCGGTATGATTTTCAATCCCGAAGAGGTACTCACAGCCCTCAAGGAAAAACTGATTAACAAGTAAAGCGATGGCTGAGGTTGAAATCAAAAAGGAGAATCTGGTTTACGAAAAACCGAAACTCATCATGGATAACATCATGCACTACTGCCCCGGTTGTAGTCATGGTACGGTACACAAATTGGTAGCCGAGGTAATCGAGGAGCTGGGACTGGCCGACAAGACCATTGGCATTTCACCGGTCGGCTGCTCGGTATTCGCCTACAACTATATCGACATCGACTGGATTGAGGCCGCTCACGGTCGCGCCTTGGCGTGTGCCACAGCAGCCAAGCGTCTGAATCCCGACCGACTGGTGTTCACCTATCAGGGCGACGGCGACTTGTCGGCCATCGGTACGGCAGAGTCGATTCACGCCGCAGCACGTGGCGAGAATGTCGTTGCCATCTACATCAACAACGCCATCTACGGTATGACCGGAGGTCAGATGGCCCCCACCACCCTTTTGGG